>JABFXY010000144.1 GCA_013361525.1 Polyangiaceae bacterium | reverse complement strand
CGTCGCCGTCGCCATTGCATTCGAGCTCGGCCTGCGCCCAGCAACCGGCGTCGCATTCGAGGTGCGCGTTGGCGCAGCATTCGAGCTCGAGCTCGGCCTCGCAGCCGATGCTGCACTCGAGGTCGGCGCAGACGTCGAGGCCTGCGACGCAACCTGCCGTGCACTCGAGCGCGCAATCGAGGCCCACGCTCGCCTCGCAGCTCGCTTCGCAAGCGAGGTGTCCGTCGACCTCGCATCCCGCTTTGCATTCGGCGCAGAGCTGTTCGTCGGAGTACGACGCCTCGCAGGCGAGCTCGCAGGTTGCGTCGACCTCGGCGCAGCACGACGCGTAGCAATCGGCTTCGACGCCGAGGAGGCATTGGGCCGCGCAATCGACCTCGCAGCCGAGCTGGAGGTTCACGGACACATCGACATCGCATTCGGCTTCACATTGGACTTGGGCGTCGAGCTCGCAGGAGAGCTCGGCGTCGGCCTCGCAGCCGACCATGCAGGCGGCATGGACGTCGGCTTCGCACTCTTCGCTGCCGTTGGCGAATGCATTGGTGACGCCGAGCAATGCGAAGCTGCCGGCCATCGTGGACACGAATGCGATCTTGTTCATCGCGACTCCTTTTGGTGGGCCGGTTTCGTTTGCCGGCGTCGTCGAGGAGCGCTCTTCGCAAGTGATGTTCCACCGTGTTCAATGCAGGAATCGAATTGCGCGTCAATGGTTGTGGATTGCAGCGCTCCCACAGTTGTGGCGGCGCGGGGACATTGGCGCCATTTGCACGTTTCGAGATCGCACCTCGCGATTGCGATGTGCGAGATCGCGAATGGTCGATGGTGCGCATTCGGCGATCATGTGGTCGTCGGGCGACGGTCATTGAGGATCGCATTGGTGTCGTCGGCTTCGCATGCGACGACGCGATCGCAATGGTGCATCGGGCGACGCGAACAAAACGACGCGGGCGCGACTCGTGGTCGCGCCCGCGATCGTCGTCGTTGAATGGTGGTTCAGAACTTGAGCTCGAACGCTCCGCCGGTCGGCTGAAGATGGACGATTACCTTCGCCGATTCGGGACGGTCCGCCGGCAATGCGCCGAGGATCATGACCGGTAGGCCCGCAATGACGAATGCGCCGCCAGTGACCATCGCGACGATGCCGCCCACCTGCTGATTCGTGCCTTCGATGCAGGTGTCGATTTGCGCGAGGGTGGGGATCGCATTCGGGCTGAGGCCCTCGCATGCGTCGTCGCCGGCGGTGAAGAGATGACCGCCTACGGCGAGCCCGGCCGTGCCGACACCGGTCAAGAACAAGCCGAGCCCGAATGCGAAGGGGCTCTGCATCCCGCCACCGTCTTCGGCGTGCGCCTCCCGGGTGAAGCCGACGAGTGCGATGAGTGCGGCACCTGCCACGGTCGCGGTTCGCATGGGGGCGCAGCTTGCTAGGCGAGTGCCAGCCACAATCTACGGGATTGTGCGCCCGAAGGTGCGTGCGCGACCGTGAGGCTGTGGCATTCGGCCGCTGCGAGCTGTCGCGGCTCCGAAAGCTTGCGGTTTACCCGAAGTACGCTAGCGGCGCGCCAAAAGCAGCTGACTCAGAAGCAGCTCTCGCCGCAGGTCCACGTGCCGTTCGGGTCGCAGGTCAGCTGGTAATTGCAGTTGCCGGCGCCGGGCGGTGGACACTCCGGCATCGGACCGGTGCAGTTCTCCGTCGGGCATTCGTATTGGCAGACCCATTGACCGTCGAGGTGGCAAACCGGATAGGAGATGCACCCCATTCCGGGATCCGGTTCGCAGGCGACGCCGATCGTGCGCCCGCACGTCGTATTGAGGGGCGCGCACGTCCATTTCCCATCCGCGGTGCAGACAGCCTCGGCGTCGGGCCCGCATTCGATCGGATCACCCGCGCATTGGTCGCAGTAGACGAAACAGTCCCAGCCATAGACCGGGTCGCATACGGACTCCGCATAGCAACCCGGCTTCGTCTGGATGTCGGTGCAGTCGAAGGATGGCGGCTCGGCGCAGGGATCCTCGCAGATGATATCGCCGCATTGCCAAGCCATTCGGTCGCAATACAAATCGAAATAGCAACCGGGCGGCGGCTTGTCGCAGGTCGGCACCGGCTGGCTGTCACAAGCGCAATGGGGGATGCACTCCCATTCGAACGACTCGGTGCAATACGGCTCGTACCAGCAGGTCGGGTCGTACTGCGGCATGTCGTCGCACGCCGGCGCTTCGTCCGGGCAGGTCGGGCACGGATTGTCGGTGCACTCGATCTCGCCGAACTCATTGCACTGGCAGGTGTTGCAACCGTCGCCGGCAGCGACCGCGGCGCCGAACGGGATCTCTGCGCCGTCGAGCGTACATTCGCACGTCGTCGCGTCGCACGTGGTGGTGCCGTCCGCGTTGCAGGTGCAGGTCTGACAGCCCCGCTCGAACGTGTCGCCCGGTTGGTGCTGGACCTCACCGTCGTCGCAGCGCAGGCCCATGTCGACGTCGACGGTGCAGGCCGCGACCAGGGGCAAGAGGCCCCCGAGCGCGAAGATCGCCTGTTTCATCCACGACGTGCGCAACATGTTGTCCAAGCCTATGCCGGTTGATGCCCCGGCAGGCCCGGATTGATCACGTTCTCGTCAGCCGGATCGGTGCTGGGCAACGAGCCGGCGTCGAACGCCCGGCCGGCTCGAAAACCCGTCAAAAAGCGACCGCCTTCAGGGTTGGTCTTTGCGGCCCCCGAGGATCGCGTGGCGGAAGTAGCCGATCTGGCTCTTCACGACCTCCTTCACGACCTCGACCTTGTCCGATCGGCGAATGCTCGTACGCGCCAGAAGATCACCGTTTTCGTAGAGCTCGCGGGTCTTCGCGCGTTGGAGCTTGCCGCTCGACGTCTTCGGCAGGACGCCGGCATCCACCGGAACGACGTCGTCGACCGTGAGGCCGAGCGCTTGCTGGACGGCTTTGCGAACGTCGCCCTTGAGCGTCTCGCGACCTTCACCTTCGGGGACGCTCGTCTCGAGGGCGATGATCACGCGTTCGCGATCGTGCGTGGGCTTCATCGTGCCGAACGCGATGACGTTGCCTTTGCGGACGCCTTCCACCCGGCTCGCTTCCCATTCGAGATCTTGCGGGTAGTAGTTACGGCCGTTGACGATGATGACCTCTTTCGAGCGGCCGCAGATGTAGACGTTGCCCTCGGCGATGTAGCCGATGTCGCCCGTCTTCAACCAACCGCCGGCGAAGGCTTCGCGCGTGAGCTCCGCGTCGTTCCAGTAGCCGCGCATGACGCTCGGTCCGCGCAGCCGCAGCTCGCCCACGGTACGCTCGCCGAGCGGCGTGAGGCTCTCCGCGTCGGACTCTGCGAACACGCCGATGTCGTGGCGGTCGAACGCGGGGCCACAGCCGACGACCGGTGCGGCGCGCTCGGCGCCCTCGCCGACGGGCTCGGCCTTGCCGGCCGACCAGAGGGCTTGGCCGTCGACCTGATCGACGAGGAGGCCCTTTCCAACCGGTGAGAAGGAGACTGCGAGCGTCGACTCGGCCATTCCGTAACAGGCGACGAACGCCTTTTCCGAGAAGCCGACGCGACCGAAGCGCTCCGCGAACGCGCGCAGGTTCTCCGCGCGGATAGGCTCGGCGCCACAGCCGGCGACGCGCCAGCTCGAAAGATCGAGGCCCTCGAGCTCGCTGTCTTTGATGCGCTTGTTACAGAGCGCGTAGGCGAAGTTGGGACCGAAGGAGATCGTCGCCTTCTGGCGCGACATCTGCTCGAGCCAGCGCGCCGGCCGCTTCAAAAACAGGAGCGGCGGCAAGAACGTGATCGAGTTCACGTGGAACAGCGGCGCGAGCACGAAGCCGATCAGGCCCATGTCGTGATAGAGCGGCAGCCACGACACGCCGTTGTCGAAGCTCTGCGCTTTGAGGCCGAGATCCATGATGACGTGGACGTTCTCGGCGATGTTCGCGTGCGTGAGGACGACGCCCTTCGGGCGTGACGTCGAACCGCTCGTGAACTGGAGAAAACAGATGTCGTCGAGGCCGACCTGCACCGGCTTCAGCTCTTCGCGGAGCGCCTTGAGGGTCTCGACGTCGGCGACCTTCTCGAGCTCGGGCGCGCGCGATTGCACGGTGCCGAGGAGGCGGCGGATCTCCGCGGAAGTGACGAGGACCTTCGCGCCGCTGCGCTCGACGATATGGAGCGTGTTGTCGAGGTACCCGGCGAGCTTGCCGAGCCCGGTGGGCGGATAGATCGGCACCGGGATGACGCCCGCGCGAAGGGCGCCGAGGAATGCGAACACGAAGTCGGCGTTGTCCGGAAGAATGAGCGCGACGCGATCACCCTTTTGCAACCCGAGGGACTGCAGCGCACCGCCGAAACGAGCGCTCGCCCGCTCGATGCCGGCGTGGGAGAAGAACGGCTCGGCGCCGCCTTCTTCGCCGATGAAGCGGTAACCGGTCTGGGTGCTCTTCGCTGCGTCTTCGATGGCCTGAACGACCGTACGCGGGGAGAAAACCGAGCTCATTCGGCGAGCCTCCCCTCGTTCTGAAGGCGCGTCGTGATCGCTTTCGCGACGTCCCCGACGGTGTCCACCTCGCGGAGCGCATCGTCCGGGATGTGGAGCTTGAACTTGTCCTCCAGGTCCGCGACGACTTCCATCACGCCGAGCGAGTCGATGCCCAGGTCGGCGACGAGGTGGCTCGTTTCGCTGAGGGCAGTGTCCGCTTGCACGTGGGGCTTGAGGATTTGAATCACCTCTTCGCGCACGCGTTCTCGAGTCCAGGTCATGGCGCCAGGGTCTTTAGCAGAGGTTTTGGGTAGCGAGGAGCCGCTTCTATTCGATGGCGACGAGCTCGATGTCGAAGACGAGCACGGCGTTCGGCGGGATGTTCGGCGGCGCTCCTCGAGCGCCGTACCCGAGCGCGGGAGGGATCACCAGGCGGCGTTGGCCGCCGACGCGCATGCCCACGAGCCCGCGGTCCCATCCCTCGATGACGTGTTTTGCCCCAAGCTCGAAGGTGAAGGGCGTTCCGCGCTTTCGAGAGCTGTCGAACTCCAACCCGTTGGCAAGCTTGCCGACGTAGTGGACGGTCAGCTTGTTTCCCTTCGTAGCCTGTCGACCGGCTCCGGGTGCGATCTCCTGAATGCTCAAGTCGGAGCGGAGCTCCTGCCCCTCCGACGCGGGCGCGGTGGATTCGAGCGGTGACGTCGTCGCTATCGGCTGGCTCGACGGCAATGGATCGGCGCTTGCCGAAGCCGCCGGCGTTGCCGGCGTCGATGCGGCGGACGTTTGGGACCGCGTCGGATAGGAAGGCGCGACCTGCGCCTCCTCCCTTGGCCGGGCACCACAACCGGCGACGAACAACGCTAGGACGAGGCCGCTTCGCATCTCGATTCACTCCGCCGAAAAGAACGTGAATTCACCTGAGCATGCGAACGACCGACCGTCAAACGGCGGGGCTCGTATGATGGCCTCGTGCCGTTGCCGGATGATTGCGTCGATCGTGCGGCGATTTTGCGCAGGCGCGCCGCGCTGATCGCTTCGGCCTTGTCCGGATTGGGGCTGCCGAGCATCGCGAGCGCACAGGAAGAGCCGCCCGCAGAGCCTCCGGCCGGTGCCGAAGAGGCGCCCGCCGCACCTTCCGAAAGGCCCGCGGAGTGCCCGCAGCCCGAGCCGAGCCCCGACGCGAAATCGATGGCGAAGGTCCTGTTCGCCGAGGGCACCGAGCGCTTCGAATCAGGCGATTTCGCCGGCGCGGTGCGGGCTTTCGAGGAGTCGTACCGCGCCGTCCCGCACGACAAGATCGCCGTCGCCTGGATGCGCGCGCTCTTCAAGAGCGGCGCTCACGAGGCAGCCGCGGAGGTGAGCATCAAGCACATCCTCTGCGGCGGATCGCTCGAGGCGCTGCGCGAGACGATGAGCGAGATCGAATCGAAATCGGCGCGCGTCGTCGTCGCGATCGTCGGCCCGGCGGCGACCGGCACCATCCTCGTCGACAATCGACCCGTCGACTGGAACCGCTCGAAACAAGGTCTGCTCGTCCCCGAGGGCTCGCACTCGATCAGCTTTCGAACGGTGAGCGGCACGCATGCCGACAAGCAGATTCAGGTCGCGCTCGGCGATCGCGTGACGGTGGAGCTCGTGGCACCCCCCGAGGTTCCCCCGCAGCCGTGTCTGTCTCCTCCGTGCCTGTCTCCGCCGCCTCCGGACGAGAAGGATCGCGTCCGTCTTGAGGCGAGCATCATTCCGCCGTTTCCTGCGATCACGACGAGCGAAACGGTCGGCGCCCTGGGTGGCGCCGGCGGGCGGCTCGCGATCGAAGCCTTCGTCGCCGCCGGTTCGGGGCAAGACGCGATATGGTTCGAGGGCGACGTCTTCTCGGCCTACCTCGGAAGCGACACCGATAGAGTCGCTATTGTTGGTACCGCCGCGGAGCTTCAATTCCGCCCCGGGGACCATTTCGGTTTCGGCGCCGGGTTTTCCGCCGGCTACCTCTTCGACGTCAACGAAGAAGGTCGAAACGAATTCCTGCGCGCTTCGGTGTTCTGCGGGCCCGTCTTCGTCCCATTACATCTTCGATTCGACCATTTCGAGATGGAGGTGCGGGTCCCGGTTTGGCTGTCGAACGTCGTCGACGGCGGGATCGAGACCTTTCGGCCGTCGATCGTCGCGCCGCACATCTCGATCTCCTTCGTCGGCACCGTCGTGTCGCGCGCCGGCTACGAAATCGCTACGGCCCCTCCCACCTCAGCCCGCCGATGATCTGGCGGAAGCCCGCGGTGTGAATGCCGTCGGGGCGGCGTGACGAGATGTAGACGTCGTTGAGCATGTTCTTCATCGACAGATAAGGCGTCAGGCCCACCTGCGCGATCGTCCACCGAATGGAGGCGTCGAGCACGTTCTGAATGTCGATTTCGCCGGTCCGTCCCGTCGCGTCCGCGAGCTCCGAATTGGTCTCGTCGGTGAATTGCGGCCCGACGAACGACCACGAAAATTGCGCGCCCGGTCCGAATGGGTGTTGGAAGTCCACGACGGCCGAGGCGTGGTGTTGCGGCGCATACGGGAGCAAATTCCCATCGAATGGGCCACCGCGATAACGCGCGTCGGCGAACGTGTAACGGGCCGTGACGTCGAGGTCGAAGTCGACGCCCGCGAGCTCGCCGATCGAAACCGTGCCCGAGGCCTCCACACCGGCGTGGCGCGTCGCGCCCCCATTGACGAGCTCGCTCTGGACGCCGCTCGAGGCCGTCGCCGGAACGATCTGATTGGTGAACATCGTCAAGAAGCCCGTGGCCTCGAAGTTGAGCCCGGGGACGGGTCGACCTCGGACACCCGCCTCGATGCTCGTGCTGCGCTCGGCCGATAGCTGCGCATCGCGACCGTCCGGCGTCACGGCGGAGGAGACACGGGGCGGCGACCAACCGAGATGGATGCCGCCGAAGCCATTGAAGTCGGGCGTTCCGACGACGATGCCGAGACCGGGAATGGCTCCGATCGCGGTGCTCGTGCCGTGCACGTCGACATCGGTCGCGACGCCGTCGACCTCTTCGCGCAGCGTGGCGCGCTCGTAGCCCGCGAGCTCGAAGCGCACGCCCGGCGTGACCAGCAACCAATCGGTGAACGCCATTCGGTCCTGGACGTAGGCCGACCCGGCGAGCACGCGCTGTGCCTCGTTCAGCTCGGGCACGCCTGCCTCCGACGTGATGAAGTCGGTGACGCGCTGTTCGCGTTGCGCGAACTCCGCGTGGAAGCGTGCGCCGAAGGTCAACGTGTGACGAACCGGGCCGGTGAGCCCCTTCATCTCGACCTGCGGCTCGATACCGGCGACCTGGTAATGGCGGTCGCGGATCATGCTGTTGTTTCGAAAATAGATCGCGCCGACCGGAATATCCGGATTGCCCACGACCCGCTCGTAATCGATACCGTCGACCGGTATGCGGTCATAACGCTGCCTGCGCCATACCCGATCCGTGAGGTAGCCGTACACCAGCGTGCGGAGCTTCGCCCAGTCGGTGAGCTTTTGCGTGTGGACGAGCGAGGCTTCGATTCGCTGCACGTCGAAGCGGTCGTGCGGCGCAACCGAGGGCTGCTCCGGATCGGCCTCGAACATGTCGCGGGTCATGCCCACGTACGTCGAGCCCGAACGCTCGTGATAGAAGCCGAGCTTGATGAGCATCTCGCCGCGCGACGACGTCGGGACGACGACCTTGCCCATGAGATCGACCGCGTCGAGCCCGATGTCGCGCGGGCCGTCGGCTCTGCGGAACGACGCCTGCGCCATGTAACGGACGTCGCCCTGCGCGTCGCCATAACGAGCGAGCGCGTGGAAGAAGCCGAACTGCCCACCCTCCATCACCGCGAGCGCCTCGCGTGAATCCGGGGGCGACGGCGTGATGAAGTTCAACACGCCGGCGATCGTTTGAGGACCGTACAAGACGGCGCCGGATCCTTTGACGAGCTCGACCGCGCGGATGCGATCGACGGTCGTCGAGTAATAGAGATCCGGCTCACCATAAGGGTTGATCGAAATGGGGACGCCGTCCTCGAGCACGAGGATGGAGCGGCTGCGCGTCGGATCGAACCCGCGCATACCGACGTTGAGGCGCAGGCCATGGCCGTCCTCGGACGCGACGGTGAGGCTCGGTACCCGCCGGATCACCTCGGACGCGTCTCGCGGCGCCATTCGCTTGATCTCTTTCGCGGTCACGAGCGCGCGCGATCCCGGCACCTTTTGCAGCTGCTCGTCGCTCTCACCGAGGATGCGCACCTCGGTGGGGCCGGCCTCCGACTCCGCCGGCTTCTCGGCGACGAGCTCTGCGTCGGCGGGCGGCGCTTGCTCGGCAGGTGCTGTCTTCTCCTTCGTCGCGGGCGGCGCTTGCTCATGCACCGTCGCTTCTTCTTCGTGCGCGGGCTCGTCGGCGAACGCGACGGGAGCGATGGCGGAGACGAAGAGGCCGGCCAGGCAGCTAAGCGCCGGCGAACGAAGCGATTTCAAACAGCGTGATGGAAAATCTTGCATTGCGGAGGGGGTGATAATAAAAGTGAATATCACTTTCAACAACAGTCTTAAAAAGTGTCCGCGACGAGGAAAAACAAGCAGATGAACAACCGGTCGACGAAGGGGGCTCTCGGTGTGGTTGGCGCGATCGCGCTGCTGTTCGGTGCGACGGCGACGTCGGCGTGCGGCGACGATACGGGCACGGGTGCTGCGGGTGGCGGCGGGTCCGGGGGCGGCTCCTCGTTGACCGACCAGGACATCCAGCCGGTGGTCGACGGGTATGCCGGACAGGTCCACGACGCATACGAAATCGCCCTGACCCGCGCGCGCGACCTGCAAACGGCCGTCAACGCCTTCGTCGACGCCCCCTCGCAAGAGACGCTCGACGCAGCCCGCGACGCGTGGGTCGCGGCGCGCCCCGCGTACCTCGAGACCGAGGTCTTCCGCTTTTACGGCGGCCCGATCGACAACGAAGAGACGGGCCCCGAGGGTCGCATCAACGGCTGGCCGCTCGACGAGTTCTACATCGACTACGTGCTCGGCCCGAACGACGAGGTGATGGAAGTCGGCATCGTCAATGACCCCGAAGGCTTCCCGGAGATCACGAAAGAGGTGATCGCGGAGGCCAACGAGAACGGCGGCGAAAAGAACCTCTCGGCCGGCTTCCACGCGATCGAGTTCCTTCTGTGGGGCCAGGACCAAAGCGAGACGGGCCCGGGCAATCGCCCGTTCACCGATTACGTCGTCGGCGCCGAGGGCACGCATTCGAATCAAGACCGCCGCGGCGAATACCTGCGCGCGGTGACCGAGCTCCTCGTCGAAGACATCGAGTTCGTCGAGGACGCGTGGGAGCCGGGCGAGGGCTATGCAGCGACGTTCGTCGGGGACGATCCGACGCAATCGTTGACCAAGATGCTCGTCGGAATGGGCAGCCTCTCGGGCGCCGAGCTCTCGACCGAGCGCATGAACAACGCGTACCAAGAGCGCGACCAGGAGGAGGAGCACTCTTGCTTCTCCGACACGACGCACATCGACCACCTGCACGACCTGCTGGGGATCGAGAACGTCTACCTCGGCCGCCTCGGCGACGAGGATGGCGCCGGTATCGACGACCTCGTCAAGAAGGTCGACGCGGCGCTCGACGAGAAGATGAAGGCGGATCTCACGGCCGCGAAAGAGGCAATCGAAGCCATTCCGCAGCCCTTCGACCAGGCGATCGTCGACGACACCGCCGGCGGTGGACGCGAGAAGATCGCCGCTGCTATCGACAGCCTCGAGAAGCTCACCGACACGACGGTCGACGTCGCGACGGCGCTCGGCGTCGAGCTGATCATCGAGTAAGGCACCCGTCAGTAGCGATTACGAACATGTCATTAGGGAACGCGAAGGCACCAGGCTGCGAGAGCGAATGCGACGGATCGAGGGCGCGACCCCCGAGACGACGCTCGCCGTTCGCCCACGGTTCGGCCTTCGCGTTCCTCGTTGCGGCCGCGTGCATCACGGCGTGTGAGCCCGACGAGACGGAGCCCCCGCCGCTCGAGGCCGAGCCGGGGGAGGCGATGTCCGGCGGCGAAACGACGGTGTTCGACGTCACCCGCGAAGCATTCGCGCGCCCCGCGAAGAACCTCGACGCCGACGGCCGCGAAGAGTTCGCGCTCGGCGATCACTTCTTCAATCGGAATTGGGTCACCGCGCCGGCCTCAGCGGAGGGGACCGACGGCCTCGGTCCGCTCTACAACGCGACGTCATGCTCCGCCTGCCATTTCAAAGACGGTAGAGGTCAACCTCCCGAGCCGGGCGAGCCGTTCCGGGATGTGCTCTTTCGATTGAGCATTCCGGGCGTGAATGCGCACGGCGGTCCCCTCGCCGAGCCCTCGTACGGCGACCAGCTGCAGAACCTCGCGATCTTGGGTTTGGAAGCCGAGGGCGAGCCTGTCGTCGAATGGGAGCCGGTCGTCGTCGAATACCTCGACGGCGAAACGGTCGAGCTCCGCGCCCCGCGCTATTCGTTCGAGAACCTGGCCTTTGGGCCTTTCGCGGAGGGCACGATGGTGTCGCCGCGCGTCGCCCGCCAGCTCGTCGGATTGGGCCTCCTCGCCGCGATCGACGAAGAGACGATTCTCTCGCACGCGGACCCGGACGACGAAGACGGCGACGGCATCTCGGGCAAACCGAATTGGGTTTGGGACGACGAAGCGCAGGAAGAGCGCCTCGGGCGGTTCGGGTGGAAGGCCGCAGAGCCGACGATCAAACAGCAGAACGCGCGCGCGTTCCTCGAGGATATTGGGATCACGACGACGCTCTACGGCGTGCAGGCTTGTACGTCGGTGGAGATCGACTGCCAAGAAGCGGTCGACGGCGGAGAACCCGAGGTCGACGAGAGCAAGCTCGATCGCATTACCTTCTACATGCACACGATCGCCGTCCCGGGGCGTCGCGACGTGGACGACCCCGAAGTCTTGCGGGGTAGAGAGCTGTTCAAACAAGCCGGGTGTACGAGCTGTCATATCCCGACTGCCAAGACGGGGACCCTCGATGGATATCCCGCGCTATCGAATCAGTCGATTCGACCGTATTCGGACATGCTGCTCCACGACATGGGCGAAAATCTCGCCGACGGCCGCCCCGATCACGACGCCGACGAGCGTGAATGGCGAACGGCGCCGCTCTGGGGCATCGGTCTCGTCGAGACGGTGAACAAGCACCAATACTTCCTCCACGACGGCCGCGCGCGCGGCTTCGAAGAAGCGATTTTGTGGCACGGCGGCGAAGCGTTCTCCGCGCGCGAGGCATTCCGCGGTATGGAGGCGGACGACCGGGCCGCGCTGGTGCGATTCCTCCAATCTCTCTGATCCCTTTTCGGAAAAGCGTGACGTCATGCTGCAGCCCGAGCTTGAAGATGCCGTCGTCTCCCCGTCGCCCAGCCTCGAAGCCTCGAAGCCTCGAGCGCGTTCGAGGCGCAATCTGCTTCGGGCAGCGGCCGCTGCCTCGCTCTGCGCCGTGGCGGGCGGTGGTGCTGCGCACTTTCTGACGGCTTGCGACGAGGGTCCGGACCCTGGCGAGTTCGACGAGAACGCGATGCTCCGGCAGATCGCGGACAACGTGATGTTGCCCGTGCTCGTCGACTTCGACACGAGCGCTGGTGCGCTCGAAGCTGCAGTGAGCGCATTCGCCGACGGCCCGACGGAGGCGACACTCGCGACGGCACGCGAGGCGTGGCTCGCTGCGCGCGCCGTGTGGAAACAATCCCAGGCGTTCGCATTCGGCCCGGTGAAGGGTGATCTCAGCGCGGCCATCGATTGGGTGGCGGACCCGGCGGCCATCGACGACGTCGTTGCGACCGGCGGCCCGTTCGACTCCGCGTCGGTGGACAAGCTCGGCACCAACCGAAAAGGGATGATGGCGCTCGAGTATCTGCTCTTCGATCCGGAGGCGAGCGACGCAGACGTCGTCGCGCGGCTCGAGGGCAATGGTGCCGCGTTCGCGCGTGCGCTCGGGCAAAACCTCGCAGCGAAGGCGACGACGCTGCGCGAGGCGTGGGATCCGTCGAGCGGCGCCTACGTCGACGAGTTCGGCAATGCAGGCACGACGAGCGACCTCTACAAGAGCCCGAAGGACGCGCTCGACGCGCTCGTCAACGAGATCCTCTTCCTCGCGGACACGGCCGCCAACCTGATCGCCGCGCCGCTCGGCCTCAAGACGGGCGGCACGCCCGCGCCGGAGCTCGAAGAGTCGCGCCTGTCCGACAGCTCCCTCGCCGACGTGGAGAACCGCGTTCGCGGCATCGACGCGATTTGGGAAGGGCGATTCGGCGATCTGGACGGTCTCGGTCTCAGCGACATGGCGGGGAGCCGAAGCGAGGCCCTCGTGAGCGACGTGCGCAATGCGATCGACAAATCGTTCGAGGCGCTCGAGGCCGTTCCGGTCGCGATGACCGCGGCGCTCACCGAAGCGCCTGCCGAGCTCGAAGCCGCATTCAATGCCGTCATTGCACTGAAGCAGATCATCGGGAGCGACGTCGTGACCGTCCTCGGTGTGACGCTGACGTTCAATGACAACGACGGCGACTGACCGGGCGGCGCGCGGCCTTTCGCGCGCCGTCGACCCAGCGAGCCTCGTCGCGTTTCGAGTCGCGCTCGGCGGCCTCGTCGCGGTCGCGTCGATTCGATTCGTCGCAAAAGGGTGGGTCGCCGAGCATTTCGTCGACCCTCGGCACTACTTTCCCTATTGGGGGTTCGAGTGGGTCCGGCCGGTCTCCGCGTCGGGCATGTACGCGGTCTATGCGCTGATGACGCTGGCGGCGCTGGGCGTCGCGGCGGGCGCACTCTACCGCGTCTCGGCGGCGACGTTGTTCGCGCTCTTCACGTATACGCACCTCTGCGACAAGACCCACTATCTCAATCACTATTATCTCGTCTCGCTCCTGACCGGGCTCGCGGCGCTCTTGCCCCTGCACCATCATGGCAGCGTCGACGCTTGGTGGTCGAAGCGGCGCGGCCGTGCTCCGCGGGCCTGGCCCGCGGCTTGGGTCTTGTGGCTCGTCCGATACCAAGTCGGGTTGGTCTATTTCTTCGGCGGGGTCGCGAAGCTCGGCCCCGATTGGCTCGTCCACGCAATGCCACTTCGGATCTGGCTCGCGCGCGGGACCGACGTGTTCTTGATCGGACCCATTTTTCGATACGAGGCGACGGCCTACTTGATGAGCTGGGGCGGCGCGGTCTTCGATTTGTCGATTCCGTTCCTGCTGCTCTATCGGAAGACGCGACCGTTCGCGTTCGCGGCCGTGCTCGCATTCCATGTCATCGTCGGGCGGCTCTTTCAGCTCGGCATGTTTCCCTGGTTCATGCCCGCGTTCGCCACGATCCTCTTCGAGCCGGATTGGCCTCGGCGATTGTGGCGAGGGTGGTGCGCACCTTCGTCACCGCCCTCGGCACCCGCATGGACGTCGAAGATCGGGATGCGTGTCGCCGCCGTCTATTGTGTGGTGCAGGCGCTCCTTCCCCTCCGCTTCCTCGTTTATCCGGGCAACGTGCTCTGGACGGAGGAGGGATTTCGGTTTGCGTGGAAGGTGATGCTCCAGGAGAAGAACGGCGTCGTCACCGCCCGCGCCGTCGACCGCTCGACGGGTGAGCGATTTTACGTCGCTCCGAGCGACTACCTCACACCGCTGCAAGAGCGGATGATGAGCACGCAGCCGGACATGATCTTGCAGTTTGCGCACATGATCCGGGACGACTTCCGAACGCGCGGCCGCGACGTGTCGGTTTATGTCGATGCGCGGGTATCGCTCAATGGAAGGCCCTCGCGCCCGCTCGTCGACTCGACCGTCGATTTGTCGAACGAGCGCGAAGGCCTTGCGCCGAAGCGATGGGTGTTGCCGATGCCCAAAGACCCGCCGCGGTTCTGATCAGCGCTGGAACATGACCGGGTTCGAGACGGCGAACGGCTTTCGCCCCGGGTGAACCGGATCGAGATCGCCCGGGCCCTTCGCGTGGAACACGACCCAGGCGGTCGGCTTGTCGGGCAGCGGCACGGTCACCGCATTGACGAACTCTTTCGCCGGTCCTGCGCCGACGGGCTCGAGCGGCTCGGTCGCGACCGTCTCACCGTTCACGATGATCTCCAGCGTATCGGCCGTCACCCAGCTGGGACATCGCACGGTAACGGTGAAGTCCGCCGTGTCGCCCGTGCGCGGCAGGATGGTGCCGGGGCCGGAAGCATCCGGCCCTTCGACCGTCATGAAGAGGCCGCCGCCGATAGTCATATTTCCCTGGAGGATCGCGTCGCGCACGTCTTCCGCTTTGCCCAGCTCCGGATCGTCGTAGCCGAGGAACATGAACGTTCGCGGATAGCCGACCGGGGACGTTCGCACGGCATGGCTATCCGAGCTCCCGACGGCGAAGAACGTCTTTCCCGCATTGAGCAGGGCGAACCAATCGGCGACCGACGCGTTTCGGTTCGACTCGAAATCGGAGTCGTTGAAGACCTCGATGGCGTCGAAGTTCTCCGTCCAGAGCTCGTGGTCGCTCGAGCCGGTCTCGCGGTCGAGCTGGACCTTGGTGAAATACGAGCTGAACGCCGAGTCGCCGCTCGGGTGATTGACGATCAGCGCCGGGCTCTCCGGCAGGGCGTGGACCTCGTCGAAGATGTCTTTGGAGCTCTTGCCGAGCCAATCGATCGCGCCGTTGTTCACGAGCTCGGGGCGCGGATTGATCGGTACGACGCCGAAGTGGCCCCAGGCGAACGTCGTCAGCTCCTCCGACGGGAGGCCGAAGGCCCAATGCTCGGCGCCCAGCATTTCGATGATCGGTTGGAAGCTGATGATCCATTCGTGCTCGCTCGACACGGGTGCATCGAGACCGTCGGCGAGCGCACTTTTGACTTTGTGGACGACCGGATCGCTCGAGTCCGCGGAATACATCGAGTGAATGTGGAAGTCGGCGCTCATCGCGCCGGTCGTGTCGACCGAGTGAAGGAGCGACGCCGTGATTTGCACCGTCTCGCCGGCGGTGACCTCCACCGTATTGTCGAGAAGCTCCCATTCGTATCCGCGTGAAACGATGACGCGGTGATTGCCCGGCGGGACGGCGAGCTTCGCGAGCCCGTCGACGGCGAACTCTTGCCAGAGGCGGCCGCGATCCTCGTCCGGATCACCATAAGACGCGGGCGTCGGCTCGAGCGCTTCCTCCGGGATGACCTGAATACGAACCGGGAGCGGAAGGCCCGTCCCGTCTTCGGTCGCGACGACGTCGATGAACCCGTTCGGCGCAAAGTCGATGTCCGCGCCGTTCGCCCCCGCCTCCACCGGGAAGCCGTCGCTCGCGGGATAACCACGCTTCTGCGGGACGACGGTGACCGCCTCTTTCGGAACGTGGAGGACGTACTTGCCGTCGTCACCGCTCGTCGTGCGGGTGAGGTATTCGCCGTCGGGACCAATCGCGTGCACGTGGGCGCCGCCGACCGGCGCGCCTGTGCTGTCGGTGACGACGCCCGAGATCTCGCGCCAAGCTTCGTCTCCATTCACGCGGCGCACGACCTCGCCGAGGCGATCGACACCGCCGCCGGGCTCGCCGACGATGACCTCGTGATCGTCGACCCACGTCACATTGCACGGCGTCGCGACCATTCCTTGGCCGGAGAACACCTGGAAACCGCTGATGTCGATGCCGCCGAAATCGAGCGGTGTAGCGCCGGGGCCTTGATAGGCAAATGGGAGCGTATCGTTCTCGAAGCCGACGTATTCGGGGCTGCCGTCGGCTTCACCGAATCCGCGGCCGGGTAGGAACAGCTTGCTGAAGCTGCCTTGGAAGAAGCCGAGAAGGTTCCACGAGCCCTCGAAGTTGAGGCCCGTATCGATGTCGTAGTCGGTGGTGTTGATGAGACCGAAGCGGACGAGCAGCTTCTCCGAGCCGGGCTCGAGCACGTAATCGTAGGCTGCCGTCAAATTCGCATATTGCTGCGGGAACGCGGCGCCGAAGGTCTCGTACAAGAACGGCAATGCCGTGAGCGTTCCGGTCGAGCGGATGACGGCGGCTTCGCCGTTGGAGCCGTCGTTGATCACCGTGACGCTCGACGGATCGATCATGTAGAGCGACGTCAGCTGCAGCGTCTCGTTGAACTTCGACAGACCGAGGGGCTTGCCGTCTTCACCCACGCGGTCGACGGCCAAGATGTCGCCGCCGAATCGGCCATAACCGTCGCTTAGACCTTTGTCCTCGATGACGATGGCGATCTTGTCGTTGACGAGGACGAAGTCGCCGTCGTGCACGCCTTGACGGCCGTGCGCGGGCTGGACCTGCGACGCTTGAATGCGCCCGGCGCGCGCCTGTCCGGCGGCCTTCGCGCCGAATGGATCGGCGTGACCCGTGTCGTCACCGGTCTCGAAGACGAGCGTCGAGAGGTCGCACGTGTTGTTCGAAGTCGTGTTGCCCGTCGGCGAGTCGTCCGGGCTGTCGTCTCCACAGGCGACGAGCACGCTCGCGAAACAGCACAGTGAGAGGACCGAAACGAAGCCGTGACGAAGCATCCGCCAAGGCTATCACCCTTGTTTCGGAAGAAGGGGCCTCCGTCGTGCGACCTCGATGCCCGAAATGCATGCCCCCAGCCAGACGGTGCCGGCCGCGAACCCGCCGATGACGTCGGTCAAATAGTGGGCGCCGAGCAGCAGGCGGCTGAAGCCCATCGCCACGCTGAAGGCGATCGCGCAGCAAACGACGACCCATTGGGCCATCGTCGGCATGGGTGTACCTAGGCGCGGGACGCTCGGGTTGCGCGGCCGCAGGATGATCCACAAGTACGCGAGCATCCCGGCTGCGACCCAGGTGCCCATCGAGTGCCCGCTGGGGAAGCTCCAACCATTCGGGGTCACCCACGGATTGTCGAAGCTCGGACGCGGCCGCGCGAACGCGGCTTTCAGCGCGGCGTTCAATGCGCCCACCCCCAAGAGGGCGATTGCCCACCCGGCGGCGAGCAGGTTTCTGCCTCTGCGAAGGAGCAAGATGCCGACGGCCACGCCGACGATCGCGATCCCGATTCCACCTCCGAGGAACGTGAAGATACGGAAGAAGCGCACCGTCGCGGGGCTGGCAGATCGGTGGAGCGATGCGGCGAGCTCGAGGTCCACGCGCACCGCGGTGTCCTCCTCGACGACCTCGTCGGCAATCGCGAGAAACCCCACGCACGAGAGCGCAACGACGAACCCGATCGCGGCGTGGACGACGAAATACTCCGTCGCCGTCAGCGTCCGCATGAAGCGCCACACCGTCGGAAACTTCACCTCGGCGCGTTGAATCAGAGGTCGCCTCGCGAGGCGTCGCCATTTCGTGACGGCGAAGCGCCACACGCCGCGCGCGTGAACGGCCGACCATCGCAGCGTGAAGAACAGCGCCACGCTCGAGGTGAGCGCCACGCCGACCAGCATCACGAACAGCAGGAAGGGCCGCGCGCCGAGCTCGTTCGCGAGATGGACGACGCCGTATTCCGAACCGGCGTCGGCCGCTGCGCTCTCGAGCCTCATCGCCCGCGTAGCGTAGCGCTCGAACGCCGGCTGCTCACATCAATGGCCGCCTTTTCCGACGCGCGCGTTCCAGATTCGGAAACAGAGCAGGGTTCCGATGATCGCGAACGGCACGAGGAACCACGGCCACCAGCCCCAATTTTTCGATGTAATGAACCCGAGGGAGAGGCTCTGAATCGCGGTGCCGAGGTACACGAAACCGTCGATCATGCCGACCGCGGTCGCCGCGCCTTTGCGTCCACCGAAGTCCATCGTCGCCGTGCCGGAGAGCACACCGTGCGTCCCGATGACGCACAGGCTGATGAGGAACACGATGGCGCCGAGGATGTACGGGCTGAACGGCAGGACCGGGCTCGCGTTGAGAAGTCGTTTGTCACCGGCGCGCATGACCGGCTTCGGATCGACGAGTGTCAGCTCGAGCTCTTTGCCACCGCGCTCCACCTTCGCGGGGATACCTTTCGTCTCCTGCGCGGGCGTGGGGTCGAGCTTCGACGAGCAAGTGCATGCATCCTTGTCCCAGCCCGACTCTTTGCATTCCGGCTGCCAACAGGCGACAGCGTCGCGGACCTCCGACCATTTCGAGACGTCTTTACCGGCGATGGAAAGGATCTTGTCGCCCTTCAAGACGGTCTGGTCGTCGGCGGGCATCGGCTTGTCTTTGACGGGCGGCGAGACGCGGTCGACCACCGTGCCCGGCTGGCCGATTGCGAAGATCATGCCCACGGCACACAGGGTGAGAACAGCATAAAGCCCGGCGGCCGTCGGGCCGCGACGGCTTTGGAAGAAGAGGTCACTCACCCAGCCGGCGACGTTGCCGCCGATGACGCCGGACACCATCAAGATGCCGCCCCAGCCGCCCTGGAGGAACGGCGCGAGGAAGGCGAGCGCGCCGAACGAATAGAGATACACCCGCTTCGTTCCGCGGCTGAACGTCGCAATGGCGAACGAGATCGCCGCGACGACGAACATTGCGAGGATGAGCCACAGGCGGTCCCACGACCCGTCCATGAGGTAATGGTCCTTCGGCAGGACCCAGACCTCTTTCGCGTAGATCGGAAACCAATGCATGACGCCATTGCGTAGGACGCCCGTGCACAGCTCGATGAATGCGACGGTGAGAATGATCGGGTGCGTGAAGAGCCGCCTGTAGAGCTCGAGCGCCGGGATCGGTTTGTCGTCTTTGTCGGCGCTCGACGCGTCGCCGGTGTCGAAGTCCTTGAGGCCGGCTTGGCTCGGTTTGTCGCGGAGCAGGAAGATCTCGACGACGAACGCCGTGAGCAGGAGTAGCGCGGGCGCGACGAACACGACCCATTGCATGCGATCGCCCCAGCGCTTTTCCGCGAGCGACAGCAGCCAGTTGTTCACCGTGAATGCGAGGAAGATGCCGCTCGAGATCATCGTGCCGAAGATCCCGGAGAAGCCGCCGCGCTCGGTCACGTGGAACCAATGCGCATTGACCTTCACGATCGAGACGGCGCCGAAGCTCTGGAAATACATGTTCGCGCCGTAGAGGATGCTGAACATGAGCGTGATCGACGAATCGGTCGCGCCAGAGGCGAGCAGGCTCTTCAGGTAGAGGCCCATCCCGATGTTCGCGGCGGCGGCGCCGAACGATGCGATGAGCATCCCGCGCTTGCCGCCGATCCGATCGATGAACGGCCCGTTGAAGAGGAACGCGAGCGCGTACACGACCGTCCCCGCGCCGAAGATCAGACCGAAGTCTTCCTTCGTCATCAGCTGCGTCTTGCCGAGCGACGTCTGCGCGACCGTGAGGTTGTAGCGCCCCATGTAGAGGAACGCGTACGTGAGCCCCATCGGGAACCAGTTGAGGAAACGCCTCAGCTTGAAGTCGAATGCATGCTGAATGGGCGCGGGTTTTCCGGTCGTCGTGGTGGCCATGCGATGCAAAAAAAGACGTCCCCCGGCGAGGCGGGGGCGTCAATGTCGGTGCGGCGGATCGGACGCGATCGCGCGCTCGATCCACCGTGTCGTGCCTGCCTCGACTCAGGCTCGTTTCATGAGCGCCATGGCAATGGTCTGGCGCAGGTCGGGCGACGTCCACATGGGCAGGACGCGCTCGCGGAAGGCCGCCACCTCGCGCTCCGACAGCTCGACCGACGGGCGGTTCAGCTCGCGCTTCGTCTCGACGTAGGCGTGGCGCGGCGACTCCGCGAGCTTCGCGAGGAGGGCGCGCGAGGCGGCTTCGGCATCGTCGGCGACCTCGTGGACGAGCCCGAGCCGGTACGACTCCGCCGGTGAGTAGAGGCCCGCCTCCAACAAGACGCGCGATAGATGAGACGGCGCCAGGCGCGACTCTGCGAGCCTCAAGACGCGCGGCGGGAACACGAGCCCGATCGCGACCTCGTTCAGCCCGATGCGCGAGGAGGGCTTCGCGGCGGCGACACGCAGATCGCACGCGAGCATGAGGACGCACCCGCCCGCGATCGCGTGCCCGTTCACGCAAGCGACGACCGGTGCATCGTGCGTGAGTATCTGGACGACCAGCTCGTCGAACAGGCTCAGGAACTTGGTGAGGCCGTCCGGGTCCAGCATCGCGATCTCTTTCAGGTTGAGCCCGGCGGAGAACGTGTCGCCGTCGCCGCGCAGGAGCACCGGCTCCCCGCGCGCCGCGCGAAAGTCTTCCAGAGCCTGCTGCATGACGGGCGTACCGAGGGCGTTTTTGCCCGGACCTTTGAGGACGATGTCGACCATGGGGTGGGAGGATAGGGGCGTGCGCGGCGCGGACAAGCGCCGCGTCGGGGGGATGCGCAACGTTGCGCTACCCGTAGCGTTGACGATAAAAAGGCCTCTTGCCCGGGGGATTCCTGCCGCCGACAGCGGTAGCCGTGCTGCGCACGGAAGATTGCGGGGGGTTGGCGCGTAGCGTGCTTTTCGGGAGTGACTTGTGACGTTTCTTGCGGGGCGGGGGGCCGGGAGGCGAACGCTCCGCGCATCAGGAGGACTCGATGGAACGTAGGTTGGTCAGTGCTTTATTGGCGGCTTTGATGGTCGGTTCGGGCGCTTGCGTCATCGTCGACAACGACACGTCCGACGGCGGCAGCGGCGGCACCGGCGGTTCGGGCGGCGAGGGCAACGTCACCAACAACGGCGGCAGCCCCAGCGACGGCGGCTCGGGCGGTATCGGCGGCGTTCCGAATGGTAATGGCGGCGCCGGCGGTATGGGTTCGGAGTGTGATGATTTCAGTGATTGCCCGGATCCTGGAGTCGAGTGTTTTGGGGCGAGCTGTGAGAATGGGTTTTGTGCCTCCATTCCGCTGCCCGAGGGGCAGCTCTGCCAAGGCACCAACATCTGTGACGGGGCGGGCAACTGCGTCCAATGCATCACTTCGGACGATTGCGGTGCCGAGGAGATCTGCGATCAGGGCACCTGTACGACGGACGCGCCACTCGCGGGCGCTTGCGGCGACAACCTCTGCCAGCTGCTGCCCGCGGAGTCCGCGTGCGTGACCTGCTTTGGGCAGGAGGTGCAGGCCGGTGGCAGTTGCCAGGTCGAATGGCAGGCGTGCGAGGACGATCCCGGTGGGGATTTCTGCGACTCTTGTCAAGAAGCGTTCAATGGCGCGGGCTTCAACGACCCCTGCGCGGAGTCGGCGGCAATCATCCAAGATCTCCTTGAGTGCATCTGCACCGTCGGCGTCTGCGCTGAGTGACTTTCATCGCTGGATAGCTGCAATATGGCCTCCCTTCGCTTCGGCGGAGGGGGTCGTTTCGTTTCGATCGTTTCGCGGGTGGCTTCTCCGTTTGCGTATGGCATGGGCCGGACTCAGCAGTCGGCAAGGGGCACTAAAGGGTACCGGAGCGTGAGCATGGCCGAAGTCGCGGCAGTGGCCGCGCGTGCGGCTGCGACTGCGGCCGGACGGGGGGCCAAGGTGTGCCGCCGGAGCCGAACGAATGCGTATAGGTTGCACCATCTATTGGGGAATTGTTCGCGCTTACGGGGTCATTTGCATCACCAAATCTAGCGAGTGGCCGTAAGTCGCTGATCGCTGGGCGGCGGGCCGTTGGTCTATCGCGCAACGCGCGATTGAATGGCTGGGGGATACTGCAACCCTCCTTGAATTGTTCGCGCGGGCCGGGGCCGCACGCCCTCTTCGTCCCGTCCCTTTTCGTCCCGCCGATACGCGCTGTCTCGGCGCGCCGACTCGCGCCGCCCCAACCCGCGCCGCAAACTCGCGCCTCCGCAAACCCGCGCCGCAAACTCGCGCCCCCGCAAACCCGCGCCGCCGACTCGCCGCAGAGCCGCGCCGCCGCCAACTCACGCCGCCGCTATGCGCACCCGCCCCGGCGCTGCTGCGAACGAATCGGCAGGAGTTGCAGTATCCCCCACGCAATGGTTCGCCCTTTCTTCGGGAACGGGGGCTCGGCTGAACCGGGAGTGGCGTTAAATGGTTGATCGCTGGTCGGGGCCCGCGGCACCATCGCGTGCAATCGCGAATGAATAGCGGGTGGATACTGCAAACCTCCCCGAATCGTTCGCACCCTCGCTCGGGAACCGCCCGACACCCGACGCCCGGACCCCGAGCGGCTCGCGTGCCGCGCCGGCGCTCGGCAGCCACTCCACGCGCCGAGTGACCGCAGATCGCAGCGAGCGACTGAAACCGACGGCCCCTCCGCATCGCGGAGGCTGCCGTCTGCCTATTGGCCCCGGCGCCTACCGTCTCTCGTTAAGACGATTGCCCATTCACGTCAGAGCGCGGTTCAACTCGACGCCGGGCGAATGGCCTTGCGAAGCTTTCGAGAGAACGTGAGCGAACATTGGCCGTGAGTGGCCTCGTAGTCGACGATGGAGCGAATCAGTTTGGCTTTCGCTTCGGTCGAGAGATTGGAGGCCTCGCCGACCTCCTTCGCGAGCTTCATGCCCTCGGCGGTCGTCGGCACGTCGATGACCGGCGCGGACGCGGCGGCGCGTTGGGGTGCGTAGTGCGACGGCTTGGTTTTGGTGACGTCGCGCATCAGCGACCCTTCTTGGCGGCGGCCGCTGCCGCGGCACCCCGGGCAGGTTGTCTGGTTCCCGAACGAGTTCGAGATCCGTCCGTCACCACCGCAGACCGAGCATTGGGCTTCCATCACGATCCCCGCGGTCGGCGTGCCCCGGGAGGGCTGGGGCGGCGCTCCTCGGCTTCTCGCACTTTGATGACCTGACCATCGAGCGTCGTGCCGTGGAGCTGCTCGATCGCGGCGACGGCACCGTCCGTGGTGCTCATCATCACGAAGGCGAAGCCACGTGTGTTGCCGGTAGCTCGATCGAGCGGGACGACGACCTCCGTGACCTGACCGATCTCGGAGAAGATGTGCTCCAGCTTGGCTTGTGTCGTCGCGCTGGAGAGGTTTCCGACGTAGAGGCGGTTTCGCATCGTGACTCCTCGCGCGTTTCGCGGACGCGTGCCGCCCGGCGAGTGTTTCGCTCGCGGGTCCAGTGGCGCCGATTGGTGAGCGCATCGGAGCGCCCTGGCCGTACGACGCACGAAGCGTCGCCTAGTCTTCGAATCGGTCACCTCCTCGGGAAGAGGCGCGACGTGCCGAGCGGCCAGGAACGTGTCGTGAGCCTTCAGGGTAGTCCACGCAGCGACGTTGCGCAGCTCGAACCGCACGTCCCGTCGCGCGACGGACACTTTTGCGCGCAGCGAGACGTTCGGTGAGGTGATGACGCTGGTGCCGTTGAACCGACCGAACGACGGTCGCGAGCCCGTGTGGTTCGGCGGGAATTACGACCGCTTCGTCACGACAATCTCACACTCCCGATCGCCGCTCAAAATGCTCCGTGTCTCTTCGACGGCCAAATCCGGCCCATCGAGAGCAATTCGTCGGTAGAGCTCGGTGTCAATCGCCATTTCGTCCCAGTCGACGTCATTGGCCAGCAGATAAAGCGCTTCGCCGAGGCCCTGCAATCCCGGCAATCGCGATTGCGGGGTTCCTCCGTGGCGGGCGGCGTAATAGACGGCTTCCGGTGTAATGGTCGCGCCTAGGACCAGGCGTGAGCCGGGAGAGAACTCGAGCACGGAGAGGGGGCCCCAGCCGAGGGCGCCTGCAATGCTGACGAGCTGTTCGACGCGCTCGTGGGGGTCGACGGGCGGGTCGCCGAATGCATCGCGGAGTGGGGCACATTCGAAGAGGCTGCCGACGATATGGAACATTCCGGCTCGATTCGCCTCGCGCGCGAGGTCCATGAAGATGGCGCCGAGGCGCGCGGGCGCGGCTTTTACCGCCGCATTGCCGTTCGGACCCCAGGTGTTGCCGGCGGAAGGGGAGCGCTTTTCGAGCAAATGCATCGTGTCGAAGGTGAGCTGCGACCGATACGCCGCCGGCATGAGTGCGAATCGGCATTCGGAGATACGAATGATGCCGCGGTCGCTCGCGACGCACGAGGAGATGATGTCGCGCGTGGTTTGACCAACCGGAATGGGATCCGATTCGGGGGTGGCGTCGGGGCCGATGAGCTGCTCGGCGTCGCCGCGCGAGAGGCCTTCGCCGGGTTGGAAGGTGAGGGGTCTGCGCGATAGCGAGAACAAACACAGGCTGTCGTTCTTCGCGACGCAGCGGGTTTCGTCCGCCTCGAAAGATCCCCAATCCGAGGGATACGCAATGGATGCCGCCGCTGCGGCGAAGCCGGCCGCGAAGGCATCGGAATGGTGACGCAATCGCGCGCCGCGCCCGGGGCTCTGCCGTTCGACGTAACCGCCGCCGAAGAGCAAATCGGATCCAATGACCTCACCGCCGGTCGCGGAGATGTCGAATCGCAGCTGGCCGAGGCCGAGCGTTGCAAAGAGCTCGGTGGCCAGATCGATGATTTCGCGGTCGCCTTCGATACCGAGTCGCTTCGTAATGGCGCCGATGAGCGCGAAGCTCGCGTCGAATGCAGCCTGCCGCCGCACGGCCCAGCTCTCGCTGCCGAGGGCGTCGGACACCGCTTGATCGAGCAGCACCGACTCGTGATGGGTGGCGCCGACGACGATCTGATCGCTGACCGCAAGCAGCCCTGCGCCCGTCACCGGCCGCAGGATCGTGCCCAGGTTCATCATGGATGCGCGACCTCCGTGAGCTTGCCGCGATCGAGGCCGAGGATGTCCTCCGCGGCGGTCTCGATGAGCAGCAAGGCGTCGCTGTTGAGCTGATCGGGCTGTACGAGCGCTTCCAGCCCGAGGCCGGTGCGCAGCGCGAGGCGCATGCGGACGATGTGCGGATCGGGCGCGATGGCCTCGAGGTGCGAGACGACGGCGCGGACGCGATCGCCGATGATGGAGCGAGGCGGCGTGGTGTCGGGCGCGGGCTCGTCGAAATCGAGCGCGGCGGGAGAAGGCACGCTCGAGGGCGTCGTCGGCCTCGGCGAGCTGCCGGTCGCGAGGGGGGCTGGGAGGGCGACGTGGTTTTCGCGCGGGTAGGGCAGGTCTTGCTCGAGGGTCGAGACAATCTGCCGAGTGGCCATGCGCGCGAAGCCGAGCGGTGCCTCGCGCGAGAAGAAGGCCGCGACACCGAACGACCGCACGCGATGGATCATCACGAGGTGCGTCGATGACTCGAGCATGAGGCCGGGGTGCCCCGAGCGAGGCGACGCGTCGCCGTCGACGACGCGGAGCGCGTCCTCCGCCGCGAGGTAGGTCTGCCGCATGCGCTCCGCGACGAGCGCGGGTCGCAGCTCTTGGCCGGGCGCCGTCCACGAGGCGTACGGCTGCGCAACCGTCAGAAGGAAAACGACGATCGATTCGAGGTGGTCCACCCCGACCGCGAGGCCGTCGAGCACCATCGAGCTCTCCGACGCCATGGTGGGCGAGTCCTCCATCAGGTCTCCCCCGAGCGGCCTGTTCCCGGGCGGCCGCCGACCGGCGCCCCCGCTACGACCGCACCGGAGAGAGCGCGCGCGAACGCAGCACGAACGGCTTCGACGTCGCGTTGTCCGAGCGGGCGCCGCCGTGAGATGCCGACGACGAACCCGCGCGTGCCCGCGCTCAAACCGACGAGCTGGAGGACGGGACCGTCGCCGACGTGGCCTTCGAAGTCGCGCGAGAGCGCGCCCGGCGTGGCGAGCGCGAGCTTCTTCATCGCGGAGGCGACGCTGCCCGTTGCGGCGAGCAGCGATTCGGCATCCGAGAGATCGCCGACGGTCGAGCCGATGAGCGGCAAGCCCTCGTCGTCGACGACGATCACCCGCGTGATCTCGGGATCGGTGCGAAGCCAATCCATGAGTGTGCTCAAGCGCGGTGTCATCCCTGACACCGCCATCACATCCGGCGCGGGCCCGAGCGCGGGCTTCGGCTGCGGCGCCGCCGGGACGACGCGCTCCGTCGGCACGAAGGACGGTGGGATCTCCGACCCGCCGAACGCGACGAGCGGAACCCCTTCGTACTCCGAAGTGGTCTGCACCTGCGGCGGCTTCGGCGAGAGCGCCTCTGCCGTCGTCAGCGCATCACGCAGATCAAACGAGGAGCGGGATCGGCGCGTCATCGTCGGCGGGGGCCTTCTTGGGCGAGAGTCGATCGAGGATGTCGCTCGCGAGCTGATCGAACCGGCGCGCGAGCGGCGGCGGATTCTTCTGCATCAAGGAGAGCGGCGCACCGCGCAGCGACGCCTCCAGGAACACTTCGTCGCGCGGGATGATGGCGTCGAGCACCACCCCCGTCGGAAACTTCGTCCACAGCGTCTCGGCGACGTCGAGCGACGCTGCGACCTTGCGATCGAACATCGACAGGACGAACCCGAGGAGCTCGAGTCGGGGGTTCTTCGTCGCGCGGATGCGATCGACCAGCGCGAGGATCTGACCCACGCTGCGCAGCGCGAGCGGCTCGGCCTGAAGCGGGCTCAGCGCGTGCGTCGCGCTCTCGAGAGCTCGCGTCGTTACCTTGCCGAGACCCGCGGGGCAGTCGACGAGCGTGAGCTCGTACCCCGCGGCGCGCGCCGACTCGAGCAGCGTCCCGATCGCACCCGGTCGGGTCAGCGCGTCCTCGAAGCCTGCGACCGTCGTCGGATCGACGCGCCCGACGCTGAGCACGCTCAGCCCGGGCTCGCGCGTCTTCTGCAGGACATTTTCCACCGTTTCGGCGCCGGTGAGCACCTCCGCGATGCCTGCGCGCGCGCGATCGGCGAGGCCGAGGGACAGGCCCAAGCTGCCCTGCGCATCGAACTCGGTGAGCAGCGTCCGTGTGCCCGCGCGTGCGAGCGCGAGCCCGAGGTTCAAGGCGATCGTCGTCTTTCCGACGCCGCCTTTTTGGCTGGAGATGGAGACGACGTACATGCGGGGTCCCCGAAAGGTACACCGTGAGTCGTTTCGGACGCGACATTCCTCGTTTTTGGCCCCGGCGCCCCCGGGACGCGTCAGGAGCAGGCTCGGGCGCCGTCCTGGTCCGAGAGATGGCCGTGAACGACGAGATCGTCACACGAACCGTTGACAAATCGCGGCATCTCTGGGATTAGCTCCGGAGCGCGGTGAGGTAGCCAAGTGGTTAGGCAACGGTTTGCAAAACCGTTATACGCGGGTTCGAATCCCGTCCTCACCTCCCTGAAAACCCGGCCTGATGTGCCGGGTTTCATGCTTTGTGAGCCTCGAGCGCGCGCGTGCCCCGCTAGCCTCGTAGGCCATGCGACTGCCGTACGTGCTCGTCCTCGGTTCGATGCTCGTTGCGTGCGGCGCTCGGTCGTCGCTCGAGGATGAGCCGAGCCACGAGGACCCGCCCATCGAGCCGGCGTGCGAGCTCGACGACCGGGTGTTTGGCGACGGCGCGTGGATGCGTCCGCTCGGCCTCGCGGGGACCGGAGACGGAGCCTTCGACGTTGCTGTCGCGCCCGACGGGTCGATCGTCGTCGCAGCCCCGTTCGACGGCGGCGCTTCCATCGACTGCTTCACGCTCTCCGCGCCCGACGTTGTCGTGTTGAAGTTCGACCCCAATGGTCGGCTCCATTGGGCGCGGCAGCTCGGTCGTTCGGCGTCCGACACGATGACCCTCTTCGCCGGGGTGGACGTCGATGGCGGCGTTCACGTCGTCGGTACGAGCGGACACGACCCGAGCATCTTCCACACGATTCTCTCTGCCACCGGCGAGCTCGAATGGTCACTCGACTATCCGGCAGACGATATGGGCATAGGCGTGATCGACGCCGCGTTCGATCCTGACGGCACGACCTGGGCCGTCGTGAACTTTCAAAATCGCCTGGAAATCGCAGGGCAAGTGTATGACGGCGGTATAGACGACGTGAGCTCCGAGCTGCTCGTCGAGTGGGACCCTCAGGGCGAGGTCCGTTCGCTCGAATTTTTCGGTCCCGGAGAGAAGCTCCGGCAGCTCGAGCGCGGCGCGAACGGGATTCAGGTCCGCCGCATCAGCAGGGGTTGGTCGTCGCCGCCGACCGTCGAAGTTCGTCGCAATGGCAGCGTGCTCTGGTCCCAGGAAGGTACCCAGGCCGACTCCCTGATGCGCATCGTCGGGGACCAGCTTGTCGAGGGCACTCGGCCCGCGCTCGAGGACGAGCCATGGGTGCGCAGCCGCGCAGTCGATACCGGCGAGCTCCTCTGGGAGTCCCCGATCGTCGTTCAATGGGAAGGTGACGAAGACCAGGGCCATTGGCCTCCTTATGCAGCATCCATTGCGCCCGTCGCCGGCGGCTGGGTCGTTGCCGCCTCCTTGCTCGACAGCGTGAACCTCGGGACCGGTTGGGTATCGAGCGCCGGCAGCTTTGATGGTCTCTTGGCTCGACTTGGGCCCCAAGGCGAGCCGATTGCCGTGCGCACGATCGGTGGACCGGGCGTCAATGGCATACGCGATATCGCGCCGCTTCCCGACGGACGCATCGTCGTCGCGCTGATGAGCGACGAGCCTATCGATCTCGGCTTCGGCCCAGCCGGTACGCCCTGCGCCGAAAATTGCAATCAGCACATCCTCGCGGTCATGTCGCCGCCGGCACCCGACGCGCGCTAACCGCGAGGTGCTATGGGTCGCGCCATGACGACTCGCCTTGGCACAGGCCCCAATTCGTTGCTTTCCGGTTTGCTCGGTCTCGGCCTATTCGCGAGCGTGGCTTGCGGCGACTCTTCCTCCGAGGCGGGCGGCGGTGGTGCCGGCGGCGACGACACGTCGACCGGAGGCACGCCGGCGACGACAGGGGGTGGCGGCAGCGGCGGCGAGGCCACTGGTGCTGGCGGTGTCGGTGGCTCCGGCGGAACCAGCACGCTTCCGACCGATACCGAAGGTGACGGCGACTTCGAAGTAGGACCGGACTACATGACCGATCCGGATCTCACCGATCTCGGCGCGCCCCAAGGGATGAGCTTCTCCTTTCAGATGAGCTCGACCGACAGTCTGATCTTCAAAGGCGACGACGCGACGCTCAATCCGGAGAACCAACATCCGTTCACGCGCGACGTCTATGTCCACATCCCGGCGAGCTACCAGGACGGTGACGAAGCGCCGCTGCTCGTCATTCAGGACGGCCCGGGCCCGCTCGACCTCGTGAGCCGCGCGCTCGACAATCTCACGATCTCCAGCGACCCCGCGCGCCGGCTTCCCACGTTCGTGGCCATTGCAGTGCAGAACGGCGGAGGCGACAGCAAAGGCAGTGAGCGCGGTCTCGAATACGACACGATGTCGGACCGCTACGCGCGATTCATCGAGTCCGAGGTGCTCCCCGCGGTGCGCGACAACGCAGAAATCAAAGCGGCCTTTCCGAACTTCAAGCTCACGAGCAACCCTGAAGGGAAGGCGGCGCTCGGCTGCAGCTCCGGCGGCGCCGCGGTGCTTACGATGGGTTGGTTCCGTCCCGATCTCTTCGCCCGCCTGATTACCTATTCGGGCACGTTCGTGGACCAACAAGACGACGACGCGGCGGAGGAGGCGATGTTTCCGCTCGGGGCGTGGGAGTACCACTCCGGTCTGAAGCTCATCGAGAACACCGAGCCAAAGCCGCTACGCATCTTCCTGCACGTGTCGGAGAACGATAACGGCGCCGGCGCCCCTGAGGACGGGCACCACAATTGGCCCATGGCCAATCAGCGCACCGCGGCGGCGCTCAAGGCTCAGGACTATCACTATCGCTATATCTTCGCGAAGGGCGCAGGCCACTGTGACGGCAATGTGTTCAAGCAGACATTGGCCGACACGCTCGTCTGGACGTGGCGCGGTTGGCCGGTGGAGTAGCGGCCGTCGACGGTGTTCGTCGGCCCTGATTGACGGGCCGCCCCGAGGTGGTCGCGGCCGCTGGTCACCACCCCTCGAGGCATCCTAAGTGTCCCTGATCGCACGGCTTCGGCGCGTGCAGGCGCACCCCGCGGTCCTTCGAATCCCGACAGAAGTCGTTCGTGTGTCCACGGTTCCCATGTCGCGGTGACTCCTCCGGCAAAGCGGTCGGCGGCGGAGGGCACACCCCATGGGCAAGCGAGACGATAGAGAGCGGCAAAACTGCAACAAGAAGAGCTGGGCGGACCTCGACGGAGTGCTCGCGGGACGAGCTTGTCCAGACGCCGCGACCCTGATGCGGCTGATTCACGATCAGAACCCAACCGGTAAAGGGTATTCGCCCAAAGAGAGCGCGCGGCGTTATCGAATCAAGGCTGCGCTCCAGACACTGCTGATCGAGCGATTCGCCGACGACCTCGTCATCGTGAAAGCCGGCAGCGACGAGGACATCGTATCCATCGACCACCGCCACCTCGATTGCGATGCTTGTCACGCCGTCGTCCTGGAGCTCGGCGAAAACGCGCGATCCATCGTGCGTCTCGCGCTCGATATTGGATTTGAAGAAGTCCACACTCCTCCGCAGGCGAGGCGCGCGCGTGATTCGAATCGCGGCACCCCGTCGAGTGCTCGAGGCGGGGGCTGGAAGGCCCACGTGCTGCGAGGAGACGAGCTGCTTTCGGAGTTCGATTACGACGGGGCGAGGGCCGCATACGAGGCTGCTGTGGCAAATAGCGACGCGGCCGTCGTCGCGGTGGTCAAGCTGCTGGAGCTGCTGGTCGATCACCTGGGGTTGGACGACGCTGCTCGTGCCGCCGCCGAGCGAATCGCCGGCGTCGCGTCCAAATCGGCGTCGGTGCGTGGGCTCGCCGCCGTCGCCTGCGCCCGGCTCGGAGACGCGTCTCGGGTCGAGCGCTGGCTCGTCGGCGCCGATGAGCTTCGGTCGGCAGAGGCGATTGCGTCGCTCGCGAAGCTCGCGTTCGAGGCGGGGCGGCACGTGGAGGCTGGTGAATACGTGGCGCGAGGGTTGCGCTTGGACCCGCGATCCAATTCGCTACACGGCATTCGCGTCGAGGTGGAGCGGGTCGACGACGTCGCGCGCGAGCGTGAAGAACGAGAGCTGGAGGCTCATTGCGATGAGCCGAGTGAAGCAATCGCACGGCAGGCAGAGCTTCTCATGGCTCGGTTCCCCACGAGTCGGGTCGCTCGAGCCATCATCGAGAATTGGGGCGCGACGAAGAAGGCCGCTCACGCCTCGGACGCCATGGTGCGCGCGCGAATGCTCGCCGCGTCGGGTGATCCGTGGCTGGCGCTCACCTCGCTCCAGTCGCTGGACTGCGATGCGCTCAATCTCGTATTGCGCGCCGAGCTGGACGATCTCCGCAACGGCCTCCTGCAGCGACAGGGTGAGCTTCGACGCGAGGAGCGCATCGGAGCCGCCCTTTCTGCGTGGTTCGGTATGCCGCGGCGGGCGGACCTTTACCTCGGTCTGGACGCGGACGAACGGCCCATTGCCCGCGAGCGCGCCTGCAATCCCGATCTCGATATCGTCGAACGGCTCGCTGTCGCTCGGCCCGACTCGTCCGACGAGCAGATCGTCCGTGCGCTCGAAGCCTTTCGCGCCTTCTCGGCGCAAGAGCTCGACGACGCCGCAGCGTGGTCGCTGCTATCGCCGCATTCGGCGGTGCTCCAGCACCTGCCCGAAGCCGCAGACCACGTGCGGGTGCTGGCGAAATGGCACGAAGAGATGAAGCGGCAAGAGGCTGCCGACGCATTGCGCGCGCTCGACCAGGCGATTCGGCGGAGCGAGCTCGCGAAGGCTTCGGAGATGCTTTCGACCATCGACCGAACGCGCCTCTCCGAGGAGATGCGCGCCGAGCTGGAGGTCTGCGAGCGAAACGTCCTCGCCCTGCGAGAGGTGCGGACGACTGTGGGCGTGCTCAAGGAAGACATTCGCTACGGAAACCCGCGCGCGATTGTCCTCGCGGAAGCCAAGGCACAGGCCGCGGCGACCGAAACGGAGCGCTCACTATGGGCGGACATGGCCCGCTCGGGGCGAGAGTTTGCCGAAGCACGATGGGCGGCGGCACGGACGGATGGCGCGCGGGATTCCGGCTGGCAACGGCAGGCTGGGCTCGCCGCGACGCACGGCCGCCTCGTGAGCTTGAAGCACGAGCTTCTCCTCAGCGTCGAGCATGCGAGGCCGTATGTCAGTATTCGCGCCATCGACCTTCGGACGGGCGAGCTCGCGCGTTCCATTCTGGTTTGCGCTCCGAGTGGGACCGCCGTTGTCGATGTCTGCGTTCACGAAGACCGCGTTCGTCTGATCTTCGGCTGCATGCGATACGTGGATTTGCGGCTGCCGGATCTCGAGCTTCGCTGCTATGGCGATTTGGAGCGTGAAGGGGCGCGGCCATTGGCGCAATTCGCGCGCGGGACGTTGGACTGGGAGGGTCAATACGTTTGGCTGGCGCGGGACGGCGGGCGGACCGTCCAGGTGGCGAACTTGGATGACCAACAATTCGGCCGGGCACACGAAGGGACCGGAAGTGTCGTATCGATCGCGGGCACGGGCCTGGCTGCCTTTGCGCTCCAACAGTACGGCCGCCGGGTGATGACCGTCTTTGCGGCCAACGGACGGCCGCTGCCCAAAGTCTCATTTCCGCGCTGGACGAAGGCTGTCGCGGTACATCCATCGGGTTGCGGGTTCGTCATTTTGGTCCAATCACCTGGAGTCGAGGCGTATGTGGCCGCGACGGATGACAACGGCAGAGAGCGGTCGCGCGTCGTGCTCGACGATCTCCGGACGGGGACGCGGCCGAGCTTGCTCACGTCGCGCGACAGGGGGCTGACGTTGCTCACCTATTTGACGGCCAACGGCCGCCGAACGATGTACGCCCTCGCCGACGAAGCGTGTCTGCGCGTCGTGTGGAGATTGCACCATTCGTGCGCGATCGTCGCTGTCGATTCCGCGTGCCGAAAGCTGTTCGCGTTCGACCCCGCGGGTTCCCGGCCTATCGTCGAGCTCGATGCCGACAGCCCGCCCCATCTCGAGAGCCCGCCCGTCGATGTGGCGCTCGCGCGCATGGATGGACGCATGGAGCTGGTCTGCGGACATGGCCGCGCCAAGGTTCACCGGATCGACGCTGTTCACGACGAGCTTGCGCAGTCCGCAGAGCAGTCCGCGATTCTTTCGACGCTGGCCACGGACACCCCGGACGGGTCGCGTATCGCGCTGCTCGCGATGGATCACGCGGCATCACTCTCCGATTGGGTCGAGGTCGCGCATCGGAGCACCTATGTGGACGAAACCGCTCTGGCGCCCGACCGGCGGCAACACTTTCATCACCTCATGGTGCTCTGCGCATATTCGTCGGGCGATGTCGAGGCAGGAAGACTGCACCTCGATGCCGCACGGTCTCGATACGGCGGCTGCGACCTGGAGTTCCTCGAGCTGTTGCTCGCGCTTCTCGAGCCGGTGGAGGCACACCCCGAGAAGGGCGGTTCGCTCGAGCGCGCGCGTACCCTGATCGACCGCCTGCAAGCCTCGGACGAAGCGCTGGCGCGCGGAGACGCGCGGTCGGCTCTCACGGCCCTGGACGAAGATTGGCTCTGGGCGCGGAGGGACTTGCAATTGGCCGCGCGGCGCGCCGAAGCCGCATTGCTCCTCGAGGCGGCAACACCGGAGATTGCATTCGAGCGACTCCTGCTGCTGTGCCGCTTTCTGCACGTCATTGGTAGCTATTACCGAAGCGACGCGTTCCTGCCGCGTCTGCAATGGTCGTGGGCGCGTCTCACGGATCTGGAATCGCGTGTGACCGCTGCCGTCGTCGCCGACGCGGAGAACCGCCACCAGGGGCGGTTCCGCACGACCGTGTTGCCCTCGATGCCGTCGATCACGGCGTGAGATGGTCGGGCGCTCAGGCCCCACCTTCAGCGGGCGTAGGCCGCGAGTGTCGGATTGGCGTCGCCGGCGGGGGAGGGGGCTTCGGCGGATGATTTCGCCAGAGCCATTGCGGGGCCCACCAATTGAGATCACCCATCAGGCGCATCGTCGCCGGCACGAGGAGCGTTCGCACGAGCGTGGCGTCGAGCGTGACGGCGAGCGCCATGCCGACGCCGACCGCTTGGATCATCACGACGTCGGCGAAGGCGAATGCGACGAAGACCGAGACCATGATTGCGGCGGCGCTGGTAATGAGGTTCGCCGTCTTCTGAAGCCCTTCGGCGACCGAGCCGGTGTTGTCGTTCGTCCTCCGGTACGCCTCGCGAATGCGCGATAGGAGCAATACCTCGTAATCCATCGAGAGGCCGAACAGGACGCAGAACAAGAGGACCGGTAGGGTCGGCTCCAGCGGTCGCGGCTCGCGGACACCGAAATTGCCGTCCTGGAAGATGTGCACCAGCGCGCCGAACGAGCCCGCCATCGACAGAAAATTCATCAGGACGGCTTTGATGGGTAGGAGCACGCTGCGTAGCAGCAGGAACAGGAGAATGAGCGTCGCGCATACGACGAACGCGACGGCGTGGGGCGTGCGCGACAGAATGAAATCGGTGGCGTCGACGTCGTGCGCGATGTCGCCGCCGACGACGAAAGCCCCGTCCGCGACCCCGCGGTCGGTGCGAAGCGTCCGCACGATGGAACGCGCAGCTTCGGTATCGGAGGTCGCGTCGGTGAGCGCGTGAATCAACACGACGCGATCGCCGACCGTCAGTGCCTTCGCTTCTTCGATCGTCCCCTGCGCGTAGACGGGAGGATCGAGGATGAGCTCACGCACCTCGTCTTTCGACATGCCCTCCCGGCCGCCGAAGAGGCTCTGCACCTTGGTGACGTTGGGCGTCTTCTCGAGCCGTTTGGTGAGATCGTAGAGCGCATCGACGCGCGCCGGCGTGAGGGCGGGGGACGTGGGGAACTCGACGGCGACGACGACGCGGTTTCGCGCTTGGTCCGGCAACGTCCGCTTGAGAAGCTCGTAGCCCCGGCGCGCCTCGATCGAACCATCGAGCACGTGCACGTCCGCCGCGGCGAGCTGGATATGAAGGAATGGAGCGCCGATCGCGAGAAGCACGAGCAGCGTAGGCACGCCGACGAGGAGCGGTCGCTTCATGACGTAGAGCGCAATGCGCGCCCAAAGTCCGCGGCTCCAGCGGGGCATTCGCAGCGAGATGGGCGCACCGGACTTGCTCCTGCGCCGCCTTCTCAAATGGACCCTGCCGAGGAAGATACGCGGACCGAGCACGGACAGAAGCGCGGGCAACGTCGTCAGCGCGAACGTCACCGCGAGCATGACGACGATGACGCCGCCGATACCCATCGGCAAAAGGTACGATCCGGCGAAGAAGAACAGCCCCGCGAGGCCGGTGCAGACGGCGAGGCCCGAGAAGGCAATCGTTCTTCCTGCCGTCGTCATGGCGCGGAGGATGGCTTCGTTGGTGGGATAGCCGTGGTCCAGCTCTTCGCGGTAGCGACTGACGAGGAACAGCGAGTAATCGATCGAGACACCGAGCCCGATCAGCGAGCAGACGTTCTTCGTGTAAATCGCGATATCGGTCGTGTGCGAGAGCCCGAGCACGATCCCGATGCCGCCGAGCACGGCGAGCCCGCCGACACCGACGGGCAGCGCGGCGGCGACGAGGGTGCGAAACACGAGCACCAAGACGAGCAGCGCGAGTGGGATCGCGATGAGCTCGGCGCGAATGAGGTCGCGCTTCAATGTCTGATTCATGTCGTGCACGAACGGCACGTGGCCGGTGCACGTGATGTCGGCGTCGTTCGATCGGAGCGCCTTGCGAATGTCCGGGTACGCCTTCAGCGCCTGCGCGACGTCACCGCGAAGCGTGACGTACGCGAGGACGGTCCTCATCTCCGGATTGACCATGTCGGCGGAGAGGAAGCCGGGCGCGGTGGTCGGTGTGACGACGTTCGCTACCTCTTGGTGTGTCTTCAACGCTGCGACGGCCTCGTCGGCTGCGCGCGTGATGTCGGCGGCCGTCTGCTCCGGGCGCTTCGCCGTGAAGATCGCGACGAAGGTGGCTTCCTCGGCGTGCCCGGTCACCTGGGTGACGAGATCCTGCGCGCGCCCGGCCTCGGTATTGCGCACCGTGCCGCTCGAGAGCTGCCCACCGTGGAGGACGAGCGCGAGCGCCGCGACGATCAGGACACCCGTGATGACGAGCGTCTTGATCCGATGGTGAAGCACCCATCGGCAGAGTTTTTCGAGCACACGCGGTCCATTGCGACAATCATTCCGCTGGGGGCGGCTCGCACGAGCGCCTCGCCGGGGCGGCTTCCCCGCTTCTCATGCGAAGAAAGAAACGGACGCACTGGGGCATGTGGCCGCACGCGCGATCGGGTGCGTCGTTTTGCGACTGCGTATCGGGCGTGGCGCGTCGCCTGTCACGCGCTCGGAGGGGGTGCCATTTCGGAGGCGCGATGCCGCACTCGCTGCGGGGCGCGCGCTTCGAGCTCGACCGCGACGAGCCGCGCGCGGCGCTGTGCGACCGCGGCGCGAAGCGATTGTCTGCGCAGCTCCGTTCCGGCCTTCGCGATCGCGGCCCGGCATCGGGCCTCGCGGACTGCGGAGAAAGCGTGCTCGCGGAGCGTCATGGACTCGAGGAGGGAAACCTCGGCGCGCTCGATCCGCTCCAACCGAGGCGGGCGGCCGCACGCGACCGCTTCCCACAGCTTCGTCAGATCCTCGTCGGCTGCGCGCGCCATCGACGTGGCACGTGCGCGCAGGCTTTCCGCGCGCTCCATGACGCCCGCGCAGACGTGAAGCGGCTCCGAGAGATCGGACCAGAGCGCCGCGAGATCTTCGGTCGCGGGCTCGGCGGCGAGCGCGCCGGTGAGCTGACGCAGCTCGTTCGCCTCGCGACGCAAGTACGCCGAGCCGAGCGGCGCCACGCCCGCCATCGCCTGTGCGAGCTCGATGATCTTTCGTTGATTGGCACCGAACGGCGGTGCAGCCCCGCCCACCATTCCGCCGAAAGCAGGACCCGAGCCGCAGCGAAGGCCCATCGCAATGGTGGCGACCAGATCGCGGATCGATTGGAGGCCGGTCACGTGGACGAACGTGCGGCCTCGCGCCGCGACCTCGCGCAGGGCGTCGAGCGCTTGTGACGGCATTCGCTCGAGCCGAGCAGCCGGCACCGCCAGCACGAAGCCGACCCCGGCGCGGCGCGCTGCCTCGACGAGCTCCACTGTTTCGTCCGCGTCACGATCGTCCGCGTCGATCAGCGCCCCGACCAGCGAAGGCGGCAGACCGCGGGCGCGTAGGCCCTGCGCCGCGGCGCGCATCGGCTCGAGCGCTTCCGCGGATTCGCGGCGCGAGATCCGCACGAACAGGGGTGCAGCGACGCGGATCGCCCGGTCGCTCGCGACCGACGCCGCGAGCTCGAAGGCCGCCTTCGCGCCGAGTCCGTCGGCGGCCAGGATGACCCCCACGCGCTCGGCGGTCTCCAGATCCACCACGCTTTCGAATCGTGCCGATCGGGAAGGGGTGCGCTTCGTGACCGACCAACAATCCAGACGACGTACTTGCATGGGCGGCAGGGTGGAGGCGGCCCGTGTCGCACGGTCGTCGTCCGAGCAACGTCTGCGAAAACGCTCCGCGACTCGCGGCTCTGCTAATCTCGCCTCGAAAATGGATCGCGTCGCGCGTGGACGGGGCAGGCCTTGAGACGACTTCCACGCATCGCCGCCCCCGAAGACGTGGCACCTCCGCCTCCCGCTCCGCGTGGGCGAGCGCTTCCCGTCGTCGTCGCCCTGGTCGTCGTTTCGGCCGCAGCTGGCGGCGGCTTCTACCTGTGGAAGAAGCGATCACCGCCCGACTCGAAGAGAGCGTGGGGAGACGTCATCGCGTGTGTGCTCGGCGAGCCGCTCGCCGAGGGCGAGCCGGTGGAGAGCCGCGTCCGCTCGATCGATGCGGCGCTCGGTGACGATCGCGGCGACTACCCGAAGCGGTGTGACGCGACCATTACGAAGTTTTACGAAAGCGTCGACGACGGCGACAAGAAGACCGCCGGCTTGCGCGAGCTCCTGGAGGTCGAGGCGCATTGCAACGAGCGTTGCTCCGCAGAGAGCTTTCTGAAGCGCATCGAGCAGTTCGACGACGCCGCCTCCGCCGCGAGGATCCGGCCCGAAGGCGGCGCTCTCGATAAAGGCCCACCTCGTCTCACTGGCAAGCCATTCGTCGCCGGCGACTTCAAAGAGATCGTCCCCGGCACGGTGCAGCTACAGGGAATGACCGGCACCGGCGCAGGGAAAACGGCGCTTCTCTATCGCGATACGGTGGGGATTCTCCATGTTTGCGAGGTCGAGCCGGACGGGGAAAAGCCCGTCGTTTGCTCGCCGACATCGGTCCCCGTCGGGGCGCAGACGGCGCGCCTCGTCGAGGGAAAGGCGCAGCCGACGATCTGGGGTGTCGTGTCGATCGGCGCGACGCCCGCGGAGAGCAAATACGGTGTATTCGACGCGCGCAAAGGGGAGCAGACCGAGGACGACCCCGGTTCGGTGACGAGCGCGTCGGATCGGCCGAGGCTTCCTGCCCCATCGGCCACCTGGGTGGAGGCGGATCTCGACGGCGCGCACGTCGCGCTATCGCGCACGAAAAATGGTTTGTTGAAGCTCGAGCGTGCCGGAGCGCCGCCTCGTATCGTGTTGGAGGACGCGGATCACGGAGGCCCATCCACCGGTGGACCCATTCCGTTCATTGGAAAGAAGGCCGCCGTGGTCCTCTTCAACGCGAAGCAGGGTATCGCAGCGCTCGTCGTGAAGAGCGACGGCACCGTCGAGCCCATTCGCTGACGCCTCCATCGTCCTGACGAGCGGTCGACCTGACGGCGCTTTGACGACGTCTTGATGTTGGGCGGGTCGCATGCGACCCTTCTATCTCGGCATGTCCTTGCCGTTCGTCCGGGGCGCGACGGAGGTACCTAATGGCTTTATCTCGTATTCGCCATCTCGCTTATTGCCTCCCATTGACGCTGTTGATCGCGGCCGCCTGCGAGCCGGGGGCCGACGACGAGGCTGGGGGTGCGGGCGGCGGCGGTGACGGAGGTGGCCCGCCCTCGAGCGCGGACGCGGATGGCGACGGCATCGCCGACGCCGACGAAGGCGACGGCGATGCGGACGGCGATGGCATCCTCAACCGCGACGACGAGGACGCGGACGGCGACGGTATCCCCGACTCCGTGGAGGCCGGCGACACCGATCCCGACACGCCGCCCGTCGACTCCGACAACGACGGGACACCGGATTTTCTGGACGACGACTCCGACGGAAACGGGATCCTCGATGCGGACGACGGCATCGACGATTTCGACGACGACGGGATACCCGATTTCGCCGACAGCGACGACGACGGCGACACCGTTCAAGACGCGATCGAGATCGCCGGCGCAGGCAGCGATTGCGACGACGATGGCCAACCCGACGCAGAGGGCACACCGGCCGATCCGAAGGACTGCGACGGCGACGGGAGCGCGGACTATCACGACCTCGACAGCGACAGCGACTCGATTGGCGACTTCGACGAGAACGGCGCCGACACCGACGGGGACGGGATCCGCGATCGATACGACGACGACTCCGACAACGACGGCTTCAGCGACTCGCAAGAGGCGGGCGACGACGACGTCGGGACGGATCCGGTCGACACCGACGACGACGACATCCCCGATTTCCAGGACGAAGACTCCGACAGCGACGGTGTCTCCGACGCGGACGAGCACGAGATCGGGACGGATCCGACGAGCGTCGATACCGACGGCGACGGCGTCAGCGACCTCATCGAGCAGGTCGCCGGCACCGACCCGACCGACGACTCGGACAACCCGCAGGCGAACGGCGACTTCGTGTTCATCGTTCCCTACGAGGAGCCGACCACGCCGGAGGAAGACACGGTTCGCTTCCGAACCAACATTCAGTTCGCCGACGTCTACTTCGCGTTCGACACGACGGGGTCGATGAGCGCGGAGCTCACCGCCATGCAGAACATGGTGAGCGGCGTGCCCGCGATCGTGAATCAGCTCGAATGCGCGAATTACGGCGGTGTTTGCAACCTCGACGCCGATTGCGGTGCCGGCGTCTGCTTCGAGAACCATTGCATTCAAGATCCCAACGAAGGACTTGGCTGCATCGCGGACGTGTGGACGGGCGTCGGTCGTTTCGACGAGCTCAACACGTACGAGAATCTGCTCTCGCTGCAGAGCGATCCTGCGGCGACGGCGGGTGCCGTCCCCGATATCGGGGGCGGCCAGAACGAGGCGCCGTTCCAGCCGTCGCATTGCATTGCGAACCCTGGGCTATGCCCGAACGACGCCGGCATGGGCTGCGCCGGCAACGGCATCGGGTGCCCCGGCTTCCGCGCCGATGCGATTCGCATCTACGTGCAGATCACCGACGCCAATCAGCAATGCATGGGTATCGAATGCACGAGCTTCACGGCGGCGAGCGCAGGCGCGGCTCTGCAGGCGGCGGGGATCAAGTTCGTCGGGCTTTGGGGCACGGGCGATCAAACGGGCACTGGGACGGCCCAGAGTGTCGCCACGGACATCGCGAATGCATCCGGTACGGTCGACTCGAGCGGTGACCCATTCGTGTACCAGGCCATCGACAACGCCGTCGTGCAGAACACCGTGACGGCCATCAAGCAGCTGGCGCGCGAAAAGTCGCTCGATACGACGATCGACGCGACCGACGCCGACGACGGCGCGGGCGACACGATCGATGCGACGCAATTCATCGATTACCTGGAGGTGAACGTCTCCGGCAGCGGTGAGTGCGACGTCGTGGACCCCACCGCGGACACCGATGGCGACGGTTACGACGATGCGTTTCCGGTGCTCTATCCGGGTAAACACGTGTGCTGGGACGTCGTACCAGTACCGCAGAACACGACTGTTCCGGCCACCGACGCACCTCAGATTTACCGCGCAATCCTGACGGTACGGGGAGACGGGTCGCCGCTCGACGAGCGCGACGTCTACTTCCTCATCCCACCGAAGGACGTTATCATCACCCCGCCTAAGTAATTTTTCGACGCGTGAAGGGCGCGCGCGTCGGGGGTGCCGGGGGCGGGGGGCTCGCCGGCGCCCGGGGGCAATCGCCAGCGATTGGGGGCACCGATGTACCGTGCAATGCTCGGTCGTGACACGTACAGGCTCGATGGTCCTATCGAGCACGCGCCGTCGCGTGCTGCGCGCCTCGAGCTCAGGCGTGGAGCTCGAATTCGAGGACAGGCGTTTCGGGGTTTGCTCGCGAGCGTGAACACCGTTTGCGGCGAGGCGGAGGCGGCCGCGGTCATGGCGCGTCTGCACGAGGACATTCGCTGGACGTTGCAACGCGATCTGTCGGGCACCGGGTGGTACCCGATTCAGTTTTATGCTGCCATTCACGACGCCGTCCGCGCCGTCACCGGCGGCGGGCTCACGCTATGCCGGCGCCTGGGCCGCGAGGCGCGCAAACACGACGCGCGCGGCGTTTACCATTTCGTGTTGCGGTTCGGATCACCCGAGGCGGCCGCGCGGCACGCCGACAAGATCCTCGCGCTCTACACCGACGGGCCCATGGTCCAAGTGGGCTCGGTGGAGCGCGGCGACGGCATCGCGAGCGTGTGTTTCGAATACACGAACGCCTCCGGCTACGACGAAAACCTATGGCAAGACGTGCTCGGCTCGATGGAAGTCATCTTCGAGATGACCGGCGCGAGCGGCGTGCACATCCTCTGTCACGAGGGCGGCACGAAGGATTGGATGCGCGGCGAAGTCCGCTGGTCCACGCGGCCAATTATTTGAGCCGCGCCTTCGCAGCGCGGACGAGCGCGACCGCGTCCATGGCGGTGTGGGCGCTCGCCGAGAGGTGCCCCATTTTTCGGCCGGGGCGTGCGACGGACTTGCCGTAGAGGTGCAGTCGCACGCCGGGTAGCTCGAGCGCGCGGCCGAACGCGGGCTGCGATTGCCCCGACCAGTCGTCACCGAGGAGGTTGTAAATCGCGGCGGGGCGCAGCACCTCGGTCGAGCCGAGGGGCAGGTCGCAGATCGCGCGGACGCACTGCTCGAATTGGCTCGTCGAGCAGGCGATCGCGCTCGCGTGGTAGCTGTTGTGCGGTCGGGGCGCGAGCTCGTTCACCAGCAGATCGCCCTTCACGAGGAAGAGCTCGACGCAGAGCAAGCCTTCGATCTCGAGCGCGGTCGCGATGGTGCGCGCGATGTCCGTTGCGCGCGCGGCGAGATCCTCGCTGATTGGAGCAGGTAGGACGGACCACGCGAGCACGCGCGACTCGTGGTGATTGAGCGCCGGCGGATAGACGGCGACGGAGCCAGAGGGCGATCGCGCGACCATGACCGAGAGCTCGGCCTCGATATCGAGCGCGCGCTCGGCGACACAAGACTCCGCTGCCAAATCGCGCCAAGCCGCGGCGGCCTCCTCCGAGGCTTGCGTCTGCACCTGGCCGCGTCCGTCGTAACCGCCGCGCGCCGCTTTGACGAAACAAGGACCAGCGAGCGACACCAGCGCGCGCTCGAGCTCTTCGGCGCTGGTCGCGATCTCGAACGGGCCGACGGGGACGCCCGCCTTCTTCAGAAAGGTCTTCTGCGCGCCGCGATCTTGAATGATCGCGAGCGCGCCGCTCGACGGCCGGACCGGAACGAACGCGGCGGCGCGGTCGAGGCAATCCGTCGACACTTTTTCGATCTCGAGCGTCGCGACGTTGCATCGCTTTGCGAGCCACGCGGCGGCTTCGACGTCGTCGAACGAGGCGACGATGTGCTCTTCCACCGAGAAACGAGCCGCACACCCCGGATCCGGATCGATGACCCGCAGGTGATAACCCATCTCTCGAGCAGCCATTGCGAGCATGCGGCCGAGCTGCCCGCCGCCGAAAATCGCAATCGTTGAACCCGGCAGAATCGGCACGGCTCAAACCTCTCGCTGCGCGAGGACTTCGTCGGTGCGGGCCTCACGCCAGCGGCGCAGGCGCTCGCGAACGTCGGGCCGCTTGTTCGCCACGATCTGCGCGGCGAGGAGCGCGGCATTGGCGGCGCCCGGCTTGCCGATGGCGAGCGTGCCGACGGGCACGCCCTTCGGCATCTGCACGATCGAGAGCAGCGCATCGACCCCTACGAGCGCGGTCGCCGGGACCGGCACACCGAGGACCGGAACGAGCGTCTTCGCCGCGACCATCCCGGGCAGGTGCGCTGCACCTCCGGCCGCGGCGATGATGACCTCGAGCCCTCGCTCCTCTGCAGACTCGGCGAACTCGAACATCCAGTCCGGGGTCCGGTGCGCCGACACGATCCGCACCTCGTGCGGAATCGCAAGCTCGCTCAATAGTTCGATCGCGGGTGACAAATGCTCGAGGTCGCTTCTCGAGCCCATGATGACCGCGACCCAGGGCGCTTCACTCACCGGCACTATGTGCCCTATGCTGGGCCCCCTAACAAGAGGCACTTTTCATGACCAATTCCGCTGGAGCACGGTCGGCCGTCGTCGTCGCGATCGACCTTCACAAAGGCTCCAACCTCATCATGTCGCGCGCGCTCGCGCAGGCCGCGTCGATGGATGCGGACGTTCATGTCATCTGTGTGACGGAGCCCAACATCGCCAACGTCAAGCCGCCGGAGGACCTCGACATGTCCGATCTGACCGGCGGAGGCGCAGGGAAGATCGAAGCGTTCGCGACGAGCCGCGTCGCCGACTTCAAGAAGAAGAACCCGACGCTCAAGGCGCCGACGGTCCGCCACTACACCGAGACGGGCGACGCCGCGGAGAAGATCGTGAACCTCGCCACGCGGGTGAACGCGGACATGGTCATTCTCGGCACGCACGGTCGCACCGGCATCAAACGTCTTTTGATCGGCTCGGTCGCCGAAAAGGTCGTGCGCCTCGCCGGATGTGAGGTGCTCGTCGTGCGCGAGAAGAAACACGAACAAGGCTCGTAGCTTCGTCACTGTGGCATGCGTGGTGCTTCCCAACTGTGGTTGGAGGCCACGTCATGGCTGCGAAGTTCAACGTATTGGCTGCGATCGATCTGCACCCGGGGAGCACTCCGGTATTCGAACGTGCGGTCGCGCTCGCGTCGGTCCATCCCGACGGCGAGGTCCACGTCGTGACCGTCGCCGAGCCACAAGTGCCATTGATGGTGTATCCGGGGTTCCTTCCACCGCCGGAGCTCAGGGGGGTCGACGCCGAGGAGGTCGCAGCGTTCTGCCGCGACCGACTCCGGACCTTCCACGAGGCCAATCCCGAAGCGCGCCTACCGCACGTGCACGTGCATACGTCGGTCGGTAAACCCGCAGACGAGATCGTCTGGCTCGCGGCTCATCTCGACGCTGATTGGATCGTGATTGCGACGCACAGCCGCCGAGGGATCAAGCGCCTTCTCATGGGCTCGGTCGCGGACAAGGTGGTTCGCCTTGCCGGGTGCCCGGTGATGGTCATTCGCGAAAAGAACCACAACCCCGCTTGGAAGGTCCCCGAGATCGAGCCTTTGTGCCCCGATTGCGCGGAGGTTCGAAAGGAGACCAACGGCGAGCAGCTATGGTGTGCGCGCCATAGCGAGCGTCATGTCCGCATGCACGTCCTGCACTACACCCCCGAAGGTGAAGTGGTGCCGAGGGCATGGAGCAGCTCGACCGGGATCTAGGTCAGGCCGCTGGCACGAAGCGATCGCCTTCGCGGCGGACTCGGCCTTCGCGCTCGAGCTTGAGCAGGTGCGCTTCGAGGCTGAGCCGCGCGATCGGGTGTAGCTCGGGTTTGGTGTCGGCGTAGGCGATCGTGACGAGCTCGTCGAGGTTGCCGCCTTTGGACTGCTCCACGGCTTTGAGGATCCACGCCTCGCGCATCGCGCGGTGGGCTTGGTAGGCGCGGAACAAACGCGACGGGACCTCGATCGGGTCGCCGTGCGCGGGGAGGGCGACGTTCGCCTCGAGCTTCTCGAGCCGCCCGAGCTGGGCGAGGTACTCGAGCATGTCGCCGTCGCCCGGCGCGATGAGAATGGTGCCGACGCTCGCGACCATGTCGCCGACGACGAGCGTCTTCGATGCCGCGTCGTAGAGGCAGAGATGGTCCGATGCGTGGCCCGGCGTGTGGAGCACGTCGAGCTTCATCGGCTCGGGGCCGTCGAGGACGATTTGATCCCCGTCGACGAGCGCGCGGGACACCGCATGGCCCGAGAGCGTTTCGATGCGCTCGTGAGCCCACAGCTCGAGACCGAGCTCCTCGCGGAAGAACGAGACGCCGCCGACGTGGTCCGCGTGGTGGTGCGTCGCGAAGAGCGCGACGAGGCGCCGGCCTTGCGAAACGAGGCCACGCGCCCAGGTGACCCATTCGCGTCGCTCGTCTTCGTACGGCGTGGCCGGTTCGACGAGGACGACGTCGCGCGTCCCGAGCGCGTAGCTGTTGGTATGCGTCGCGGGCGGAAGGGTCGGGGTGAGCGCCGCGAAGCGCTCGACCCCGGGAGCGACCGTCGTCGGGCGGATCACCGCTCCACGACGAGCGCGAGCGCTTCGCCGCCGCCGATGCAGAGCGTCGCGAGGCCGCGCTTCTTGTTCTGGTGCTTGAGGGCGAAGAGCAGCGTCGTGAGGATACGCGCGCCGCTCGCGCCGATCGGGTGACCGAGGGCGACCGCGCCGCCGCGCACGTTCACCGTCGCGGGGTCGATGTTGCAGAGCTTGTTGCAAGCCATCGTCACGACCGCGAAGGCCTCGTTGATCTCGTACAGATCGATGTCCTTCGTCGCGATGCCGAGCTTCTTCGAGGTGTTCTCGATCGCCTTCGCGGGAGCGGTCGTGAACCACTCCGGCGCCTGGGCTGCGCCGGCGTAGCCGACGATGCGGGCGAGCGGCTCGAGCTTGTGCTCCTTCACGGCCTTTTCGCTGGCGAGGACGAGCGCGCTCGCGCCGTCGTTGATGCTCGACGCGTTCGCGGCGGTGATGGTGCCGTCCTTGGCGAAGGCGGGCCTGAGCGAGGCGAACTTCTCCGGCTTGCCGTTCGGCGGACCTTCGTCGTCTGTCACGACGATGGCATCGCCCTTCTTCTGCGGGACAGAGACGCCGACGATCTCGTCCTTGAAGAGCCCTTCTTTTTGCGCGCTGACGGCGCGGCGGAAGCTCTCCTTCGCGAATTCGTCCTGCTGCTCGCGGGTGAACGCGAACTCTTTCGCGCACTTTTCGCCGGCGCTGCCCATGTGGAAGTCGCCGTAGGGGTCCCAAAGGCCGTCGTGGATCATCCCGTCGATGATCTTGCCGTGGCCCATGCGGTAGCCGTTGCGAGCCTGCGGCAGGTAATACGGAACGTTCGACATCGACTCCATACCGCCGGCGAGGACGAGCTCCGCGTCACCGAGCGCGATGGTTTTCGTGCCGAGGATGACAGCCTGAAGGCCCGAGCCACAGACCTTGCTCACCGTGGTTGCGGGGACCCTGTCCGGGATGCCGGCGTAAATCGCGGCCTGGCGCGCGGGGGCCTGACCGATGCCCGCCGAGAGCACGTTGCCCATGAAGACTTCTTCGATCTGATCCGGCGCCGTCTTGGCGCGCTCGAGGGCGGCTTTGATCGATGCTGCCCCGAGGTGCGGGGCGGTGACGCTCGACAGCGAGCCCTGGAAGGCTCCGATCGGGGTTCGGGTCGCGCTGACGATGTAGACCGGACGGGGCAGCGACATGGCGTTCTCCTCGGTAGTGCTCTCGCGTCGCTCAGGTAGTCTCGCCCCGGGGTGCGGGCAAGGCGGTTCCCACTCCAGCCTGCGGTTGCAGAAAGCGAACCGATCCTTCATCAAACGGGCGGATGTCCGCACACCCAGCCGCCGGCCGCGCTCAGACGCGGGGCGGGATTCCACTCGACGGGGCACAGGGCCCTTGGTTACCGCGGTTCAAGACCGCGATCGGCCTTTTGCCGCGGGCCGCGCGCATGGCGTACGAGGTATCGCCGGGCGGCGTCGCCGGCCTCGTCGTCCTCGTCCTCGCCTCGGCCTTCATTCCGCCCGCGATCGCGTGGGTCGGTAAGGCCATCGTCGACAGCGTGACGGCGCACGACGCGAGCGCCGCGAAGCTCTGGATCGGCATCGAGGTGGGGCTCGTCGCGGCGATGGTGCTGCTCACGCGCAGCACCCAGGTGCTGCGTCAAACGCTGGGTGCGCGCCTCGGCTACGACGTCAACGCGAAGATCCTCGCGAAGGCGCTCACGCTCGACCTCGCCGACTTCGAGGATCCGACCTTCTACGACCAGCTGACGCGCGCACGGCGCGAAGCGTCGAGCCGGCCGATCTTGGTCGTCACCGAGACGTTCGACCTCGCGAAGAGCGTCCTCATGCTCGGCGGCTATGCCGCGCTCTTGTTCGCCTACAGCCCGCTCGCCTGCCTGGCGCTCGCCATCGCGAGCCTTCCGGCGACGTTTGCCGAGCGGCACTTTTCCCAAATGGCATTTCGCCTCCGCAACTGGCGAAGCCCCGATACCCGCCGGTTGATGTACCTCGAGCGCCTCCTCGCGAGCGACGACTACGCGAAAGAGATCAAAGTGCTCGGCATCGGTCCGGTGCTGCTGGAGCGCTATCGAACGCTCGGCCAGCGGATCCTCGAAGAGGACACGGGGCTCGCCAAGCGGCGGTTTCGTTGGGGGACGTTGCTGTCGCTGGTCGCGACCGCCGTCTATTACGGCGTTTACGCCACCATGGTGCTCGCGGCTGCCTACGGGTCGATCACCATCGGCGAAATGACGCTTTACGCGGCCGCGTTTCGGCAGGGCCAGCAGAGCTTCGAAGCGATCCTCTCGAGCCTCGGCGGGATGCACGAGCACTCGATGTATCTGTCGAACCTCTATGGTTACTTCGATCGGCCCGCCCGGGAGGCCGCCAATGCGCGCGCGCTCCCGTCCGATGCCGCGCTCGCGCCCACGATTCGGGCCGCCCATCTCGTCCTCGAGAACGTGTCATTCCGGTATCCGGGGGCCGAGACCTGGGCCCTTCGCAACGTCGATTTGGATGTCCCGCCGGGGAAGAGCCTCGCCCTCGTCGGCTTCAACGGGGCCGGCAAGACCACCCTGATCAAGCTGCTATTGGGGCTCTACGCCCCGACCGAAGGGCGCGTCCTGCTCGATGGGCGCGACCTGTCCACCATTTCGGACGAGGAACGTCGCGCGACGTTCTCCGTCGTGTTTCAAGACTTCGCGCGCTTTCAAATGACCGCGCGCGAAAACGTCGGTTTCGGCAGCCACGACCACATCGACGACGAAGATCGCCTCACACGCGCGGTCGAGCGGGGTGGGGCCTCCGCACTCGTCCAAGGTTTGCCGTCGGGCCTCGCGACCCAGCTCGGCAAATGGTTCGAGGGGGGCGTCGAGCTCTCGGGTGGGCAATGGCAGGCGGTCGCGCTCGCGCGCTCGATGATTCGAGAGGACGCGCGTGTCCTCATCTTCGACGAGCCGACGGCGGCGCTCGACGCGCAGGCGGAACATGCCGTCTTCGAGCGCTTTCGAGAGCTCACGCGGGGCCGCACGTCGGTCCTCATTTCGCATCGGTTTCCCACCGTTCGAATGGCGGACCGCATCGTGGTTCTCGATCACGGAGCCATCCGCGAAGCGGGCACGCATGAGGAGCTTCGCGACAAGGGGGGCGTGTATGCACGCCTCTTCGAGCTGCAGGCGGAAGGGTATCGCTGAGTCTTGTCGCGCCGGGCTCGAGGGTTTCGCGGCGACGGGGATGGGGACCCTTCAGCACAAAAAGCGCATGGTAAACGCGTTGTTTGCCATGCGCTTCAGGCTCGTGCACCAAAGGCAAGGTCACGTCTGATCTTCCTTGGGTCGCGCCACTGCTCGTGTGGGTGAAACGATCGGATGCATCGAGTGCGGATGGTTGGGAAGCCTGAAGCCTGAAGTCCGGAGCCTGAAGCCCGATCCGATCTTGCTCAATCGTCACGACCGCGTGTCCACGCGCGTACGCAACCGACACGTGGACCGCCCAACCTGCGCGGCGTGAACCACGGAAGGCTATCGACGCACTTTCTCGCGGCGTTCGGGCTCCTGCTGGGTTGCTCGACGCTCCTCACGGACGAGCTTCGTTCCGTGCCCCGATTCGTTCCCCCCGAGACCGCGCACCTCGAGGGCTCGCGGGCCGCGCACGTGATCGTGATTGCGATCGACGGCGTGCGTCCCCAAGAGATCTTCGACGGCGCCGATCCCTCGCGCACCGACGAGCCTCGCTCGGCGCGTGCTCTCACTCCGAACCTCCACACGCTCGCGGAGCGCGGGCTCGCGCTCGGCCGGCCGGGTGTGGGGGCGCCGATGCGCGCGAGCGGGCCGAACTTCGTTTCGCTGCCCGGCTACACCGAGATGCTGACCGGCCGCCCCGCGCCGTGTCAGGAGAATGATTGCGAGCGACGGCCCGAAGCGACGATGGCCGACGTTTTCCTCGATGCGCCGGAGAAGGGCCCGGTGGCGATCGTTTCGTCCTGGTGGCGCCTCGAAGCGGTCGCGCAGGCAGAGCGTGGTCGTGCCTTCGTTTCGGCCGGCCGCACGCACCGTGAGGGTGATGCGCCGTGGCTCTCGGATCAGGCGCTGCGGCGGGCGCTCGAGCGCGGCGAGGAGGCCGCGCCGAGCCCGGGGTGGGGCGACTATCGCCCCGACGAGCGCACGATCGACGTTGCGCTCGAAACCATGCGGGCCGCGCGCCCGCGTTTTCTTTTTGTGAGCCTGGGTGACACCGACGAGCACGCGCATGCAGGTAATTACGACGGGTATGCGACGGCGCTCGCCCAGGCCGATCGATTCGTCGGCGAGGTGGATCGAATCGCGCGCGATTGGGATGCGCGCGGCGAGCCCACGGCGATTTTCGTCACGACGGACCACGGGCGGTCGGCGAGCTTTCGCGAGCACGGTCGCGAATTCCCCGAATCGGCGGACGTGTGGGTCGTCGCGGCCGGCGCGGGTATTCCGAAGCGGGGCGAGGTCGCGCTCGCGCAGGAGCGCACCCTGTCCGACCTGCCGACGACCATTGCGGCGGTCGCGGGGATCGCATTGCCCGAGACCTTGTCGGGCCACGATTTGACGATGGCGCGCGAGCCTTCGCAAACGCTGGCATTTCACGGCGACCCGGCCGAGGTCGACGAGAACTGACGATCAACGGACGCGATAGAGATCGAAGTTCCCGTCGCGGTCCGAGCTGAAATAGATCCATCCGTCGGCCGCCCACTGGGGCGTTGCCGACCGGGCCGTGCCGTCGGTTAGCTTGGTGATGGCCGAGCCGTCGGTGTTCATCACGAACAGGTGCAGCGCGCTCGTCCGGCTGCGCGGCGCTTGGCCTTCTTCGCGGTTCGACACGAATGCGATCCGATCACCTTTGGGCGAAAACGTGGGCCTGTCGCAATCGAAGGTGCCTTTGGTCAGCTGTTGGGCCGGCGCAATGACGTCATTCGCGGCGCCCGGGAGCGGCGTCGTGAAGATATGGTTGTATTCGTCGGCGGTGCGCACGAACGCGAGCCGATCGCCGCGCGGGCTCCACGCCGGAGCACGGCCTTCCCCGACGACACGCAGGCGGCTGCCGTCGACGCCGACGACCGCGACCGCGCGGCCTCCGTTCTTGTCGCGCATCGAAAATGCGATGCGCGTTCCGTCGGGTGACACGGCGGGCTCGCTCAGTTCGGGAGCGAGGTCGCTGCCGACGACGATTGCAAATGTCGCATTGGGCGCGACGCCTTCGGTCTTCACGATCGACACCGGCCCGGGAGCGTTGGTGACGAAGACCAGGCCTTTGCCGTCCGGCAGGAACGCGGGCTGGAGCGCCGCTCGGTCTTCCGGCGTGTAGAGCGTTCGCTTCTTCGCGCCCGGCTCGTAGCCATACAACGTGCGAATGCCGGGCGCTCCGTCGGCCCCTGCCTGCTCGTGTTGGAAGACGATCAGCGATCCGTCGCGCTTCACCGTGGGGAAGAGCTCGTCCGCCGCGTCACCGGTGACCTTTTCGAGGACTGCGTCAGTCGCGACCGCGAATAGACGCGGGTCGCGCTCGGCCGCGTGCTCGACCAGCGGGCCCGCCTCGCTCGTGTTTCGTGGTTGTGGCTCGTCCGGCTGTGCCGCTGGCGGGCACCCGAGAAGCGCGCACGAAACGAGAGCGAGCGAGGCGCGACGCATTGCGATCTTATTCGCGGCCGCCGTCCGCGGCCGGCTCGGCTGTCTCGCCGTGCGGGGGCGGGTCGTGGGGCGCTTCGTGGGGCGGGGGTGCGACCGGCGCTTCCGCGTCTTTGGTGTCCTTGGGATCGGTATCGGCGGCTTCACCCGCGACGACCGCTTCCTCCTCGGTGCGCTTCTTTTTCTTCTTCTGCGGCGAGGTTTGATCGCCATTCGCTGCCGGTCCGTCGGCCTTGACCGCCGCGACCGCGGCGAGCGCGCGCTTCGACAGCTGGTCGATGCCGTAGAAGGCGCCGGCCCAGAACGGCAGGAAGAAGGGCAAAAAGAGCCAATTGTCCTGATCGAACCAGGGCAGGACCTTCACCACCAATGCGAAGGTGGTCGAGCCGAGCGCGAGCATCACGAGCTTACGGGCGCGGACGATCGACACGGCGCGGTTGCGCGCGACGTTGATGCCCATGCCCACGAGACCGAATGCCCAGGGCACGCAGAGAAGGACGTTTTCGTTTCGGTAGCCGACCTCGTGATCGGTAAAGGCCCAAGCGGCGAGGAAAAACACGCCGAAGAAGCCGCAGACGAGCCCTGCGAGCGAGAGGACGACGCCGTAGATCGCGCGGAATGGCGCGGCTCGCATACCTGCGCGGCCCGCGCCCGCGAACAGCCCGCCGAAGAGCAGACCGAACAGGAGCGAGTAGGGCCAGCGAACCGGCGGATCATCGGGCGGCGGCGGCTTGAGCGCCTCGACGAGGACGCGCTCTTCTTTGACGAGGGGACGCTCCACGCCGTCTTCACCGACGACTTTCGCCGAACGGAGCACCTTCTGGAACTCCATCGGAATGAACGACTCTTCCCAAACCGTGCGCGGCTTGTCGATGAGATCGCCCATCACGAGATTGAGAATCACGTATTCACTGAGGAGATCCGACGTGAGGCGCGAGGTGTGCTGGCGCCAATTCAGTCGGGCAGGCCCGCTCGTGATTGCGCGAATGTTGCCGCCGGTGACGCGGTCGATCATGTCGCGGACGCGCGTCGAGCAGTTGTCGCGGTAGTAATCGTATTTGTAATACTTGTTCTCTTTGAGCGCGTTCTCCTCGAGGAGGCGCTTGAGCTCGACCTCTTGCTCCATGGTGAGATCGAGCTCTTGGGCGATGACGCCTCGGCCCTCGCGCTGATAGCCGCGGATGGTGCCGGCGAGCGGATGGGGCTCGAGCCAATACAGGAATCGGCCGAGGAAGAACTTCGGGATCAGCGCCGGATCCCCGAAGCTGAACATTCCGTAGTTGTAGACGAGGTCACGCTTGTAGAGCTCGCGTGAGCTCTCGTCGTGAATCCAAATCGCGTTGTGCCCGAACTTGTAGAACGGGTGATCGCCCGGGGTGAACGTGAGGACGTACACCTTGAGCCGCTCTTCGGGGGAGACGGGCGCCGACGGGACGGGGGCGCGTCTGCCCTTGCCAGCGGGTTGGGGGAACGGCGGCGCGTCGCCGGGCGCCTCCCCGGTGACGGGCGTGCGCGGTGCCTCGGTCTGCGCGTGGCTTTCGCCCTGCGGCCAAGCGACGGCGAGCGCGAGCAGAAAGACGAGGGCGAGCGCGACGCGCACCGCGCGGTTCGTCGAGATCATTTTCGAGGTCGGGGCCATACGGCGGGGGGCAGCATGCAAGCCCGTCCTCGTCCCCGCAAGGGCAACCCACAAGGCGCGCACAGGCTTGGGTGCCAAGTGCGTAGCGCAGCGAAGCACCCCCCAGGCGGGACCCGAGCCGTCGTGCGCGCGCGAAAAAAAAAAAGGCGCGCACAGGCTTGGGTGCCAAGTGCGTAGCGCAGCGAAGCACCCCCCAGGCGGGACCCGAGCCGTCGTGCGCGTGCGAAGAAAAAAAGGCGCGCACAGGCTTGGGTGCCAAGTGCGTAGCGCAGCGAAGCACCCCCCAGGCGGGACCCGAGCCGTCGTGCGCGCGCGAGAAAAACACCGTAACCTCCCGGCTCCATGATTCCGGTGCTCTCTCGCAGCCAGATGCGCGCGTTCGACAAGTGCGCCATCGAGAATTGTCAGGTGCCAGGCGTCGTCCTGATGGAGAACGCGGGGCGCGGCGCGGCCGACGTCCTTTCAGCGCTCATCGCGGCGGAGCCGAGCCTGCGGCGCGCTTCGTCGGCGCAGCGGCGGGCCGTTTTTCCAACGCGACACGTGCGCGCCCCCGGGCAGCCCGCGAACTACCCGCTGCATGCGCGGGTGCTCATCGTTTGCGGCACCGGCAACAACGGCGGCGACGGCTTCGTCGTCGCCCGCCATCTGCTCGCGCGTGGTGCGGACGTCGGTGTGATTATGACGGGCCGCGCGGAGCAAGTGACGGGTGAAGCCCGCATGAACCACGATGCGTTCGTCGACCTCGGCGGCACCTGCATCGAGCTTCCCGACGACGCAGCGCTCGATCCGCTCATCGCGGAGCTCCGCGAAGCGGACTTCGTGGTCGACGCGATCTTCGGCACCGGCCTCACGAGGCCGATCTCCGGACACCTCGCGCACGTCATCGAGGCGATCAACGAATCGAAGGCTCGCACCGTCGCGCTCGACGTGCCGTCGGGCCTCGACGCCGACAGCGGCTCCCCGCTCGGGACGTCCGTTCGAGCCGACCATACCGTGACCTTCGGCCATCTCAAGATCGGCCTGTTGACGCCGGACGGGGCGCGCCTCGCGGGGCAGGTGCACGTCGTCGATCTCGGCGTCGCCGATGCTCGCATCCTCGAGCAGGTGGGCCACACGGCGGAGGTGTTGGATCCGGTCGAGGTCGGCACGTTCTTCATTCCGCGCGAAGCGAACGTCCACAAACACGCGGCGGGCAACGTGCTCGTCATCGCGGGCTCGTCGGGCAAGCTCGGCGCCGCGAAGCTGACGGCGCGCGCTGCGATGCGCGCGGGCGCGGGGCTGGTCACGCTGTGCACGTGGCCCGAGGCGGCCCGCTCGATCGAGACACAGGTCGTCGAGATCATGACCGCGCGGATCGATCCGCACGCGATCGGCCCGAGCCTCGATGCCTCGCTCGAAGGTCGTCACGTCGTCGCGATCGGGCCGGGCTTCGGGCTCGACGACAACGCGCGCAAGGCGATCGATCACGTCGTGTTCGGGTGGGACGGTCTCAAGGTCGTCGACGCCGACGCCATCACGTCGTTCGTCGGGCGCGCGCGTGATCTCGCGAGCGCGAAAGGCAGCGTCGTGCTGACGCCACACCCCGGTGAGCTCGGGCGCCTCCTCGGTCGAAGCGGCGCGGACGTCGAGCAGGATCGATTCGGCGCCGTACGCGAAGCCGTCCAGCTGACAGGCGCGACCGTCGTGTTGAAAGGCGCGCGCACGATCATCGCGACCTCCGACGGCCGCCTGTTCGTCGCGATGGCCGGCAACCCCGCGCTCGCGACGGCCGGCTCCGGCGACGTCCTCTCCGGGATCATCGCGGCGCTCGGATGCACGATGCGCCACGACCGCGCGACGTGCGCCGGTGTTCTCGTCCACGCGCTCGCTGCCGATCAATGGAGCAAGAGCACCGGCAGCGACCGAGGTCTCCTCGCGGGGGAGATCGGCGAGATGGTCCCCGGCATCATCGCGGGCCTGATGCGCCAGGCCGAAGAGAGCGACGCCTAGCCGCCCGACTCGTAAGGGGCGCCGGCCACCCGGCGGCGCCCGAAACACAGCCCGCGTCTTCGGGGGGACACGCGATGCGGCTCGCGGGCAACAGGTGGGGGCCTAGGACACGCGGCTATTTTCAACGACTTACGGGAGTGTGGCTCCTGGCACCAGGCTTGCGAAACGGCAAGCCAGGAGGACGCCGACACCCATGCTTGCCCATCACGAGGTCTCTGAAACGTGCCCCGCTTCGACCAAACGCCTTCGCCGGGTTCCCCAATCCGAGCTGAGGGCGGCCCTCGTGACGCTGGCACCGGAGCTGTTCGCCCGGGCCCTTCGTCTCTCGCGCAACCCCACGGTCGCCGAAGACGTCGTTCAAGACACCGTCGAGCGCGCCATCCGCTTCGAGTCGCACTTCATCCCCGGCACGAACGCGCGCGCCTGGCTCTTCCAGATCCTCTTCAGCGTGTTCATCACGCGCTGTCGCCGTAACCGTCGCGAGGTCAAAGCGCTCAGCGCGCTGGCGACGGACCCGTGCTCGTGGACGATCCCCGAGTTCGGTAGCCCCGCGATGTCGAAGCTCACGCCCGCGCTCACCGAGCAGCTCGAGCAGTTGCCGGAGGCTTTCCGTAAAGCCGTCGAGCTCGTCGACCTCCAAGAGATGAGCTACCGCGACGCCGCCGACCGAATGGGCGTCCCCGTCGGCACCGTCATGAGCCGCCTCCACCGCGGGCGCAAACTCCTCGCCACCGCCCTCCGCTCCAGCGACGAACAACTCGCCGCCTGAGCCCGCAACCTCCTCGCGCCGAGAGAGAGGGTTCGCCCTTGGCGACCCCTCTCGGGCCTTCGTTCGGGCGCCGCAGCCAGCTAGGCGCGAGACGCGTGGCGTTCGATGGCGGCGCGGAGTTTTTGGACGGCTTCGCTGAGGCCTAGGAAGACCGCGTCGGCGATGACGGAGTGGCCGATGTTCACCTCGGCGACGCCGGGGATCGCCACGACGGGGCCGACGTTGTGGCGGGTGAGGCCGTGGCCGGCGGCGACCTCGAGGCCCAACGACCTCGCGAGCTCGGTCGCGCGGACGAGCCGGGCGAGCTCCTTGTCGCGTTGCGCCGCTTTGCCGGGCTCGAACGCGTGGCAGTACTCGCCGGTGTGCAGCTCGATTTGATCCGCGCCGAGCGCGTGGGAGAGCTGCACCGAGACGTCGTCGGGGGCGATGAAGAGGCTCGCGCGGATGCCGACGCGCTTGCACATCGCGATGAATGTCTCGACGGCTTGTCGCTGGCCCGCGACGTCGAGGCCACCTTCGGTCGTGCGCTCTTGCCGGCGCTCGGGGACGAGCGTGACGGTGTCGGGTACGACGCGCTCCGCGATCGCGCGCATTTCGTCGGTCGCTGCGCACTCCAGGTTGAAATGAGAAGTAATCGACGCCCGTAGGCGCTCGACGTCATCGTCCCGAATGTGCCGGCGGTCCTCGCGGAGATGCGCGGTGATACCGTCGGCGCCGGCCGCCTCGCAGACGTGCGCGGCATAGAGGGGGTCCGGGTATTTCGTGCCGCGCGCGTTGCGTACGGTCGCGACGTGGTCGATGTTGATGTGGAGGCGTACGGACACGGGGGCCCCTTACCATGAACCCGCACCAGGCTCATGTTGCAGGCGCGCGCGCTCGGTGGCGGTACAGCTTCGTTCGCGCGGCCGGGACTGCTTGCCAAAGCCCGAGCTGCGCGCGAAGGTGCTCGTACCGCGCCTTGAACGTCGCGGCACCTATCCGCTGATGCCTCGTCGGGCGCCTTCTTCCTTCTTCGTTTTCCTGTTCGTCGTAGCCCTCCCGGTCTTCCACACGCGCCCTGCAGCGGCCGATCCGCTGCGCGGCACGCTGGAGATCCGTCGCGCGGCCGGGGCCGAAGACTGCCCGGACACGGCCGCGATGGTGCAACGCGTGGAGGAGCTCGCCGGTGCGAAGATCCTCTCTGCGGGCAAGGCGGCCGAGGTGACGCTCGTCGTCGACATCGCGCGGTCGAACGGAGGCTACAAGGCGACGATCAAGCTGTCCGGCGCGCGTGATGGTGAGCGCGAGATCGACGACGCAGGTCCGAAATGCACAGCGCTGAGCGAAGGGCTCGCGGTCACGATCCTCATCCTGCTCGACGCAGCTCCATCGACCTCGCCCGAACCTGGACCGACGCCGCCGCCCGACGTCGGGCCGACCCCGCCTGACATCAATCCGACGCCGCCGACCGACACGACGCCGCCGCCAGCTCCGCGTCGCCGCCGTCGAGCTGCCTATTGGTTGCTGCCGGCCGTCGAGCCTTATCGGCCGGAGCCGCGCGTCAACGAGCCGCCTCCGCCCTTCGCCATTGCTGCCGCCGCGCTCTACGACTTCGGCACGCTCGACGACGCGACCGGAGGGCTGTCGCTTGCGTTCGATGCCTACTTCCGATGGGTGTCGATCGAGGCGGCCGTGACGATGTTGCCGCACGACGAAAAGCCGAGCACCTCACGCCCGCTTCTCTATGACTATTACGCAGGCTCGATACGCGGGTGTTTCCAGCCGCTGTCCCGCGCGCTCGGCTTTGCGCTCTGCTCGGGGTGGGCGGCGGGTGTTCGTCGCGCGAACCTCGAGGGGGTCGAAGACGTCAGCGCGACCGGCGCGCACGTAGCCGCGACCTTCGAGCTCGAGCTCACCGGAAAGCTCAGCGGACCCTTCGGCGTGTTCACGACGGTGAGGGCCGGCGTTCCGTTGCTGCAAGGCGATCTCTCGATCGACTTTCCGAGCGGCGGCCACGCGAGCTCTCCCGAGTCCGCTGCGACATTCCAATTGGCAGTCGGCGGGCGATTCTGGATTCAGCCGTAGTCAATCGTCGAGCAAACGAGCGAATCATCGCACGCAGGCTTACGCATTCGATTGGCCGATACGTTGCTGTCTCTTGCTCTGATCGTCATGTGCAAGAGCTCGACGTGCATTCCTGGGCCAACCATTCAACTGCGCGCGCTCGCGCGTGACGCCGGCGCTCGGACTGCGGCATTCGTGCTCGCCGCATTGGTCGGCGCTGGGTGCGCCGACGAGCTCACCGGACCGGCGGTGCTGGAACCGGACGATGTCGCGTACGCCACGGAGCCCACGACGCCGGTTGCCAAGAGCGAGTCTTCCGTCGAAGAGATTCCGCTCACCGAAATCGACGACACGCCGGCGCCCATCCCTCGCATCGGAGAGATTGCGGGGCTCACCGAAGCGGAGCGCGTGATCGTCGCGGATGCGGTGCGCCGCGCTGCCGGGACGGCGACCGTTCGCCGCGTGCAGGTTCGTCTCGGCGATGCCTACGTGGCCGTCGAAGTCCCCGAGGAGGACGTGGAGCCCGTGCGGGCGGCAGTGATCCCGCTCTTTCAAAACGAAGCCTTGGTGCGGGTGACGGCGGCCTTGCCTCCGCAGCCTTCGATCCTCGGACTGACACCCCAAGCGCTGCGTCCCGATCTCGCGCCGAGCGGCGTCATCGAGCCTGCCCGCCTCTGGGCTTCGCTGAAATCCGCCTATGCGACCGCCTGCGACGACGAAATCGATCCGAAGACCATCGTGAAGAACCGCTCGTTCGAGGGTTATCCGAAGCGGGTCGAGCCGAGCGCGCTGTTCAGAGGAAACATCGTCAAACAGCAACACGCAGTCTCCATTGCAGACAGCGGAGCAGGGGCCGTCGTGTTGAAGGTGGAGACCAGGGTCTGGTGGCGCCCCGCATCCGCCACGCAATGGAGCTTCGCGAAGCTGCCCTCCGACAACCTCGACGAAGGCTCGGTGCCCGACGATGCGTGCAAGGCGGGGATCATCAAAGCCATCTCGCGCTGAACGGCGCGCCGCGAACGCTCGAAAAGGCGCATCCCCCGTTGGGTGACCTTGCCTCGGACTTTCGTGCATGGTGACATGAGTCGTGATTCGCGACGTCGACGTGCTCGTGGTGGGGGCAGGGAGCGCAGGGGCGGCGACCGCGCTGGCCTTCGCGCAGGCCGGGCGCACTGTGGTGATGGTCGACAAGCGCGATCACGGCACGACCGGCGCGCGATGGGTGAACGCCGTTCCGCGCTGGTGCTTCGAAGAAGCACGATTCGATGTTCCGCCGAATGCGGTGGTCTTCGCGCACCGCGGCTCGCGCGGCTTTCACCTCGTTGCTCCCAATGGCAGCGCCCGCGTCTGTATGCGGGACGTTCCGTTGTTGCACATCGATATGCGCGCACTGGTCGCCCACCTCGTCGAACGCGCATTGGCGGCGGGCGCGACGCTGCTTCGCGGTCACGTCCGATCGGTGGACGTCGCGCCTGAAGGGGAGCGAACGGTCCAATTCGAGGACGGCTCGACGCAATTCGCGATACGCGCGCGCCTCGTCGTCGACGCGAGCGGCCTCGGCGGCGCCGTTCGTACCCGCGTTGCGGCGCTGTCGGACCATTGCCCCACGCCGGATCCGGTCGATCGATGCTCGGCCGCTCAATACCAATACTCCGTCCGCGATCCGGAGGGGCTCGCAGCGTTTTTGGCTCAATACGGCGCGCAGCCTGGCGACGACATCGCATTCCCCGCCATTGCCGGCGGGTATTCGACGCTGACGCTCTTTACCCACCCTGACCTCTCCGAAGTCGGCGTGCTCACCGGATCGATCCCGGCGCTCGGCGTCGACGACGGCGGCGCGATCCTCGATCGATTCGTCGAGCGCGCGCCGTTCCTCGGTGAGCGTCTGTATGGCGGTCGCGGCGCGATCCCGCTCGGCCGGCCGTATGCGACGCTCGGCGCCTCCGGCGTCGCGCTCGTCGGCGACGCGGCATGCCAGGTATACGCCTCCCACGGGAGCGGCGTCGGAATGGGATTGCTCGCGGCGCGCACGCTCGCCGATGCCGCTTCCGGCGCGGCGGATCTCGGCAGCGCCGCGGTGCTCGACGCCTATTCGAAGCGCTATCGAGTCGCGTATGGCGGTCTCCTTGCAGCGTCCGATCTCTTTCGCCGTTATGTGCAAGGCCTCGGGCCGAGCGACATCGACAACATGGTCGGGTCGGGCCTCTTGGATGTCTCACTCGCAAGCGCCGCGCTCGAGCAGCGGCCGGCGCGTCCGGACCTGCGGTTCGTGGTCAGCGCACCGGCGCGCGCCCTACGCGCGCCGCGGGTTGCGCTTCGATTCCTGCCGGTGGCGGCACGGACCGTCGCGGTCGATCGGCTCTCGCCTCTCACGGCTGCTCCCGCGATTGGAAGGACGATCGACCGCGCCATTCATTGGATGATGGGCGACCGCGCCGTGCGTGCCCCCGAAGCTGCGTGGACCATGCCGGACCCCAGCGCCGGAGCCGTCCGGTGACGCTCGCCCCGCCGGGCAGCTCGTTCGCGTTTGGCGAGAGCCCGTTTCGCGTGAAGGGTGTCCTCTATCTGGGGACACGAGGCTTCTTCAATGAAAACCTCCAAGGGGGAATCGAGGCGCTCGCCGGCGACATCGCCGAGCCGGAGCTTCGAGACTTCATCCTTCAGCCATTCCTCGCTTCGGGCTGGTACGACGTATTGCCCGTTCCGCCGCTGATCGCCTACGAAGCGCGTGCATTGCGGATGTCGCTCGACGACTACCTGCTTTATCGAACTCGCTATCAGGCCCGCCGAGATCTCGGCGGCGTGTACGCGTTCGCGCTGCGCCTAGCGCGGCCGGCGTCCGTCGCGCCGCGCCTTTTGTCGATCATGAGCCGCATGTTCGACTTCGTGAAGGTCGAGACGACCAAAGAAGAATCCGGCTCGATGGAAGCCGTGTTCCACGGTGTCCCCGCGATCCTCGAGCGCTGGCTGCATGTCGGGCTGACCGTCTATTCGGAGACGGCGCTCAAGCTCGCGGGCGCGGCCACCGTCGACGTGATTCAGCCGAGCCCGATCGGGGAGGGGGACGTGTCCGGTGTCAGGGTCGTAGGGCTCCCGATTCGGCTGCAGTGGACGTGACCTGACGAGTCCCCGCTCTCGGTCTGACCGTCATCGGCATTCCGTGCGTGGGGCTCAGCGTGGGCATCTGCCGAACGGCGAGGCGATAGCCGGGCACGAGCTCCATCCGAAAGCGCTGCAGCAGCATCGTCAGGACGACTTGAATCTCGAGCTGGCCGAAGCGCATCCCGATACAGGTGCGCGAGCCGCCGCCGAATGGCACGTAGGCACCTGGCGGCAGCTTCTTTTTGGCCTCGGGCTCGAACCGTTCGGGCCTGAACGAGTCGGGATCCGGAAAGATGTGCGGCAATCGGTGGCTCGCCCACGAGCAATAGTAGACGTACACATCTTTGGGGACTGGTTGGCCGCCGAAGGTGAATGCCTCGACCGATCGGCGCGGTCCGATCCACGCGGCGGGATAGAGGCGAAGCGTCTCGGCGAGCGCCTGCTCGAGCTCGCGGAGCTCGCCTTTCATGATTTGGTCGGCCGTCGGAGGATTGCCTCGTAAGACGCGGTCTTGCTCGTCGACGATCCGCGCGAGGACATGAGGATTGCGCGCGAGCTCGTAGAGCATGAAGGCGATCGTCGAGGTCGAGGTGTCGTGGCCCGCGAACATGAGTGTCATCAGCTCGTCGCGGACCTCCTCGTCGGAGAGCGTGCTCCCGTCCTCGTCTTTGGCCTCCACGAGCAGGCTCAAAATGTCGATTTTGCCGGAACCTGGCCGCCGGCGCCGGCGGCGGATCTCCTCGTAGACGATTTCGTCGAGCACGCGGCGCGAAGCCATCATTCGGCTCCACGGTGTCCCAGGGCCGCGAAGCAGGCGCGGCGGCACGTCCATTCCGTAAATGGCGAGCGCGCGTTCGAAATGCTCCGCCAAAATCGCCCCTTTACCGCCCTCGTCGGGGTTCAGCCCTGCGAGGGCACGTAGAAATACGCGCATCGTGAGCTTTCGGGCCCAGGCGTACACGTCGACGCGATCAGCCGGGCGGAACATCGCAACGGCACGCGCGGCTTCCTCCACCATGACGTGCACGACGTTCGACAGCTGCTCGCGCCGGAAAGCGGGAAGCATGATCCTGCGCGACCGTCGGTGGTACTCGCCGTCAATCGTGAGAAGACCGTCACCGAGGAGCGGATGGAGGTCACCCAGGTTGCCTTCGCGCCAGCTGAACTTCTCCGGGTGGTCGACGGTGACGAACTGGTTCGCCTCGGGGCCGAGCATCACCACGATGCGCGTGTGGAAGATGCGCATGCTGAAGATCGAACCGTATCGCTCGTACATCGAGAGCACGAGCGGGAGGGCGTCTTGTGTCCAGCGGCGCGTGCGCTCCAGATCGAAATTGGTCGGCCCCGGAGGGTAGGCGCCGCGCGCGGCGAGCTCGCTCCGGATGTCGCGGGCGAGGCGCACGATTGGGTTGTAGCTGGGGGACGCTGGTCGGAGCATGCGCGCGGTTTCCGGCCGCGATGGTAGCGCGAATCGTAGGGTGCGATCCGTCGCTCGCGGGGGGCGTTGTGTTCGATCGAGGGTCGGGCGAGGATCGCGCGCATGCGCCTGGAAGAGATTTCCTCCTTGGGCTCTGCGGCGACCCAGCTCCGCTTGATCCGAGAAGATCGCGTCCGCGGGCTTCTGCAATTCAACGACGACCACGGCGATATCGGACGGTTTGGTTTCGTCTTCGGTGACGTCGTCATCGTCAATGCGCCGGAGATGGTCCACGACGTGCTCGTCACCCACGCGAGCTCGTTCCAGAAGTCTCCGATCATGCGGAGCGCGCTTTTTCCGCTTGCGGGTGAGGGGCTCTTCACGAGCGAGGGGGAGCTCTGGCGCAAGCAACGCAAGCTCATGGCGCCGCTGTTCAAGACCTCGGCCCTCGGCAGCTTCGCTGCCGACATGACGTCGTGCACCGAGCGATCGACCGCGACGTGGACCGACGGCCAAGTCGTCGATATGTCGCGCGAGACGACGCGCATCACGATGGCCATCGCCGGCAAGACGCTCTTCGATACCGACACGTTCGACGAGGCGGACGAGCTCGGTGAAGCGCTGACGACGGCCCTTCAATGGGCGGGCGACGAGTCTGGAAGTGGCACGTTGATGGCGCAGGCTCGCGCGTCGATCGGGCTCGACTTGCTCGCGGATCGGCTGAGCGGCGGGCTGGAGAAGCTCGCGCGTCAGGCTTCGCTGAAGCTGCTGAAGCCCATTCTGTGGCCGAGCGCCCGCACGCGCGACCTGAAGCGCGCCGTCGCCGTGCTCGACGACCGTGTCGATCGGATGATCGCGGAGCGACGCGCGTCGGCCGGCGGTCGCCACGATTTGCTGAGCCTATTGCTCTCGGCCCGCGACGATGAAGGCCGCGCGATGAGCGACCGCCAGGTCCGGGACGAGGTGCTCACGCTGTTCGTCGCCGGGCACGAGACGACCGCGAGCGGGCTCGCATGGGCGCTGATGCTGCTCGCGCAGCACCCGTCGATCTACCGCGCGGTGCGCGCCGAGGTGGACGCGATTGGTCACATCCCGACGATGCAAGATCTGCCGAAGCTCGATCTATCGCTGCGCGTCTTCAAGGAGTCGCTGCGGATGTATCCGCCTGTCTACATGTTCGGGCGCGTCGCGGTCGAGACCGTGAATGTCGGGAAGTACGAGCTGCCGAAAGGGACGGTTGTTCTGCTCTCACCCTTTGCGCTCCAGCGACGAAAAGAGATTTGGCCGAACCCGGATGTCTTCGACCCCGACCGCTTCAAACCGGAAGAGGAGGCGAAGCGCCACAAGAGCGCATTCATTCCTTTCAGCTCCGGCCCTCGCACGTGCATCGGCAACCATTTCGCATTGATGGAGGGGCCGCTGGTGCTCGCGACCATCTTGCATCGCGCGGACGTCGAAATGGCGGAGGGCGCGACGGTCACGCCGGAAGCGCACGCGACGCTTCGTCCGAAGGGGATGAAGATGCGCGTGAAGCTCAGGCCGCGAATCGCCGCGAACGAGAGCACCGCTCGAGCCTGATTCGATCTATCGATCGCTCGCGACGTAGGTGTGCTCGAGGCACTGGAACGCGTCGACGGCGTACACGACGGCGCAGCCGACGAGCACCAGCGGGAGCACCACCGTCGACCAAACGTGGGCAACGCGCGCGCCGCGATCCTCCGTGAGCGCAGCTCGTGCCTCGCGATGAACGGCCGCGCGTACGCGCGGATCGAGCACCGGTTCGGGCAGCTCGGCCAGCATCGTTGCGAGCGCGTCGTCGTCCGGCGAATTCATCGGGTGCCTCCTTCTATACCACGTCGCAGCGTCCCCACTTCTCGCTCGAGCTTGCTCGTCAGCTCCGCCCTCGCGCGGTGAAGACGCTGTCGTACGGCCTCGGGGGTGAGGCCCAAAACCGCCGCGACCTGCCTGGGCGCGAGCCCTTCCACCACAGCGAGGAGCAGCACCTCGCGGTGTGTCGCCGATAGCCTTCCGAGCGCGCGGCTCACGGCCGCCGCCGAATTGCGCGCATCGACGTCGTGCTCCGGCGACCGAACGTCGTCCACGGGCTCCCGTCCCAGCTCTGCGATGCGCGTGAGATCCAGCAGCGCCCAGCGCCGGTAGCTCCGGTAGCGATTGCGCGCGATGGTGAAGAGCCACGCGACGATATCGGTGTCGTCCGTGAGCCTTTCGGCGTGGCGCGCGACGCTGAGCCAGGTCTCCTGAAAGAGATCCTCGGCGACGTCCCGACGCCCGCTAAGTCGCCATAGAAAGCGGAAGATCGCCGGCTCGTGCCGGGCATAAAGCGCGTCGAAGGCCGCCGGATCACGCCGGCGCAAGCCGTCGACCAGCGCTGCGTCACGAGCTTCCACGTTCCGGATAACGCTGGAGCGGGAGGAGCGTGACGGACTGCACGCATATTCGTTTCAGGAGGCGGCCATCGGCCGCCGTCGGCACCACATCTGCCGGATGGAACAGGGCGCGCACAGGCGTGGGTGCCCAGTGCGACCGCAGGGAGCACACCCCCAGGCGGGACCCACGCCGTCGTGCGCGCGCGAAAAAAAGAAGGTCACGGGTCGGCTCGAACCTCGTTGGGAGGATCGAGGCCGCGGAAAAAGAATCCGCGGCGGTACACCCAAACTTCGAGGAGGCGACGATGGTGGAGTTGTTCAAAGAAGGCGGCTGGGGAATGTGGTCGATCTTGGTGTTCGGCCTGATCATGGTCGGTTCGGCCGGGCGCTTCGCCGCACGGCCCGATCGCCGGCAGCTGCCGTTTCTAGGCGCCATGGCGCTCACTACCGTCGTCTCGATCCTCGAGGCGACGTGGATGGCGCTCGGCGCCGTATTCAAGGCCTTGTCCGACGAGCAGCGTATTCCCGATGCCGTTCTGACCCGCACGATGTGGGAAGGTTTCAAAGAGTGCACACGCCCCGGCGCATTTGGCGGAGGGCTCCTGACGATCGCCTGTCTATTCCTGGCGGTCGGGTTGCTGCGGATGACACCGCGGGCTTCTTCGCCGTCGACGAAGCCAGTGCTTTAGGCGGCGACCGCCCGCCCGACCGAGCCTCCTTCGCCCAGAGGCTCGGTCGCGTCGCCTTGGATGCGAGGGCTCGTCAGAGCGGTTGCAATGTGTTCGCCACCGCGCAGGTGCGGACGCCATCGATGATCGTTGTGACGCCGTTATCGTCGTGGCCGCCGAGCGAGGGGCGCACGAACATGAAGAGCGACGAGTGTCCCGGCTCGACGTGGTTGTTCTCGCTGAACATGAAATCCACCACCGTGCCGTCATCGGACCGGTGCGCCGTCTTCGGCCCCACGTCGCCGTCGCCGTCGGGACGGAAGTCGACCCACACGCCGTCTTGATTGCCCGGCTTCGATTCCGGAAACTTCCTCGCGCTGACTTGGCTGATCCCGGCATCGCTGCTCGCGTCGTTCGTCACGCGATAGTAGAAGTCGAGCTCGCCGAGCCCGTTGCGGACGATACGTGTTTGCAACGTGCCTTTCAGCGTGCCGGACCCGTCGCTGCAGTCGAACGACAGGACCCTGTCGTCTTCGATGGTCCCGCCGAGGCTCGAGTCGGAGGCGTACGTGCTGCCGGACAGCGAGACGGTGGCGCCGGCCGGGAGCAGCACCATTGCATAGGCGACGCTCGCAGTGGTGGCGGCGACGACGGCGGCGACGGTGACAAGAAGTGAAGTGCGCATGACATCTTTCCTTGCGGCGTACGAAGCCGCGATGACGTTGACGGACGAGTGAACGCGGCGAAGACCGCGAGCGCGAGCGCCCTTCGCAGCCCTCGTGCCACGCTGACGACCAGCGCGTTTCTCGGCGAAAGCCGCGATGCGACGTCGTCGACCAACCGCGCCGCCCCCGCGACCGCGGGTGTTTGGTCGCAGGTCGCTGCTAGTGACCACCAGCGATCGACCGGCCGCTGCCGCGAGTCCGAGGCTCAATCAAGCAGCGAAACGTGTGGAACGGACCCTGCACTCGGGCCGGCGCGACGCGAGATACGCGTCCCTTCAAGGAGTGGGTCATGTCGAAGAATGTCGGCGCGCGCTTCACGCGTGCTCTCGGATCGTCGGTGATGCTGGCGCTCGCCTCCGCTTCGTGCGCGGAAATCGAAGACTCGGAGCCGGAGGAGGATGTCGTCGACGCGGATGTCGATGGCGACGAGACGACCGGCGAGGCCGAGGAGGCGTTGCTATCGGGCGACGTCTCGGCGTGGGCCCTCTATGATGGGTGGAGCGTCATCGCGAGCAAATCCTTCAATTCGTCCGGCTACACCACCGACGTGACGAAGACGTCGACCGGCGTCTATTCGGTTCGATTGAACGGAATCTACGGAGGTGCCGGTAACGTGCAGGTGAGCACCTATGGATCCGACCGCCACTGCCGGGTGGGCTGGTGGGGCTCCGCGTTGCCCGCGTTCGATACGACGACGACGATCTCGGTGCGGTGCCATGCACCGGACGGATCGCCGGCCGACTCTGGATTCGTCGTCTCGTATGCGCGCTTCCCGGGAGGCACCGCCGCGTCCGCCTCCGGCGCCTACCTCTGGATGAACCAACCCACCGGCGGCGCGCTGGATCCGAATTATCAGTTCGGCGCGACGTCGACCGTGACGTACGACGGTACCGGCCAATACCGCGTTCGAATGGCGGGTCAGGCGAACGACAACGGTGATCTTCAGGTGACGGCATACGGCGTCACGGGCAACGAATACTGCAAGATCGGCGGCTGGGCCATCGACGCCGGGGCCGTCGTCGCTCGCATCCATTGCCACGCACCGAATGGTGCGCTCGCCGACTCGAGATTCTCGTTGCGCTATTACCGTGATACGCGTGATAGCGCCGGTGGAAGCGGCGGCTATGCGTGGGTTCAATCGAATGGCTTTGCCGACAGCGGTTTCAAGCGCAATGTGTTGCACAACAGCGACGGGTACGATTTGCCGGTGAGCATCTCGGCCTCGCGCGCCTGGCTCGGCACGTACGATGTGGACTACGCGTGGCAGTCGCCCGCCTCGGGGGCTCCGCTCGTCACTTCCTACGCGTTCGACGTCAATGACGCGTCGTATTGCGCGTTGAATTGGTGGTTCGTTCCGAGCGGCACCACGACGGTCCGGAGCCAGGTCGTCTGCTACGACCCGAGCGGCAACTTCACGGACACCGCTTTCGATCACGTGTATTTCTCCCCCGTCATCGCGCCTTGACGGCCGACTCTGTCGGCGCCGTGGAGGGCGGCGCGGGCTCTGCTAACGTCGAGCCCGTGCCGTCCGAGAAGAAGCCGAGCGATACCGAAGTCTTGCCGAGGACGCGCGTGCTCCGGTTCCGGCGCGTGCGCGTGAAGGTCATCGAAGGCCCCGACAGGGGCGTCGAGCACGTCTCCGAGGCGCCGGAGATCGGTATCGGCACGGCGCGCGGAAACGATCTGGTGCTCACCGATCGAGCCGTGTCGCGCCACCACTGCGTCCTCGCGAGCGGCGAGCACGGATGGTCTCTCCGCGACCTCGGTACGACGAACGGCACGAGACTCGGCGGCTTTCGCGTCGAGACAGCCTACCTCGAGCCCGGCGCGACGATACGCATCGGGACCACGACGCTCTGCTTCGAGGACATGGACGACGAGGTGCGCGAGCCGTTGAGCGACGCCGAGCGGTACGGCCGGATCCTCGGGCAGAGCCCCGCGATGCGTCGCATCTTCGCTGTCTTGCCCAAGCTCGCCGCGTCCGAGTCGACGGTCTTGCTCGAAGGCGAGACGGGTACGGGCAAGGGTTTGATGGCCGAGGCCATCCACCAGCAGAGCGGGCGGGCCGGCGGGCCCTTCATCGTGCTCGACTGCAGCGCGATTCCTCCGACATTGATCGAAGCGGAGCTCTTCGGCCACACGCGTGGCGCGTTCACCGGGGCGCACGCCGCGCGCCCGGGCGCGTTCGAGGCGGCCGCGTGCGGCACCCTCTTCCTGGACGAAATCGGTGAGCTGCCGATCGATATGCAGCCGAAGCTGCTGCGCGCGCTCGAGGAGCGCGCGATTCGGCGCATCGGAAGCGTCGAGACGGTGCGGCTCGACGTGCGTGTCATCGCGGCGACGAACCGCGACTTGCGGCAGGAGGTGAACCGTGGGCGATTCCGCTCCGATCTCTTCTACCGCTTGAACGTCGTGCGCATCCGGATCCCTCCGCTCCGCGAGCGCCGGGAGGACATCGCGATGCTGACCGCGCATTTCTACGAACAGTTCGCGCGCGGCGGCGCGGCCCCTTCCGCCGAGACGCTCGCGTCGTTCGTCGATCAGGATTGGCCGGGAAACGTGCGTGAGCTGCGCAGCGCCGTCGAGCGCGCGGTCCTCATGGATGATCCGGACGTGTGGCGCGAGCTCGCTTCGCCGCCGCCCGAGGCGGCGCCGGCGCCACTGTCGGAGCCCGTCTTCGATCCTGCGATCGCCTTCCGGGTGGCGAAGGAGCGCGCTACGGCGCAGTGGGAGCGCGCATACGTCGAAGCGCTCGTGCGCTCGACCGGGGGCAACCTGTCGCAAGCCGCGCGGGTTGCGAGGACCGACCGCAACTATCTCCGCGAGCTACTGCGCAAGCATGGCGTCTCCGTGAAGGACGACGAGCGCGTCGTGGACGCGCTGAACGAGGTGCCGTAGATCGAGCCTCGGTCGCGCCCGTGGCTCGTTGTGCTCGCTGTCATCGCAGGGTCGTTTCGGGGGAGCCGTGCCCGAACGACGGGACCGTCTCCGCGGAGGTCGTTCGACCAGCCGAGGATACGCCGCCTGCGTCGGATCGCTTTCGGGTCCTGGAGCGCTTGGGCGAGGGCGGCTTCTCGACGACATGGCGCGCCGAGGACCGCGAGACGGGTGAGGTCGTCGCGCTCAAGCTCGCGCGCCGCGACCACCCGGCGATGCGCGCGCGCTTCGATCGCGAGGCACGCGCCCTCGCAGGGATCGACGGACGCGGCGCGCCTCGTCTCGTCGCGCGGGGAGAGGTCGAAGGCCGGGCCTTCCTCGCGATGCAGCTCGTCGGAGGCGAGACGCTCGCGCTCCGGATGGCGCGACGCGCGAAGCTCGACGTGCGCGAGGGAATCGAGGATGCGCTTCGTCTATTGGACGCGCTCGCGCTGGTGCACGACGCTGGCTTCGCGCACGGCGATTTGAAGGCCGAGAATGTCCTCGACGGCGACGGTGGCGTGACGCTTGTCGATTTCGGGCAAGCGCGCGTCCTCGCCGATGGAGGCGGCGATCGGGATCTCGCCGGAACGCTCGAGACGATCGCGCCCGAGCGTCTACGCGGCGCGCCTGCGGATGTGCCCTCGGATCTCTACGCCTTCGGCGTGGTTGCGTTCGAGCTCGTCGCGGGCAGACCGCCTTTCGTTGGAACCGCGACGGAGCTCGAGACCGCGCACCTCGGCTGGCGCCCGCCGCGCGCGACCAACTTCGCGCCGGTGGCGCCCGGCATCGACGAAGCGCTCGCGCGTTGCCTCGCGAAGGATCCCGCGTCGCGACCCGCGAGCGCGCGCGCCGTGCGAGAGCTCCTCGTCGCCTCGGCGAATCAGCCGGCGGTCGTCGCTCGCGGAGCGCATCGCGTCGACGCTCCGTCGGCGTCGGCGCGCCGCACGGCGGTCGTCCTCGTCGTCGAAGCGGAGCCGATCGCGCCCGCGGCTGCGCGCATCGGCGCTCACGGCGGTATCGTCGCAAGGCAGCGCGGCCGGCGGCTCGTCGCCGCATTCCTCGGTGAAGCGTCGAGCGATCCAAGCCGAGACGCGATGCGCGTCGCGCAGGTGCTGGTCGCCGACGGCGCGCGCGTCGCGATGCACGTCGCGCCCATCGTCGCGAGGACGCGCGGCGCGGCCACGCCCACCTTGATCGGTTCCGCGATCGACGCGCCCGAAACGTGGCTCCCGCACGATCCATGGGCCGGCCTCGTCACGACGGCGGAGGCGTCGCGGTGGGTTGATGCGCCCGCGGCGAAAGACCAACACGCGCTCCACGCGACGCTCCGTGGCCGTGATGACGTTCTCGCGCGCTTGCGTGACACCGCGACGCGCGCGCTCGGCGGCGGTGCCGTCACGCTCGTCACGCTCGTCGGCGAGACCGGATACGGCAAGACGCGCATCCTCGACGAGGTGCGGTTCGAGATCACGCGCGCATGGCCGGATGCGCTCGTCGTGGTCCCCCGCGCGCAAGCCGGCGCCAGCGATCTCCTTCGCGCGGTGGGCGCGCGTGACGACGACGCGATCACGGCTCCCGCACCGGCCGCCGCCGAACGAGGCGAGATCGCGCAGCGGGTCTGTGATCGCGTGCGCTCGTTCGCGATCGACCGCGGCCTGGCGATCCTGCTCGATGACGCGCACCTCGCCGACGATGTCGTGCTCGACGCGCTCGAGCTCGGGACCCTGGACGCGGAAGGCGCACGGCTGCTCGTCGTTTGCGCAGCCGATCCGTCGCTCGATCGAGGCCGCGCGAGCTTCGGTGCGCGTTCGGCTCGACACGAACGCATCGAGATCGGTCCGCTCGACGCGGAGGCGTCGCGCGCGCTCGCTGCCGATCTTCTCGCACCCGCGGAATATCCGTCGGAGGGGCTCCTCGACGAGCTCGCCGCCTGGAGCGGGCGCCAGCCTGGGTGCCTCGTCGAGCTCGCCCGCGCGCTGCACGCCGGCGGTTACGTGCGCCCGCGACCCGACGGCCGCAGCTCCTACCTCGCAGGCGCCGACCTCGCGGGGCTTCCGCGCGTGCCCGCGTGGAGCTGGGTCGGTGCGCGCCTGCTCGCGTCGCTGCCGCAAGACGTTGCGGCGAGCGCGATCCTCTGCGCGATCCTCGGGCTCGACGTCGAGAAGCTCGAGCTCGCTGCGCTGCTCGACGCGCTCGAGCGCGATGGTGCGTCCCCCACGCCGCTCGATCCGGGCGTGGCGCTCGCAGCGCTCGCGGCGCGTGACGTGCTTGTGCGCGTGTCCACCGAAGATGCGCTGCGCGAGCGCTTTGCGTTCCGCAACGCGTCGATTCGCGAGGCGCTCTACGACAATGCGGACGTCGACCTGCGACGGCGCGCGCAGCGTCATGCGCTCGACTGGTCGCGAGCGGCGGTCGAGCGCGATGCCGACGAGCGCACATTCGCGGCGCTCGCCCGGCACGCCGCGGCGGTCGGCGCTCACACCGAGGCGGGCGGCGCCGCGCTTCGGCTGGGCGATCGTGCGCGGGCCCGTCACTGCCATGCCGAAGCGGACGCACGTTATTCCTCTGCGATTGCGAGCTTCGAGGCGGCTGGGGCGAACGTCGAGCGGGCCGTCGCGCTCGTCGGGCGCGCGTCGAGCCGCTATCGCATCGCGCGTGCACGCGACGCGGTCGCCGACCTCGACGAAGCGCATCGGCTCGCGATCGAGCTCGGCGACGATCGATTGCGCGCGACCATCCTCCTCGAGCGCGCCACCGCGCTCGATTGGGTCGGCGATCACCCGGCATCGGCCGAGAGCGCGAGCGCCGCGCAGCCGCTCGTCGAGCGCATCGGCGACGCGGCATTGGCGGTCGAGCTCGACGTCGCGCTAGGCCGATCGCGCTGGCGTCACGCCGCGGTCGAAGAAGCGATCGAGCTGCTCGCGCGCGGCGCGGACCGCGGCCGTGAGATCGGCGCGCACGAGGCGCGCGTCGTCGCGCTGCTGCTCTTGTCGTGCGCGCTCGTGCAGGTGGGCCGGCTGCAGGATGCTGAGGGCCGATTCGACGAGGTCATCGAGGTCTGCTCGGCGTCGGCGGATCGCGTGCACCTCTGCACGGCCTACGGCAACCGCGCCGTCCTCCGCTGCGTGCAGCAGGACGTCGCGCGTGGCATCGACGATCTCGCGCGCGCCGCCGAGCTCGCGCGGCAGGCTGGGAACCCATGGCCCGAGCGCAACGCCATGGTGAACACCGCCGAGCTTCTCTTCTTCTCGAACCGGGACGACGAGGCACTGCCCTACGTGCGTCGCTCGCGGTGGCTCGAGGAGCGCTTCGGGGAGCAGCCCACGTTCGAGAGTGCGCTGCTCCTGGCGCGGATCCAGCTCGCACGCCGCGAGGTCTCGGAAGCGCGCGGATTCGCCGACTGGGTCGAGCGCACGTGCGCACCGCCTGCGGCGGTAAGCCCGAACGGCGCAGCTCAGCTGTGGGCGGTATTGGCCGTTCTCTCGGCGGGCCAGGATCCGACCTGCGCATCCGCCGTCGCGTGGGCTGGTCACGAAGGTCCGGCCGCGTGGCAGGAGGTCTTCGATTCGAGCGCGGCCTGGCTTCCCGACGAGAGACTCGAGCTGCTCTATTGGCAGGCGCGATGGGGGCTCGAGCTGCAGCGAAAAGACGTCGTGTCTTCCGCGCTCGCAAAGGCCGCGACGCTCGACGGCGAGCTTCCCTCATGGCAGGCCCGGTTCGCCGCGCTGGCCCGCGCCTGCGGGTAGCTACCTGCAGGTAACAACTCGCAGCGGTGCGGGCGATGACCAGCAGCGCTCGCGGGCGCCCGCACCGAAATCGAAGAATCCGGTGGATGTGGCGAACCGCCATGTGGCACGAACGTTGGAGGAGGCGCCCTCCATGCACGTCAATCTTATCTCTGCGCTTGGTAAGGTCGCGGCGGCGACGACCATCGTCCTTTTCACTGCGACCCTGCCGAGCTGTCATATCGATGAAACCTCGGCCGGCGACGTGGACGAGGCGGAGGAGGTGGGCGTGGCCGAAGACGCCCTCGAACGATTGGCGGCGAAGGGCCAGCTCGGCATCGTGCCCGGGATCGTCGCGAAGGGCTTCGTCTCCGGAAACTCGCTCCCGCCCCAGGCGCTGCTCCACGACGCGGCGGCGCTCGCCAAGCTGCGGGCGCTCGTGAAGACGCCGCTCACCTCCGGCAAGATCGACGGGAGCGGCATCACGGGGGTCGAATACGGGGAGCGCCTCATCGAATATGTCGTGAAGTGCGCGCTGCCCGTGGGCTCGAATGTCGTCGTGCGGACCTCCACCGGCGATCGTTTGCTGCAAGGCGAGATCGGTCTCACCCCTCGCTGGGCGAGGGAGCCAATCGACGCCTACCGCAGCGACAAGCGTTGGCTTACGGCCTGCCTCCTCGCGCACGCCAATGCGTATGGCGTGCGCGTGGACATCCTCCTGACCGGGACCCACGAGGCGCTCCAGCCCGCGGTCCCGGAATCGATGCTGCCCTATTGGCGCGTCCAGGAGGGGGCGTTCTATGGCGATCTCTTCGTTGCGGGTGACTACGCGGGACCGTACTTGCACGCATGCGTCGGCTACGACCCGCAGGCGAGTTGCTCGGTTCCGATCGTCAAGGATGCGATCAAGGAGCGCGTCTGTGCCCGCCGCGTCCCCGACGCGAGCTGCCGATTCGAGGTCGCGGGGCGATGCGAGGACATCGACCCGACCGCTCCACAGGACGCATGCACGGGCGCCGGCGGCGGCTACGAGCATTGCGGCGGGGGCGAATTCCCGCGAGCGACGCCGCCGAGTGAGCTGTTCGACGAGGTGATCACCGTGCACCTCTTCGATCGCACCGCATTCGAGAAGATGCATCCCGAGTGCCTGGCAGGCGAGTCCGCCGGCCAATGCGGTCATGACCTGTGCGTCACCGGCGGGAACCTCGACCCAGCCGGGCACCTCTGCGCGGAGGACATCTGCGCCGTCGACTCGTTCTGCTGCGACTCGGCGTGGGACGGGGTTTGCGTGAGCGAGGTCGGCTCGGTTTGCGCCTCGAACTGCACGCCGACTTGTCATTCCGTCTGCGAGGTGGGGCGCGAGCTGAGTCCGAACTGCAGTACGGTCGCGAGCAACGTGTGTACAGCCGATCCGAGTTGCTGCAGTGCCCAATGGGACGGCCTCTGCATCAACGAAGCGATCGCCAAGGGCGCCGTCTGCCCCTGAAGCGTCACTCGTCGCCGAGCACGCCGGCCGCAATCGCGACCCCCTCCGGCTGCTCGGCGGTCCACGCGGCGTAGTCCGCCACCGATCCGCCGACGAGACGGCCGTCCTCAACGATCGCGTCGCCCGCGGTCATTGAAACGAAGACGCGCACACGCGCGTCGCTCGCGGGGCGCGCATCGATCGCCTCGCGCGCGGCCTTCACCATTTCGATCACGGTGCGGCGCGCGTCGCGCTCGTCGTTCCCACCGACTGGGAGCTCGACGATCGCGACGAGCGCGTTGCCGGCGCGGTCGACCGTGCGCGCGCCCGCGTCTGCCAGAATGCGCTCTGCAATGGTGAGCACCGCATCCAGGTCGTCGAGCAGGGCATCGGATGCGGTGGCCAGCTCCTCGGTTGGAACCGACCATGCAACGTGCACCGCGACGACGTGAAGCGCGCTGTTCCTCGCGGCTGACCGGCCGCCGAGCGCGCTGCGCAACGCCGCGAAGAACGCATTCGCGCCCTCGAAGCGATCGGCCGCGCGCTTCGCCATTGCGCGCGATATGACTGCGTCAACCTCGCGCGGCACCGGCGCAACGCGGCTCGCGTCGGGCACACGGGCATAGAGGTGCAGTTCGCGGACGGCGAGCGACGGTTTGTCCTCGAACGGCATTCGGCCGGCGATGGCGAAGAAGGCGAGCGCGCCGAGACCGTAGACGTCGGTCCGCGGATCGAGCGGCTCAGCGCGGATCTGCTCCGGCGCCATCGCCGAAGGCGTGCCGACGAGCTCGCGCGATGCGGTGAGCCCGGGGCCGGTTTCATCGAGCAGCTTCGCGAGCCCGAAATCCAACAACACACCGCGCGGCTTTACGGACCGGTCATCGAGGAAGACGTTCGCCGGCTTCAGATCGCGGTGGAGAACACCGCGCGCGTGCGCCGCTTCGAGCGCCGCGCAGATCGGCTCCAGGATATCCAACGCCTCTGAAGGGGTGAGCCTGCCGCGCTCGGCCACGCGCGCCCCCAAGTCGCGACCGACGAGGAGCTCCATCACGAGGAACGGCCGCCCGTCCGTCATCCGCCCGACCTCGTGAACGCGCACGATCGCTGGGTGCGCGAGCGACGCGAGGACGGCTGCCTCGCGTTCGAGACGCGCGACCGACTCGTTCGATCCGAGGTGCTCCTCTCGGAGGATCTTGATGGCGACGTCCGCACCGTCGCTCCAGCGCCGCGCGCGGTACACCGTGCCGAACCCGCCGCGTCCGAGCGGATCGAGGATCTCGTAGGCGCGCTCGGCTTCAGACGGCGTGCGTGTGCTCACCGATTCTTCAGCATCGCAATTGCGACAATGACAGCCACGATGACGAGCACCAAGAATGCGATCTTGAAGATCGACCATGGCGCCTTGCCGACGACCTCACCCGTCTGACCATTGACGAGAAACTGATAAGGTTTGTCCTTGTAACGGTACGCGGCAATCCATACCGGCAAGAGCACGTGTTTGAACGTCACGCCGGAAAACGCGCAATCCACCGAGAGGAAGCGGTGCGTGTCACCCGGGACATCACGCCCGCATCGAGATCGCTCTTCGTCCTCGATCTTCCCTTTGCCGCGGTCCCACGCGGGCATGAGATCGATGGCGTACGCCTCGGCCTTCCAACCTGCGAGGTAGTCGGGCTTGTAGGGGACGAGCTCGCTCGTCGACCACGTCTCGAACTTGTCGACGAGATCGCCCGGTAGCCCCTTCGACGCACAAACGATGGTGTCGTCGTAATGGTCGGTGCGACGACCGGACGCCGGCTCCCATCGCGTCTTCGTGACGGTTCGTGTCTGACGGTTGCCTTGAGAGTCGGTGTAGTGCTCCGTCTCTTGGTAGTAGTACCCAGCCTCGGCCGTCCATCGCGCGTGGACGGTGGCGTCGAAGGTCCAAAAGGGCACGTAGACGCCGCCCATCTCCTGGAGCTTCGCGAGCTTGCGCAGGTCGGATGGGCGAAACCAGAGCTTGCCGAGCCACTCGGCGAAGGTGTCGTTCGCGCGCGCCTTGTCGACGGCGAATGGGACGAGCGACGCGGGGCGAACGCGGTTGCCCGATGCTTCGCGCGCGAGCACCTGATGCGACCCGCAAAAGGCACAGCGGGTCGTCTGCTCTTGGGGCGCGACTTGAACGGTCGAGCCGCACTCGCGGCAATCGACCTCGCGAACGGCGGTGCCGAGCCCACGCTCGGCGAGCGCGAGGCCTTCTTCGATGGGGATCTCGCGATGTGCGGACGGGTCGTTGCCGACGACCACGACCTGCTTGTGGCCGCAGAAGCGGCACGCCATTCCCTGGCTCTTGGCGTCGTAAAGGAGCTTCGCCCCGCAGCCGTCGCACGGGAACGTCTCGGCGCCCGGCGGCGCTGCGTCTTGCTGGGTCACGCCTCGAGCGTCGTCAGCTCGGCGGCCTCCGTCAAGCGGGAGGCCACGTCACAGCCGGTCGCGGTAGGCGCGCATCGTGGGCGGAATCGCGACGCCGCACTCGGTCAGGCGCGACGCAGCCCAATCGTAGGCCTCCGGCACCTTCGTGAAGTACGCCTGCGGAACCTTCGGCTTGTGGAGCCAATGAATCGCCGTCAGCGCGCCGCGCACCCACGCGCTCTCGACGATGATCGCGCTGCCGCACGAATACGGTAGGAGCAGCGGCTCGGTCTTGCGCGTCCAGTCCGCGAGCATCGCCCGCTGCTTGGGGGGTGCGCGGTCGGTGACGTTTCGGGCATCGGTGAGGGCGAGGAACTTCTCGCGGCGCGCGTAGATCCGCTCCCACTCGATGAACATCCATTGGTACTCGCTGTCGGTGGGCAGCCCGTGCAGCACCACGACGACGAGGGGGAAGTACCGCGTCTCGAATTCAATCGGAGGGGTCGAACGAGCGGGGTCGGGCCGTTGAATGCTCATGATCGTGAGGGTTCGACATTGTCGTACCACACCTTCACGACCGTGACCTCCGTCGCCCCCTTCGGGCGGTCGACCACCGCGCCGTCCCCTTCGGCCTTTCCGAGGAGGGCTTGCGCGAGCGGCGACCGAATGCTGATTCGCTTGTTCGCGACGTCGATCTCGTCCGTCCCGACGATCCGATAGGTGGATTCGACGCCGTCCTCGTCCTCGATCGTGAACCACGCCCCGAAGAAGACCTTGCCCAGCTGCTCTTTCTGAGGCTCGACGACGGTGACGGCGTCGAGCCGCCGGGTGAGGAATCGAATGCGGCGATCGATCTCGCGGAGCTTCTTCTTTCCGTAAATGTATTCGGCGTTTTCGCTGCGATCACCCTGCGCGGCCGCGACCGAAACCTCCTCCGTCACCCGGGGGCGCTCGACCTTCCACAGACGATCGAGCTCGGCCTGGAGGGCGCGATAGCCCTCTTTGGTGATGTGGTTGCCGCCCTTTTGGCGTGGCGCCGGGTCCGACGGGACTTCGTCGTCCTCGTCCTCGTCGCCCTCGGGCTCTTTGACGAATGCCTTGGACACGACGTCATCCGCCCGCGGAGGCCGCACTCTTCGTGGCCTCGGTGAGGAGCTCTTGGAGCCTGCGGACGAGGCGCGCCGGGTCTTCGACGACACCTTCCGCGAGGAGGGCTTGGTCGTAGAGCGTCTCGCAATAACCATTCACGCGGTCGGACCCCATCTCCTTCAGGGCGAGGGCGGCGATGTTCTTCACCACCGGGTGGCCGGGGTTCACCTCGAGGATGCGCTTTCGCTCCTGCGCGCGCTCGTCGACCATTTTCATGATGCGCTCCATGTTCGCGCCGGGGTCGCCCTCTTCCGCGACGAGGCAGCTGGCGCTGTCGGTGAGGCGCTTCGAGAAGCGTACGTCCTTCACGCGATCGCCGAGGGCCTGTTTGATGGCAGCCAGCGCGGCGGTCACGTCGCTGGTGTCGGCTTGGCTCTCGCCGAGGTCGATGTCTCCGTGCGTGACGCTCTTCAGCCGGCGCTTTTCGTACTCCGTGATGCTCTGGACGACCCACTCGTCGATCGGGTCCGTCAAGAACAGGACGTCGTAGCCCTTCTTGCGGAAGGCCTCGAGGTGGGGGCTCGCCTCGACGGCGCGCCGGCCCATTCCGGTGAGGTAATAGATGTCCTTTTGGTCCTCCGGCATCGCCTTCACGTAAGCGGCGAGCGAGGTCGTCTCGCCCTCTTTCGTGCTCAGCGATTCGAAGCGGCAGAGCTCGAGGATCGCGTCCTTGTTCTTCCAGTCGACGCTGACACCCTCTTTGAGCACCTTGCCGAAGAGGCGCCAGAACGTCGTGTATCTCTCGGGCTCGGACTCGGAGAGCTCTTTCAGGGCTTTGAGCACCTGTTTTTCGATCATCGATTGGATCTGCGACAGAGCCCGACTCTCCTGGAGCATCTCGCGCGAGACGTTCAGGCTGAGATCCTCCGAATCGACGACGCCGCGAAGGAAGCGCAGCCAGACGGGCGTGAGCTTTTCGCAGTTTTCGATGATGAGGACGCGTTTTGCATAGAGGCGCAGGCTGGTGCGCTCTTTTTGGAAGAGGTCGAACGGCGCCTTCTCCGGGACGTAGACGAGCGCTTGGAACTGCACCGGTGCGTCGACCGCGAAATGGATCGTGAGGAGCGGTTTGTCCCCGCCCGCGCCGTGGGTGAGGTGTTTGAAGAAGTGCTCGTGCTGCTCGTCCGTGACTTTGCTCTTCGGAAGAGCCCAAAGCGCGACGGGCTGATTGGCGCGCTCGCCGTCCACGTTGATCCGGAATCCGACGAAATCGCTGTAGCGATTGATGATGTCCTTGATGCGCCAGGACCGCGCGTAATCACGGTGCTCTTCCTTCATGTGCAGCGTGATGGTCGTGCCCGGGACGGTGCGGTCGCCCGGCACGACGGTGAAGGTGCCGCTGCCGGTCGAGCGCCAGATCACCGGCTGCGCGCCGGCCTTCATGCTGAGCGTGTGAACGTCGACGCGGGACGCGACCATGAACGCCGAATAGAAGCCGACGCCGAACTGCCCGATGAGACGGAGGGCATCGTCCTTCTGCTTCTGCTTGAGGAGCTCCGCGTATTGATCGAGGAAGGCCGCAGATCCGCTTCGCGCAATCGTCCCGAGGTTCTCGATCACCTCTTCGCGGGTCATGCCCACGCCGTTGTCGCTGATGGTGAGCGTGTGCTCGTCCTCGTTCGCGGTGATCTCGATCGCCGGCTCACCCTCTTGCTTCGTCGCGTCCTCGTGCGACATCTGGAAGAAGCGGGCCTTGTCGAGCGCGTCGGACGCGTTCGACACGAGCTCGCGCAAAAAGACCTCTTTGTTCGCGTAGAGCGAATCGATGACCAGGGTGAGGACCTTCTGGACCTCGGCCTGGAAGGGAAACTCTGCGACGTCGGTGGTCTCGGCTCGTTCGGCTTCGTTCGTCATGGCCTATCGCAAGGTGCTGTCGCAACGTGGTCACTTGCACGGGCGACAATGAATTGGGAGACTTGGCGGCAGGACCGCACCCTACCCGCGAGGCGCACGAATGGATCCGAAGTCGTTCGCTGGCAAGCCCCCGTCGTTCGATGCTCTGTCACCGGAGCTGGGCGGCAAGCTCACCGAGCTCGTTGCTCGTGACATGCAACGCAACAAGCGCGAAAAAGAGCGGAAAAAGGCCGCCGCCGCGGGGAAGCCCGCGCCTGAGGAGCAGGGCGACCGCGGCGGGATTTGGGGCTGGCTGTCCGGGCGAAGAGGCCGCTGACGCCGGTTTTTTCTCAGCGTTCGTCGCTCGATGGGGGTGGTCGCGAGGGCTGGTCCTCGCGAGCGGCGCGGGCTTTTTCCATCTCCATGCGCGGGGCACCCAGCGCAGCGACCGCCCACTTCATTTCCGCCACACGCGCGAGCTGCGAGACGACGGACCGGAGCCGGCCGGGCGCGACAGGCTTCAACAGCACGTAACAGCCGTCGGCCATCGCCATCCTCCCATTGAGACCGCTCGCTCCGGGGATGCCTTGGAGCTGGTCGGGGCGCGTGAGCAGCACCCGTCCGATGTAGTCGCGCAGCTGGCCGACGCGCTTGAGGAGATCGAAGCTCTCCTTGCTTTGGCCGCGCCCGTCGATGCACGCGACGTGGTAGCGCTCGAGCTCGAGGCGACGAAGCGCTTGGCGTGTGGACACGCAGCCGGTGACGCCGAAGCTCGGACCGAGGACCGATTCCGTCTCGCGCCACGAGGACTTGTCCAAGTCGATGAGCAAGATCCGATAGCGCGCTTCGAGCTCCGTCGGCGCCATGGGGGTGACGGGCGGATAGCTAGCGTCGATGACCTTCGGCCGAAGGCGTTCCCGCTCGACGTCGCTGGGCCAGGGTAACCGTTGTCGTTCCGCGAGCGCCGTCCCGTCCGGCCTGCGCAACTCGGGACGAGTCGTCGATTCGTCGATGGACGGATCGATCCTGTCACGGTGCCTTTGTTCCATCGTGTGTCCCCCCACGACCCGAGGCGTCACTCGGGCCAGGGGCGAAACGAAGCAACGTGCGTACCGAATCGCGACAGGCGAAATGAGGCGGTTATCGCGGGTGCTCGAGGCTAGCTAGCCCTCGCCGCGATCGAATCGTCGGCCGCACCTGGCACATCCAGCGCGTCACGCACCGACTGCGCGAGCGTGCGCGGCTGAAACGGCTTCTGGAGGATGGGGCCGGTCGGCTCGGGCAATGCGCCCGTCGCGAGCGGGTAGCCCGACATGTAGAGGAGCTTGATTCGAGGCCGAACGGCGAGGAGCTTCGTCGCGAGCTCGGGACCGCTGATGCCGGGCATCACGATGTCCGTCAGCAACAAGTCGATCGAGCCGGCGTGGGATGCCGCGAGCTCGAGCGCGAGGTCCCCACGCTCCGCTTCCAGGGTCGTGTAACCGAGCCGGCGTAGCGCGTCGGCGAGGGCGTTGCGCACGGCCGGCTCATCCTCGACGATGAGCACCGTCTCGCTGCCGCCGGGCATCTCGCCGGGATGCGGCGGAAGCGAGTCGACCTTCGGTGAGGGCGCGCTCGGAAGGAGGATCGTGAACGAGGCGCCTTTGCCCGGCTCCGTCTCGACCGCGACGCTGCCGCCGCTCTGCCGGACGATGCCGTACACCGTCGCGAGCCCGAGGCCGGTGCCGTTTCCGGCGCCTTTCGTCGTGAAAAACGGCTCGAAGATGTGCGGCCGGCTCTGCGGATCGATCCCGCAGCCGGTGTCGGAAACACGCAGGCGCACGTAGCTTCCGTGGCGCGCCAGATCGAGCCTGCGCGCGTCGTCGTCGCCGACCTCTTCGTTCGCCAGCTCGATTCGCAGCTCACCGCCGCGTGGCATCGCGTCGCGCGCGTTGAGGGCGAGGTTGAGGACGACTTGCTCGAGCTGACTTCGATCCGCGCGGACGCTGAAGACTTCTTCTTCGTACGTGCAGCGGAGCGCGATGTGTTCGCCGATGAGCCCGCGGAGCATCGCCTCCATGTCGCTGAGCACGAGGCGGGGATTCAGCACGGTCGGGGAGAGGATTTGTTTTCGTGCGAACGCGAGGAGCTGTTTCGTGAGCCTCGCGGCGCGCTCGCCGGCGTCTCGGATTTCGAGCAGCTCCCGGCGGTGGGCGCTCTCCCGGTCGAGCTTGCGTAAGAGCGCGTCGCTGTACATCAGCACGACCATCATCAGGTTGTTGAAGTCGTGCGCGATGCCGCCTGCGAGGCGGCCCACGGCCTCGAGCCTCTCCGATTCGCGTAAGCGCTCTTCGCTCACCTTCAGCGCTTCCTCGGCGAGCCAGCGATCGGTCACGTTGCGGGCGACGGTGATCGTCTGCCCGTCCAGGAACGGAACGACGCGGGCCTCGAAGCGCTGCTTGCCCGAGGGGACATCGAGCTCGTACTCCATCGATTGCATGTCGCGCCCGTGGTGCGCGGCTTCGACCAACGCCGTGATCGCGGCGCCGAGCGGTGCGGGCAGCACCTCGGCGAAGGTCTTGCCGAGGAAGGTCGACGGCGGCGCATACAGGTCCGCCATGCGTCCGGCGCTGTAGTCGACGATGCGCCCGGCCTCGTCGGTGCGGAACAACAAGTCCGGAAGCGCCCGGAAGATGGCCTCGAGCTCCGCGGTTTTGCGCGACAGGCCCTCCTCCGCGGTGCGCTGGTCGGTGACGTCGCGCCCGATCGCGTAGAGGAAATTTTCGCCCTCGTGCACGGCCGTGCACACCCACGAGATCCATCGAACCGAGCCGTCTTTGCAGAGGTATCGGTTCTGGAACTGGACGATGTTTTCCCCACGCCGGAGCGGTGCCGCAAGCTGCCTGGTCGCGGCTCGATCGTCCGGATGCACGAACTCGACCGCGGGGCGCGACATGAGCTCCTCTTTCGAGAAGCCGAGCTTGCGCTCCCACGCGGGGTTCACGAACTTGAAGTAGCCGTCGGTGCCCGCGATACACAACAGGTCGAGCGAAAGCGCGAAGAATCGATCTTCGAGAAAACGCGCGGGCTGCGCATCGTTTTTGCGGCTCGAGTCGTCGTTCGCCAAGGCCTGAAAGAAACCGATACGACGAAGCCGGAGGTCGGCGCAAGCACGCCGTCCGCCCGTCGATCGAGGCGCCGAGCACGCACGTCGCCCTGGTCGAAAATGTGGGTGAAACAGGCCTCCGAATAACCGGACACCCGGCGGATGGATTGATTCAAACCGCGCAACAGTGAGGGCCGGAGCCGAGGGCTAGTGCGTTATCCGACCGCGGCCCATGTTGCATACCGCGCCGCGCCTTCGAGCCGGCCCACCGAGGAGACGACAATGGCAGTGGGGAAGGAATCGGTTGTGACGCGACGAGACGCCATCACCGCCGGCATTGCGGGAGCGGCGAGCATCGCGTCGGCCTCGGCCCTCGGTACCGGCTGCGTCGATGCGGCGTCGCCGAACCCGGACGGCGCTTCGACCGGCAAGGCTGCTGGCAGGATGCCGGTCGCGTTCTTTCCGCACGGCGGCGGCCCCTGGCCCTTCGTCGACCTGGGCTTCGACAAGTCGGAGGTCGGTAAGCTCGCCGACTACACGCGATCGATTGCAGCGCTCGCGCCCACGCCGCCGAAAGCATTGCTCGTCGTCTCCGCCCATTGGGAGGAATCGGTGCCGACGTTGATGACTGCGGAGCGCCCGCCCATCCTCTACGACTATTACGGCTTCCCCGCGGAGTCGTACCAGATCGAGTGGCCCGCCCCCGGAGCGCCAGGCGTCGCGGCGCGCGTCGCATCGCTCCTTCAATCGGCGGGGTTTCGAACCGCATCCGACGATCGTCGGGGCTTCGATCACGGCACGTTCGTTCCGCTCAAGCTCGCGTATCCCAATGCGGAGATCCCCACCGTTCAGCTCTCGCTGATCTCCTCGCTCGATCCGAGCGCCCACCTCGCGATGGGTCGGGCCCTCACGCCGCTCCGCGACGAGGGCGTGCTCATCCTCGGCAGCGGCATGTCGTTTCACAATCTGCGCGCCTTCCGCGACAAGCGTTATCGCGTCGCCGCACAAGCATTCGACGAGTGGTTGCGCGACGCCGCGATGGCCGAGACCGGCGAGCGTGATCGCCGGCTCGTCGAATGGGAGGGCGCGCCGTCGGCCCGCGACTCCCACCCGCGCGAGGAGCACCTGTTGCCGATGATGGTCGTCGCGGGCGCGGCAGGCTCCGACGCGGCGACCATTGCGTACAACGAGCCGTTCGCCGGGATGCCGCTGTCGGCCATTCATTACGGGTGAGACCGCTTCGCCTCCGTCATTCGAGCGACGCGACACGCGCGACGGCCCGGACGAGCTCGTCGCGCATCACCGGCTTCGCGAGGTGATCGGAAAACCCGGCGCGGAGCGCGCGGTCGCGATCACGGTCGGTGCCGAACGCGGTGAGCGCGACGGCGCAGGCCCTCACGCCGCGACCTTTCGCTTCCCGGATGAGCTCGTAGCCATCCATTCCAGGCATCCCGATGTCGCTCACGATCACGTCGAGCGGGTGCTGCTCGATGCTCTCCAGCGCCGCGGGACCGGAGCAGGCAGCGACGACCTCCGCGCCGGCGGTACGTAGGATCTCGACGACGAGCTCACGCCCGTCCGCATCGTCGTCGACGACGAGGATTCGCTTGCCGACGAGCTCGCCGGCCACGGTCTGGGATCGGCCGGGCGCCTCTGCGACGGCGGGAATGCGCGGCTGGTTGCTCTCGAAGAGCGGCAATTCGACCGTGAACGTCGCGCCTTTGCCAGGGCCATCGCTGTGCGCGACGACTTTGCCGCCGTGCAGGTCGACCACGTAACGGGCAATCGCGAGGCCGAGGCCGAGGCCCCCGTACTTGCGCGCGGGGGACGAATCCTCCTGGCGGAAGCGATCGAACAAGACGTGAGCGGCCTCGGGGGCAAATCCGGCGCCGGTGTCCGAAACTCGAATGCCGGCGAACGCGCCGTTGTGAATGACGGATACGGTGATCGCGCCGCCGGCCGGTGTGAACTTGATCGCATTGGTGAGCAGGTTCCAAAAGACCTGCTGAAGGCGCGCTGGATCCGCCAAAACGACGAGGGGCGCGTAGCCCTGGTCGAGCTGCAGCGACAGCCGCTTCATCAAGGCGGAGGGGCGGATGGACTCGACGGCGGAATGGGCGACCGCTCGCAAGTCGATCGGCTTCACCGACATTCGCAATCGACCCATCGTCACCGCCGAGGCATCGAGCAGCGTATTGATGAGATCCGTCAGGGCGACGGCGTTGCGGACGATGATTCCGACCTCTTTGGCGACGTCTCTTCCCCGCCCGCTCCCTTCGATCATTCGAGCCCAACCGAGGATCGCATTGATGGGTGTGCGGAGCTCGTGCGAAGCCATGGCGAGGAACTCGTCCTTCGACCGGTGGGCGGCGAGCGACTCGCTGAGCGCCGCTTGTTCGCGCCGCAGAAGCTGCTCGCGCTCGCGCTGGTTGCGCTTTCGTTCGCTGATGTCTCGCGCGATCTTGGCGACGCCGACGATGCGGCCGTCGTCGTCCCGAATGGGTGATAGCGAAACCGACACGTCGAGCGGAGTCCCGTCCTTACGAATGCGGATCGTCTCGTAACTTTCGACGCGCTCGCCTCTGCGCATGCGACCCAGGAACAACTCTTCCTCGTCGAGGCGATCCGGCGGAAAGATCGAAAGGATCTGACGCCCCACCATTTCCTCGGCGAGATAACCGAACAGGCGCTCCGCGCCGCGATTCCAGGTTACGACGATGCCTTGGAGCGTCTTCGTCACGATCGCGTCGTCGGACGACTCGACCGCGCTGGCGAGCCAGTCTTTTTGAGAACGGGTCACATGTGTTCATTTCCCATATATAGGTTCCGCGTCGAGCGGCGATTTGCCACATGCAACACCGACAAAATGCTCCAGTGTGCCGGCTTGCCACGATCGCCAGTCAGGCCGAAAGGCGACCGGGTGCAGTAGCCCCGGAGCCTACGGGAGCAATCGTGCAACCAAGAAGTCTCGCCCAGACGGGCTCTCATAGCTGAAACCTCCGGCGAGGAGCTCGCCGCCCGGCTGTCGCGCGAGCGCGAAGAATCCGGATTCGCGGCCGGGTTCGTCGCTCGCGAGCAGCACACCCGAAGCCCCGAATGAGGTGTCGACCGCTCCGTCCTCCAGCAGGCGAAGGATGAAGCCCCGCGCGGCGCCCCCGTTCATGCCAATACCGGCTACGTAGACGAATCCTTCAGCGGTTGCTCGAACGCCGGTGGCCATCGGGGATGTCACTGCTGGCCCCGCGGAGGGGGCGACGAGGAGACCATTGGTCCCGAACGACGGATCCGGCGCGCCGTCGTCGAGGAACCGTGCAACGACGAGGTCCGAAGGTTTGTAGTCGTCGAGCGCGTATGAGTACGGATTCACCGACGAAGAACCCGCGACGACGATCCGCCCGTCGGGCATGAGGTCAATCGCGCGGCCGACGCCGGCGGCACCGCCGGTCGGAGCGAATGTCGCATCGGCGCCGCCATCTTCCTCATAGCGAGTGAGGAGCCCCACGGCGCCGACGCCCGTGACGAGGAGTTTGCCGTCCGAAGCGACTGCGAGCGCGAGAATACCACTCAGGCTAGCCGGTTCGGAATGTACGAATCCCGCTTCGCCGAAGCTCGTGTCCAAAGCGCCGTCGCTCGTGGCTCGTGCAAGCACCGAGGTAGTGCCGGCAGCCCCGCCGATGATCATGCGGTCGCTGGCATCGAGCGCCATCGCATAGGGGGACACGCCGTTCCACCCCGCGATGCCGTCCATCCCGAACGAAGCATCCAATGCTCCATTCGCGGTGAAGCGCGCTGCGCGAATGTCGCCGCCGCTGACGACGATTCGTCCCGACGAGTCGATGGCGACCGCACGTGCAACCGCTCCGACGTCCGGCGTATCCAGAAAGGACCGGCCGCCGGCTCCAAAGCTCGCGTCCAGGACTCCGGCGGCGGTGTACTTCACAAGGGCGAACCCCCACGCAGCTGCCCCGATGTTCGCTCGGCCGACCGCCACGACCCCTCCGTCCGGGGCGACAGTGAGCGCGTGCACCTCGTCGAGCGACGCGGTCGCATGTGGCCGGGCGACGCCGTCGAGTGCCCACGAGGCGTCGAGCTCACCATCCGCACTGATCCCCATGAGGCGCGGCTGAAAATACGAATCGACGTACACGGGCGGCTTGGTTCGATCCGCTCCGGCGAGCACCAAACCGCCGTCATCTCGGATGACGAGGGCGTGGGACCCCTCGGCAAACATAGCCGAGCCATCCGAGGCGAACGAGGCGTCGGGCACGCCAACCGAGTCGAAGCGATAGACGCCGTTGGCCGAGCCCTGGCTCCCGCGAAGGACGACGATCCGCGGCGGGCTGGTGGTCTCGTCGACCTCGATGTCCTCGACGCCGCCGCCCCCCGTTCCCGCGTAGCCGGACACGCCGAACGAAAGGTCGAGCGCACCGGCGATGTCGTACTTAGCGATCACGCTCCATGGCGGGCCGCTCGAGGCGCTGCCGCCAATCACGATCTCGTCGCCAGGCAAGAGGGCGAGCGGTCGCTCTCTATCCCAGTCCCTGCGGAGACCCGTGTCGACCATACCGTCCCCGCCGAACGTGACATCCAGGTCGCCACTCGAGGTAAAGCGGGCGATTCCGAGATACTGACCCGACAAATCGACGACGGTCACGATGCGCCCGTTGGAGTCGACGGCGAGCCCGACAGGCACGGGGCTCACGGCAGTCGGCCACGCACCACCGCCGGAGAACGTCGCGTCGACAGCACCGTTCGTCGTCAGTCGCGTGATTCCGATCCCGCCGGCCCCGCCGTACGCCACCAGGACCTTGCCGTCGGGCTGCGCCGCGAGCGCGCGCCCGGAAATCGCGACGACGCCAGCTGTCCCCCACGTCAGATCGAGCGAGCCATCGATGTCGAAGCGCGCAAGCACGCCACTCATGAAGTTTTGGGAAGTACCCAATACGAGGATCTTGCCGTCGGGCTGGAGCGCGACGGCGACGGCCCGACCCTCCAACCCGAGCGGGACAATGGCGGCCCCGCCATTGCCGAAGCTCGGATCCGCAGAGCCGTCGTCTTCGAAGCGATAGACGAGAAGGTCGCGATGCGACCAATTGGTACCGACGGCGACGAGCTTCCCGTCCGACTGCCGGACCATGTCGACCAAATCGTCGGACGCGTCGCGCATCGCGGTGATGGCGATGCCATTCGATCCAAAGCTAGGGTCGAAACCCGACGCCGCTTCCCCTCCAGCGCCGCCGTCTCCACCGCGATTACCCCCGTTGCCGCCCGCGGCTCCGCCGCCTCCTACGGTGCTGGTTGCGCCTTCACCACCTGTGTTGGTGGTCCCGCCACCCGGTCCCGCTCCGCCCGACCCGCCGTCGCTGGTACAGTCGTTCACGCACGTATCGCCGTCGTCGCAATGGACCGCGGCCACACTTAACAGGATGAAGGGCAGGCGCCACGAACGGTGTGTATGCATCGTTTGCTCCGAAGGAAGGGACAAGTTGGGGGCGAGCGTCCGTGCTACCCACGAATTCGTTCGACTCTCCCCCTCGACTTCTATACGCGGCATGACCGGCGCGCACGGAACCCCCCTTCTGCTCGACGTCGAAAATTCTCACGCGAACTGTCGATCTCGTGAATGCTCGATCGACGCTGGGTTGAACCGCCCGCTCGAGGAGAAACCATGAACGCGCTCGCCACGTTGCCGGCCTTCCAGGCCTATGCCGTCTCCACGCTCCTACTCGGCCTCAACCTGATCGGTCTCGCCAACGCTACTGCGCTCACGCGCGCGCAGGCCTCGGAGGTGATCAACCCGGAGGACCAACCGCGCGACAAGAAGGCCGCGGTCGTTTACGAGGAGGGCAACGAGAAGACGGCTCGATACCGCCGAGCGCACCGCAATGCGCTCGAAAATACGCCGATCTTCATCACGACGGCGCTGGTGCTCACGCTGATGGGCACCTCCGCGACGGTCGGCGCCCTGCTGTTTTACCCGTATGCGGCGTTCCGCATCTTGCACAGCGTCTGTTACGTGAGGGGGATTCAGCCTTTTCGGACGATCTTCTTCGTGCTGGCGCTCATCGTCCAGGTCGTCGTGCTCGGCTTCATCGGCTATGGCGCGTTCGCCGGCTAGGATTGCTCGAGTGCCGCATCGAGAGCGCGCAGCGTGACCCCGACGTTTGTCGACGTGGCTCCAGACATTCTTTCCTCCACTGACAACCGACCTCACCCAGCCCGATCCTCGATGAAGCACGGGGTCGTGGTGTTCGGCATGGCGCGATTGAGCGTAGTCGGTGCGCGCTCCGCGTCACTGACCCACGGCGCCAACAGACGCGACATCGCGCGCCAACGCGACGCGGCTGAGCGGTAGCTCGGCTCTCCGTCGGTCCCGTCACGTCGTTCTACCCGTCGCCGAAGCGGCCCGCGGTGTCATCCTCAGCAAACCAACCGCCAGGAACAGACATGCGATCGTGAGGAGCCCGCCCCTCCGACCTGCGCAAGCTCGCGAAGCTCCAGGGTTACAAGGACAAACCCTATCAGTTCCTCGTCAATGGTCAGACGGGTGAGGTCGTCGGCGCCATGGTCGATCTTCAAGATCGCATTCTTGGTGCTGGTCATCGTGGCTGTGATCGTCGCAATTGCGATGCTGAAGAATCGGTGAGCTCTTCGTCCCCGCCCTGCTCGAGGCGCCCAGTCGGAATGAACCTGCGGCCTTGCTCGTATGTTGCCCCGCCGACTCGAAGCGCGGCATACCCGATCCAGGGGGGACCCATGGCCGAAACGATTCCGAGCGCCGTCCGATCGATGCCGTTCCCGACTCTCCACGCGCAACGGCGCCATTTCGCCTGGTTGCTCCTGGCCGCCTGCGGATGCGCATCGCCGCAAATCAAAGCAATGGCAAACGATCCGGCGTCGCCGCCCGCCGAGCCGGCGTCGAGTCCCGAGCCCGCTGCGGCGCTGCCGTCGTCCGGCATGCTTCATCGAGCGGAGCTCGGCCGGTCGCTGGTGTGGGTCGAGCCCGGCGGCGAGCGCTTCGTCGACACGGACGATGCGTGTTGCGGCGTCGCGTACCAAGGGAACAAGTACGACGATCGAATCGCGACCTGCGCCGTCGACACGAATGCCCAAACAGAATGTGCTCCCGGCTACGCCGGGGTCTATCCGGGGCTGGCAGCCGATTCCGTCTGCGGGGAGCGGCGCCGCTGCGCGCCGCTCGCCCAGGTGCGGGTCATTGCGGTGAACCCCGTCGGCGTCCGAGCCGGCAGCCACGACAGCGACGAGATCACAATCGCCCGCTCGCTCGAGGAGGCGCGGTTCGAGCCATTCAATCCAGGCCGACAGGGGATGATTCAGATCGGCATCGCCCGAGGCTCGAACGAACACGTCGAGCTCGTCGCGCTCGATCACGGGTTGTCCTATACCATCTATGTCGGCGATATGGGTGTTACGCGGGTCGTTCGAGAAGCTCCGCCGGCTAGCTCGTCGGTGCTCTGACCAGCTCTTCCACGAAGGGGGACGCCGGGCGTTCTTCGAGCTCCTCCCACGTTCCTGATTGCGTGATACGTCCGGCTTCGAGCACCACCATCGAATGACCCAGGGCCCGCGCGTCGGCGGCGTCGTGCGTGACGACCAACGTCGGTAAACCGATTTCGTCGAGATACCGAGCGAGGAAGGCACGGACCTCGCGCCGCGCGTATATGTCGAGCGCGGCGAGCGGCTCGTCGAGGAGCAGCGCGCGCGGGCGGACGGAGAGCGCGCGCGCCAGGGCGACGCGTTGTTTTTCACCGCCGGAGAGCGTTTCGGGGCGCCGGTCGCGAAGGTGATCGATCTTGAGCTCGGCGAGGATGGCTTCGATTCGCGAGGACTGGGCGCGCCGGTCGACCCTCGATGGTGCGCTCGAGAGGGCAAACTCGATGTTTTGCCGAACCGTCATATGCGGAAAAAGCGCGTAGTCCTGGGGCACGTAGCCGAGCCGGCGGTGCTCGACGGGCACGTCGATCGATTTGGACGTGTCGAGCAAGACGGTGCCGGCGACCTCGATGCGACCACGCTCTGCGGGCAATACACCGAGGAGCAGCGATAAAAGCGTCGATTTGCCGGCCCCGTTCGGCCCGACGACGACGAGCGTGCCCTCGGCCTCGATGTCGACGTCGATATCGAGGCGGCCGACCTTCGCGCGAACGTGGGCTTGGAGGGATGCACGGCTCGTCATGGCGGCGGCTCCCGGTTCGTGGCTGACGACGGCGCGACGGCCCGAACGAAGAGCAGCAATCCGAAAGCGACGACCACCAGCACGATCGACAGTGCTTGCGCTGCGCGCAAATCGGATTCGAGCGCGACGTAAATCGCGAGTGGCAATGTCTGGGTCTTGCCCTGGAGATTGCCCGCGAACATCAGGGTAGCGCCGAATTCGCCGAGGGACCGCGCCCAGCTCATCGCGGCTCCCGCGAGCAGCCCCGGCGCGGCGAGGGGGAGGCCGAGCCGTAGAAAGACGCGAATCGGCGACGCGCCGAAGGTGCGAGCGACGAGGAGGACGCGCGGGTCGATACGACGGAATGCGCTCGTGGCAGCTTGAATGAAGAACGGCGCCGATACGAAGACCTCGGCCATGATGACCGCCGCGGTGGTGAAGGTAACCGACCACCCACGCGGATACAGCCAGCCGGCGAGGAGGCCGCGCCGGCCGAATGCGAGAAGGAGCGCCACGCCTGCCACCGCCGGAGGCACGACGATAGGCAGTTGAACCGCAGTCTCGACCGCGCGCGCGAGGCGGCCGCGCGACCGCGCGAGCGTCCACGCGAGCGGCGTACCGAACAGCACAATCACAAATAGGCTGATGGACGTGGTCCAAAGGCTGAGACGGAGCGCGGGCCAGACGAGCGGGTGATCGAGGCCTGCCTCGAAGTCCGCGCCGGAGCTCGTCACCAAAAGCGCGACGAGCGGTGCGCCCAAGAAGAGAACGAGCACACCGCCGAGGGCCGCGAGAGCGGCGTGTTCGGAACGAAGGCGCAGCCCGCTCACTCAGCCTTTGCGAGGTCGGCGGGGGCGGAGAAACCCGCGGCCGACAACGTGTGCTGGCCTTCCGCCGAGCGGACGTAATCGACGAACGAGCGGGCGAGGCTCGGGTGCTCGGCACCGGTGACGACCGCTATCGGGTATTCGGCGACGACGTTGAGCTCCGCGGGAATGGCGAGGAGACCGATTCCTTCTTTGACCGTTTGCGCGTCCGTTCGATAGACGAACCCGGCTTGTGCCTCGCCGAGGCTGATCTTCGAGAGGACCTGCCTCACATTGAGCTCGCGCGAGACCACGTTCGCTTCCACCCGTGCGCGAAAATCGCTGCCGAGCTTCTTGGATGCGTTGTCGAGAATTTGAAGCGTGTATCGGCCAATCGGGACCTCGGGGGTGCCGATCACGATACGCGTCGCTTCGGGGAGCTTCGCGAACCCGGTGATCGTGGACATGCTCTCCTTCGATACGACGACGACCGGCTCGTTGCGCGCGAACACCGCGGGTGATTCGGCGCGAGACGCGCGAACCAGCTCATCCATGTGGCGTTGGTCGGCCGAGGCGAAGACGTCGGCAGAGGCCCCATGCTCGAGCTGCGTGCGGAGCTCTTGGGTGCCTGCGAAGTTGAAGGTGATTTCGACGCCAGGGTGGGCGCGCTCGAAGTCCTCACCGATCGTGGTGAAGACCTCGCGCAGCGACGCCGCGGCGAAGACGACCAGCTTGTCTTCGCGAGGGGCCTGATCTTGGGGTTTGGGCTTGTCGCAGCCGACGCTCGCGCCGAGACACAACGTGGCGGCGACGGCGATGGCTCCAAGAAACGCTCTTCGTCGAAGGTTCATCGTCGTCGGTTCGAGACGGGCAATCAGGCAGCCTCGATCTGGGCGATACGCTCGCCGGTACACGCAGCGTCGTAACCAAGCGACGAGAGCTCGCGCCGATACGAGGCGGCGGTCATTGCGTCGAGCAAGCGGATGATGCGCGGATCCTCGAGGCTCTCCGCCAGGATTGCGAGGTCGTAGCGCTCTTCGGCGAGCGGGATGAAATCGAGATCGAACCCGATCGCGGCGTCGCGCGTCGCAACGCCGGTGTCCGCGGCACCGATCGAGATCGCGTGTGCGACCTCGAGATGACCCGTCGCGCGGACGGGTGCCGACTTGGCAATATCGCGGGTGAGGCCCGCTTCTTCGAGCGAGCGGTCGAGGAGGCGTCGAGCCCCGGAACCCTGCTCCCGTGCGACGAGACGAAGCCCGCGCCTGCCCAGATCGGCGGCGCCCTTGATCCGCTTCGGATTGTCTTTGGCGACGAGGAGCCCCGCCTCCCAGCGGGCGAGCGTAACGAGAACCACCTTGTCGGCGCCGAGATGCCGACGAACGTCGGCGACGTTCGACTCTCCCGTTCGGCCGTCGACGAGGTGAATGCCCGCCACGTGTGTTTGCCGTTTGACGAGCGCGTCGAGCGCTTTGGTGCTGGAGCTCGCGATCCACCAATGGTGATGTTGCGAGCGGGCGCCATTGAGCCGGTCGGCGAGGACGCCCATGGCGAGCGCGCACCCCATCAAGACGACGTTGTCTCGTTTTTGGTCCGGCGAGCCGAGCGGCTCGACGCTGACGCGGGTGCGCCCGCGTTTGGCGACGAGACCGTCGGCGGACGAGACCATCGCGCCGCCCGCGAGCGGATACGACACCCACCGGCCTCCGATCTGCGCGAGCGCGACGCGGCCTTCGACCGGATCGAGTGTCGGCTCGGCGACGATCGTCGCATCGCTGGCGGCGCCCCCGAACAAGTCCTCGACCTTGCAGGAGAGCGCCCGGGCGATGCGCAGCGCCACGTCGACCGCCGGTGTCGCACGGGCCGCTTCGATCGCGCCGATGCTCTGCCGCGTCAGACCAGCGGCGCTCGCCAGTGCGATTTGGGAGAGGCCTCGCGCCTCCCGCAGCTCACGGACCCGGTTGGGCGGCGCCTTCGGCATGACAGGTATGCTTTACATAGCGTAAAGTATGCGCGTCAAGCTGGCCGGAAAGGGCCGTGCACCCAACGTCGACGCCGTCGCGGCGGAGGGTTCGTCCGTTTCGGCATCCGCTGCACCGACGAATCAGATCGCGGAGAGCAGCGCGTGGTTTGGAGCTCGGCTGTCGAAACATCGGTCGTCGGCTGTCGAACCGTCGGGCGTCGGCTGTCGACGCTCGAAAATCGAATGTCGACGTCGACTGCGACACCCGACGGCCGAATTCCGATGGCCGAGGGCCGACCACCGATTGAACGCCCCGCCTACCGCGGCGGCGGCAGGATACATTCGAATCCGATGTCGACCTTCCCGTCGTCCGACGCGTCTTGAACTGCGTCGCACGACGCCGGGCACAGCAGGATGAGCGTCGGCGCCGCGGGGTCGTCGTAATAGAACCCTCCCGACGACGGATTGCACGCGCTCGACCCTGGAACCTGCTGAATCGTCCCCACCATTCCGCTCGGCTTTTCGAAGTGCACGACGACGCGCTCGTAATCGACCGTCCCCACGTCCGGATCGAAGACGGGTAGATCGTATTCGCACGCTCGCGCTCGCTCCATGATCGCGTCGAGCGCGTCGACGAAGGCATTGACGCCGTCGCTGACGTCGAACGAGGCGTCCGTCCCGCCGGCCTCGGCGATGTCGTCGAGAACGTCGAAATCCGCGCCCTCCATCCCGACGGCGAACGTGCGTATCGAGGGCTGAAATTCCAATGCCTGCTTTGCGAGCTGTGCAATCGCGTACGGCGTGTTGTCGTCGCACTCCGTCGGGGCGCCGTCGGTGACGAGGATCACCACGCCGCGCCGCGGCTCGTCCTGATCGAGGATGAAAGAGCGCAGCGCATCGAACCCGCTCTCGAGCGCGGGACGCGTCGGCGTACCGCCGTAAGGCTCGATGGCGTAGAGCGCCTCTTTGATGACCGCGGCGTTCGGAGGCAGGACATCCACCGGAGCCGGCAAATCTTGATAGGAGGCGGTCAAACACATATCCCCGTTCGCCGCCGGAAAGAACGAGAGGCCGACATTCAGTCCCACCATTTCGGCGTTGTCCGCAAATCCGGTAATGGCTTGGACGGCGGCGGTCCACTTGTCGCCGTCCATCGATTGTGAACGGTCCTGCACGATGAGAACGTCGCTCGGCAAAAGGGTCGCGGGCAACGTCTCCGAAACGCACTCGTCGAATCCACCACCGCCGTCGCTCGATGTGATCCCGCCGCCTCCACCATGCCCACCCGCGCCGCCTCCACCGGCCGCGGTCGTGCTGCTCGAGGTGTCCGCGGGGTTCTCCTCCGAGGCGCAAGCGAAGGTCGTCGTGAGCGTGGCAAAACCCCAGAGCGCCGCCGTTCGCCGGACCGATCGCGCAATCATGGCGATACCGTCAGGTTCAGCGTCGCCCCGGTACCATCACCGTTCGTATCCACGATCAGGTAATACGGCACATAAGGCAGAACCGGAAACGAGACGCCTCGAACGCCATAATTCTCGAGCTCGGCGCAGGCGATCTCCGTGCCCGGATCGATGCAGCTCGTGCGCGCGTAAATCCGCGTGTCGCTGGTATTCGCGTTGAAGACGCTGGCGGTCAACGTCCCCGCGATATCGGTGGTGACTCGATAAACGGCGTCCGGCCCCGTTCCCCCGCAGCTACCGCGCTCGTCGTCCTGGAGAACCGAGAGATCCGTCGTCAGGAAGGCGGTGCGCGCTTCTGCGGGGTCATTGCCGAAAAGCGTGATGGCCTCGCCCATGCAGGTTTCGTTCAAAGCGTCATTCGCCTCGAGCGTGCACGTGGGGCTACAGCCGTCTCCCGCGTCCACGCCGAAGTCGTCGCATTCCTCGCCGTCGAACAGGAACCCGTCGCCACACCCGCGGGGCACCAGCTTTACCTCGAGCTCGAACGGGCCGGCATCGTTTGCGCTCGCCCCGTCGACGAAGAGCAGCCCCCCGAACTCCACCGTGTCGCGAAGCATCTCGTAGCCTGCACCATGATTCGAATTGAAGCAGGAGGAGCTACCCGTCATGCCGCACGAGCCACCGGTGGAGAGCGTGACGTCGAACGACGCGGATGTCACCGTCGCGACAATGGTGCCCTCGAACGGCGCGTCGAACTGGTACACCGCGTCCGGGCCCTCACCTCCACATTCGAGCACCGTCTTCTTGTTCGTGAGGTTGGCCGTCGATCCCACGACCGTCGCCATCAAACCGGTGCCCGAGGGCACGAAATCCAGCAACGCCGCCGGGCAACCGTCCGCCGCGCCGGGCGGCTCGAACGCGCAATCGGCGCCACACCCGTCACCCAAACTGACGTTTCCATCATCACACGCCTCGCCGCCCTCCATGACGCCGTTGCCGCAGGACGACGGTGTCAGCTCGACGGCTAGCTCGAAGGTGCCGTTATCGGAGGCGTCGACACCGTCGACCATCACGTAGTAGGTCGAGCCCGCGACGACCGGCACCTGCGCTCGTTCGACGCCGGTACTCGGGTGTTCGTCCACACATGCTATCGGGTCGTCGCCGACATCGCAGCTCGCCCGAACGTAAAGCGCCGCGGCGAACTGGGGATCGACCACGATCGACAAAAGACCGTCGAACGGCGCCGAGACCGAATACACGGCATCGTGGGCTCCTGGGTTCGCCGCGCACGCCGGCTCTTGCTCGTCGGCGCCGAGGCCGGACGTCGACGCGGTGAGGATCGCGCCGGGCGGTGAGCCGGAGAGCACGAGCGCTTGCCCGGGACACGTGTCCGCGGCTGCCGGCGTCGATTCGGCGTCGCAATTCGTGTCGCAACCGTCGCCTTCGTCGAGATTGCCGTCGTCGCACGTCTCGCCGCCGTCGAGATTGCCGTTGCCGCATTCGGCCGGCGTGATCGTCATATCGAGCGCGAATGGCCCTGCCGATGCCTCCATCGAAGAATCGGCAATGACGAACACGGGGTCGTCTGCCGTCACGGGGATCGTCAACGTGATCGGCTCGAACGGCGACGTCGCCTTCGAGCACGCGCGCTCCACTGCAGCGTCGTCGCAGCTCGTCTGCACATACAGCACCGCGTCGTCGTAGCCAGCGAAGAGCGAGACCGTCAGCGAGCCATCGACGTCCGGGACGAGACGGTGAACGGCTTCGGCGCCGCTGCCGCCGCACGCCTCGGACTTGAGCGCGGACGGCAAACCGGCTTCCGACGTATCACCGAGCACACCGACGTGCCGCGGCGCGCTCGGGTCGGCCGAGCTCGGAAGCAACGTCGCGCCCGGACACGCAGCGGCGTCGCCAATCTCCATTCCGCACGTCGCAGAGCAGCCGTCGCCCGCAAGAAGATTGCCGTCGTCGCATGCTTCCGAAGGCTCGGCGACGCCGTTGCCGCAATGCGCTTCGCGTACGTCGACGTCGACACGGAACGTTCCTTCGTCGCCCGCATATCCGTCGACGAACAAGTACACGGGCTCACCGCTCACGACTGGAAGCTCGAGGATCTCCGGACCGTCGAGCGCGACGTCGCTGCAGGCGTTCTCCGTCGCACCATCGCCGCACGTCGTACGCGCGTACGCGACGACGTCGAAATCGGCCGTGACGGCGGCGGAGAGCCAACCGTCGACGTCGGGCTCGTAGACGTACACGCGCTCGGCGCCGGAACCGCCGCATGTCGCGCCGTATTGCGCGGCGAGCATCGTCGTCGTTCCGGAGACGGAACCGATGCGCCGCGCAGAATCGATCGCATCGAGCTCGATCGGCTCCCCCGGGCACACGTCTCCGGGACCGACCGATTCGAAAGTACAAGCCGCCGAACATCCATCGCCGTCGGTGACGTTGCCGTCGTCGCACTCTTCGCGCAGCGAGAGCGTTCCATCTCCGCAGACCATCGGATCGCTTCCACCCGCACCGCCGTCCTCGATCGAGGCTCCACCGCTCGATGCGCTCGAGTCTGTCGAGAACGTCGAGGTCGATGTCGAGCTGGTGCTCCCGCCATCGGCTCCGCCGAAGCCGCCACCGCCGCGCGGATCCTCGCCCGCGTCGCAAGCGACGAGCGCAGCAACGAGCAATGCGGCACTCGCGGCCCTCGACATGCGAGACATCTTGCCTCGCTTCGGCCCGCGCCTTCTATGGGAATATCGGCCTCGACGTGACGCCTACGGAAAAAGACTGGTTCGCGAGCGTCGTCGAGTCCTCCGACGACGCCATCGTCACGAAAACCCTCGAAGGGGTCGTCGTGACGTGGAACCGCGGAGCCGAGCGCCTATTCGGGTACCTGGCCGAGGAGATGATCGGGCGCCCAATCCTGACAATCTTTCCGCCCGATCGCGTGAACGAAGAGGAGCTGTTTCTCGGCCGCGTACGGCGCGGCTTGCGGGTCGAGCATTACGAAACGATTCGCATCCGCAAGGACGGGACCCCGGTCGAAATCAGCGTCTCGCTTTCGCCCATTCGAGATCAGCAGGGTGGAATCGTCGGCGTCTCCAAGATCGCGCGCGACATCGGTGAGCGCAAACGCGCGCAGCGCGAACGCGAGGAGCTGCTCCGCCGTGAGCAAGCCGCGCTCCGCGAGTCGCAAGCGGCACACCGCTCGAAGGACGAGTTCCTCGCCATGGCGTCACACGAGCTGCGAACACCTTTGAACGCCATCCTCGGCTGGGCGCGGATGATCGAGACGAGTGGGCGCGCGAAGGACGCCACCAAGGAAGTCGGAATCATCATCCGCAATGCGGTCGCGCTCACCGATCTGCTCAATAGCTTGCTCGATACGGCCGCCATGACGATGGGCCGCATACGCCTCAATGTCCGGGCCATCGACGTTCGAAACGTCGTCAATGCCGCGGTGGAATCCATCCGCCCCGCGGCCCTGATGAAGCGCGTGGACGTCCAGCTCGACAACACGTCGGAGTCCCTCACCGTCTTGGGCGACCCCGCACGACTCCAGCAGGTCCTGTGGAATCTCCTGACGAACGCGCTGAAGTTCACGAACACGGGCGGTGTCATCGGCATCGCCGTGAGCCGCGCCGAGAACCACGCCTGCATCAACGTCTTCGACAACGGCGCCGGCATCTCGCCGGACGCCCTCGAGATGATCTTCGAGCGCTACCGGCAAGAGGACGGGTCGCCGACGCGCAAATACGGGGGGCTCGGGCTCGGACTCGCCATCGTCCGCCACCTCGTCGAGCTCCACGGCGGCAAGGTGCGCGCGGAGAGTGAAGGCCCGGGGAAGGGCTCGCGGTTCACGATCGAGCTGCCGCTCTTCGAAGGGGCGCAGCCTCGAATCCCCGCCATCGCGGCGTCGAACCTGCAGCCACCGTCGATGAGCGGCGAGCTGGCGGGCAGGCGGGTGCTCGTCGTCGACGACGACGCGGACGGCCGCGAGCTCGTCGTCGAGATCCTTCGAAGCGCGGGCGCCGAGGTCGTCGCTGCGTCGTCAGGTCCGGCCGCCCTCGAGACAATCGCAGAGCAGCCGTTCGACGTCATCGTCAGCGACATCGGCATGCCGGGGATGGATGGCTACCAGCTGCTCCAGCAGATTCAGGGGCGCTTTCCCATCCCGTGCGCCGTCGCCCTGACGGCATTCGGCACCGACGGAGATCGGGAGCGCGCGCTGCGTGCGGGTTTTTCGGACCACCTTCCGAAGCCGGTCGGGCGCGACGAGCTGGTGCGCGCCGTCGTCCGCGCCGTCTCCCCACACTCGAACTGACGTTATCGTTCTATCTCTATATCTGCTCGGCTAGCGCTCGCCGAGGCCCGCGTCCTGCGGTCCGTCCGGTGCATCCATCGCGGGCGTGGAGCACGCCAGGAGCAGGCACCCGGCACCAACGCCCAAGCCTCTTTTGACCAGCGTGTTGAGCGAGGTGGCGAACAGCATCAGAACTGGTCCGCGTCCGTCGAAGAGGTCGGCTAAGCCGAAACGAGCAAGATGGTGATGTTGGTCGGAGTGCTTACCACTCCTCGTTCGGTCCCAACGTCCGCGCGAGCCGGATGCCGGGGCCCTTGGCCCACCAGTCCGCGTGATGATGCGCAGCTACTCGGCATAGAATTGCGCCGTAGTTCCATCCGCCACCTTTGATGATGCGATCAGAGTTCGCGCTCATTTCGCCGAATGGATCGGTCAGCGGAACATCGCCGTAGCCGCTGGCGTGGTATTCGCTATGGAGCCATTCATACTGGTTCCCAGCCATGTCATAAAACTCGAGCGCGTTCGGCGTCTTCTGACCGACGGGATGCGTAAACTTTCCGGAATTGTCGCAGTACCAGGCAATCGGATCGAGCACGGGTTCGGGAAAGCAACCCCCAATGCTGTCCTGAACCGTTATCGGTCCGGAGTAGAACGCGGTTGTGGTGCCCGCTCTTGCGGCGAATTCCCATTCAGCCTCGGTGGCCAGCCGGAACCCCAGGCACTCGTAGATGGAGCTCGTGGTGAGGCTCACGGATTCGCAAGACATGCCTTCGCCGACCTCGCCCGTACAGCGTTCCAGCACGTAGCAAGCCGGCAGAGGAGGGGTGTGCGTCTCCGAAAGCTTGTTCGCATACGCAGCCGCTTCGAACCACGTGGTCTGCCCGACGGGACACGCAGGTTCCATGCAGTCACCCGTTCCGTTTTGTATGAGACCGCTCGGATTCTGCCACCCGAACTGGATCCATTGCTCCTGCGTGAGCTCGTACTGCTGAAGCGCGAAGGGCCGGGTCAAAGTGACCGTCACCTGGTTTTGGCTTTTCGTGTAGCCAAACTCCGATTCCGGCGCACCCATGACGAACGTCCCTTCAGGGACGCGGCACCATCCGTCGTGGCAGTCGGGGGTGAAAGTAGGCCCTGCATCTGCGCCACCTGTTCCGCCGGCGCCCGTCCCCGCGTCCTGTGGTCCGTCCGGTGCGTCCGTCGCGGGCGTAGAGCACGCCAGGAGCAGGCACCCAGCAGCAAGCCCCAAGACTCTTTTGATCAGCGTGGTGAGCGAGGTGGCGAACACCATCAGAACTGGTCCTCGTCCACACCGGTGATGTCTCCCGTTTGGTCCCAGCGGAGGAAGCGAGGGTCCTGCATATCTCCGTAGTGGTCGACGGCCCCCTGTCTGAGGAGCGACCAGGTCAGCATCGGGGCGGTTGTCTTGTCGCACGGGCCGGCGGGGCGTTGAGATACATGGGACCGAGCTCTGGTATGACCGGGCCGCCACCGGCTTCACGTAGCCGCTGAGCATTGTCGGCCTCGCAAAAAAAACAGCACGAGCCCGCGAATTGCTCCCACCTTGTAGGCGCGACCCGCGTTGGGCTGCTCGCGCGCCCAGGCCCGGCCCGATCTCGCGGAGATTTTCATGTCGCGCGCAGACCCGTCGGACCGGTGCAGCCCGTTTTCGACCGGTGCAATCGCCGGAGAGACCGGTGCAATCGCCGGAAGGACCGGTGCAATCGCTCGCGAGCGGCCCTGTGGGTGGCGGCTACCGCCGGTGCCGACGAGAATTCAGGCACTTAGGCAGGTTGAGGGGGCCGGCGCAGACGGTGGGACGAGAGGTGCCGGTCGGTTGCACCGGTGGTTTTTCGGGGATCACCGGCCGATCTCTGGATTGCACCGCCTCTTCCGCCGATTGCACCGCCGCTCGGACTCGGTCGTCAGGGCGCGTCTCGGCGACTGCACCGCGCGCAGCGTCGCGTGTACCGCGGACAGATGGGACGCCAGGGTGAAGAGACGGGGGCTTCGGTGACACTTCAAACCGACGGCTCGGGTGACAATCGCCGCGATCGTAGTTCGCGGAATCCGGTCCCCTCAAATCCGAAGACCGGCTTCTTAGTTAACAGAGGTTACGAGGTCTGGTGGCAGGGGTCCGCGACGATCGGCTCGCCGCAGGTCGGGCGCTCGGCCCGCACGACCGAGGAGAGCAAGCGGGACACGGGGCTGCAGGCCCCGGGTCGGGGGGGCGCGTCGGTGGAGCCGGTGTCTGGAGCTGAGGCGGATGGGTCCGCGAACGAGCGCTGGCGGCGCGGCGAGAGTGAGCGTCAGGCCGCGCGCCGCGCGATTCGATGTCGACCTATCACATGGCGCTCAATGATCTACGGTGCACCAACTCCGTCATGGCTCGATACGCTACCGCTCACGTCTTCGCTGGTCGCGCGAATGCTGAGTTGCTCCGGCAGTTGCGACGCTTTCCGCGAGATTCGATCGTCACGCTGATCGATGACCTGGCAACAGGTCCTTTGCCGCCGCTCACGCAGCCGGCGGAATGGTGGGCGAAGCGGCGGGAGTATTGGACCAACATGCGTCCATTGGCCCCGGAGACTCGCGATCACGAAATGCGATTGTTGCTCAACGAAGGTGTCCTCACGACGGCCGAGAGGGTCGTGCTCT
>JABFXY010000153.1 GCA_013361525.1 Polyangiaceae bacterium | reverse complement strand
AGCTAGGCGGAGTGGGGGCCCCCAGCCCCTTCGGGGCTGACCCCACTCCGTTCGTTTTGCCGCAATGCCTTGGCGGCGACTTCCTCCCTGCCCGCCTATGCCGAAACCCGCCTCGCGCTCCGCGCCTCGCTCGCGAACTGGGCGTTGGCGGTCGGTGGGGTGTTCGAGCATTTGGGGAGCAATCCAGCGGAGACGTGGTTCTGAGGTCTCTGTCTGAATTCTCTGTCTGAATTCTCCTATCTAAAGTCTCCGTCTTCAGTCTCCCGTCCAAAGTCTCTGTCTGCAGTCTCTGTCGGCACAGAGATGAAAGACGCGGCCGCCATGTAGCAGCGGCCGCGAATAACGGGCTAGCGCGGACGGAGGAGCCCGCCGAGAAGTCGCGCCAGCTGTGAGGCGGAGGCGTGAAGCGCTTCCGCGCGCGCGGGATCGAGCCCGCCGATGACCAGCGCGCCGTCCAATGCAGACACAGCTTCCGCGAGTGAGTTGCGCGCGATGCTGAAGTGACGGCGCCGGACGCCCATGTGCCGATCGGGAAGGCCCTCGGCGATGTTGAGGAATGTGCTCTTGGCGGCGCGCGTGGCCTGATCGCGGAACTCTGCGTCCGCGACGCCGGCCTGGTGAACGAGCCGCGCGAAGTCGCGGGCGGCGACGTAAACGGCGAGCTTCTGGAAGGCGAAGATGTCGTGCATGACGGTTCTCCCGCCGACGCGTAGGGCGCCGGCTTCGCCCGTCCACGCGCAGCTTGCGTGACGGCCGACGCGCGCCAGGGTGCTGCGGGGGGCGAGGCCGACGCACGCGCGGAGGCCGGCGCGGAAGGTGCGCGCTTGGGTGGAGCCGGCGCCCGAAGCAGAGGCGGGAGGGCGCAACGCTCTTTCCCGCTCGAGCTGGAGGCGTCGCGAGCTCGCCACCTAAAGGCTCGCACCGCGCCTCGCTCGCGAAGGGGGCGCTGTTGGACGGTGTAGTCTGCTTTGCGCATGGAGCTCGATTCACCGCAGTTGCTCGCCGCTGCACGGGCCGCGATCGCGCGCGACGGTCTGTTCATGCTTCAGGATCCGGTGCTCCCCTGCTTGGCGCACCTGGTCGCGGGGGAGAAGGTTCGCGGTTCGTGGTGGGGGCATCCGGCTGGTGAGGCGATCTTCGCGGTTGCTTCGGCGCTCTACGACGAGCGCGACGTTGCGACGGTGAAGCTGGTCGCGGAAAAAGTGACCTTCGTCCATCGGCGCTTGTGGCCGGCGATGGTGTCTATCGGGCGCGCACGCGAGAAATGGCAAACCGACGCGCTGCCCGCCTCGGCCCGCGCGCTGCTCGAGCGCGTGGAGAGCGAGCGCGAGGTCGAGCTCGGCGGGGCGAGCGCGGATGGCAAGCTCCTCGTCGCGCGACTGCTCGTGTACGGCACGCAGCGGCATACCGTTGCCGGGCGCCACGCGAACGTACTGCGCAGCTGGAAGCAGTTCGTCGCGGAGCGCGACGTGAAAGGACGGTTGCCCACGCCGGTCGCCGCGCGCGAAGAGCTGGAGACGGCGGTCGCGAACTGGGCTGGAGCCGAACGAAAGCGCGCGCCGCTGCCGTGCCAATCCAAGCGCCGCTGACGCGTAGGGCTCGGCGCGGCTGCGCGGGCGGGTTTCGGCTCCGGCGGGGTCGTCAGTCGCCGGGCTGGCGGAGTGGGGTGCCCGCCCCTTCGGGGCGACCCCACTCCGCGCGTTTGCCGCAATGCCTTGGCGGCGACTTCCTCCCTGCCCGCCTACGCCGAAACCCGCCTCGCGCTCCGCGCCTCGCTCGCGAAGGGGGCGTTGTTGGTCGGTGGGGTGTTCGAGCATCTGGGGGGCGAGGCAGCGGAGACGTTGTTCTGAAGTCTCTGTCTGAAGTCTCTGTCTGATACTCCCCGCGGCCTCGCCCGGCGCGGCGGTCTGAGGCGAACGTCGGGTAGTGCGTCCGGCTTTCGATCGTAGAAGGCAGCCATGCGACGCAACCCGTCTTCGTGGATGCACGTCTTGGCGCTCGCAACGACGGTATGCGTCGTTGGTGGCTGCGCTTCGGACTATCAACCTCCGGACGACCCGGCGGGGCGATGGCTCTACCAGCGCGGCATGACGGCCCGCACCTGGGATACCTGCGCTCGCATCGGTGCGTCGTTGCGGGCGGAGTGCGGGGGCGACGAGCGCTGCGCGCGCAATGTCACGGATGCCATCACTTACCATTGCTACGCTGGGACCTATCGGGGGGCCGACGGGCCGTCACCGTGTAGCTGGGAACAGCAATATCCATCGGCAGCGGCGTTTGCTCGCGGGCAGTGCGCGGCCTACGAGCGTGACGGCACGATGAGCGCGCTCTTGGTCCCCCATTGTGAAAACGAGCTTGTCTACGTCGCGCAGAGTGTCTGCCGGAGGGGCGAGACGACGCTGACCGGCGCCGGGCCTTGAAAGGCCGGAACGCCGATGGGGAGATAGCTGACGATTGTGTCAGCCTGACACGACTACGGGTTGCAGCTGATCAGCGCGGGCAGGCCGTTGGCGGGAGAGCAACCAACGCCGATGTAGTCGTATTCGCACAGGCCGTAGACCGCCGCCGCACACTCCTGCGAGTCCTCGCCGCAGGTCACCACGCCGCCGCACTCCGAAGGGATCGGCTTGCAGTCGCTGCGACCGTCCTCCGGACCGCCGAGGTACTCGACCTGCACTTCGTCGTCGGAGCAGCCGTCGCCGCCACCGCCACCGTCGTCGTCACCAGAATCATCACATCCGACGGCGACGAGCGCCGCGACCGAAAGGAGAAGGAAGCGCATGGGAGACCTTCTACGATGGTGCGGCTTTCGTGTACCTCTCGGCGGCGCGATAGCAGGATATCGGCGCGTAGGGCTCGCGGCTGCACGGGCGGGGTCGGCTCCGGCGCGGGGTCGTCAGTCGCCGAGCACGCGCGTTCGCCGCAATGCCTTGGCGGCGACTTCCTCCCTGCCCGCCTACGCCGAAACCCGCCTCGCGCTCCGCGCCTCGCTCGCGAAGGGGGCGCTGTTGGTCGGTGGGGTGTTCGAGCATCTGGCGGGCGAGGCAGCGGAGACGTTGTTCGGGAGTCGCTGTCTCGGTCTCTGTCTAAAGGCTCCGTCTGCCGTCTCTGTCCTTGAGTGGTGAGACAGCAGACAGGGATGACAGACAGGGATGAGAGAAGGCGGCCGCCAACGGTGGTGCTACCGCGGACGGCGAAGTCCGTCGAAACCTTTCGCGAGTCGGAGGGCGCGACGTCCGACTCGGACACAGCCTCCGCGAGCGAATTACGAGCAATGCTGAACTGACGGCGGCGAACTACCAGGTGTCGGCCCCTCCCCTTTCGGCGATGTTGAGGACTTCGTTCTTGACGGATTTGCGCGCGACTCTGGTTTGGTGCAGGGCGACGTGCGCGGATTGCGCGCGTGAAACGACAAGAACCGGTTCCGCCTTCACGAACCGAGCGCTGCTCAGAACACGCGTCAGGGCACCGCAAATGCCGAAATATTCACGAACAGCACTTGGCGACTGGTCTGCTCGGCGACGCGCACGGGAACGATTCGGTTGGCGCGTAGCGCGACCCTGGCCTCGTTCGCGCCGATTTGAAAGTGCCCAACGGGATCGTGAAACTCAAGGTCCTCGTCGAGAAGATGCACCTCGATCCGCGTCGAACCGCTGAGATCGATCTGAAACCGCGGCTGCGGCGCGAATTGCGGTGTGAGCGTGTCTCGCTGAGCCGAAAACGAGATGATCGAACCGTCTCCTTGCCACGTTACCAATCGCGCGTTGCCGAAGATCTCCGGCCGTTCAACACCATTGACCAAGGGCCCCGAGAGAATGGCCATGATCTGCGGGAACGGATCGGGCAGGCGCAACGCATCTCCAATGGCGCCCATGGCCTGACTCGCATCGCGGCCGCCAATGTCCCACCCGCCGCCGCCAGTCTTGGCCGGGCTCACGAGCACGCTGTGAAGCGTAACGACGACCGCGCGCGGTTCGGGGGGCGAAACCGGCGCTTGAGCTACCGGGTTTCGTGGGAACCCGAGTCTAGAAGGTCGTGGCGCCCTCTTAGAAGCACAGCCTTCCGCGAGCACGCACACCACCACGAAACCCCAGGTCCACCGCCGCATGCTTGCCTCCAGGGTGCAACGACAGCGGAGAACGGGAATCTCGTCAATTCTCGAGAAGCCAACGCACCCTGGCTGACCGGTCCGTCAGGTACCGCGCAACGTTACTGCACATTACAGAGATCCCTGCTAATGATTTGTTCCGCCGGCCGCAGCGTTGTGCTAACGTGTTTCGATCCGTCTGTTGGGAAGAGTGTGGCGACGGCCATGTGAGCGGTGCGAAGAATGGACCAATTTGACCCACGTCTCTCTCCGTTTCGTATGTCCGTTTTGTGTGGTTCAGACTCGGCGGTAGCAGCGGGGTGCCGCTGCCTATGAACGTCGGCGACGTGGTCAAGCTGCCGCGACTCGCGCATCAAGAGATTGTCGCTCCGTCGGGACGTATTGTTCGCCTAGTTTTCCCGGAGCATTCAGAGCGAGTGGTCGAGGTCGATCACGTCGCCGTCTCTCCGCGAAAGAAGGCGCCGCTCTTGCTGCTGAGTGAGGGGGACCGAGTGCTCGTCGTCGACGCGCAGCCCGCGACCGTGCCCAGCGGCGCGGACGGAGTTCTGCTACGCAATGGGACCAAGACTCGGTGGCTCGAGCATCGTAGACTCGCTGCAGCGAAGGCCGAAGCGGCTCAAGCAGCGGCCGAGCGTATGACTCGCGACGCGTGGACGCAGTCGTTCGAGATCGCCCCATTGCACAAGCGTGGCAGAGTGAAGACGCTCCGTCCGCCGCAGTACGGTGCGCTCTGCGCAATCCAGGCGCACTGGAGCCTCTCGAACGACATCGCGACCGTCGTCATGCCAACCGGCACGGGCAAGACCGAGACGATCCTGGCTGCGTTTGCAGGTATGGCCACAGGGGCAACGCTCGTGGTCGTTCCGTCGACAGCACTCAAGGGGCAGACCATCGCCAAGTTTGCGAACCTCGGCCTGCTGCGCGAGCTGGGCGTGGTTCACCCCGCGGTTCCAAATCCCGTCGTCGGTATTCTTAACCACCGCCCCAGGGTGGCCGCCGACCTTGACTTTATCGACCGGTGCGATGTGGTTATCACCGTCGTCAACACCGTCGCACAAGCAGAGGCGGTGGCGCTCGGACCGGAGTTGGCGAAGAAGTTCGACTTGCTCGTTCTCGACGAGGCGCATCACGTTGCAGCTTCTTCGTGGACGGACTTCAGGAAGCACTTTCAAGGTCGAAAGATCCTCCAATTTACGGCGACGCCCTTTCGACGCGATGGCAAGCCTGTCGATGGCAAGGTGCTGTACACGTATCCGCTCAGAAGGGCTCAGGAGGACGGCTACTTCACCAAGATCAACTTCCGTCCGGTGGTAGAGCCCGACGCCTCTGACGCCGACCGCGTCATCGCCGAGGAGGCGATCGCTCAGCTGCGACAAGATCTGTCAAGCGGACTCGATCACATCATCATGGCTCGGTGTGAGACCATTGAGCGCGCCGAGACCGTGCATGCAATCTACAACTCCCAGGCTCCCGACTTCGCGCCTGTCGTCGTGCACAGTGGGCAAGGGACCTCGACATCGGTGCTCGCGGCGCTGACAAACCGCGCGACCCGCATCGTTGTCTGCGTCGACATGCTCGGCGAGGGGTTTGACCTCCCTCACTTAAAAGTTGCTGCCGTACACGACTCGCACAAGAGCCTCGCGATTCTCCTCCAATTCGCAGGACGGTTCACGCGAACGTCCGGGACCAACATCGGCGAGGCGTCAGTCGTCGCGAACGTTGCGACGGCCAAGATCCGCAACGCTCTCGACACTCTGTATACCGAGGATGCGGACTGGAATAAGCTGCTTGCCGAGTTCAGCTCGCAAGCCGTGCGAGACCACGCGGAGCTCGTGGACTTTCTGAACAACACCCAACGGCTGGACGCGCCCGCGGAGAATGAACCCAGCTACGGCTTGAGTCCGAGTATCCTTCGCCCGAAGTTCAGCACGCTGGCGTTCGACTCCTCCACCTTTTATCCGAAGCGATTCTGGAGCGCGATTGCACGGAACGAACTCGTGGGCGCGTGGCTCAACGAGAAAGCTCGAACCCTCACGCTCGTGCTCCGCACGGAGCCGCAAGTGGCTTGGACCCGATCCAAGGCAGTCAGGGACACGGTATGGGATCTGGTGGTCCTCTTCCACGATCCCTCCACGAACCTTGTCTTCGTCGCATCCACGGACCACGACACAAACTACACTGAGTTAGTCGCCGCCGTTACCGGGGCGCCTGCATCGCAGCTTAGCGGCGACACGGTGTTTCGAGCTCTCGGTGGCCTCTCTCGGCTCCTCTTAAATGTTGTCGGCCTCAAGCGCCACGGGACCCGTCGGTCGGTGAGCTTCTCAATGTATTCGGGTACCAACGTTGCCGACGCGCTGACGCCCCAAAACAAGGCCACGTCGACCAAGTCAAATGTGATGGGAAGTGGCTACGAGAACGGGGAACCCGCGAACGTCGGGTGTTCTTTCAAAGGAAGAGTATGGTCTCGCGAGGTCGGACGAATCCACCAGTTTGCGATGTGGGCGCGCCATGTCGGCTTAAAGCTGCGTGATAGTTCGATCGATACCGAGCAGATTATCGAGAACGTGCTACTCCCTGAAGAGATCGACGTCTTCCCGGATAGGCAGGTTCTCTGCCTTGACTGGCCACGTGAGTTCCAAGAGAGGTCGGACGAGCGTGTGTTGATCTCGAGCGGCGACAACGAGCCTGAGCCGCTCTCGAGCTTCGGGATTGAATTTGTGGACTGTGCCCCAGGTCGCAAGTCGCTGCGGTTTCGCGTCTCGTCGGCAGCCCAGTCGGCGGCATTCGTGTACGGGCTTGGCGGGCCAAATGGCTTCGCCATACGACAAGACGGTGGCTCTCGGTTCGCGGTTGAGCTGGGGCGACGGAAAGTGGACCTCGATAGCTGGTTTTGCACTTGCCCACCGAGCATTCTGTATGTCGACGGATCGGAGGTCGATGGCTACGCGCTTATTCAGCCGAGAAAGCGTATCGTGCAGCCTCTCCCGCCTGGAAACTTTCTAGTCTGGGATTGGACAGGCGTTGACTTCGCAAAGGAGTCTATGTGGAAAAATGGGATGTACGTTGCTGACTCGATTCAGGCACGTGCGCGCGACGTGCTGACTGCGGACGCCTTCGACGTCATCGTGGACGATGATGGTCCAGGCGAGGCTGCTGACCTCGTCTGCGTCGCGGAACGACCGGATCGTGTTCAAGTCGTCTTGGTCCACTGCAAGTTTTCAGGAGGTGCCACGGCCGGGGAGCGCGTCAAGGACATCGTCGAGGTCTGCTCGCAGGCGGTGCGTTCATCCCGGTGGATGTGGCGATTTGACGATCTTTGTCAGCATCTCCTCGCGCGTGAGTCGCGCCGGCTAAAGGGTGGCGGCCAGTCACGGTTCGTCGTAGGAGACGCGAAGCGGCTGCGTGCGCTCGAGCGAATTGGTGCGCTGCAGAAGGAAGTACGATGTGAGATCCTCATCGTGCAGCCAGGACTCTCAAGGGCCAAGGTGACGGAAGGGCAGGGCGTGGTGCTCAGCGGCACGCACGGTTTCTTGCTTGAAACCGTCAAGGTGCCGCTGAGAGCGGCGTGCAGCGCCTAAGATCGAACCCACGCCGAGTGGCGTCGCGCCTGCGCGCGCGGACCAGGAGGTGCACTTCAAAGTAACCATCCAGGCTTCATCCAAAGATGGACCGTTACGCAATTCCAGCACGATGCCTAGACTAGCTAGGCGCTCGCAATCGGGTCAACGATGTCGGAGAAGTGAGCTGGGTTCGCATGGAGTGCCGTTTGGAAGCGCAGGGTGCGCCGCTCTACTCGGCACCCATGACGTCGGACGTGGAAGTCGAGCAGGGACGGAAGAAAGTCCTTGCCGGAGACAATATCCGCCGCTCTTCGGAGCGCCTTGGCGCGACTGAGTACAGCCTCGCGTATGGAATGGAACCTGATCAACAAGATTTGCCGCCGCGGCGCGTTGCTCTAGCTCCTCTTTCAAGAGTTCTACTTTGTGTCTATCGATCGTTGGCAGCTCGCGTGCCCCCGACACGCAGACACAACCGGCACCCCCAGCGACTTCGCGACCTTCGCGAGCCCGAATTGCGCCGCGCGCGCATCGCGAAGCAAAGCCTATGGCAATGCCGCCTCGTCGAGAGGTTCGCGCTCTTAGTCAGCTTCTCTCGAAGCAACGAGCCCACGCGCACTTTCGGCTTTCAGCGAGGGGCTTCGCAGTCGCATTGGAGCAAACCCAGCGCGATTCGGATACCGGGTGCAACTGAAGACAAGGGTGTGCGAAGATCACGACGCAGTTTGAGCGGACGACGCGATGGTGGCGATCGAGCGGGACAACACGGAACGACTTGGGCAGCTTCTGCGAGAGGGCGAAGAGCTCGTTGCCGATTGGTGGGTCGACGGGTATCCGCTCACCCACATCGGCGATCCCGATGGGCTGGACGAGTTCGTTGAGCGGGCGCAGACGTGGCGCCTCACATGCTTGACGCTGTTGAGCCGCCTGTTCGGGAGCGAGCATCCGCTCTCCAAGGCCATGGCGGATCCGGTGCGGCAGGACGGGAGCGGTCGGATCAACCTTCACACGCTCATCCCACCGCTTCGAGCGGCAATGCGCGAGGTTCAAGATGACGGGCGGAAGGCACCGTCGAGGAGAGCCATGAAACTGCCGGCGGACCTCAAGGGTAAGATCGACTTCGCGATAATCACTATCAAGGAAGAGGAGTTCGAGGCGGTGCTCGCTCGTCTGCCCGTCGAGGAGTCGGTTCATGGCCGCCGGGTTTACAACCTCGCGTCCGTTGGCACTGCAGCCGGTGATACATACGTCGTCGCCATCGTTCGCTGCATCGAGCAGGGTACCGGCGAGGCGCAAGCGGTCGCCCGCGACATCATCGAGGAGTTGGAGCCACAGTGGCTGCTCGTTGTGGGTATCGCCGGCGGCGTTCCGGCGACGGAGTTCACGCTCGGGGATGTCGTCGTCTCGACGAGGATATTTGATTTCAACGTCGAGGCGGTCGTGCACGACCAGCCGCGTGAGTTCGCCGTGAGCGGTGGGCCGCTCGCCCCATCCGCAGCCGCCGTCGTAGCCAACCTTCGTGCCATGCAGCTCGGGTCGTGGAGTGCCGCATCCACCATCGGCTGCGCCAGGCCGAACGTGAAGAAGGCGAAGGCGAACTTCTATGGTGATCTCGAGTGGCAGAAGCGGGTGCGGGCCAGCCTCAAGGCGCTCGATCGGCAGCCGCTAGTGGTATCAGGTGCGATCGCCTCCAGCGATCGTCTGATGAAGGACGAGGAGCTTCCTCGCCTGTGGCTGAAGACGACCAGGCAGCTGCTCGCGATCGAGATGGAATCCGCGGGAGTCTACCGGGCGGCTCGAAGTCGAAGCCCCGAGGTTCCGACGATCGCAATCAGAGGGATCAGCGACATCGTCGGGTATAAGCGCGACCCAGGCTGGACGAACTACGCCTGCCACTCGGCGGCATCCTTTGCGCTCGCGTTTCTGCGGGCACGTCCGGTGACTCCGCGCGGCCTGCTGACTCTTAACGCTGCGCCTTCAACGACTTCTGATTGGGCGGGCCTGGTAGCGCTCGGGCCAGGCATCATCGCCCCTGGCAGTCTCATTGGCGCCGACGGTGCAACGTGGCAGGTTCAGGTGTCGGGCGCCTTCATCCTCGGTGATGAGTCCGTGCTCACCAGGTTCTGCGACAATTTCGACTCGCTTGCTCGAGAGGACCGCTTCGTCGCCATTGAAGCTCACGGCGAAGGGCGCCTGCTTTCACGCGCCCCGCGATGGCGTCGCGACGCTCGCGCCCTTCGCATCGACCTCGAAGTAGAGCCGCTAAGCCGTCGAACGAACGTGGCGACGATGGGGCGAGACCTCGCAATCGACATGGATAAGGTCCCGATCAACGTCAAGTTGAATCAGTACGTAAGCGGTGTAGAGCGCGTGCCCCAGTGCATTACCCGCGTCCTGAGCATCTGCAAAGGGGGGTGGGGCGTCGGTTCCGAAATCGGCAGCCGGGTTGCCGAGCTGCATGAGCGGTTTGGGCGAGAGCGGATCGCGTCGTTCATCCGTCTAGAGCTGATCCGTATCGCGACCACGCCCACGTGGAACTCGCTCGACAAGAAAGAGCACTTCGTCTTCGGCTTCATCGACCGCGTGCTCGACGTAGGGCTGCTTGCGGATCCGGCGGCCGGCTGGCTTCGCGCCCAGCTCCAGCTCCAACTCCACGGCGTCAAGTTGCCATGGGAAGGTTTCGTGAACATCTGTCTAAGCACCCACCACCTTGGGCCGAAGCCCGACTTCTTTAAGGGCGTCCACGGCCCCTGACAACGATACGGACTTCCTACCTTCGCCTCGTTAGATCAGCACGAGTGCAAACCCACGCACTTAGCTCGTGAGTGGGATTCCTCGGCGATACGCTCGAGCATCCCGATGCAAGAGTGTTATTTATATCGCGAATCAGCGAGCCGGCAACACTCAATCGACGAATTAGATACAGGAGGCCCGAGAGTAGAACGGGGTAGCGCGGTGAGTACGCATACGCTCCAGTCTCCAGGGGCACGCTGCCATTGGCCATTGGGGCCAACCTGGAGTCCTCCTCGCAGGGCCAGCCCTCTACGCCGTTGTAGAGTTTTCCAGGAGCAATTTGTCGGTTGAGGTGCTGCCTGCGAGTCGTGAAGATTGTTTGCGAAGCAAGGCGGCGTCGTGGGCGTTGACGGCGAGGTCCGCATCGTCCTCGATGCGCGTCTGTCACCAAATGGCCGCAGTCCGGGCAGGACGCGGAAGTCGCCATGAAGTTCATCGGCGCGGGACGGCCCTCAATGCGAGAGGGGGCCTGGTCGATGCGCGCGCAGGTGCTGTGTAACCGTTCACTTTCCGACGTAGCCGCTGCGCGTTGACGCGGCGTCGCTACGGAGCGGTCCAGGCGTCGGGCAGGAGCTCGTCGAT
>JABFXY010000019.1 GCA_013361525.1 Polyangiaceae bacterium | reverse complement strand
CGAGGGCGAGCTGACCGCGTTCGACGTGATCGGTCGTCGGGACGAGCGTGAACACGTCGCCGGCACCACGCCGCTGAACCCACCCTCCGGGCGCCGTCGCCCTCGGGCGCTCCTCGGCAATGCTCGAATACAGACCCACGAGCCAGGCAATCGCGCCGACGAGCGCAAAGAGCACGACGGCGAGGAGGAGCCCGATGATCACGAGCGGCGTCATGATCCCCGCGGCTTCGATGTCCCCCGTCTCGATCAAAATCGCGATGAAGAGGACGACGAGCAGAATGATGCACACCCAAAGAAGGAACGTTCCAATGCTGAAGCCGAAGAGCGCTGCCGCGCCGACGACCAGCAGGATCGGGATCCCTGCAATGGCGATCGCCGCGAGGACGACGGCGGCGATCCCCGTCAAACCGAACGCGTCCGTGCTCGTGACGAGCGATTGCCAATGAGTGCCGCTCGCTCGGAGGGGCGGGGCCGCTGCGCCCGCACTGCCGGCTTCGTCCCGTGCGCGCCGCTTCTCTTCGGCTTTGCGCCGGCGCTTCTCCGCGCGTTTCGATTGCCGCTTCGAGCGCGCGTCGGCGCGATGCTCCGCCGCCTTGGCTGCGACCCCCGCTTTTTCTTTCTTCTCTTCCTCTTTGGGCAGAGCGTTGCCGAGCTTGGGTGAAGGCAAAAGCGGCGTGAGAAGCGCGCCCACGACGGCGCCGCCGCCGATGACCCCTGCGAATAAGAACGGGAGCGCGACGAGGACGCCGATCGCGGTGAGGAGGCTGGTGTCGCTCTCCGAGGAAAGCGCCAGCAAGGCGAGCCCTGCGAAGAGGCCGCTTGCGACGACCGGCCAGACCGCGCCGATGTTTGCGACGATCGATGCGACGAAGAGGAGCGAACGCGCGACCAGGCCGGTGCCGCTGGTCACGGCGAGCGCGCGTTCGATGCCTTCGCGGTCGAACCGATGGACCAGCTTTCCGTCCTGCGTGACCCGGAGGCTGCAGGGGGCATTGCTGCGCAATCGCTCGAGCGCCGCGGTCGCCACGTCGCGCGGGATGGATAGCTCCGCGGCGACGCCTTCAGCCCAAACGTCGTCCGGCCGATCGCGGAGGCGTCTACCGAGCGCGCGCGTCGCCCGCGCGACCGATACGTCGAAGCGCCGCGCAGCACCACCGTTCGCCGGAGCATCTGCGGTCGGAAACTCGGGCATCACCGTCTTTGCGCGGCCGGGCTCCACCCAACGGCTCTTCGCCACGACGTAGCCCGCGGCGCGCCCGATGAGCGGCGAGGTAGCTGCGATCGCGACGGCGGCGACGACGACGGGCTCCATCGAAGCGCTTTTTCTACCATGCACGCGTTCACCCCGCGTCGCGGTAGAGTAGCGCCCCTTGATGCTCCCGCTCCGGTGGTCCGGCCTGCCTCTCCTGCTCCTGGCAGGGTCGTGTTTTCCGAGCTTCGAGCTGTCGGATGGCGGCGCAGGCGGTGAGGGAAACGGCGGGCCCTCGGGCGGTGCCGGCGCAGGCGAAAGCACCGGTGGGTTTTCGCAGGCAGCGACCTCGACGGGCCCTGGTGGAGGCGGCGAGGGCGGCGGCACGGCCATCGTGTGCACGCCGGGCATGTCGCCTTGGCGCTCGGTGCTCGGCGGCGTCACGACCACGGCCGGCATCGATCCGCAGAGTGCTTATCTGCAGTCGATAACCTTCGTCGGCAACAAGGCATTCGTCGGCGGGTATACCGAGGCTTCGTTCGCCGACGTCCCCGCGAGCTCGTTCTTCGTCGCGGAGCTCGACTACCTCGAGCCGAGGCCGAGTGCGACGTTCCACCGACCACTCTTGGCTCCCGGGCTCGCCCCGAAGATCTCGCTCGCCGGCGGAAATGGAAACAGCATTTGGATCGCGGTTGGGTCGGGTGCCGCGGTGCATCTCTTCGAGCGCTCGGCGTCGGACCTCGATCTCGGCGGGGCTCCCTCGATGACATGTACCAATGCTTGGGTTCCCGACCTCGGTGTTTCGGGTGACTCGGGGTTTGCCGCCATGGAGATCTCCAACCTCCCGGCGTCGTGCACCATTGCGGACGCGTGTGTCATCGAACCCGAGGGAAGCTCGTCCGTCTTCGTCACACCGCTCCCGCTCGCGAACGACGCGTGCGCGGGGGCGTCGCGATATTGGCAGGAGTCGGAGTTTCGATCCGAGCCGCGCATCGCCGCTGGCGACGGTGTTCTCTTCATGACGGTGCGCGGTGGCAGCGCCGGCGTAACGCACATGAAAGCGTCGTATGACGGCGATACGTGGAGCGACGACGGCGACGTCGGCACGCAGGACTCCACCGTTCCGACGTTTCTCACGCCGCTCGTTCATGGCAATGAGGCCTACGTCGCGGGAACCGTGCTGGGCGACTTCCCGCGCACGTTCGTCGAGGGCTGGGACGGCGCGTTCGTCTGGGACAGCGATATCGATTCAGCGACGACGGTCTTCATGCGTACAGGGTCGACCAACGGCGATTGGATTCATCTTGCCGGTGCGACGAGGACGTCCCCGGTGAAAGCGTGGAGGCGCCGGATTGGTGGGCTCACTTCCGACACCGACGAGCTCGCAGGTGTCGAGTCCATGATTACGGCCTCGGCGACCGACGAATGCGGCAACGTGCTCATCGCAGGTACCTACCAAGGCTCGAACTTCCTCTTCGGCGGCGCGCTCACGGAAGAGGAAGCGCCTGTGCCGACGGCATTCATTCAGTTCATCCCGTACGACATGGATTGAGGCGGTGCCTCAATGCAGACGGGGAGGGGGAGGTCCGGACCTGCCCGAAACGCAATGCAGAGAGGGAGGGGGTGGTCCGGACCTGCCCGACGCGCAATGCAGAGAGGGAGTGGGAGGTCCGGACCTGGTCGAAACGCAATGCAGAGAGGGGGAGGGGTGGTCCGGACCTGCCCGATGCGCAATGCAGTTCAGTATTCGATGGGCTCCAGCCCTCGGATGACTGGAATTTGGTCGCACCTTGGGGTGGTCGCGACCACCCGGGAAGGGCTCCGCGTTCCGCTGACAGCGCTATTCGAGCCTGCCGAGACGCAATGCAGAGCGACCCCCCGGGGTCCGGACCTGGTTGTATGGTCAATGTAGTTCAGTCGTGGCGGGGTCCGGACCTGGCGGGGGGCGCAATGCGTTGGGTTGGGGTAGGGTTGGGACCTGGGGGAACGCCGGGCGGAGCGGCGGGTGGTGGTGCTTGTTTACCATTCCTGGCAAATCTCGTTGGCTAGACCGTCAGGTTCTCGGTCCCGGACGGGTCGGTCGTTCCGCCTCGAAATGAGCGCCTCTGCTCCGCCGGCCGGTCGAGTCGCGCTCGGCGAGCTCGTTGGCGGCCTACTGCAAGCTCTCCCCGGCGGCCGTGTTCTTGAGCGCATGGCGGTCGACGACTCGAAGAGTCTTTCCGCAAGTTCGATGACCCAGACCGAGTTCGAGTATCACGCGTGGTTTCTCGACCCGAGGCTCCCGGAGGGTGATCCAGATCGCGAGTGGGTTGCATGTTTCGTAATCCGTGCCCGGACACCAGAAGATGCCCTGGCATGGGGAGATCAACTCGCAAAGGCAAAGGCCCTTCGCTGTGGAGAATCCTTCCTGTCCTCCGCGCTTGAGCCGTCCGGACAAGACACCGCGCAGCTGCCAATTGTCGTCGACGGCGTCGAGCCAAGCGACCGAGACATCGGCTGGTAGTGCTCAGTCCTTGATGCTCGCCGATAAGCATTCGCTATGGGCATGTTCGACCATTACGAGCCGCACCCGCCGCTCGCGTGTCCGAATTGCGGTACGGTGCTCGCCGGATTTCAGGGTAAGGATGGCGAGAACGCTCTTGTTGTTTGGCGTCAGGGCGCCGCGGCTCCGACGGATCACCCCGTCGATGCCGAGTGGCGGCTGGCCCCCGAGGTGCTCGAACGGCTCCGGCTTCCTGAGCGCTTCGAGTTCTACACGACGTGCGAGCGTTGCCAGTGCTGGGCGGTGTTCACGGGGTTTTGCACGAAGGGTCTCTGGACGGAATCGGTTTTGGGCAACCATCTCCGATCGGGAGAGACGATTCCAGCACGCTCCGTCGCGCAGAACTGGCGCCAGTGCTCGCGTTGCATCGAAGCATGGCAACACCCAGATTCGATCGTTCGCGCCGGCTGTCCACACTGCCACGCGCTCACCCGTCTCGAACCCGGATGAGGCCCGAGGCATGACCTCTCTATGGCTCCCTGCCGCTGAGCCCGGGTAGGTTGCGCAGATTGCCTCGCCGCCGCCCATGCCTCCTCTTTCCCCTCTAGCAATTGTCGGACTGGCCGCCGCGCTCGAAGAGCGATATCTCGACTCCGAGTTCGCTTCAGCTTGGGCGCTTGCGCAAATCGCTGCGGGCCCCCCCCTCCGCATGGCTCACCGACCTTTTGTATTCCGACGGAATCCGAGAGGCTTCCGCCGCAGCTTGGGCGGGGTACCGCGCGATGGACTGTTCCGACGCACGCATCGACGACGTGTCGCTTCGCCTCGGGTTCAGCCTCCTGCTCTACCTCGATGCGAAGCGCCCGGCCACCGAGCTGCTCACGGTAGCGGGCGTTCTAACCGATGGCAGAAGTTACACGCGGCCGGAATGTGAGGCCTTCTATCTGCTTCTCAACGAGATTGATGGGGGCGGACCCACGGTTCCAAGCGCGCTCCCTTGGGCCACGCGACTGAACGCGCTCTTTGCGCCGCATGCTTCCTTCGCACGTCAGGCCGAGGCGGAACTTCGTAGCGGCTGGGACGCGCCTAAATAGTCAGATTGCATGAGCCGGGGCTGCTGGTACTGTCCAATATCCCATTGCAGCTTGGGGCTGAGTCCCTGTACGGTGGGGCGGCTCCTGCTGGTCTACCGGGTTGCTCGACTTCGTCGTTGCACTCCGTATCAAAGACATGAAACTCCTCGCCAGTGTGAACGCACAGGTCGCCGCGCTGCAGCTCCTCGAGGAACGGGGTTGGACACTATGGCGCTGCTCTGGGGAGTCCCCAGAGTTCTGGGTAGCGACGCGCGACGGCAAGGATATTCGGGCCGACGACCCGCTACAACTCCTCGGCCTTCTGAGCCTGGCCGACGCGACCGGCGTACAATGGCCCACCCGTGAGGTGGCGCTCGATGTGTATCGACGGCGGTTCTCCGGCGCAGCGCCCGTCCTGAGCCATCCCGACGATTCCGAGACCGTAGTGATGTGGGACCAACCGACCCTGAGGACACTCGTCTATGGGTTGGGTCGAGGGTCGGGGATTCGATTAACCCCTCGTCGGACTCCACGCGAAGAGCGCGCCGCTGCTCTACAACTTGCTCGTGACGTCCTCGCCGCCGAGAAGGCACCTCCGGATGAAGAATTGAGGGCGTTTGTGCTCGACAAGCTGGACGCATTGCACGCGCTGGTCGACAGCGACGCAACGAGCCAAGACCTGGGCGCCGCGCTTCACGCCTACATCCTCGCGCGCTTTCGTGGATATTACGGCGTCTCGGAAACCTAGAGTGACGACCGGCGGCAGCCGGAAGCATGTATGCCCTCCTAACTTCCCATTGTAGCCGACGCTCGCCGCGTGGGTCGGCAGGCATGCTGCGCGCTTCCCTCTCGCGATTGCAGCCGAGGGATACGCTGGCCGCACCGGAACAATCCGGCATTCATCGGTGTTCGCTATCCAACTGCCGCGAACTTCGATGATGTCGCCTGCTTGCTCATGGCTCGAGGCTGGAAGCGCCGGCGAACAACGCGTTGTAACGGATGCCGCAATCGCACCCTCACTCTTGCTGGTGCCGCTGAGCGCCGGTACGTTGGCGGACTAAGTTCGTGACACATGCCGAATCGCCAGCCGATAACTTCGCGGATCTTCCGCTGCACGACGCGGTGATCGGACGAATCACGCTCGACTGGGCGGCGGGCACGCTGCGTCTCGAGCTCTCGGTATTCTATGCGCGAGACGCCCACGCGATCCCATCGACGCTAACCTTCGAGGGGCTCACCGACGTTTCCCTGTCGCGCCACGAGCCCTGGGGGCCGTCCGTCTATGTCAACAGCAGCGTCTTCGAGCCGCCCACTTGCTACCGGCTCGAGATGCAGTCCGGCGACGTCATTGAAGTCGGCGCCGCAAGCTTCCGACTCACACGGACACCCGACCCCTGACGCTGCCTCCCAAATGAACACGTCTGCCTTCGCTCTCTACGTAATCACGCGGTCGGGGACCGTTCGCACATCCCCTCACGACGACTCGGAGCTCAGCCCCGCGCCTGCTGCGCTCAGTACTGGAATCGGCGCTCCGCTACGGCCAACAAGAAGTGAACTGCATGCTGGTGCCACGTCATCCCCATCTGCTACGGCGAGGCGAACAATTTGCCGACCCGGTTGCAAGGGCGACCCTCGCGCTCTACGCGCTGGAGGCGGCGGTCTGGTGCGCCCCGAGGGCCGACCACTGCGCCCCGCAATCGTGCCTCCGTCGTCAATTCACCCCATACATTTTCAACGAGTCGCGCGAGGACTCCATTGGGGACGTCGTGCTCGGCCGTCATTCTGCGCTGCAAACAAGCGCCGTGGTCCCACTCCTAAAGGTGGACGGACCGCCGCTGGTCCCCTTGCGTGATATGGGATTGGCCCAGGCGCCTGCAATACTCCGCTCCGGGAGGCTCCTCGTCTGGCATCGTGACCTCACCGTCGACGATGGAGCAGGGGAAACTGAAACTGTCGGCTTTCTGGATGATAGCGACATGCCCCCGTGGGAAACGTGGATCACCTACGTGGACCCGTCGGCTGACTCCGCCGTGTCCGAAGGGTACTTGGTCGCTTGGGTCCCCCCGGTTTTCGTTGATTCGGTTTCCGCGGCCGTCGGCGTTAACGCTTACAGTGCTCTTTACTGGCTCGACGGAACCTCGCTTCTTGTGGAGCGGGTGCTGTTGGATGCCGGATATCTTGGGTGAACTATGCTGCCGCCATCGGACCACCGATTGTTGTCGCGGAGCGAGGTGCGGTACAACCTTGGGGCGCCAGCACTCCCTCCCGTCGAGCTGGTGGTCGTTGGCCAATCCAAGTTCGACACGGACGGGCGCTTGGTCGAGAGCATCGGGGTCGAAACCTTGGGTGGGGTTTTCACGCCTTTGCTCGAAGCGGGCTGTCGGCAGCCTTGCGTCGTCAAGGAAATCGTCAGCATCGCACCAATGACCGCGCCGGAATCTTTCTCATTACCGGCTCCCGACGAGCTCGGACGGGGCGCGCTGGAGCTGCTACGGCGCCACTTCGCCGCCGTGAACGCCGATGATCGGGAATCGTTTCGCGAGACCGCCTACCTTTTCGATTTTGTCGATGGGCAACCATTCGAGCTCTGGTGGCTGGGGCTGCGGTCACTAACACCCATGACGCTCTCAATGTCGCTCCGCAGTGTCGACGACCGCGTCTTCTTCGGAAAGGAACCGCATGGGGTGATCTGGGTCCACGTGGAGGCGCGCTCGGAATCGACGGGCCGCGAGTATAGCGACGATTTCGTCGTTTGGTATTTGCTGCGCTCCCACTCTTGGAAGCTCGCGTGCCGCATTCACTGGCACCTTTTAGACTCGACCGTGCCGTGCCGCTAATTCGCTTCCAAAGCCCGAGACTCGAAAGAATGGCGAGCGGTCTGGCGTGGATCCAGCTCACCGAGGACGGCTCCTGGGAATCCTTCGGCCCTTCGGGGAGGCGTTCGCCGCGCAGTTGGGCGCTGAGATCGTCGCGAGGGTCGACACCGTCGACGTGCGGTTGTGGACGATTCGTCTTCTCGACCAGGAGATGTCTGTCGTTTACAGCGACTATCCAAACGGTATCTCTCTCGAAGCGACGGACGCGGCGTCGTCATCGTTGTCGAGCGACTACATTCCGTTTTGCTGGCGGAGGCCTCGCCGGATGGGCTGTAGCGCCGGTCGACGGGGCGCGACAACGAACGCGCCGATTCGTGTCGCCTTGTGGAGCACGATGCTTGCTGCGTTTGAGGCTTCCTCCTGCGGACGCGACAGCGTGGAGAAGGGGTCAGGCGCGGCAGCGCCCTCCGCCAACTCCGCGGCGTCAACATCGGCGCTCTCGGCGGCGTCCGTGAATGTGGAGCTACCGTCGTTCGCGATTCCATCGACGATTCCGTCGATCCGAGCAACGAACCCGGGCGCCATCCCGCCCGACCCATTCGCGGTCGAACGCGAAATGCTAGTTCGGCATCTTAGCGGTGCGAACAAACGCCCATTGGCGCGATCGCCGGAGGCGTTCGCGAAGTCCATGTCAGGAACGGTTGGCTGTGGAGAGGCCCGCTGCGTCGCTGGACGCGAGGTATGCGTCGTTTCCGCGCAGGCCGAGTACCCGATCCACTGCGAGCCCATTGACGAATGGTTACATCACGCCACGCCCCGCCCGAAGGCCGGGTTTCCTCCACTTGCCGGCCTCACCGCATGTGAGAGCTCGGCCAACTGCTCTTCAGGATCGGTCTGCTGCCTGCACGAGCTCGGAGCCGCCGAGGTTCAGGTACTCGCCTGCCACGCGTCAGTGAACGAGTGCCGTGACCGTCAGGAGGCCTGCCAGGAGGAGGCGGGGGTGAGCTGCCGGACCCCCGGCACGCGGTGCGCCGAGTCCCGCAGCGTTGCTCGATGAATCGAAGCGGGCCCGTCGGAGCTCGTGGTATCGGCGCTCGCGCTCGTCTGCGATGCGCTTCGTGCCCTCCCTCTGGCGCTTGCCGCTGAATGCCCGTACGTTGAATAGTCCGAAATCGTCCAATGGAGACTCGCCCACTCGACAGCGCGCGTGACTGGGCGTTCTTCGATGCGGACGAGAGGCCGTCTGCGGAGGATGCCGTGACGATCCGGCCGCTGACCGAGCCCGCGGCGAGAGCCGTCTGGGCGCGGCTCATCTCAGGTGACGCGAGCGAGAGACACCCAATGTTGCTGGGGCCCGATCGCTGGCTACGGCCAGCTACATGCGCGGCGCCGAACTGGGTTGATGTCTGGAACGCACCCCGCACCGAGCCGGACCCAATCACGGCCTTCTTGACCGAGCTTCTTCAGTGGCCGCCTTCAATGCCCATCCTCTTCTTCTGGATGCGTGAGCGGGTTGTCTCCGTCCCCTGGGCCGTGTTTCTGCGAACCTGGCGGCTGTTTCTCTTTGATGACGAAGCCCCGTTCTTCCTCAGCTTGGAGGCTCCGCAGGTCGTGACCTTCTACCCGCGCGGCCGACTTGGACTCTGCGCACGCCCAGGACATCGGCCACCTGGGCTCTAGGTCTATCTGGAAGGAAAGCGAACGTGGGTCAACGCGCCAATCTTGTCATTGTCCGCGACGGCGAGTGGAAGCTCTTCTACGATCACTGGTGCGCCAACCGTCTCGACGTCGAGCTCTTCTGGGGACCTGAGTTGGCTGTCGAATTCATCGAGCAACGCAAACATGTCGAAGACCGCTTCGGCTGGCTGGATGAGGTTTGGTGCGAAGGTGGCGCCGTGTTGGACGAGGACACCCGTGTCCTCACGTGGTTTGGTGGCGAAGAGGTTGCCTTTGATGTTCCGCTTCGTCGCGCCTTGTTCGAGCTCATGGCCAATCAATGGCCCGGTTGGCAACTCCGGTGGGCGACGGGCGGCATCGCCGAGCTCGGTGCCTGCGTCGGCCTGCCCGCGGAGCGCTTTCTGACCGAACGCGAGCCAGATGGTGCGTTCACGCTGCTGACGGAATACCCAGAGGACAACGACACCCTGCTGACGGTGCGTCAGGACGGCCGAACTCTCGTGGCGCAGATCTGCGGTGAAGTAGACGGGCTTGCAGCCGGCAGCGGCCTGCTGCCCCAGCTTCTAGCGTTTCCCCGGACGGCTTCGCTGAGATGGCGTGGCGATATGCCAACGGGTGGAGTCCATATAGATGTGGAGGAGCGCGGACTCTATTACTGGCTAGCAAACCCAGTGTGCGCAATCGAGCGTCGCGTGCAGGCGGCATGGCCTGGATGGACAACCGAATGTCTTCAGGATCGGTTCGAGGTTCACCTGGGATTGGCGCGCGCTGATGTCCACCTGCCGGACCGGCCGCCTCGAGAGTTGTACAGGTCCCTCTTGGACACTCTACGACGCTGTCATGCGCACGAAAGGCAGAATCCAGCGCGTGAGCTGGCAGCGACGATGGGCGCAAGCAGCATCAACCCTTGGACGGAGGAAAGCCGCGGCTCCGTGGGTGCTCCGGACAGGAAGCTTGAGTTGCTTCACGCTCTGGAGAAGAAGTATTGTGCGTAGAGCACAACGGAACGCCAGGTCGCCCGATGCTAGCCGCAACCGAGGTTCTCACCGCGACTGCCCGGTCGGGCTGGGCACCCGGGATCGATCTCCAGACACTCGCCGACCGATCGAACGGGGTCTTCGCGATCGCTGATGGCTTCGGTCCCACCTACGGCGGTCACCACTATCCACGCTCGCTCGAACCGGCACTCACCGCATTGCACGAGGTGTTGTGTGGCGCGGGTGCATCCGGTTTGAGCAGCGCGATCGCCGCGGCTCACCGGATAGCCTTGGCGATGGGGGAGCAAGGGGCGCGCGCGGAGGGAGTGAGGCTGTCGCATACTGCTGTCGGGATTACCGTCGCCGTATTGCGTGAGAGCGTCATTCATGTCGCGCAGGTTGGCATGTCGCGCCTCTATCGAAAGCGGCGGGATGTTATTGAGCTGCTGCTACTGGATCACTCACTGCCGTCTGCTTTTCTTCGGCAGTACGGCTCCGAGAGTAGGGAGTACCTCGACGCGCTCGACTTTCACCGCACGGCCGTCGCCCGCATGCTGGGCCTTGTCCCGGATGTCGACGCTGACTACGTGACTGAGCCCCTCGAGGACGGTGACTGTTTCCTGATCTGCTCCGGCGGCATCTGGAACCAGCCGGAAGGCGATCTTCTCGTGCGCACCCTATTCGACGCGGCTCCCGAAGGCTTCGGCCCCGTTGTCACGGCAGCATGCTCCGGTCTCGATGTCGCCGCTCTTCGTTTTCGAGCGGCCGCAACCCCGACAGCGTCCGTCTAACGGGGCGGTGCAGCTGACAACGTCTCCCACGGGCGCGTTCATCCAGACGACGAGGGGCGCTGCGCGAGAGCCTCGCGCAGATATTTGATGAGCGCGCGCACCTTGGCTGGCGCCTGACCCGTTCCGGCGCGGACGGCGTAGATCGGCTTTTCGGGTATCGACCACTCGGGGAGGAGCGGGACGAGGCGACCCTTCGCGATGTCTTCTTCGACCAGCCATTCGGCGCCGAGGATCGCGCCGGTGGAGCCGAGCGCGAGCCGGCGATTCAACCCGACCACGTCGGTCACGAAGGAGGACGATAGCGTCACCTTGCGTGTCTCGGTGCCTCGCTGAAACGCCACCGGGCTTTTGTGGAGGTGATGCAGGACCCAGGGAAAGCGCGCGAGGTCCTCCGGCTGTTTCGGCTCGCCGTGTCGCGCAACGAGCGTCGGTGTCGCGACCGGGAAGCGGCGAAACGACGCGAGCTTGGTCGCCTTCAAGGTCGAGCTCGGAGGTTGCCCGAATCGAATCGCGACGTCGTAACGTTCGGCGACGACGTCGGCCAGGCCGGGGGAGCCGAAGACTTCGAGGCGCAGCCGCGGGTGCAATCGAAGAAACGCCGCGAGGTGCGGGGCGAGGACCGTCGACAGGTATTCGTTGGTGGAGGTGAGACGCAGCTTTCCCGTGAGCCCGACGTGCTGCTTTGCCTGCGACTCGACGCGCTCTGCTGCGGCGAGCAGGTCTTTGGCCGCTTCGTGCAGGCGGAGCCCGACCTCGGTGGGCGTGACTTGCCGGGTGGTGCGCAAGACGAGCGCCGATCCGAGCTCCTCTTCGAGCTTGCGGACGTGCGCGCTCACGGCCGCTTTGGTGACGCCGAGCGCTTTCGCAGCGGCGGTGAACGTGCCTGCATCGAGGAGCGCTACGAACGACGTCAGCCGCGCGAGATCCAACACGCGGACATTGTCAAACGAGCGTTGACAATCTGTCCATCCTCGAGCGCCTACCGCTGTTGCGGGCCCGACGTAGGTTCGCGGGGTCGGCGGAAGGCCGCCGCGAGGAGATGATCATGGGCAAGCTGAACGGTAGGGTCGCAGTCGTCACCGGTGCCTCGAAGGGAATCGGCGCGGCGATCGCCAAAGCCTTGGGTGCTGAGGGGGCGAGCGTCGTCGTCTCGTACGTGACCGATCGCGACGGAGCGGAGCGTACGGTGCGGGCGATTGCGTCGAGCGGCGCCAAAGCGCGCGCCGTGCAGGCGGACCTGTCGAAGGAAGCCGACGTGAAGCAGTTGTTCGCGACCACGAAGGAGACGTTCGGTCGTCTCGACGTGCTCGTGAACAATGCGGGAATCTACCGCTTCGGCTCCATCGACGAGGTCACCGCTGCGGAGTTTCATCAGCAGTTCGATACGAACGTCCTCGGGCCGATGCTCGCCATTCGAGAGGCATTGCCGCTCTTCGGGCCCGAAGGCGGGAGCATCATCAACATCGGAACGGGCGCGACCGAGCTCATGCCGCCGACCGCGGTCGTCTACGTCGCGGCGAAGCTCGCCTTGAACGGCGTCACCGGCGTGCTCGCGCGCGAGCTCGGCCCGAGGAACATACGCGTGAACTCGCTCAACCCAGGACCGGTCACGACCGAGGGGATGAGGGATATGATCGAAAGCGACTTCGTCAAAGGGCTCGTCTCGAATACGCCGCTCGGACGCATTGGACGGCCTGACGACGTCGGACCGATCGCGGTTTTTCTCGCGTCGAACGATTCGGCGTGGCTGACGGGTGAAACGCTGGTTGCGAGCGGCGGCCTGCGCTGAACGTGTGGATGCGCCGCGGGGGTCGAAGCAGCATTGCGTGTCCGCGGTGTCTTGCGCTCGGGGGCAAATCGTTCGAGAGCGACGTAAAAGGCGCCCATGCACGTCGTCAGCCGCGTTTTCCTCGTCCTTCTCGCAGCCGGGATCTCTCTCGCGTTCGTCGCGTCCCTGTCGGGACGCGGCGCCGCTTGGGACGAGTCGGCGATCGCCATCGTCCCGATGACGGTCGGCTTCTTGGTTTTCTGGTTCCTGGCGCGAGCGTTCCCGCCGAAGAAGATTCGCGGCGACGGGCACGCGGTGTCCGCGTGGAAGAAGTCGGCGGGCGTGCTCACAGGCATCCTCGGCATCGTCTTCTTCGCCGGCGTCGGGATGGCGTCGGGCTTCGCGACGATGGCGCGGCGTGACGACACCCTCGGCGAAGCATCGCGCAAGCGCGAAGAGAATCGCCGCAACCGCGAGGAGTATTATCGGAGGTCGCGGTTCCAGGACAACGACCCCTACGCGCCGTCGATGCCGGTGCCCGAATACCGCTCCAATGACGACGGCTCGCTGGAGGAGGGATATGCGCGTGACGACGAGACCGGTATCGCATTGAGCTTTGGCTTCGCGGCGCTCGCGCTCATTCCGTTCATCGGTCTCATCGTCGCGGTGACGCGCAAGGTGGTGCCGCCGCAACCGCAACAAGGCGCGCCCGGCATGGTTGGGTATGCGCCGCCCGGGTATCCCGGGGCGTATCCACAACAGGGGCAGGCGCCGCAAATGGCGCAAGGGCCGCAGGGGCAATATCCGGCACAATACCCGCCGCCGGGATATCCTCCTCAGGGGTAGTGGAGTCGGGCGCGCTGCGCGGGGCACGCGCGGTGGTGCCGGGTACGGAGCCTGGCACCCCGGCGGCCGCACGAAAGGGCACGTCATAGACTATGTCAGCGCCTCTCGTGCGCTTTGGATGGTCCGCTGGGCGGGGTGCGCACCGGCGGGCCGCACGAGAGGGCGCGACATCGACTATGTGAATGCCTTCCATGCGGTTTTGGCCGCTCCGTGCGTGCGTGCGGCGTCGGGAGCCCGCACGAGAGGCCGCGATATAGACTATGTGCCGGCCTCCGATTCGCTTTTCGGGGCGCTTTGGTGCGGTGCGAGGTCGGTGGCGGTCAGGAGGCCCCGAATGAAGGAACGGCACCGCCGTCGATAGCGATGCTGCCATTCGCGCGTGCGTCGCGGGCGGGCGGTGGCCACGGACCGAAGTGGGGGTGCTCGGATTGAGCCCCCCAGGATCGGTCCGCGGCTTCCAGGTTTACGCGCCCGGAAGCCTGCCAATGGTGCAACGATCAGCACGCAATGGTGCGATGCCGCATCAGCGTGCGCTACGAGGCAATGAGCGTCGCGCGCTGCGAAAACCGCTCGAGCGCCGCCGCGTGCGTCGCGGTCGGCGGGGTCGACCTGGCCTCGCTGCTGCGACGCCGCCCCGATGCCGTCCGGCGCTCGACGCCGCCCCTCGCGTCGTCGCCGCTGCTTCCGCCCCGCCCCCTGCGACATCGTGTCGCAGGGCCAATCCACCCAAAGGCCGGTATGGACCGGACCCATGAGCTTCGTACGCGGGGTTTTCGTTGGTGGGGTATCGCTGCTCTTGGCTTTGTCTTCAGCCGGTTGTGGCGACGATTCGGAGGGCCTCGCGAAGTGCGAGGAATTGGGCGAGCTCTGCCATGACACGGCGACGGATCTCGGCCAGGAGTGTCATGAGCTCGGCCACGAGAGCGACGCTTCGCTGTGCGAAGAGCGCTACGACGAGTGCATCGCAGAGTGTCAGCCGTCGGATTGACATCCCTTCGGGTGCGGGCCTACGTCGGCCTCGACCCATGGTGTTTCGTGCCGCTAGGCCGCTCCGCGAAGGCAAATCGACATGAGGGGGGGTCCGACCTCGTGGACCGCTGCGGTGGCCGTCGCCTTCCTCGGCGCTTGTGCGGGCGCATCGAGCCGCACGGCGAACGATGACGCGAACCGCGTCGATACGGTCGATGTGAAAGCCCCCGCCGCCTCCGCCGAGGCGACGCCGACCGCTGCACCGGATGGGCGGTGTGTGGATCCGAGCGACAGGGGCCTTTTGCCGAAGGCCTCTCGCTGTGGATACGTCTTCGAGAAGACGGGACCGGCGGGGCACCGCTGGCTGATGCGCGTAATGCCGCTCCGCGGGCGGATGCACCTCGACGATCTGCGCGGGCACCTCGACTCCTTGTTCCCGGGTGGATATGCGGTTCGCGCCGACGGTATCCATGCGACGCGACGCGAGTCGGAGGGCGCGGAGGATCTCGCGCTGGTGATCGACGAGCCTGTGAAGGTTGGAAGCTCGCATGCCTTTCACGATCAAGGCTCGGTGGTCGTCGAGGAGGAGGAGCAGGTGACGGTTCCCGCCGGGACATTCGACGCCGTGCGTGTGCGCGTCGCTTCTTCGCGCTATTCGAATCCGACGACGGTGTGGCTCGCGCGTGGCGTCGGCATCGTGAAGATGAACGCAGCGGGCGACGAGCACGTTCTCGCGGAGATCGTCGAGCCTGGGCCGCGCGGGCTATTGCCCATTTGTGAAAGCAAGAAGTCCGGCCCGATGGAAGGCCTGCCCGACCGCTTCGAGCTGGAGTGCTCGCTCGCAGGGAATCTCTTGAAGCGCGGCTGGGCGCTATTGGCCAATGACAAGACGACGTCGAAGCCGGTCATCGTGCTGAGGCTCGTCGAGCCGCACCGCACGGCGCCGCGTGACGTTCTCTACAGCGGGACGTTCAACGACAATCCCTACGGCCAAGGGGAGATTTGGGTGTTCGACGTGTCGACGCCTTGGATCGACATCGCGCGTGGGGGTTGGGCTCAGTAGCGAATCGGCGCTGCGTTCACTCGACGACGCTGAATGCACCCGCGGGGATCCGCGTGCCGTTCACGAGGACATCCACCTCGTGGCGACCTGGAAACGGTTTGCGCGTGGTGTGGACTTTCAGCGATACGCGCTTGGAGAAGGCTGCGCGCTCCCCCGGTGCGAGGGTTACGCGACCCAGCTTGAAAACCTTCGGTGACGGCTTGCCCGACGACTTGACGAAATGGACGGCGAAATCGACGAGCAGGTCTTGCGAGCGCTTACCGACGTGGACGACCTCGAAGCTCACGAGGACGTCGCCGCCGAGCTTCACGCGTTTTGGTGCAAGCTTCACGGCAGCGAGCTCGACCTTGGGCGCATCCCCGTAGCCGACGAGCTCGAGCGCGCGCGGGTCGCCACGTTTGACCGCCATGCGGAGGGCGTGCTCGACGAGCGCTCGTCGCTCGTCGCTGACGCCTCCCTCGAGCCACGTGCCGCACCATTGCAGGGCGCGCTCCGGGTGCACCTTGTACATATCGTTCATTGCATTGGCGACGCTGCGGCGGACCAAGGTCGTGGGATCGTCCTTCAAGAGATCCAGCAATGCGAGGATGCGGTCGGGATTCGTGTCGAGCCATTTCACGCGCGCCCCCCACGGCAGCCGTAGGCGGGTCCCTTCCGACACGAGGCGGCGGACGTGCGCGCGCGGGTCCAACGCCCATTGCTCGAGCGTCGAGAGCGTCCGCTCCGGATGCCGCTCGAGGAACGCACGAATGCTGAACTCCGCGGTGAACCGCTGCGTGAGCTCGTATTGAGCGCGCATCGAAACGTCGAAATGGTCGAGGCCCGCCTCGGCGACGAAGATGAGGTGCGGCATGTAAAAGAACGGTTCCATCCCGACGCCCTCGAGCTCGTCCTGCGCGTGCGCGGGGCCGAGGGATCGCAGGATGACGTGCACCGCGCTCGGGTATGGCTGCGGCAGATGCCTGCCCATGGCGCGCCCGATATGGCGCGCGCGATCCACGAGCTCGAGCTTCTCGAGGCCGCGCGACGCCTCCTTCGTGAATGCCTCGGCAGGGAACGAGCCGTCGGCCGCGCGAAGCGAAGCGGCGATTCGCTTCACCAACGCGGCGGAGAAGAAGCCTTTGAGGGGTTCGGCCATCGCCGGCGCAGTCTGATCGACCGGGCTGCTGCCGTCACGCCCGAGTGCCCGGCCGTTCGATTGCGCAAGGACGAGCGCCACTTGTAGGCTGCCGTCGTGGGCTTTTCGAACGCCTTTCGCGTGGTGCGGTGATGCCGGAGATCGGCGATGTCATCGGAGGTCGTTATCGCGTCCTTGCCCGGCTCGGGGCCGGCGGCATGGGCGAGGTCTGGGCCGCCGAGGACGCGGAGACCGGGGCCCCGGTGGCGGTGAAGATGCTGAATCCGGCGTTTGCCGCGATGGCGCGCCCGAGGATGCGCTTTCTTCGCGAGGCGGGCGTAGCGCGCGCGGTGAGCCATCCCGGTATCGCGCAGGTGTTCGACGTCGGGGAGCACGACGGCGCGGTGTTCGTCGCATTCGAGCGGCTCCATGGGGCGTCGCTCGCGACTGTGTTGCGCGCCGAGACGAGGCTGCCATTGCGCACGTTCGTCGCGCTCATGGTCCGGCTCGCGGAGGTGTTGGTCGAGACGCACCGCGCGGGTATCGTTCACCGCGACCTGAAGCCCGGGAATCTGTTCATTCACCGATCCGTGTCTTCCGACGAGCTGGAGCTGAAGCTGATCGATTTCGGCGTCAGCAAGCTGGCGACGGCGGTCGACGGTTTGCACACGCAAACAGGGTCGTTCCTCGGTTCTCCTCGATACGTGAGCCCGGAGCACGTGGTCGCGCCCGCGAGCGTCGATGCCCGGTCGGATCTGTGGGCCACCGGCGTGATTCTCTTCGAGGGGACGACGGGCGGCTATCCTCATCGGGCACCCGACCCGGCGCGCGCCCTCCTCGCGATCGTTCACCAGCCGCCGATTGCGATCGATTCGGTGCGGCCGGATTTGAGCCCCGGTTTGCGGTCCATCATTCGTGATTGTTTGAAGCCCAAGCTCTCTCGTCTGGGCTCGGCCGTCGAGCTCAGGGATCGACTCGTCGACGTTCTGCGGGCCGAAGACCCGTCTCTCGACCAGACGCTGCCCCCACGTGAGCCGGAGCGGGGCGTCTCGGAAATGACGGATAGCCTGATACCCGAAACGGTGGAGTCGCTCACGGGGGCGCGGGCGTTTTCGGTGTGATCTGGTCCACGAGAACGCCGACCGTCATGCTCTCCGAATGCGGAGACCCGGAAAACGGGCCATGTCGGATCTTCGCGAGCTCCGCTGAGGCGCACGCCGAATACGGACCTGTTCGATGCACGACTTCGTTTTTGCCGTTCGGGTAGAAGGTCAATAGATAGAAGGACGGACGCGGTAATCCGAGCTCGTCGGGCTGACCGTCGCGGCAGTGATCCATGATTCGGGTGCGTGTCGCCGCGATCTCTCTGCGAATTCGCCCGATGTCGACGCCGGGGAGTGACGACGCACGCTTCACGTCGGCGCTCGCCGATGCCGAGAGGCTCGCGGAGGGCGGCGGGGCATTCGTCGGCGCGATCGGAATGGCGCTGTCCGTCAATGGTGCAGGCTCCGCCGTCGCGCTCGCTGTGACGCTCGATACGCTATCGGTAACGGGAGGTGATGCCGTGGCGCCGCCGTCCGTCGAAGTTCGCAACATGCGGACGCCGACCCCGGCCATTGCGACGAAGCTCGCGCCGAGACCGAGGAAGAGCCATCGACGGCGAGCGCGACGAGGGCGGACGGAGGCACGCGGCTCGTCGATTTCGACCATCGTCGAGCTCGGAACGGCGGAGCTCGGTGGTGCCATGTCGGCGACGGGCAGCTCGAAGCGGCAAGACGCGACCCAGCGAGCGACCGCGTCGCGGGACGCCGGAGCGCACGCGCGCTCGAGGGCCGCGGCCATTGCCTTTGCCGAGCCGAATCGCTTGTCGACGACCGGCTCGATCGCGCGCATCACGACGGCGTCGAGCTCGGCACCGACATCCGGCGCGTGCTCGGAAGGTGGGCGGCGCGTCGTCGACAACATCTGACCGAGGACTTGTGCGAAGTCGCCCTCGAACAATCGCCGGCTGGCGCAGAGCTCCCACAGAACGACGCCGACCGCATAGAGATCGGATGCGGGGCCGGGGCTTTGCCCTGCGAGCTGCTCGGGCGAGATGTAGCCCAGCTTGCCCTTGAAATGCCCTTCGCTCGTAGAGCCCGTTTCGTGGCCAATCCGCGCAATGCCGAAATCGCTGAGATGTGCGACACCGTCGGCGCCAATCAGCAAATTGTGGGGCGAGACGTCGCGGTGAACGATGGCGCACGCGTGGCCGTCGTCGTCGGTCGCGTCATGCGCGGCCCCGAGCGCTGCGAGGAGATCCGTGACGACGGCGCTCGCGACGTCGAGCGGCACCCGCTCGCCGCGGTTCCACGACGCATAGGCCAGGCTCAATAGGGATGCCCCGTCCACGAGCTCGAGGACGAGGAGCGGCTCGTCGCCGTCGAATGCGATGTCCTCGACCCGCACGATGTTCGGGTGATCGAGACGCGTCGCGATCTTCGCCTCGTCGAGGAAGCGGGCCTTGATTCGAGGCTCCGCGAGCAGGTGTGGATGTAGCCGCTTGATTGCGAAGACCCCACGCGTCGGCGAGCGCCGACGCGCGCGAAAGACGGTAGCCATTCCGCCGATGCCGAGCGCCTCGCCGAGCACGTAGTGCCCTTTGCCCCCGACGAGCTCCGCCGGCGGGCTCACGACCGGTCCTCGCGTCGGCAGTGCATCACCATTACGTTGCGGTCGGCTTCGGAATGCGCCGCGCCAGCGCATACGCAAAGAGCCCGAACGATTGCGGCTCGAGCGCGTCTTGAGAAGGATGGATCTCGACGGCCGCCCGCACCGGGAACCGTTCGAACAACGGGAGGCGATCTTTCAGAGCCGAAGGCAGATAGAGGACGACCCCGGAATGGCTCGGACCGAAATGCAGCGTGGTGCGGATTTGCTCTCCTCCGAGGAGCGTCCGCATGTCGAATGCGCGCCGCTCGAGCACCAGGCGCCGCGCGTTCGACTCGAAGCGGGCCCAGGAGCTCTCGCGTTGCCCGCGCGAGACGACCTCTTTCAGCTTCGCGACGACGACGTCGATCGTTCGCGCCGACGACCATTCGTTCTCTAGCGCCGCTCGCGCCGATTCGAGCGCTTCGTTGACTGCATTGTCGGCGCGCGCGAGCGGTTGAACCACCGCAATGAGCGCTTCGAGCAAGGTCCTCGGGTCGAGGCCCAATGCGATTTCACCGGTGGCGACGAGGAGGTCGGGCCGAATTGCTCCGGCCGACGCCGCGCCGTCGAGCCAGGCTGTCTCGAGCGCGCGCTGCTCGTCGATCACGCCGGGCGAGCCGAGGAGGCGCGTAAGCTCGGCCCAGCGCCGATCCCCGTCGGCCTTTCCCGACGCATCGAGCGGCACGAGCTCGCGCCGCGCACTGCGCTTTTCGACGGTTGTCCGCAAGGTCTTCGATTGCTTCGCTCGGTCGAGGACGTCGTCGGCTGCCCAGAGCACTTCGAGCAGATCCACCTGCGTCGGGCTCGCGGCTTCGGCCGGTGCATTGCGCGGCTCGAGGGGGGGAGCGCGCGGTGCCGATGCCGAGTCCGCCGCCGCATCGGACGCTGCGGTGACCCCACCTTCGGCCGCGCGCGCGGCGTGCGACACGGCACGCGGAGGTGAAGGTGGTGGCCCATCCGCTTTGAGGTAGCTCGGCTTGGGAAGATCCGTCGCGAGCGCGCCGGTGCTGCGCACCACCGCAGGAGGAGGCGCGAGATCCTCGGCGGACAACGCCAGCGTGTGTCCCGGCCGCGACGACCGCATCCCGGCGGGTGGTGCGGCAGGCGGCGGCTGTGAGCGCCCGAAAGGAAGGCCTTCCGCCTGCTTTTCCTGGGGCCGCGCACCGAGTGCCTCGAGCTTCTGAATGCGTTGCTGAAATGGCATCGTCGGCTGCTCGTGGCCGCCCGGGCCCGCGGCCGTCCCGTCTACGTCCGGCGTCTCGGCGAGCTCGTCGAGGTTGAGTGAGACGCCGCGCAAGGCCCCCGCGACGACGCCGAGGTCGTCCACGATCGTGATGTCCGCGTCTTCTTCCCCCGAGCGCACCGGAATCACCGCGCGGTAGGTAATGGTGCAAACGGAGCGGTCGGGCTCGAACACGATGGTGTCCGCGCGCATGGGAAGCTTCTCGTGGCGCCCTCCTACGTTGGCGATAACCAACGGTCGCAGATCAGGCAGGCGCGTGACGAGCTTGGGCACGAGGGGGCTCAGGTGCTCGAGCACGACGTCGAGGCCCTGTGCGACCGGCCCTTCTCGCTGTTGATCGGCCGGAGCGGCATTGAAGTAGCGAAGATCGATGTCGTCGGGGACGACCAATCCAGGCGACGCCGAGACGTGACTCCACGTCGTCGCGTGTGCCCCGAGAAGATCCGCGCGCGGCTTCCACGCGCCGGCGATCGGACCCAACCCGACGGGAGGGACATCGACGGAGTCGGTGGGCGAGCCCGGGCCGACGAGGTTCGGGAGGCGGAAGGCGCCGCCGGCGTCGCGGCCGTGCCGCCCGACGCCCACTGGATTCCACGTCGTCGGGCCGCCGGCCGCGCGCTCGTATACGAGCGGCATACGCAGGAACGGCGCGCCCGCTCGCACGGATCCGTCGGGGCCCGCGAATCGGTCTGCGACGACGTCGATCGCCTTGTCCAGGTCCCCGACCATCAACCGAGCCGTCAGCGAAGCGACCGGCTGCCCGGCGGGCGCGTGCGCGGACCCCACGACCAGCACGTCCATGCGGGGTTTCAACGGGACGAGGTCGGACGACGCTCGCAGGCTTCGACGCGGGTCCGCGTCGTGGTGCTCGTCGGCGGCGCGCAACACGTCGGGGCTCGCGACGCGCTCACACCGATTGGGCTTCAGCTCGAAGGTCGCCTTCGTCACGACCGTCAGTCGCCAAGCGCCCGACCCGAAGCGCCAACGAAACGCAGTTGCCGGTAGCTCGATCTGATTTTGGACGTGCATGCGCTTCACGGGGGACGACAACGTCGGAGGCACAGCCTACCCCGCGCCGTCACCGTTCCGACGATTCAACTGAGGAGTCCGGGCATCGATTTCGCTGCTCTGCCGCTCGGCGCGGTGTTCGCGTGGATCTGCCGATGTCCGGGAGGATGGTCATTCGATCCATCCCCGTTACGGTCAGCACGATAATGGCCGTTTCTCGCATTGGCGCTGGCCTTGCACAAGGTGCCGACAACACGTGACGACGGCCCTTTCGGTGCTTCGTCGACCACGAAACGGCGTTTTCCCCTCGGCGCTCGCACCTCGGCGGAGCCGCCGCGCGCAGGAGTCTGTCCATGAATGCTCCCGTCCTCGACGCTCTACGTCCCCTTTCCACCCTGACGCTCGAAGTCGCGTCGAAGGATTCGCTCGACGTGCGCGAGTTCTCGGTCCGCGAGGGAATGAACATGCTCTTCGGCGTAGAACTGACGGCGGTGTCGCCGAGCGCCGACGTCGATTTCTCGAAGATCCTAGGCCAGCGCGCGACGTTCCAAATCCAGCGGGCGCACGCGGCAGGCGCGCTCGCGCAGCGCAGCTGGACGGGCGTGTGCAGTCACATCGAGCAGCTTCGGGTCGAGGAGGATGGGCTGTCGACGTATGCGCTGACCATCGTGCCGGATCTATGGCTCCTCACCCAGCGGAGGAACTACCGAATCTTCCAACAAGTGTCGGAGCCGAGGATTGTTCTCGAGCTTCTTGCGGAGTGGTCGATCGAGGCCGACGTGCGGCTAAGGCTCGAGGACTACAAAGAGAGGAAATACCGCGTTCAATACGCGGAGTCGGACTATGCGTTCCTTTGTCGCGTGCTCGAGGACGCGGGCATTTCGTTTTACTTCGACGACGGACAAGAGTCGAAGCTCGTCCTCACGGACGCGCCGGAGAAAGACGAGGCCCGGGTTCCCCAGATTCCCTTCGTGGCGACACCGAACGAGCGTGTCGCTCACGAGTTCGTGACCGGGCTCCGCGTGATGCAGCAGGTCCGGCCGGGGAAATACACCGTTCGAGATCACGACTATCGCAGGGCACCGGACTTCCCGTTGGTGGCGACGGCCAAGGGCGGAGACGGCGTCGAGGAGCGCCTCGAGCGCTTTCACTATGTACCCGGCTCGTTCTTGTTTCGGACCGAACAGGGCACCGACACGCCCGTCGCCGACGATCGCGGCAAGACGCGGGCGGATCTCGAAGAGGGTCGAAAGATTGCCGAAAACCGCCTCGCAGCCAAACGCGGGAATGCGCGCACCGTCGTGTTTCATACCTCGGCGACCGACCTGAGGCCCGGAATGGTCGTCTCGATTACCCATCATCCGCGCCAGGAGCTGGCGCCGGACAAGACCCTTCTCCTGGTGTCCACGACGCTCGCCGGCACCGCGACGGGAACATGGTCGCACCTCTGCGAATCCCGTTTTACGGACGCGCCGTTCAAGCCTGCTCTGTCGACGCCCAAACCGAAGACCCAAGGCATCGAGAGCGCGACCATCGTCGGCCCCGACGGCGAGGAAATTCACACCGACGAGTTCGGCCGTGTGCGCGTGCACTTTCATTGGGATCGGGAGAGCGAGCGAAACGAGCGCTCTTCGTGCTGGATTCACGTGAGCCAGCCGTGGGGCGGCGGGGGATTCGGGGCCATCAATCTTCCGCGTATCGGACAGGAAGTCCTCGTCGACTTTCTCGGTGGTGATCCGGACCGTCCGGTGATCGTGGGCCGAGTCTTCACCAATCTGCAAAAGACGCCTTATGACCTACCGCGGTTCAAGATGGTGTCGGGCATTCGATCCGAGTCGACTCAAGGTTTCGTCGCCGGTGGCTCTCCACCTGGGGCGGCTCCCGCGCCCGCCCCCGCGCAAGCTCGAGCGAGACGAGCACCTCCACCCGGCGGCGGTGGCCAGCCGCCTTCGCCTCCGCCCCCGCGCAATCCGGCTGAGCCGAGGCCACCCCCGCGGTCCCCACTCGGCAACGGCTCGCCCATGTCCGCGCAGGAGCTCGATTCGACGCTGCGCTCGCGCAACTTCCAGGCCCGCTCACCGAATACGATCGTGCACCGTCATCGGGGCAGCGAGCTGAGCTTCGACGATACGCGCGGCCGCGAGATTACCTATCTACAGGCGCAGCGAGACCTCAACGTCGTCGTGAAGAACGCATGGACCTCGGTGGTCGGCGCGCACCGGAGCACCCGCATCGGCACCGACGACATCCTCGAGGTCGAATACGACCAATCGATCCGTGTGAATCGCTTCGACCGCGACGTCAAAGTCGGTCGCGATCAAAAACACACGGTCATGCGGCACATCGAACAGGAGGCGGTCGAGGGCGACCAGACCTTCATGACGAAGAAGGGGAAGTTCTGGTCGCACGCGAAGCGACAGGTCCTGTCGAGCGACGAGAGCATCATCTTGCGTGTCGGCCAGTCGAGTATCGTCATGGGACCCGACTTCGTGGTCATCGAGTCACCGAACACCTTCATCAATCCCGGTCCGTACGCGGCGGAGGCCGCGATGGAGGGGACGCGACCGCTCACGACGCAAGAGCTCGAGGCGATGGCGCGGCAGCGCGCGGCCGAGCAGCAGGCATCCGAGCGAGCGCGCGCCGACGCGCGGCGAGCCCGCGAGGAAGAATTCCGCACCCAAGGACGGCGCGACATGCGCGAGCAGGGTAATCAACGCGGGCCCAACAGCCCACTCGCCCAAGCCGACCGCAACTTCCAGGCGGCCACCACGCCGTCGGACCGGGCTTATTGGGATTTGAAGCGATTTTCCTATCAGGGGCAGATGATGAATGGTGGATACGACACGTATCACGCTCACATCATGAGGCAACACGGCCTTTCCGAGTCACAGGCCGACGCGGTCATGCGCCGCTACGCGAGCGGCGGGTGAGGGCGGCCTTGATTCGACATCGATTCATCACTTCTACATCGACGAAAGAGAGTGTCGCGTGAGGATTCAGTCCATCGAGACGAACGGATGCCGTGCAATCGCCGATCGCAAATACGACCTTCCGCCGTTCGCCGAAGGGAAGAACCTCGTCGCCGTGGTCGGCCCGCCCGCCTCCGGCAAGACCTCGCTGCTCGACGTCATCGCCGCCGGCAAGGAGGTCGTCGCCCCCTACGGTACGCAGCCCGCGCCGTCCGACCTGGTTCGCCAGGGGTTCGCCGAGTGCAAAATCATCATCGATTGGGGCCTCACCGAGGACGAAGAGGACTTCGCCGCCATCGACGGGCCCCCGCGGACCGAGGCGATCGTGCGGCGCCAGGGACTGCCCGATACCGACGGCGATCCGGGGCTCGTCGCGTTGCTCGAGCGCTACAGCCATTACCCCGGCTACGGCAAAATCGATTACTTCCCCGATGACCGGGGGATCCCCCAACACGCAGTCGTCGGCCCGGATCTGGTCGTCGATCAGCAGATGCGGCGACTCAGCCGTGGGCCTGGCAAATACGCCGCGCTGTCTCGATTCACGCGGACGGCGCTGACGGGCGCCGACGAGGGCCGCACCGGCGAGACGTTGAAGGAGCTGTTCCACAAGCTTTGTCCTTGGAAGAAGCTCGTCGGCATCGGTGGTCTGGGATCGCCGGTCTTCCACTCTTCGAGCGGGGTCGAGACGCCGCTCGATCGGTTGAGCGCGAGCGAGGCCATGGCGTTTCTGTTCGCGGCCACGTTCGTCATGGTCGGCCTCCATGATTCGGTCGTGCTCATCGACACACCGGAGCTACGTTTTGGTCCCGGCGACGGGGCGCGGGTCCTTCGCGAGTTGATGGGCTTTGCCCCGACGACGCAATTCATCGTCGCGACGGCGGATCCGGCCGTCATCGATCTGGTGGGCCCGTCCGGCACCGTTTCGTTGGGGGCGGCGTGAGCGGCTACGTTCTTCATATGGACGAGCTGGTCGTCGAGGTGCCCGAAGGTTTCCAGGACCACTCGGTTCAAGCTCTGGAGTGGCGTCCCGATCCAGACACGCGCGTCACATTGACGATCGGTCGCGAGCCGCGCAAAAACGATGAGGGGCTGGAAGATGCCGCGTCGCGGGTGATGGCCGCGCTCGCGCGACGCGTCGCATCCTTCAAAGAGGACGAGCCGCTTCCCCTCGAGATCGATTTGCCGGTGGTCACGCGACGGGCGCGGTTCAGACACGAGGGTGAGCTCGTTTACCGGCATATCGCCTTCGTCGATCTCGAGGACCGACTCGTGATCGTGTCGGCCTCCAGCCCGACGAAGCGCAGGGATCTCGCCGACGAGGTATTGATGAGCGCGCTTCGGAGCGCGCGTGTGAGGGAGCGATGAGCGCGTACGTCTACCATAGCGATCGCGTCGTCTTCGACGTCCCGTCGGGCTTCGTCGATCGCGGCGTAATTGCGCTCGAGTGGCCGTCCGAGACGGCTTCGGGCGGGCGGGTCGCGCTGACGCTCCAGCGCGAGCCGAGCCAGGGCGAAAAGGCGCTCGAAGACGTCGTCCGTGAGAACCTGAAGCGGATGGCGCGGGCGCTGAAAGGCTACAAAGAGAAGAGCGTCGCGGCGGCGGAGGGCGACGGGGTGTCGGCGATTCGCGTCGCGTTCGAGTTCCGACAGGAAACCTCGCTGCTCGTCCAATATCAGCTCTACGTGGACGCCGGCGACGCGCTCCTCATCTTCGGTGTCGCGGCCCGCGCCGCGGATCGTGCACAATCCGAGGCCGTCCTCGACGGCGTGTTGAACAGTTTGAAGCTCCGGGAGAGATGAAATGCCGCACGCCGCTCGTGTAACGGACCCGATTGGCCATCAATCCCGGCTCGCCACGAACATCCTCGGATGGGCGGGGTTCGCGGTCGGCGTCACCCTCGCGGTCGCGACCAACGTCGTCGCCGACGCCGCCGCGGCGATGATCGGCACGACCGGCATTGGTCTCGTCGTTTCTGCCGCGTTGGTCGTCTTTGCGCTGTCGAGGACGTTCAACATCATTTCGACCTCCACGGACATCGGCAAGAGATTGGGAAGTTGGATAGACGGTCGCGAGCCTGTCTCGCGCGGTGGCATCGTCAGCGGGGCTCGGACGGTCTTCATCGGCCCTGATGTGCGCGCCGCCGCGAATGCATGCGAGCGGACCCGGGTGGATTGCCACAGCGCCTATGTCTCTCAGGGGGCGGAGCGCGTCTTCATCGAAGGTCACCGCGCGAGCCGCAAAGGTGACGGGACGAGCTGCGGCGGAATCATCCTGAGCGGCTGTGCGACGGTGGATATCGGCGGCAGGCCGATCGGTGACACGGGCACGAACAGCGCGGAATGGGTGTATCGCGTGCTCGTCGATACGCACCGCGTATTCGATGTGTTCTCCACCTACGTCCCCGGTGGGACGGCGATCAAAGACATCCTCACCTGGGGAGGCGGCCTCGCTGCCCAGACGTTCGGCGCCGATACGGTCAAAGACGTTCTGTCGTGGTTCGGCCTCGGCGACGAGGTGGTCGGCATCGTGCGCGCCGCCCGCTGAGAGCTGCCGATCAGGAGACGACCTTCAGCTTCCCGCGCGATCCCAAATCGCGTTTGGAGCCTTCGATGTCCGGCGTCTTGACGTAATGGGGCGCCGGCTCCGCCTTGAGAGGCTCGGACCAAGTCGCGAAATCGGCGGGGAGGGGGCCGGGGAGCGTCGGTTGGACCGTGCGCTCGAGGAGCTGAAAGTCGTGACGGGCTTCGAGGGTCAGCTCGAGGCCTTTGTCCGGTCCACCCTCTTTGAACCAAGCGCGCGCGGCGTTGACGTTTCGAATGAGGGCATAGTGCTGAGGATCCGTCTTGGCCGCCTTCATGAAGAGATCCTTCATGGTCTCGTAGTCGCGGCGCTTCGACGCGATGACGGCGAGGGCGTTGAGGCCCAAACCGGGGCACGGATAACCGAGCTCGAGGGCGCGGCGAACATGGTATTCCGCCCCGTCGAGATCGCCCTGTTCGAGCAGCGCGCCGCTCAGATCCATATGCGCTGCGTGGTAGTCGCCGAGGAGCTCGAGCACCGATCGGTATTCTTCCACCGTCGGTTTGTGGAACGGCCGAAGCCCCGAGTTTTTCGAGAACCACTCGTTCATGAGCGCGGCATCCTCGTCGGAGGCGTCGAACGGTGTTTTGAGCTCTTGGAAGGTCTCTTTGAAATAGACCTCGCGGTCGAGCCAGCCGGCCCTTTCGGCCTCGGAGAAGTCGCGGGTGCCCGGATAGACGCTCAGGCAGCTGAAGACGTATTCGTGCGGCCGGGCGCGGTCGAGGAACGCGAGCGTCTCTCGGAAGGTCTCGGCCGTCTCTCCGCGATTGCCGAGCATCATGTAATAGCGGACTTTGATCCCGACCTTCTTGGCGAGCTCCGTCGAGGCGATGATTTCGTCCGGGGTGAACTTCTTGTCGATGGCGTCGAGGATGCGCTGCGACCCACTCTCCACGCCGAGGGAGAGGCGCTGGCACCCGGCGAGGCGCATCTCCCGAAGGAGCTCTTCGGAGAGGAGATCGACGCGCGTATCGCAGCTCCAAAAGAAGGAGAGCTTGCGTTCGCGGATGGATCGGCAGAGCTCGAGGACGCGCTTCTTGTTGGTGGTGAAGGTGTCGTCCTTGATTTGAATCATCTTCACGGGCAATCGCTCGACGGAGCGCGCGAGCTCGTCGAGGACGAAGTCGTTCGAATGGGATCGAAATCCCCGGCCCCACGAGGTCTCCGCGCCGCAGAAGGTGCAGGCCCAGGGACAACCCCGCGAGGTCATCATGATGTGCGTATCGAAATAGGCGTGTACGGGCGCGAGATCGTCGAGGTCTTTCACGCTCGGCCGCTTCGCCCCCACGACGATCGCGTCACCGTCGCGGGCGATCGTTCCGGCGATCCCCGAAAGGGGTTTGTTCGCGGCGACGGCGTCGAGGATCTCCAGAAAGGTGATGTCGCTCTCGCCCGTCGAGACGGCGTCGATGGCGCCGTGGTGCGCGAGCATCTCCTTGGCGAACGGCGTCGCGTGTGGGCCGCCGATGACGACGCGCGCGTCGGGCTGTCGCATTTTGATCGCGGTGGAGACGATCGCGACGCCGCGGCGGTTCGCCGTCCAGCACGACAGGCCGTAGACGTCGGCGTCCAATACGTCGAGGATCTCTTCGACCTTGGGCCAGGTGAAGCTCGACAGATTCAACACCTTGACCTGGTGCCCGGCGCGCATCGCCTCTGCGCCGAGCTGCAAGAGGCCATAGGGGATTTGATAGAAGTCGGCGTCGAGGTCCCCGGATTTGTACTCCGGCGGGGGGCCGTCGACGCCATAACGCTCGGCGGCCCCGTCTTCGGGGATTTTCCAGGGCGGGGGATAGAGGAGCGCGACTTTCACGGTGCGGTCTGTTCTGGAGTCTCTCGTCCGTGAGATTGTTCCGTCAATCCGCGCCCCGCCATCTCAAACCTACGGCGACATGCAGACGCCGACCCCGATGGGAGCGAACGCATAAGCGATACACGCGCCGCTCGGGCCGCAATCTTCGTCGGTGCAGCAGTACCGATGGCACTTTCCGGTCGTGCCGTCGTTATCGCAGGTCATACCCACTTGGCACGCCGTGTCGGGGGATTGGCAGTCCCCGCAGAGGCCGACCTCGTTGCCGACGACGGGGAAACAATCGAAGTAGCCGGCCCAGTCGCAGATCTCGTCGGCGTTGCAGCCTTCGTTGGTGATCGGGTTGCAGCTGTGCCCTTTGTTTTCCCAGTCGAAGCACGCGCCGCCGGACGGCGTGTTCGCGATGTCGACCGGTGCTTCGCAGTCGGCCTGGAAGCTCGACGCGTCGAACGTTCCTTCGGCGAGGTGGAAGCATTCCCCACCCGGGAGGGGCATGAAGTCGGCGTCGATGTCGATGTAATAGACGTCCGAAAGCGTTCCGGTCACGCGACCCTTGAACTGCGTCCCGACCGAGGGCGAACCGGTGATCGTGACAGTGCCTGCGATCGCGACGAACAGCCGCCCGTCCATCGCGTCGACACCGGCGTTGATCAGATCGTCGACGGCGTCGACGCTCGCGGTCGAGACGACGTCGCCGTCGAAGGCCATGAATGCCGTGGTGTCGGTCGGGACGACGCCCGCCTGCTTCGGGGAGACGGCGACGACCTCGTTCTTGTCGCCCGAGCCCATCGACGGCAAAAACTCGAACCCGACGCTCAGGGTCGAATAGAGCTTCGAGTCGCCGCTTTGGGTGATTTCGGTGACGCTTCCGCACTCTTCGGGTGGGTCGCTGGGGGGCGAGCCACCGTCGGAGGTGCCGCCTGTCGCCCCTGCGCCCGAGCCGCCTTCGCCGGCACCGCCGCCGCCGGGGGAGGTCGTGTCGTCGGAGCACCCGGTGATTGAAGCGAGCGCAACGGTGAGCGGGAGGAACAAGCAAAGGGCACGCATGCGAGGAGCATAACTTGGCACTGAGGCATGTGCGCGCGACAGAGCTGCGATCGTTTGCTCGTGCGCCGCTTCGGCCTTCGGAGTAGGGTGCCCGCGTGACACTCGCTGCAGCTGATCTCCGGCACCTGCCGCTGTTCCGATCGCTCTCCGACGATCAACTCAAGGCGCTGCTCGCAGCCCTCTCGCCTCGAAAGATCGCGCGAGGTCAGGTGCTGTTCAGCGCCGGTGACATTCCGTCAGCGTTCCAGATCTTGTCGCAGGGGGAGGTCGAGCTCGTCGAAGGAAGCGAGCCGCGAATCGTGCTGCGCCCCGGCGCCCCGATCGGCGAGCTCGGCGCGCTCACCGGCCTGCCGCGCAATGCGACCGCGACCGCGCTGACGGACGTGACGGTGCTCGAGGTGAAGACCGACAGCTTGATGAAGCTGTTCATGAAGTCGAGCGACCTCGCGTTCTCGTTCTACAAGAGCCTGCTCGAGGTCGTGAGCGAGAAGGTGAACCGCGACAAGCTCCGCATGGATGACATGCGGCGCAACATCATCCGCACGCAGAAGGCCATGAAGGAGCTGCGCGAGCTCGTCCTCAGCGCGGAGGAGACGACTATCTCCCAGCCGCTCTGCGACAAGCTCGACGACCTCATCGAGCACAACCGCCGGTCGCACTACCGCGTCGTTCCGCTCGAGAGCCACCCGGCCTTCGTGCGCATCGAGGGCAACGGCGCGAAGCCGGGCTCCGCCGGTTTGCCGATCGTCGAGCTCTCCGAAGGGTTCCTCAAGATCGGCCCGGAGCCGAAGCTCGAGTCCGGCATGGAGGTCGTGGGCGTCCTCAAGCTCCCGAAGGGCGAGCTCCCCGTGAGCGGCCGCGTCGAACGATCCGGCCCCGACGGCGTCCTCGTCAAGCTCGACACCCTGATCGACCAATACGCAGCTTCGATGCGCGGCTACATCGTCGAGCTGCAGATGCTCGACTTCGTGGTCTGAGCCGCAGCGCCTCCGCTCGAGCGGTCGAGAGCGAGAGGGGTCGCCAAGGGCGCCAAGGGCAGAGAGAGGAAGAAGAGCGAGAGAATTGATCTCGCTCTTTTCGTTGTTGAACCCCTCTTCTCCCTCCCTCTTCTCTTGGCGCGCTTGGCGTCCCCTCTCGGGGCTTCGGGGTTAGTCCTTACTCGACCATTCGAAGACGACGCCGGGGCCGCCGCCGCCGCGGGAACCGGCGGTGCCTCCGATGCCGAACATGACGCGGGGGTCGTTGTAGAAGAGGTAGTCGACCTCGAGCTCGGCTTCGCTTCGGCCGATGGAGGCCGGGCGTTTGGCGGCGCGGACGCGGCCTTTGCCGTCGGCGAAGTAGCGTTCGGCCTCGAAGTGCTCGACGCGACCGTATTGGCGGAAGTCCTCGTTCGCGTCGGACCACGCGGTGACGCGGTCGAGGAACAAGAGGTGCGGGAGGTTCACCGAGATGAAGCTGAGCGCGAGAAGGCCGTCATGCTCGGGGAACTCGACGCTGACCGTCTCGGGTAGATCCGCTTCGGTGTAGAAGCGCTCGCGCCCGACGTTGTGCATGCTGAGCAGATCGTAGAGCGCGCCCGGGCTGCCCGCGCCGGAGAGCACCGTCTTGCGATCGGTGATCGGGCCGAACATGTGGATGTCGATCGATTTGCCCGCGCTCGCTTCCGAGATGTTGCGGAGTTTCCACGCGGCCATGGGCTTTTTGAAGCTCAGGTCGATCCAGCCCTTCGGGTGCTCCTCGTCGAAGGAGAGGGAGCCTTCTTTGAGCGGGTGCATGACGCCGCCGAGGGAGAGCTCGCCTTTGCTCATCACGAGCTTGCCGCGCATCTTCGTCCCGGTTGGGCGCACGGTCACCGCGAGGTCACCGCCGGTCGTGAGGTCGATGGGCGATTGGAACAGCCGCGCGCCCTTCGCGATGTGGATCTCGACGTCGTAACCCGTCTCGACCGCCGGCTGCGCTGGGGCTTCCTCGTTGTCGGCGGGCGGGGGAGGCGCCTTGGCCGCTGCGTCGGCCTCGATCTTCTGTTTCACGCTCTCGGGGACGACGAGCTTTCCGATCTCGGGCGCGTCCTTGTCCTTCAGGAACACGACGTCGCCGACGTGGAGATCTTCCGGTTGGTGAGCCTTCTCGAAGCGATCGGGAAACTCGATGGCGAGCTTGTCGACGTCGACGGTGACCATCTTGATCGGGCGATCCAGCTCGGCGCGCGCGGTGGCGTCGATCGTCAGCGTGCCGCGCGGGGCGTCGGGCTGGCCGATCATGCGACTTCCGAAGAGGAGCCACTTGTTCGCCTTGATGGTCGCGTCGACCTTGGGGCGCAGACCGCCGAACGAGACGAGGCCCTTCAGCTCGAGCCAGCGATTTTTTACCTCGAGGTCGCGCTCTTCCAGGCGCAAGCCGTCGATGGCGATCGAGGACCCCGCGCCCGTGAGCGAGACGTTGACGTTCTCGTAGACGCGTTTGGTGCCGGGGATCGGGACGTTCCCGAGGAGGAGGAGCTTGCCGTCGACGGTGACGTCTTCGACCTTGGTCTTGCCGTCTTTGCGCTCGAGGACGGCGTGCGCCTTCATGTTCCAATCGAGCGAGCCGCGAGGCTCGACCTTCGAGGCGGCGAGCAGATCCTTCGGCAGGAGGCGCGGCAGAGCGGCCTTGTCGGCCTTCGCGACGAGGTCGATCGCGATCTGTCCGTCCGGCTTGAAGAGCTTCCCGAGGTCGTCCCGCGTCACCGTCGCGGTGAGGAGGACCGGCGCATCCTTCGCGGAGCTTTCGCCGACGCCGATGTCCGCCTTCAGCCCCGCTTGGTCGAGCGAGAGCGCGACCTCCGCGCCGCCGTCGGTGCCGTCGCTCATCGCGACGTCCGAGACCTTGATCCCGCCGGATGCGCTCGGGTTCTTCAACGAGCCGCCGAGCTTCACGCTGCCGCTCAGGTTGCCGGGGGCCTTCTCCAATTTCGGGCGGACGACGGCGAGGCTCGAGAGCTTTCGCTGCGGGATGTCGAGCGTCAGATCGAGCGACGGATCCAGGCCTTGTTTGATGCGCGGCAGGAGGCCTTTGCCGCCGAGGCCGAGCGATCCGGCGATCGTTGCGAGGCGCACGTCCTGCAGATCCGCGCTCACGAGGACGTCCGTCTTGTCCGGCTTCACCTCGACCTTGATGTTCGCGTCGTAAAGGCCGGCCGGCGCTTCGGGGGAGCCCTTCACGAGATCTGTCGCGGCGAGCTCGAGTGTCGCGAGGAGATCGGAGCGCGTTCCCTCGACGTCGAGCTTGCCGGTCACGTCGCCGCCGAGCTTGCGCGCCTTCGCGAGCTTCGCGACGGCAGGCAACGATGCGAGCGGGCCGGGGCCGATATCGAAGTGGCCCTTGTACTTCACGCCGGCAGCGCCGCCCGAAAGAGGCGAGGTCGGGAAGGTCGCGTCGACGTGGCCGCCGAGCACGTTGCGCGCGCCGGCTTCGAGTCGAACGCCGAGATCCGCGGCGAGCTTGTACGCGGGCGATCGCGCGTCACCGGGCCCGAGCACGACATCCAGCTCGACCTCTTGCAGCGGCGTCGGCCTCTCCGGCTCGAGCACCGACGCGCCGGCATAGAGGTGGACCTTCGCCGACGGTCGCGAGAGCGAGCCGGTGAGCGCGAGGGCGAGCTCGGTCGCGCCGTGCTGCGGCAAGGGGGCGCCGGCGAGGAGCAGCGGAGGCGCAAACTTCACGAGCTCGCCGATAGGGCGGCGCTTCATCTCCAGGCGCACGTCGAGCGGCCGCACAGGATCGATGCCCTTCTTTTCTCCGTCGAGCGACAGCGGCAAGAACGCGTGGCCGTCGAGGATGACGTCCTCGCGCTTCGCGGCGTCACGCAGCGACAGATCGACGTTGGCCGCGTCCCGCGTGACGTGCGCCGCGATGGTCGCCGTCGCGCGGTTGCCCTTGTCTTGCCGCAGTGTCGTCGCCGTGATCGTCGCGTCGACGAGCGGATCCGTGATCGTGCCTTTCCCTTTGGCGTGCAGCGACAAGACGGCGTCGAACCCGAGCGCCGGCGGGATCCGTTTGCCGCGCATCGCGAGGATGGTCGACAGGAGCACGCCGTCGAGCGCGACCGAGACGTCGAAGCCCTTCAGCTTGACGGCTTTTTCGCCCTTTTCGGGATCACCTTTTTCGAGGGAGGCCTTGCCGTCGATCGTCGCGCGACCGCCGAGGATGGAGAGCTTGTCGCCCTTCGCGGTGACGTCGATCGCCCCGCCGATGGTTCCCTTCGCGGTGACGCTGAACGCACCTTTGTCGAGCTTGATCAGCCCCGGTCGCAGATTGGTCTGAATCGGAATGCCCGCCTCGCGGAGCTTCGCGAGCGCGACGCCGACGTCGCCCTCGACGTCGAGCGTGACGTCGATCGCTTTCGAATCGCGGTCGAAGGTGCCACGCGCGGTGGCGTGCTGATCGAGGCCGTCGACCTCGAGTCGGTCGACGACGATCTTCGGACCGTCGACGTTGGCTTTGACGTGCAGGCGATCGACCGTGACGCCGCGCGCGACGATGCCGCTCGCGTTGATTTCGGCTGTCGTCTTGGCGCTCGTCGCGTCTTTGCCGCTGCCTTCTGCGCGCACCTCGAGCTTCGAGAGCTTGATCGGCGGGGCGTTGACCGCGCCGGAGAGGAGCTCCGAGGTGTCGATGTTCGAGAGCTCGAGCGAAATGTCGTGTTTCGGCCGATCGGCCTCCGACAGATCCAGCTTCGCGGAGATCTTCGCGGCGCCGGCCTTCGTCTGGACCGAGAGATCCGCACGAGGCTGCGTCGCGGTGCCGGTGAGGTGCGCCTCGAGATCGATGTCGGACCGCAGGATCTCTTTGCCGAGGAGATCGTTGACCTTTGCCGCGTCGAGCTTCAGCCCGACGATATCGGCTGCCTGATCGCCGGCGAGCGAGCCGTCGTCGACGTGCCCTTTCACCTGCACCGACGCGAGCGAAACGGCGCCGAGGGCGAGACGCTCGAGTGAGAGGCCGAGGTCGCCGTCACCGATCTCGAACGAGATGCCCTCCCAGCCGATCGGAAACGCCTTGTCGATCTTGCCCGGCACCGACAACGACAGGTTCGCGGTGAGCGGGTCGAGCTTGGCGGTGCCTTTGCCGCCTTTCAGATCGATCGTCACGCCGCTCTTCAAATCGCGAAGGCCGAGCTTGAGCCCGCCTTGGCTCTCCGGCTTTTCGAGGAAGAAGCCGAGCGACAGCGGTGTGAGGACGACCTCTGCGTCCTTCGTCGCGGGCGCTGCGTTCGCGTGCCCCGAAAATCCGACGTCCGCGACGGTGAGCATCGTGCCGTCCGGTGAACGAACCGAGACGTCGACGTCCTCGACCGAGATGTTTCGGAGCTCGACGCGTTTGTCGAACGGCTTCTTCTCGCCCGACGGCTCGGCGTCGGAGGGCTTGAAGAGCTGCTTCAGGTTGGAAGAGCCGTCGGCGTACTTCTCGATCGAAAGGTGCAAGCCCTTGATGGAGAGCGCGTCGATCGCGATGACCTCACCGCCGACGATCTCCCGCCAGCCGGGCGCGATCTTCAGCTCTTCGAGAGCGATCGCGTCGGCGCCTTTTTCGTCCTTGATGGTGAGACCCTTGAGTCGGATTTCACCGAGGAGCTCGTAGTCGATGCTCTCGATCTCGACCGTGCCGTTGACGCGCTTCTGAAGCCGCTCGCGCGCGAGGGTGCGCACGCGCTCTTTGCCGCTGTCGGTCGTGAGATAAAAGGCGCCGCCGCCGACGCCGAGCAACGCGAGGAGCAGCGTGATGCCGACGATCCAGATCGGGATCCGAACGATGCGCCACCAAAGTGGGCGCTTCTTCTTCGGCGCCTTCGCCTTCTTGGGCGCGGCCGGCTGAGCGTCCTGCGATTGGGTCGTCGCGTCGGCCATCAGAACGCCTCCCCGATGCGAAAGAATACGTGAAAGGGCTCGTCCTCGAGACCTTGCACTTCACCTTCGTGAAGCACGCGGTACGCGAAATCGATCGCTGCAGGCAGGTACCACAGCCTCAGGCGCGCACCGAGGCCCGCCGCGAAGCTCGGGCCCTGTGCGAACGGGTTGAGATCGCCCGACACACCGCCGAGATCGCCGAAGACGACAGCGCCGTATTGTTTCTGTGGAGGCAGAAACCGAAGCTCGAGCGAAGACTCGACGAGGCTCCGACCGCCGACGGGGACCTCTTTGCAGAACTCTTCGAAACAGCGAAGAACGACGGGGGATAGGCGCTGCGCGCCGAACCCGCGGAAGCCGTAGGCACCGCCGCCGAACAGTCGCTCGCCGAGCGGGATCCCATCACCTTCGTTCAGCAGCGACCACTCGCCGAACGCGCGCAGGCCGATCGACAGCGACGGCGTGAGCGGGATGAAGCCACGTCCGTCGCCGGACATGTTCACGAAGGGGTAGTCGGCGATACCGCCGGCAGCGAGCGGGTTGATGCGCGACGTGAGCCCGACGTAACCGCCGCGCATCGGCTCGACCCCGTGATCGCGCCCGTCGTAGATGAAGCTGACGTCGAGCTCGGGGCCGACGGCCCACTCGCGGCTCGGCAACGCGAGCGCCTCGCGCTCTTCCGGCAGAAACGGGCCGAAGCGCTCCGACTTCTCGAAGAAGGCGAGCAAGTCTCCTTCGAGGAACATTCCCTTCATGAACGTCGTGCGAGCGCCGACGCCGGTCGTCCCGCGATGAAGAAATGCGCGCGGGTAGAGCGTCCCGACGTACCGGACCGTGGTTCGAAGATCGCCGGTTCGCCCGAGCACGCCGGCGTGGACGGTGCGGATCAGCGCTTCGCCGTAGACGCCGGGCGGCTCGTCCGAGGTGCGGTCGAAGATGTAGCCGTAGCCCACGCGTCCCTCGAGAACGAGGTGGTGGAGCGGGCCGAAGAGGTTTCGAAACCACGCCGTCGCCGTGACCGCGGTGTCGGCGCGCGAAGGATCGATCTCGAAGCCGCCGCGGACTCGAACCGTCTGGCTCGGCGCCTCGACGACGTGGATTGTGACGTTGACGCCTTCCGGGAGCTTGCGTGGGACGAGGTTGCCCTGGGCATCGATCTGCTCGTCGCGAAGCTCACCACCGGTGTCCGGCTCCGTCCCGGGGATGATGAACTTCGTGTCGGTGTCGACGCGGACGAACGCGGCGGCGTACGCGCCGGTGTCGAGGAGATCGCGCGGCACGCGATCGCGCAGGTCCTCGGTGTACGGCGCGCCGACCTCCAGGCCCGAGCGACGGATGACGTCTTCTTTCGGGACCTTCACGTTGCCGGAGACGGTGATGCTGGCGATCTTCGTCTTGGGTCCGGCGTCGACGAAGTAGACGACGTGCACCAGCTTGTCGGTCTCGTCGACGTAGAAGCGGACGTAGACGTTCGCGTGGCCATAGCCGGCGACCCGCAAGCGATCCGCCATCGGGTGGCGCATCTTGCGGAAGACCTCGAGGTCGATCCGCTCGTCGCCTTCGTGGATATCGACCAGATCGTCGAGCGGTACGTCGGGGAGGGCGTGCTGAATCCGAACCCGCCCGACCTTGTAGCGTTCGTTTTCTCGAACCTTGAAGACGATGTTGGCGCGGCCGTCCTCGGCGAACGTGACGCTCGCGTCTTTGACGACGACGTCGAAATAGCCACGCTGTTTCCAGTAGGCCTCGATGCGGCGACGATCTTCTGCCTCGCGGAAGGTGCTCCACGTCCGGCCGGGTGCGATGAGGCTGTCGGGGCGCTCTCCGAGGCGATCGAACAACACCGAGTGCGAAAGCTCGAGCTCTTTGCCCGGGTCGAGCGGCTCGATCGAGACGGACTCCACCCCAACATCCGTCTCGCCCGGGACCTTCGGCGGGCGCTGCTTACAGCCGATGAGGAGCAGCGCGAGGGCGAGCGCCGCTCGTACGAAGCAAAGCCACCGCAAGCGCATGAACGCGCAGCATACATCGGGGCACAGCGGAGGTTGTGCCGGTCGTCGCGCCGCTGTGCGTCAGACGGGCGTGGCGTCAGAGGGTGCGCTCGATCAGATCTCGTCCTCGCGGAAGGTGTCGCAGGCGCTGACCTGGCCCGTCTCCAGCCCGCGGTTGAACCATTTCATGCGCATCGCGCTCGAGCCGTGGGTCCACGTCTCGGGCTGGACGTGGCCGGTGCCCATCTTCTGAAGGCGATCGTCGCCGACGGCCGCCGCTGCATCCATCGCCTCTTCGATGTCGCCCTTTTCGAGGAGGTCACGCTGCCCGGTGGAGTGGGCCCAGACGCCCGCCAAGCAATCGGCCTGGAGCTCGAGGCGGACACTGAGCTCGTTCTGCTCGCGCTTGCTCTTGCCGCGCTGCAAGCTCCGCATCTTGTCGTCGGTCCCGAGGACGTTCTGCACGTGATGGCCGAGCTCGTGGGCGATGACGTAGGCCTGCGCGAAGTCGCCGGGAGCGCCGAGGCGATCCTTCAGGTCACGGAAGAACGACAGGTCGACGAAGACCTTCTCGTCGGGCGGGCAGTAGAACGGTCCGACCGCGCTCTCGGCGAAGCCGCAGGCGCTCGCGACGCCGTCGCGGAACAACACCAGCTTCGCGCGGCGGTACGGGGTGCCCGTTTGCTTCTCGAGCTGCTCGCTCCAAGTCTTCTGAGCGTCGTCTAGGACGAACGAGACGAACTGTACCTGGCGTTCTTCGCTCGCGTCGTCGACAGGCGAGGCGACCTGCTGCGAGCCGTCGCCGGAGAGGAGATTTCGACCGAGGACGAGGCTCAACAGGCCGATGATGATCGTGCCGCCGATGCCGAGCTTTCCGATCGGTAGGCCGCCGCCGCCCTGGCGACGACCGCTGGAGCCGCGCATGTCGATGAGATCGGCGCTTCTGCCGCCGGGTGTCCAACGCATGAGCGGTGGAGCTGCAAGACCGACGCCAGCGAGGATCGCGCGAGCGACCGATCAACGCTTCGTTCGATGCAGCTCGTCGAGGAGCTCGCGTTGCGTCCGCCGCTTCGAAGCGCGCGGCGTGCCAGCGAGCGTCTTCAACAGCGCGGTCTTCGCCGGCTCTTCGAGCACGTTCTCGAGGTACTCGAGCGCGGTGCCGCGGAGCGCAGGATCGCCGACCGCCAGCGCGCGCGTCGCGAGCAAAACGGCCTCGCGATCGAGCGCGGCAGAAAGGAGCGCGAGAGCGACGCGGATCCGTGGCTCGAGGCGTGTGCCGAGCTCGTCGTTGTCGCCCGAGTCGTCGGATGGCGGAGGCATCGACGCGTGGCCGTCGAGGGCGCCGACGCCGCGATCGAGCGCGGCCGCGACCTCGCGGAAGATGCGCGGTCGCTCCGCCTCGGCGACCTCGGGTGAGATCTTCTGGTCGGCGATGGCCCGCGCACACGCGAGCCGGACCGGTGTGGATTCGATCGACAGCCCCTCGAACAGCCCTTCGCGGGCGCGCACCGAATCGAACCCGCCGAGCACACGCGCGACGCGGGCACGCGCGGTTCGCGACAGCCGATCGTCGTGGAGCGCATCGGTGAGCTGTCCTGCGATGCGCGGGCCGACCGCGGCGAGCGCGCGCTCGGCGTCGGCGGCGAGCTTTTTGTCGACGAGGAGCGGCAGAAGAAACGACGTGAGCTGCGGATCGACCGGGCGCTCGAGGACGCGTCGGATGCGTTCGGTGTCGCGCGAAACCAAGATGAGCGCGGCCGAGACGACCGGGTCCAGCGTCGCAGCGAACCGCGCCTCGAGCGACGCCGGTGTCGCCGATCCAGGGCCACCGGTGATGCGGAGCGATCGACTCTTCGGGGCAGGTTCGACCGCGACTTGATCGCGCCGGAACGCCTCGATCTCTTCGAGGAGCTTCTCGCGATCGACGAGGTGCGTGGACTCGGCCAGCGTGCGGTGGGTGAGGGCGTCGAGCGACGTGTCGTGATCGTCGAGACGGATCGTACCGGTCTTGAGCGCCTTGGTGAGCGCGTCGACGTAACCCTTGTGAAGCCTCGGGACGAGCGCAAAGGCGGCGAACGCCGCGCCGGAAGCGACGAGGATCGGAACGCGAACCGGGAGCGTCGGGATCAACGCGAGCCCGACGAGGATCAAAGCGCTGCCGATCGCGTCGCCGATCCGCGTTGCCGCGACGTCGACGATCGTCTTGGTCGGGCGTTTCGTCGCTTGGGGCAGGGGCGTGAAGAAGAGCTCGTAGCTCGCGCGGTGGATGCTGTTGCTGAGGACGCTCTCCACCGTGCGCAGCAGGACGAGGACGGCGAAGACGTCGACGAGCCCCGCGAGGAGGGCGAAGGCTGCGACGAACGTCGGCAAGAAGCCCACGGTGACGCCGATGCCGTGTCTCCGCAGCATGTGCTCGCCGAGCGCGGCCTGGACGAGGAACGTGAGCACGCCGGTCGCCGTGTAGAACCAGCCGAAGAACCGCATGAGGTCCTCGGGATCGCGAACCGCGAAGCTGACCTCGGCCTTGAACGAGTAGTCGAGCATCGCCGCCCAGAGCGCGCCGAGCGCGGCGAGGGCGCCGAGCAGTCGCAGATATGGCGTCGTACGCAGGATCGTGAGCGGGCTCTCGGGCGACTGGAGGCGGGTCGACGGCGGCGCGCGGCGCGACCTTCCGATACGGCGCACGACCATTGCCGCGACCGCGCTCGAGATCCCGAGCCACGCGAGCAGCCCTTGCGCAGAAAAGAGCCGCATCGCGCCGTCCGCGGCGAGGCCGCCGCAGGCTCCGCCGAGGGTCGCTCCGATGCCGATTCGGCCCATGTAGCGACGCGCACGGTGCGGATCGAAGCGCTCCGTCACCAGCGACCAGAAGCCGCTCACCAGCACCGAGCCGAGCGCCGCGACGTGCACGTACAACAGCAGCGAGGTCGGCGCAGGCGCCGTGCGAGAGAGCACCGCTTCTCCCGCGAAGAGCGCGGCGTTGGTCAGGAGCGCGATCGGTAGAAACCGAGCAGGCCCGAGCCGCGCGACCGCGCGCGCCGACAGGAGCACCACCACGAGGGAGACCAGCGCCGAGCCGGCCATGATCTTCGGCAGCTCGCGCGCGGCGAAGCTCGTGAGAAAAAGCGCGTCGCGCGCGGCCTTCGAGCCGACCTGCTGGAGCAGGATCAATGCGGCGGCGCACGTCGCGTAGAGCACCGCGCGCGCATCGTCGTCCTGATCGTGGTTTTGCGCGGGCCGCGCCACGGTTGTCCGAAGTATCGGTTTTGTGCACCTTTCATGTCGAGCGACAATGCGCGGACCCGCCATGCCGAAGCGCCCGCTCGCGCCGTTCGAACAACTCGCGTTCGGAGAAGTGCCTCATCGACCGGTGAAGCCTCACGGCTTCTTCGAGGCCCCGAGCGAGCGGATCATCGTGCCGACCAAGCCGTTCGGCGACGTCGGCATCCGCGTGATTCGTCACGGGCAGGGGCCCAGTGTGGTTTGCATCCACGGCTTCATGACGACGAGCTACTCGTTTCGGTATCTGCTCGAGCCTCTCGGTCGCACGCACAGCGTCGTCGCGTTCGACCTTCCCGGCGCGGGGGAGAGCGACAAGCCCGCGGGCTCGTATGGGCCTGACGCGCTCGCGGAGGCGACCGGCGACGTCATCGGCGCGCTCGGTCTGCGCGGCGCGCCCGTCATCGGCAACTCCCTCGGCGGCTACCTCGCGATGCGCCTCGCCATGCGCGACCCCGCGTGCGTCGGCAGGCTCGTTTGCCTCCATGCTCCCGGCCTACCGACGCCGCGCATGCGCGCGCTCCGCGTCGCGCTCGACAAGGTCCCGCGCGTCGACGACGTCATCCGATGGCTCGTCGCCCGCGACGAGGAGCGATGGGTCCACAAGAACGTGCACTACTTCGACGAGTCGCTCAAATCGCGCGAAGAGCACCGCGAATACGCGCGGCCGCTCCGCAAGCGCGAGGGCGTCGACGCGTTCATCCGCATGCTCGACGAGACCCTCGACGTCCGGCAGATGGTCGCCTTCGAATCGCAATTGCGCGCCCTCGGCGGCGCGTTCCCCGTCCCACTACAGCTCGTCTACGCGCGGAAAGACCCGATGGTCCCGCCCTCCGTCGGCGCACGCATGTCCAAGCTCCTCCCGTCCGCGCAGATGGTCTGGCTCGACGATGCCTCGCACTTCGCCCACGTCGACAACCCCGACGCCTTCCTAGCCGCGGCCTTGCCGTTCCTCGAGGGCCGCTGAGTCTCGAAGCAAAGAGCAGAGAGAGAGGGTCGCCAAGGGCGCAAGGGCAGAAAGAGAAAGAGGAGAGAGGGATATTGGATGAAGGGATCCGACGAGACGAAATCCAAAACTCTCTTCTTCCTCCTTCTCCCCTTGGCGCCCTTGGCGACCCCTCTCTCTCTCGTCTGCTCTGCTCGACGCCGCCGCAGAGCTAAGCGGGGCGCTGTGGGCGCCGGGCCCGGAAGAAATCCTTGAGGACGGCGCTGCAGGGATCGGCGAGGACGCCGGCGGTGACGGCGAAGCGGTGGTTGAGCCTGGGGTCCTGGCCGATGCCGAAGAACGTGTCGACGGCACCGGCTTTGGGGTCGGTGCAGCCGTACACGACGCGGTCGATTCGCGCGAGGACGAGGGCGCCGGCGCACATGACGCAGGGCTCGAGGGTCACGTAGAGCGTCGCGCCGATGAGCCGCCAGTGACCGAGCGCCTTCGAGGCTGCGCGGAGGGCGTCGATCTCCGCGTGCATCGTGGGGTCTTGATCGACCTCGCGGCGGTTTCGGCCGCGCGCGACGAGCGTGTCGCCGACGACCACCACCGCGCCGACCGGAACATCACCGGCCTGGGCTGCGCGCTCGGCCTCGGCCAGCGCCTCCTGCATCCAGGCTTCGTCCGTCATCGCGCGAACGAGAACATCGCGCGTCCAGGAAGATTCGAACTTCCGACCCCAGGCTTCGTAGGCCTGTGCTCTATCCAGCTGAGCTATGGACGCTCGTCGACGCGGCCGCGTGTTGCTCGACCGAAACGACTTACGGGCGGCAGCATCTAGCTTTCTCGCGCGTGACCGTCAACCAGAAATTTCATGGCCCGGTGAAGCGGGCTCTCACGCTGCTCGGTTCAGGCAGCCAACTCGGGTCAACGCTCGGTCGGCGCCAACGCGAGTAGACAACCCGGCGTCGGCCGAAAGACCAACGCGGGGAAACTCCCGGTTGGCCGAAGGCCAACGCGAAGAAAACAAACCGACAAAACGGCGAAACGCGGTCCACCTTGTGGGTGTCCGCGTCCTGGTCCCCGGGCGGTCTTTCTCCGCTGCGGGGTCGCCATAAGCTCACTCTTTTCTGAACAGCGAAGAGAAGCTGAAAGCGTGTCGAAAGAAGAAGCGAAGCCGGGGTGGTTCGCCGGAGGCGAACGCGAATAAGTGGAGGCGATTCACCGGAGGTGAACGCGAGAAAGCAAAGGGGCGAAGCGAGAAAGAAGGCGGTTCACCAGAGGTGAACGCGAGAAAGCAAAACGGGTGAAGCGAAGCGAAAAGATGAAGCGTGAAGCGAAGGAAGAGCGCTTTAAGCGAAGCGTCGGGCTGGTCTTGAGCAAGCCATGGGCCAACCCCCCCGAGGTTTTTCGCCACCCGGGGAATACTGTGGCTTTACCCCTCGTTCTCCGCACGATCGCCGCGGCACGTCGACGCAACCCCCGGCGCTGCTGTCGCGGTCACCCTCAGAGGCCGCAAAGTTTTCATGGCCGGGTGGGAGCCATGGATCGATGACGGTCCACCCACATCGGATCCAGGCGAGGCCGGATCACGGCGCGGTGACGTACTCGAACAAGTGCTCGCGGGCCGCTTCGGCGTGGCAACGAGCGCAAAGCGCGAGCTTCCCGCCGGCCTTGATCGTGCCGTCCGGGGCGACGACCGCGTAGTTCCAGTCCCCGCCTTCGGGGAAGTAGCCCTTCGGCATCCGCTGCATCACGTAATAGAGCTCGACCGGCCCGTCCTGCTCGCGTGAGAGCGCCTCGACGATCATCGAGCCCGCCGGCATCGGACCTCGCGCTGGTTTTCCGTAGGCGGCGGCGGCTTGGTCGACCCGGATGGTCGCGGAGTACGGTCCGATCGGGTGCGCAGTCTGGATGCGCGACGCGATCGCCATCGATTCGACCTCGCCGATCCGCGCGAGGTTCGCAGGCGCGCCCTCGACGGGTGCGGCGCTCGGCCTCGGCTCGACGCCTGGATCCTTGCGCGGTGAACGCGATCCCCCGCAGCCCGTGAGCAGGCACATCGAAACAGCGAGAATTGCCCTGTCGAGTGGCAGTAGACCCCGCGCTTTCGCTCCTCGCGACTCGGATGTGCGGCCGCTCATCGGCGCGCTACAGTAGCCGAATGCTTCCGAACGCGCCCTCTCGCAGGGCGATCCTGGCCGGCGCCGCAGCGCTCCCTCTGGTGATGGGTCTTTCGCGGGTGTCCTTCGCGAGGGGCCGAGCGTGGATGGGCGTCGAGCTCGACAAGTCCGATGCGGGCGTGCTCGCAAAGCGGATCATCCGAGGGTCGCCGGCCGACAAGGCCGGCGTGAAGAGCGGCGATCTGATCCTATCGGTCGACGGCAAAGCGATGACCGCCCCGCGCGAGGTCGTGAAGGCGATCCAAGACGCCGGGCCCGACACCGACGTCACCGTGAAGGTGGACCACGCGGGCTCGAAGACCGACCTCAAGGTCAAGCTGGTCGAGCACCCCGGCGACGAAGAGGTGTTGCGCCTCGACAAGGTCGGGACGTTCGCGCCCGCTTGGAAAGGCGTGAAGGCAGCAAAGGGTGATGTCGCCGACATCAAGAAGCAGAAGGGCAACGTCGTCCTCGTCGACTTCTGGGCGAGCTGGTGCTCGGCGTGCCGCGCGATGGCTCCGGTGCTCAACGACCTCCACGAGAAGTTCGGCGCGCAGGGCTTGAAGGTCGTCGGCTTGACCGACGACGAGGAGCCGGCGGCGCTGAAGGTCGTCGACAAGCTCGGCATCAAGTACGCGATCAACGTCGAGACGAGCGTCGACACGCTCCGCGACTACTCGGTCGTCGCGCTGCCCACGATGTTCATCGTCGACAAGAAGGGCGTCATTCGCCACGCGACGATCGGCTTGCAGTCGGCGGATTCCCAGGCCGCCGTCATCAAGAAGCTGCTCGCTGAGCCGGCCTGATCGGCCGACGTGCTGCGCGTCGTCTCCGAGCTCCTGTGGTCGCTCCGGCGCCAGGGGCTCGTCATCTCCACGTCGCAAGCGCTCGACGCGACGAGGGCCATCGATCTAGTCGGCTGGGACGACCGGGCACGGCTCCGCGGTGCGCTGGAGGCCGTGCTCGTCACGCGCGCCTGCGATCGCAGCGTGTTTCGTCGCGGCTTCGACGACTACTTCCAAGCCGATCGAGGACACGCGGGTGACCTGTTCGACAGGCTCCGCGGCCACGGCCTGACACCGACGGAGATCGACGTCGTGCGCGAGGCGCTGCAGGGCAGCTCCCAGCGATCCGGGGTCGGCGGCGACGCCGTCGCCGCGCTCCAGGGCACACCCTACGATCTCGACTGGCTACTTCGCGGCGCGCGGATGGAGCGGACGCTCGCGCCGATGCAAAACGCGAAGATGGCCGGGTTCTTCGCGCAGAAGGTCGGCGCGGTCCTCGGGGTGTCGCGCGCGGCGAACATCCTGGCGCGCCTGACGGCCGTGCTCCGCGACGCGCTCGGCGAAGAGCGCGGTCGCGTCGCTGCCGAGGCGCTGCGTGACGAGCTGGAGTCGTTGAAGCGCCGCATTCGCCTCGACGTCGGCGAGCGAGCCGCTGCGCGCGAGCTCCCGATCGAGCTCGAAAAACGAGGCGTGCAGGACAAGCCGTTCGCCGCGCTCGATCCGGAAGAGTCGAGGCAGGTCGAGCGTGCGGTGCGTCGCCTCGCGGAGAAGCTTCGCGGCGGCGCGCGCGTCCGCAAGCGTCGAGCGCGGCGCGGGCGCGTCGACGCACGCTCCACGATGCGGCGCGCGATGCGCACGTTCGGCGTCCCGCTCGCGATTCATTTCCGGCGACCTCGCAACGACCGGTCGAAGCTGGTGGTGCTCTGCGACGTCTCCGATTCGGTGCGGGCAGCCTCGCGCTTCATGCTCGAGCTCGTGGCCATGACGACGTCGCTCTTCGACTCGACGCGATCGTTCGTCTTCGTCGCGGACCTCGTCGAGACGACGTCGCTCTTCGGTGACGAGCCGGCCACGACCGCGCTCCGCAAGCTCGGGAGCGGCGCGGTCGTCGACCTCGGCGCGACCTCCAACTACGAGCGCGTCCTCGTGCACGCCGAGCGGGTCCTTCACCCCGTGCTCGACAAGCGCACGACGCTCGTCATCTTGGGCGACGGTCGCACCAACCACCGGCCGGACGGGGCCGAGGCGCTCGCCCGCATGAAAGAACGCTGCCGCGCCGTCGTCTGGATTTCTCCCGAGGCGCCGTCGCAATGGGGGCTCGGAGACAGCCGCATGAACCGCTACCGTGAGGTATGCACGACGGTCTTGCCGGCGCGGACGGCGCGCGAGCTCGAAGAAGCGGCGAGGACACTGGTCCGCGTCCGCTGATCGAGGCCGCGGGCAGCGTCTGGTTTTCCGCGAATCCGGACAAGGCCTGGGCCGAGCGCTACCTGCTCGCGGCGTCGCTCACGTGGATGGGCGCGGTCGCGATCGCTGTCTTGAGCGGATGGCTCAAGTCGTGGGGTGAGTCCGGCTACCTCCTATTTTCGACCGCGTGCGCGGTGCCGATGTCGATCGTTCCGATCGTGCTGCGTGCGCGGCGCGGAAGCGGCGTTTGGTCGTCGTTCGTCGTGAAGCTCAACGTGTTCGTCGCGATCCTCGTCTTCTTCGGGACGTACGTCGGCACGCACTACTTCTTCGACCTGATGGGGATGCGCTACGCGTTTCCGACAAGGTTGGTCTTCGAGGCGGCGCTCGTCGGCAAGAGCGGGATGCACGTGCCGATCTTCATGTACCCGCTGACGCAAGCGTACTTCATGACGTACTTCACCGCGCTCGTCGTCGCCGATCGAGGCTTGCGCGCGAAGCTGCGTCTCGGCCCGATCGGCCGCGCGTCGCTGGTGCTCGTTCTGTCGTACGCGATGGCGTTCGCCGAGACGTTCTTCATGGCGACCGACTTCATGAAGGACCTCTTCTGGTACGAAAAGCACGGTCGCATGCTGGCCGTCGGATCGTTCGGTTACGCGCTCTACTTCCTCTTCGGTCTGCCGCTCGTCCGTGGCCTCGACGAGACGGCCGACGATCGCTTTCCGATGGGCAAGGTCGTGATCGTCGCCCTCGCCGCGTGCATGGCGATCTTCTTCGGGCTCGAAGCGTGGGCGAAGGTCGTGGGCGCGCTGTGACCCTGTCGCCGCACATCGGAACTGAAATTCGCTCGGCTTGCCGAGCGAATCATCAGCAAAATTCACCTGGATTGCGCGGCCTCAGGGGGGCGCTGCCCAATACACCGGCGCGTCGGATACGACGCAGAAGGCAAGCCGAGCGAATTCTTGTTGATGATTCACCTGGCAAGCCAGGTGAAATCGAAAGTTTCGATTCCCCCAAATAGGCCGGGAAATCGGCTCGAAATAGCCGCCGAACCTTGCAGCTTTTCGACGCTCGCTGAAGCCCGGTTGCCTCGATTCGCATTCCGACCGAAGGGGCGCTACCGTGGCCCGGCTACCCTTGGCTCACGCATCACGTCTCCCCACGCTCCTCACCTCGCTCTCCAACACCGTGGTCCTGATTGGAGGCGCTCGGCGACTCGAATACGTGGCCGGGCACGCGGCGCTCGGCGCATCGGGCGCCGCGCTCGAGCAGACGGACGTCTCGCACGCAGCAACGGTCTGCACGGAGAAGCGGCCCTACGCCATCATCGTCCCGAAGGACGTGTACGAGTTCGGCGGGTCCGAGTTCGACGCCCTCGCGCGTGACGTCGCTGCCGGGCTCGTGATCGTTCCGGAGGGCGTCGGGATCCCCGTGCTGACGGCGCTGCTTCAAGAAGAAGCGTTTCGGCTGGGCTGAGACGCGCTCGCGGCTCACGCGACGCGTCGTCCGAGCGCGAACGCTTTTTGAGATCGACCCGGCTCCTTGCTGGGTCTAGAGCGTTGCGCCATGTCGTCCCCGCTCGAGCAGAGATTTGCGGAGCTTTCGGAGCGCATCCTCAAAGGCGGCGCTGCCAAGTATCACGAGAAGAACACCGAGCAGAAGAAGCTCTTCGCGCGTGAGCGCATCCGGCTCCTCGTCGACGAAGGCACCTTCGTCGAAGACGGCCTGCACGCGAACGCCGTCGACCCGGAGCTGCCTGCCGACGGCGTCATCACCGGCGTCGCGCGCATGGGCGGCCGCACCGTCGCCATCATGGCGAACGATTCGACCGTGAAGGCGGGGTCGTGGGGCGCGCGGACGGTCGAGAAGATCCTGCGCATCCAAGAGACCAGCATGCGTCTCAAGTGTCCGATGCTTTACCTCGTCGACTCGGCGGGCGCGCGCATCACGGACCAGATCGAGATGTTCCCCGGTCGCCGGGGTGCTGGCCGCATCTTCTACAACGAGGTCCAGATGAGCGGCCTGGTTCCGCAGATCTGCTTGCTGTTCGGGCCGTCGGCCGCGGGCGGTGCGTACATCCCCGCGTTCTGCGACGTCGTCGTCATGGTGGACGGCAACGCCAGCATGTACCTCGGCTCACCGCGCATGGCCGAGATGGTCATCGGCGAGAAGGTGACGCTCGAAGAGCTCGGCGGCGCGCGCATGCACTGCTCCGAGAGCGGCTGCGGCGACGTACTGGTCTCGTCGGAGGAAGAGGCGATTCGTTGGGCCCGCAACTATCTCGGCTACATGCCGCAGAACGAAAGCCAGCGGCCGCAGGCGAGCGAGCCGCGCGCGGCGAAGCACCCACCGGAGAGCATCTCCAAGGCGATCCCCGCGGACGAGAACAAGCCGTTCGACATGATGGCCGTCATCGACGCCATCATCGACGACGGGACGTTCGTCGAGATCAAGAAGCGCTGGGCGAAGGAGGTCATCACCGGCCTCTGTCGCATCGAAGGTCGCGTCGTCGGCATCGTCGCGAACCAGCCGAAGCAAAAGGGCGGCGTGCTCTTCGTCGACTCGGCGGACAAATGCGCGCGCTTCATCTGGCTCTGCGACGCGTTCAACATTCCGCTGCTCTACCTGGCGGACGTGCCCGGCTTCATGATCGGGACGGTCGTCGAGAAGCAGGGCATCATCCGTGCGGGCGCGAAGATGATCGCCGCCGTGAGCGAAGCGACGGTGCCGAAGCTCTGCGTCATCGTGAGAAAGGCGTACGGCGCGGGTCTGTACGCGATGTGCGGGCCTGCGTTTTCGCCCGACGCGACGATCGCGCTTCCGATGGCGTCGATCGCCGTCATGGGCCCGAACGCCGCGGTCAACGCGGTCTACTACAACAAGATCCAAGCGGTCCCCGAAGGGCCGGAGCGGACGGCGCTCGTCGAGCGTTTGCGCGCCGAATACCGCCGGGACGTCGATCTCGAGCGGATCGGTGCGGAGCTCGTGGTCGATGCCGTCGTACAACCGCACGATCTTCGCACGGAGATCGCCCGCCGCTTCAGCATGGTCGAAGACAAACAGGAGTCTCGGCCGAAGAAGAAGCACATGGTTCCGCCGGTCTAGATTGCTACGCTGGGCGGCGTGTTGAAGCTTACGCGCCGCTTTCGCCGCGGGATCGTTCCGAGCGCGCTCGTCGCGCTCGCGTGCTCGACGTCGGCCTCCGCGCTCCACGCGGAGAGCCCGACGGTCCGTCTCGCGCGCCAGCTCGATCCGAACATCGTCTCGCTGCGCGCGCATCCGCTCGCGACGAAGGGCGACAAGATTCCGTTCCTCGTCGAGCTCGGCCCCGACGACGATGCGCAGGCGCTGGGCCTTCGCAGGGTCGCGCCCGGCATCGCGCGCGGCGTCCTGCCGGCGTCGGAGCTCTCGTGGTTCTCGAGCGAGCACCCCGAGCTCATGATTTCGGTCACGCCGCCGCTGAAGCCGCAGCTCGAGTTCGGTCGCAAGAAGAGCGGCGTGCCCGCATTTCGTGAAACGGTCCCCGCAGGTGGTGAAGGGGAGGGCGTGGTCGTCGGCATCGTCGACACCGGCATCGACATCACGCACCCGGCGTTCCTCGACGAAAACGGCAAGACGCGGATCGCGTGGCTTCTCACCTGGGGCCCGCCCGCCGGCAAACATCCCGAGCTCGAGGAGCAGTTCGGCTGCACCGACGACCCCGACGCGCCTTGCGCGATCTTCAGCGCCGCGGACATCGACGAGATGCTCGGTGGTCCGCTCCGCGACGATGTCCGCGATGCGGCCGGTCACGGCACACACGTCGCTTCGATCGCGGCGGGCAACGGCGAGCGCGGCAACGGGAAGGCTCCCGTCAACGTCGGGATGGCGCCCAAGGCATCGCTCGTCGTCGCGTCGCCTTCGCGTGGTGGTGGATTCGGCGATGGCGACGTGCTGCTCGGCACCGAGTTCGTCTTCGATCGGGCGGACGAGATGGGCATGCCCGCGGTCGTGAACCTCAGCCTGGGCGGCGACTTCGGCCCGCACGACGGCACGTCGTTCCTCGAAAAAGGCGTCGCGTCGTTCGTCGGGGACGACAAGCCGGGCCGCGCGATCGTCATCGCCGCGGGTAACAGCGGCGGGCTCTACGAAGCGGACGATGTCGGTCCGCTCGGCATCCACACCGAAGTGCACGTCGAGGATCACGCCCCCGCGGACGTCCCCGTCTACGTGCCAGGCGCCGCGGGCGGCGACATCTACATCTGGGCGACGTTCCGCCCCGGCGACGAGGTCAGCGTCGGGCTCGATGGTCCCGACGGCGGTTGGATCGGGCAGATCGGCCCGGGCGACGAGGCTGGCTACAACACCGACGAGGTCCAAGCGGCGATCGTCAACAACCTCGTGAACGAAAACTCGTCCATCACCGAAGAGACGAACAGCGCGGTCGTGGCGTTCTACGGAGATTGGGAGAAGGACTCGACGTTCAACCTTCGCCTCGAAGGGCACGGAGACGCGCAGATTTGGGTCGTCGCGCAGGGCGCGGCGACACAGGGTGCGTTTTTCGCCCAAGCGACGAAACAAGGCACCATCAACCAGCCTGCGAGCCACCCTCGATTGCTCGCCGTCGGCTGCACCGTGAACCGCGATCGATGGGTCGCGCTCGACGCAGGCTCGATCGCCATCGATGCCTTCGGTGGTGCCGAATTGGTCGTCGACAGCGCCTGCTATTTCAGCGCCGCGGGCCCGACCCCGCTCGGCGTCGCCAAGCCGGAAATCTCTGCGCCCGGTGCGTTCATCGCCGCTGCGATGAGCGACGCCGCGGATCCGCGCGTCGTCGAAGGCAGCATGTTCTCGGGGCAGGGGTGCCCGGACGACACGCAGTGTTACGTGGTCGACGATCGCTACGCGATCGCGAGCGGCACCTCGATGAGCGCGCCGTTCGTCACCGGTGCCATCGCGCTCCTCTACGAGCAGGCCGAGTCGGCGACCGGCGGTGATCCGAGCAAGCGCCTCACGCAGGCGCGCATCACGGAGATCTTGCAAGCGTCGGCGCGCAAGCCGACGGGTGTCGTCCCCTACGGATCGCAAATCGGCGCAGGCGCGCTCGATCTCGCGCACGCGCTCGAGGTCCTCGAGGACCAGGGTGGCACCGGTGGCGAGCCTCCGAACGTCGGCAACAGCTTCTATTACCTCTCGTCGGAGAGCGCGCGCCCGGACCCGAGCTGGGAGATCACCGGAAACGTTCAGCTGAGGCGCACCGACGGATCGGTCGCCACAGGCCTCGACGGCAGCTTGCTCCAGGTTCAGGTCGAGGGCGGCCGCGTCGTGCGGCAGCCGGTCCACGTCGCGGGCGGTCTCTTCCGTTTCGCCGTCGCCGGACAGCGAAACACCGGTGGAACGTCCATGAGCGTCCGCGTGCTGTACGACGGCGAGCCGATCGGCGAGACGGCAGTGCTGCCGGTGGCGATCGACGAGTGGGCCGCCGACGGCGCGCCGACCGCCGACGGCGGTTTCGGTTGCTCCGCATCGGGTGCCGATGGACGCGCGGGCTTGTCGCCCTGGCTCGTTCCGATCGCGCTCGGGCTCGCGTCTCTTCGACGGCGCCGGCGCCGATGAGATTCTCGAAGCGAGCGTCGTGGGATCTTTCGGTGTCGGACGTAGCCGACGCGACCCGGCGCGCGCGCGACGCGCACGCGGACCCGATCGATCTCACCGAATCGAACCCGACACGCGTCGGCCTCGCGTCGATCGCGGGTCTGCCTGCGCTGCTCGCACGAGACGAAGCGGATCGATACGACCCGGATCCCTGCGGAATGCTCGGCGCGCGCGAGGCGGTGGCTGCGTACTACGCCGAGCGCGGATACGCGGTGGATCCGTCTCGGGTGATCTTGTCAGCGAGCACCTCCGAAGCGTACGCCTGGCTCTTCAAGCTTCTGTGTGACGACGGCGACGAGGTCCTCGTTCCCACGCCTTCGTATCCGCTGTTTTCATACCTCGCCGGCTTGGAGGGGGCGCGTGTCGAGACCTACCCGCTCGTCCGGGCCGACGGCTTCCGCGTCGACACGAGCGAGCTCGCGCGGAAAGCTCGTTCGCCGCGGGCGCGCGCCGTCGTCGTCGTCGCGCCCAACAACCCGACGGGCACGCTGCTTCACGAAGAGGACGCGCGAGCGGTCGAAGCGATCGCCGCAGAGCACGGGCTCGCGCTGATCGTCGACGAGGTCTTCAGTGACTACGTGTGGTCACCGTCGCCGCACCTGCGCCGCTCGTTCGTGGGCGCATCGACGTGCGCGACGTTCGTGTTGAGCGGGTTATCCAAGGTTTGCTGTGCGCCGGGGTTGAAGCTCGGGTGGATGGTCTCGTCCGGACCGGACGCGCTCGTTCGAGAGGCGGCGGCGAGGCTCGAGGTCATCGCGGATACGTTCCTCAGCGTCGCGACACCGGTCCAGATTGCGCTGCCCGACATTCTCGCTCGACGAAGCGCGATCCAAGCCGAGGTGCGCGCGCGCATCGAGACGAACCGCGCCGAGCTCGCGCGCGCGGTTGGGGCGAGCTCGAGCAAGTCGGTCCGCGTCGTTCCGAGCGACGGGGGTTGGACCTCCCTCGTCGAGGTCCCGCGCGTGATGGGAGAAGACGCGTGGGTGACGCTCCTCGCCGAGCGTGACGGCGTCCTCGTGCAGCCGGGGTTTTTCTTCGATCTCGACGACGGAGGAACCCTCGCGGTGAGCCTCATCGTCGAGCCGGATCGCTTTCGGCGCGGCGTCGCGTCGCTCGTCGCGCGGGTCGACGCCGTTCTCGCCGGCTGAGCTCGCGTCGTTCGTTCCGGCCTCGATCGATAGGCCGGGCGCGCCTCCTGCGTAGGGAACGACGGAGGCGAAGACATGCGGCGAGCGATGGTGTCGTGGCTCTTGGTGCTGGTCTCGACCGGATGCGTGAAGTCGGCCGACAACGACAGCCAATCCGCGACGACGTCGGATGCGCCGCCTCCGGCGCCCGGCGTATCGCAGTCGCCCGCGCCGTCGCCCTCCGCGAAGGAGGACCCATTCGCACCCGACTGGCTCGAGCGATCGGCGTCGTTGCGCTCGTTCGCCGACCCGCCGGCGCCGAGCTGTGGGCACGCGAGGGTCTGGAGCAAATCCGACACCGGTGAGCTCATGACCGGCTACATCGTGCGGTTTCCGACGCTCTCGCCCGAACAGCTCGTCGCCCACTTCGAGACGGTCGCGAAAGACGCCGGCTTCGCGCTAGAAGAGGATCCGAACTTGCACGATCTCGTGGCCGACGATCCTGTGAGCGGTGCAGCGGCGGCGTTGGTGCACGACGGAATCGTCGTGTCGATCCCGGTCAACGAGCTCGAGCCGTCGACGCTTGTCGAGGGGCTCGAGGCGCCCGCGGAGGCTCGCCTGGTCTTCGAGAGCGCCGCGGCGAAGGCTCGCGCGTGGGACTTGACCGTCGAGTCGTATGGAGACGACGGGCGGCTCCTCAGCGCGAGCTTTCGTGGCGCGAGCACGGACGTGCTCAGCGACGCGGCGAAGAACGCCGGGTGGGTAAGCGGAGACGGCGCCTATCGTTTGCCCGCCGGCGCCACGTGGGAGGCGCGGTTCGCCGTGCGCACCGATGCGAGCGCGTCGCTCGTCGCTTGGCGCAGAGCGAGCACGACGATCCCTGCGTGCGTCGAGCACCCCGCGTGGGCGCAGCGCGAGGGTTCGACGAGGTAGAGGCGGGCCGAGCCGGAGCAGAAGCGGCTTTGGAAACCGAGCGGCATAGCGATATCGTGGACGCACGATGAGCCGCCTCGAACGAGCCGAGAGTCGCACGGCGCAATACGTCGCGTTCTACCGCGCGCTCGAAACGACGGAGCGCGCACGGTCGCCGCTGTTCAAAGACCCGTACGCGACGTCGTTTCTGGATCGCGGTCTGCGCCTCGCCGTCTGGGCGTCGCGCCTCGCGCCTCTGCGCAAGGCCCTCGTCACCTACGCGGATCGTCGCGCGCCGGGCGCGCGCACGTCGGCGATCGGCCGGACCAAGTTCATCGACGACATCGTGCGCGCCGAGATTCGTGCCGGCGTCGGACAGCTGGTGCTACTCGGCGCGGGGTACGACGCGCGGCCGTATCGAATCGCGGAGCTCGCGCAAGCGCGCGTGTTCGAGGTCGACCAGCCCAACATGATCGAGATGCGCGCGTCGCATTTTCCGCGGTCGTCACGCGTGCGCCGCGTCGCGATCGACTTCGTGCGCGACGATCTCGCCGCGACGCTCCGGCAGGCAGGGTTCGAGTCCGAGAAACGAACCATCTTCATCTGGGAAGGCGTCACCAACTACCTGACCGAGCAGGCGGTCGGCAGCGTGCTGTCGTTCATCGGCGGCTGCGCACCAGGAACGACCATCATCTTCACCTACATTCATCGAGGGGTCCTCGACGGCACCGAGCGCTTCGAAGGCGCCGACAAGCTCATGGAGAACGTTCGCCGGCTCGGCGAGCCATGGCGATTCGGCATCCACCCCGACGAGCTTCGCGGCCTCCTCAGCGGTTTCGGTATCGAGCTGCTCGAGGATTTCGGCGCCGACGAATATCGCAGCCGCTATCTCGGCACGGAGCCGAGCGATCTGCGCGGCTATCGGTTCTATCGAATCGCTGTCGGCAAGGTCGCGCCGCGCTGAACGACGCGCTTCGTCCAGCTCAGGGCGCATCGCCCAGCTAGGGCGCCTCGTTGGCCATCGACTGCTGCAATCGCCTCATCGCGGCATCGTCCGCGCGGATGATCCCGACTTTAGGATGATCGAGATCGATCACGATCGCGCAAGCCAGGCCGATCAGCGCGGGAACCACATGCACGGCCAGCAGGGCACGATGCCCGGTCAGCCCACACGCGAAACCGGTCACGCCCGTCGCGATGACCGCGACCAGTACCAAGAGCACGAGGATCGTGGTCGGCGTGCGGGTGTGGCCGGCTGCAAAGCGCGCTGCCTCGAGATCGATCATCTCGTTCAACGACGTGACGTAGAGCTTCATGCTCTCGGATGACGGGCTCTCACGCGCGACCTTCGTGGCGAGGGCCCAGATCTGCGCCTGAAGCTCTGTGCCTCGTTTCGTCGCTGCGTAAACTCGCTGCTCGTCTCCGCCTGCGTCTTGGTATTCACGCCGCGCATCGACGTAGCTGCGGAGCAGCACGCGCGACTGGTCGCGGATCTCGTCGGGGAGGAACTGCGCACGCAGGTAGGTCGTCCCGATCGCGTTCGCTTCGTCGATGATGACGGCCTTGCGTGTGGTGTATCGCCCCTCGGCCATCGACAGCGAGAAGCCGAGCATCAGGCCGAGCAGCCCGAGCGTCGCAGCTTGAATGGTCGTGATCTGCCCCCGTGAGGGCTCGTCGGTATTCGCCCGTCGCGACAATCCCGCCCGGAACGCGATTTCGCTCGCGGCAGCGATGATCAGCAGAACTACCGCTTGCAAGGCCAGGAGCCGCAGACCCATGCGTCGTGCGCATGCAGCCGTCGGACCTCGCGCGTACCGCGCGCTCAGGGGCGGACGACGACGCGCGTGACAGGCCCGAAATCACCGACGGATCGGATGCCGTGCCAACCCTTCGGCAGCGACGGCTCCGTCCACTCGAAGACCCACTTCGAGTCGATCGGCGAGAGGTTCACGCAGCCACCGCTCATCAGCTCGCCCCAGCCGTCGTGCCAATACGCACCGTGCAGCGCGTGCGGGCCGTGGAAGTTTTGCACCCATTGGACCTCGGAGTGCACGATGTTCGAGTCGCTGCTCGAGACCATCGTCGCCCAGCGAAACTTGCCGTCGATGCGGAACGTTCCGGTCGGCGTGGACGCCGTCGAAACGGGGTCTTTGCCGGGGAACGGTGTGCCGCCGCGGCCCGGCGCAATCAGCGTCGCGAAGACCGGTTTGCGATCCTCGTAGGCGACGAGCGTCCCGCCGAGCACCGAGATGTCGAGCCACGTGCGCCGCGCGCCGGGTAGCTCGTCGGCGAGGAACGGGACCGTCTCTGCCTGACGAACGACGGCGGCGTCGCTCTCCCGCACCCAGATCCCGGGTTCCTTCGTTTCGAGGAAAACCTCTTTGCCCACCTTCTCGGAGGTGCCGGTGAGCATCACGAACGACAGGCGCTCGAAGGACTCGGCGGTCTCGACGAATTTTCCGTCCTTTCGCGCGAGCTTCGGCCGCGCCTTCTTTCGAAAGAACGCGATCGGCAGCGTGGTCTTGTCGTCGAGGACGACGCCTTTGAACGTGGCCTTGGGGTAGGGCTTCACGCGGTCGCGCGGCACCAGCGCGTGATCGCTCGTGTAGAGCCAGGTGCGGCCGTTTTCGTCGTCGTAAGCCTTGGACCACGCGACGGTCGAGCCTCGCACGACCTTGTCGCGGTTCTCGCGCACGGAAGCGGGGAGCGCCGGCAACGCCGGAAACTTCACCCCGGCGAGGGAGAGATCGATACCGCGAAGGTGTGGCTCGACGGTGTCGCTCTTGCCGGCGGCGATCAGCTCGCGCAGGCGCGCGACCTCGGCGGTGTGCTCGTCGAGATCGATCTCGGAGCGACGCTGCGCCTCGAGCGTCGGTAAACCGAAGTAGCGTGGCGTGCCGAGGGATTCGCCGTACTCGAATGGGAACGCGTCTGCTTTTCCGGCGTGCGTGACGAGGGCTTGGTACTGCGCGTCGCCCGCGTCGAGTGTGGTGTTGGCGTCGAGGCAGACGTACCCGCGCGGCTCGACGCGGTACCAAGCGTCGCACCCGGGGCCTGCGGTCTTCGCCTTCTCTCTGCTGCCCTCGAGCAGGCGCACGGAGCCGCCGAGCGTGAGGTAGCCGATCCACCCCGACGAGCCCGGCGCCTTCGTGATCCAGACGAAGCGGGCTTTCGCATAGATGCGGTCGCCCGTTTCATCCGCGGCTGGAGCGGCGGGTTCCGCGGAAGCCGGCATTGGTGCCTCCGGGGAGGCGGCACTCGCGCTCGCAGCCTGCGTGGCGGGCGCGGTCGGGGCAGCGACCGTCGATGCCGTCGCGGCGGCGGCGGTCGCGGGAAGCGCCACGCCTGCCGGTTCTTCGTGCGGCGAAGCGCAGCCGGCGAGCGCGAGGAGGATCCAGCACGAGCGTCGCACGCACCTCTTTTACCACCGTCGTGGTAGTGAATGGGCCGCCGATGGACTTCGAGCTCACCGAGACCCAGCTCCTCATTCAGAAGACGACGCGCGATTTCGTCGAGCGCTCGCTGCGCCCGGTCGCGAGCGAGCTCGACCGAACGGAGCGGTTCCCGAAGGAGCAGCTCGCCGCGCTCGCGGATCTGGGCCTGATGGGGGTGAACATCCCGCAGGCGCTCGGCGGCGCTGAGTCGGGCGTCGTGAGCTACGCGCTCGCGATGATGGAGGTCGCGCGCGGCTGTGCATCCACCGCGGTCACGATGGCCGTGACCAACATGGTCGGCGAAGTGATCACGACCTTCGGCTCCGAAGAGCAGAAGACGAAGTACGTGCCGCGGCTGACGTCGGGTGAGTATGCCGCCGGTTCGTTTGCGCTGAGCGAGCCCGAGGCCGGCAGCGATCCCGGATCGATGCGCACGGTCGCGCGACGCGACGGCGACGGTTGGATCCTCGACGGACAGAAACAGTGGATCACGAGCGGCTCGCACGCGGGCGTGTTCGTGGTGTGGGCGCGCACCGGGGATCAATCCTCCGGCACCAAGGCGATCACCTGCTTCCTGGTCGAGCAGGGCGCGCCCGGGCTGCGCATCGGCAAACACGAGGACAAGATGGGCCTGCGTGCGTCGAACACCGTCTCATTGTCGTTCGAGGGCGTGCGCCTTCCCGCGAGCGCGATGCTCGGCAGCGAAAATGGCGGCTTCCGCATCGCGATGATGGCGCTCGACGGCGGTCGCATCGGTATCGCGAGCCAATCGATCGGCATCGCGACCGCAGCCCTCGAAGAGGCGGTCGCCTACGCAAAGGATCGCAAGCAGTTCAACCGGTCGATCGGCGACTACCAAGGCATCCAATGGATGCTCGCCGACTCGAAGACCGAGCTGGACGCGGCGCGCGTGCTCGCGCTCCAAGCGGCTTGGATGAAAGAAAACAAGAAGCCGTTCTCGAAGCAGGCCGCGATGGCGAAGCTCTATGCGAGCGAAGCTTGTGGCCGCATCGTCGACCGCTGTCTGCAGGTGCACGGCGGCTACGGCTACGTGAAAGAGTTCCCCATCGAGCGGCACTATCGCGACGCGCGTGTGACACGCATCTACGAAGGCACAAGCGAAATTCAGCGCGTCGTCATCGCGCGATCCGTGCTCGCCTGACGCGATCCAGCGTCGTCTGACGCGTGCCGTGGGGGGGTTGTTTCTAGGCGTACGGCCCGGGCACCGCGATTGCACGCGTGCGAGCCATGGTCGAGCGGCTCTTCTCTCGTTTCGGGAAGGACGTCGAGCGCTACTACGAGCTCGATAGTCGCGATGGTCACCCCACGATGCGCGAGAAGGCGGGGATCTGGGTCCGCTCACCCCAGCTACAAGCAGTCGCGGTGTTTCGCTTCGGCGTGTGGGTCAACGCCAACGTCCATCGGTGGCTGCTGCGGTTCCCGCTGCGGGTGCTCTATCGCTTCTTGAACCTCCTCACGTTCGCGCTGTGGGGGGTGCATATCGATGACGGCGCCGACATCGGTGGGGGTCTCTACATCGGCCATCCGGGCGGCGTGCTGATCGGGCCCGTGAAGATGGGCTCGAACTGCAACGTCGGAAACAACGTCACGATCGGGCGGCGCTCGGACGGCCGTGGCAGCGGCGGCACGCCGACGATTGGTGACAGCGTTTGGATCGGGACGGGCTCCGTCATCTTCGGAGGAATCACCGTCGGCGACGGTGTCTCGATCGCACCGCTCACCGTGGTCGGACGCAACATTCCGCCGCAGGCCCTCGTTGCCGGCAACCCCATGAAGGTGCTGCGCGAGCGGTACGACAACACGATTCAGATCCATGGGGCGCGCGTCCAAGCGACGCTGGTGCTTTCGGACACGCCGAAGGTGAATGCGCCGAGCAGCACGACGTCGACCTCGAACGACAACGACGAGGCGTCGTTCCCGAGCTGAAGCCCGCGACCACGGCGCCTCAGGCGCGCAGGGGGGTGCGCTGCTTGCGCGCATGGTGGGTGGTGGTGATAAAACGGCCGTCGTGCGTTGGGTCATCACGGGGGCCAATCGAGGGATCGGTCTCGAGCTGGTTCGGCAGCTCGCGGATCGAGGTGACGCGGTCGAGGCGCTCGCTCGCGCGACGTCGCCTGCGCTCTCGGAGCTGGTTGCGCGCGCGCCCGACCGCGTCCGCGCGATCACGTGCGACATCACGACGGACGCGTCGGTGCGCGCCGCCGTCGCTGCGATAGGGAGCGTCGCCGTCGACGTCGTCGTGAACAACGCCGGTGTCATGGGCAAGATGCAGTCGCTGCACGATCTCGATCTCGAGGACGTGGTTCGCACCTTCGACGTGAACGCGCTCGGTGCGATCCGCGTGACGCGTGCGCTCTTGCCGCTGCTCTTGCGCGCGGACACGCGGCGGGTCGTATCCATCACGAGCGGTATGGGCTCGATCGAGGACAACACCCATGGCGGCGCGTACGGCTACCGCATGTCCAAAGCTGCGCTCAACATGGCGAACCGCTCGATGAGCGTCGATCTCGCGCACCAGCGCGTGACCTGTGTCGTCATGAACCCGGGTTGGGTCCAGACCGAGATGGGTGGAGAGGGCGCCCCCACGCCCGTCGCCGAGTCGGCAAGCCGGATGATCGGGATCATCGACGAGCTCACGCTCGCGCAGTCCGGCACGTTCCTCGACTACCGCGGCGGCACGATCAAGTACTGATCCGCCGCCGCGGAAACGATCAACACGAGCTCGCGACGAGCATCGTCAGGACGCCGAGCACGGCCACCGCCGCGACGACGACGAACGCGAGCTTGCGCAGCCGCGGCTTCAACCACTTCCAGAAGTACGTGCGGAGGACGCGCCACAAAAGGACGAGGATCTCGCGAATGACCTTCTTCACGAGATCCATCGTAGCGCACGGTTGTAGGCACCGCTCGCGAGCCCAAGTTTTCTTAACGTACGAAGGCCGCCGGGTTCGCCTTCGCCGAGCCCCCTGAGGCTATTCGCTCAGGGTGAGCTTCGCCGCGAAGCTTCCGGGAGAATTGAACTTCATGTCCTTCATCGCGCGGACGACACAATCGGCCGCCTGCTCCACGTTCGCGTCCTCGCCCGAGACGCCGACACTTTTGACCGATCCGTCCGTCTCCACGTAGAGCGTGGCGCTGAGCCGGCCGCTCTTCGCGGTGTGGCGGCAGCCTCGGAGGGTGTCGATGGCCTTGTCGACATTTTTCCCGGCGTCGCCCGAGCTCCAGGCAACGGGCTCACGGGTGCCCTCCTGCGGGTCGAAGGTGAACTCGTTCTCGGCGAGGCCTTCTTTGCCACCGACCGGGGCGGGCCAGTCGCGGTTCTGTACCACGCCGAGCATGCACGCCTCCGTCTCGCGGTCGCCGAGGGTCGACGACTTCATATAGGCGCGGACCTTTCCTTCGGCGGGTACGCGGACCGCGATGCGGACCACCCCGCCGAGGAACGGCGTTCGATCGATGCCGCGCTGAAAGCACTTCATCATGCCGTCGACGCTGCCGTTGAAGGCGCGCATCACGTCGCGTTCGTTGAGCGCGCCGATCTCGGCTTCGATGCCGAGGCCCGACGAGCCCCGGCCGCCGCCGTCGCTCGCGGTGTCGGAGGTCGGCTCCGTCGCTTCGGGCGTCGAAGACCCGCACGCGACGAGCGCGAGCCCGAGGGCTAACCCGCAGGCGAGATTGAAACCGTGTGCCATCGCTTCATCCCCTCAACAGCGAGCTCGCGACGACGATGCGCTGAATCTCGCTCGTTCCTTCGTAGATCTCGGTGATGCGCGCGTCTCGGTAGTGCCGCTCGGGCGCGTATTCGGTCGAGTAGCCGTACCCACCGTGGATCTGCAGCGCTTTGTGCGTCACGCGCGTCGCCATCTCGGAGGCGAAGAGCTTCGCCATCGAGCTCTCGGCGGTGTGCTTGACGCCGCGGTCCTTCATGCTCGCGGCGCGGAGGACGAGCAGGCGTGCTGCTTCGATCTCCGTCGCCATGTCGGCGAGCATGAACTGGATCGCCTGGTGGTGAGAGATCGAGCCGCCGAACGACTGTCGCTCTTTGGAATAAGTGACCGCCTTTTCAAAAGCGGCTTCGGCGATGCCGAGCGCCTGCGCGGCGATGCCGATGCGGCCGCCGTCGAGCGTCGACATGGCGACCTTGAACCCTTCGCCGTCGGCGCCGACGACGTTCTCCTTCGGGACGTGGACGTTCTCGAAGAAGATCGTGGCGGAGTGCGCCGCGTGGATGCCGAGCTTGTGATCCGGCGCGGCGACCGTAAATCCGGGCATCCCGCGCTCGAGGATCATCGCGGTGTGGCGAGGCTTCACCGGATCCGGCGTGCTGATCGCGAACACGATGATGTAGTCGGCGTGCGGACCGTTGGTGATCCAGTTCTTCGCGCCGTTGAGCAGGTAGCCGCCGTCGGGCTGGCGCTCGGCGATGGTCTTCATCGTGCGCGCATCCGAGCCGCTCGACGGCTCGGTCAGGCCGAACGCGCCGAGCTTCTGGCCGCTCGCGACGGGCGTGAGCACGCGCTTCTTCTGCTCTTCGGTGCCGAACTTGTAGACCGGGTCACAGAAGAGCGAGTTGTTCACGCTCATGATGACGCCGGTGCTCGCGCAGGCTCGGCTGATCTCCGCCATCACGAGCGCATAGGACAGGTGGTCGAGACCGGCGCCGCCGTACTCGGTGGGGATCGCCATGCCCATGAAGCCGAGCTCGGCCATCTGGGCGATGATTTCGGTAGGCCACCGCGCCTCGCGGTCGAGGGATGCGGCTTTGGGCTCGACCTCGCGGCGGGCAAAGTCTCGCGCAGTCGAAAGGACGAGGTTCTGTTCCTCGGTCAGCTCGAATCTCATACGGCTCGGAGGTGGGGGCGGAACGCGCGCCGGCGGCGCGGACGCGGAACTCGCGCCAGAGGCGCGGCAGGAAACATCAGGGCTCGAGCCAGCGGAGAAGCCCGTGACCGGCCGACAAAACGAGCCCTCCTCCTACCACGAGCGCGGCGAGGACCCATGCGATCTTCTTTTGTCTCCGCCGCTTTCTCGCGCGTGCCTGCATGTCTGCAAACGCACGTGAAGCATGGTGACTCTTCGGTCCGGAGTAGGGGTCCAGCTTCAGGCGCTCGACGGACGGTGCGTCGTTCGCGGGGGAAGACGGTCTCATCACGACGGCGACCGGAACCCTATCAGAAAGTGACCACGTGGGCTCGAACGCGAAGGCGTTTCCGGCGGGGTGAGCGCCGTGAGCAGCAGATCCCGGGATCGCACGGCGGCGGAGCAGGTGCCTACCACGTACGAGAACGTTACAGACGGCACGCGCGTACTCTGGTTCAATTCGAGCTCGCACCGAGGCCCACAAGCCGTCGAGGTCCCCATGTTCTTGCCGATGATTTTGATTGGGGTGTCCGTTCTCTTCGGGCTGAGCTGGATCCTGTTCGCGTTCGTGAACCCGCCGTTCCTGCTCTCCAGCTTCTACTACACGCCGACCTTCCTGTTCTTCTTGGGAGAGCGGACGGGCCGCATCCTCATTGGAATTCTGATCGGCGTCGTCATCCCGCTCCTCATCATGATGTTTTGGTTGTAGCGAGCAGAGAAGAACGCGCGGAAATGAGCCGGCGGGGCGCTCGGTCGGGCGTCCGATGTTCCCGATGACCCGCGCCATTGCGGCTGGGGTCGACCTTCCAGGGCGGGTCAAGCGCGATCGGGCGAACTGCTATCGCGATTGCAATGCCCAATACCCCGAGGCGGAGCCCGATTGACGGGTAAGGGGGCGCAGATTCGAGCGGCGATCGCCGCGTTCGTCGTCGCGATCGTCACGTTCGGCGGCACGGGCACGGCACACGCTGCAGGTGCGGGCCTTGTCGTCGCGGGCGATCTCGTTCGCGACGTGCCGTGCCCCGGCTGTGTCCTCGTCGGTAAGCGCGGACCGGATGTCGAGCCGCTCGTCGTCGTCTTGCACGGCGACGAAGGCTCGCCGCGCAAGGTCGCACCGTTATGGGCGCCGCTCGCCGAGCGCGGGGTCTGTCGCTCGAAAGCCGGCGTCGTCGGTGTTTGTGCTGCGGACGATACGACCTCCGAGCGCCGATCGTTTCGTGTGCTCGCGCTGCGCTGCCCGAAGAGCGAAGGGTGCACGGGCAGCTTCTGGCGATGGTCCGGTAGCGTCGACTGGGTGCTCGCCCAAGTCGACGCCGTTCGCGATCGCGTCGGCGTCGACGAGCGACGCGTGTACGTCGCGGGTTGGTCCGGCGGCTCGACGTACATCGGCATGAAGGGCGCGGCGTGGTTTCCCCGGATTGCAGCGTTGAGCCTCGTCGGCGGCGGTGCGCCGCCCGAAACGTCGTCGTGCTTCGCAGGCGCGGGCGGGACGTGTGCACCGGTTCATTTCCTGCTCGGCGACGCCAATCCGCTCTTCGGGCTCGCAGATCGCGCATGCGACGCGTTCTCGCGATGCGGCCACGACGTCGAGGTCGAAATCCTCCGTGGGGCGGATCACAGCGGCGAGTGGCGGGCATACGAACGTCGAGCGCCCGCCATCGCGTGGTGGCTGCTCGATCACGCGCGCGGCTGCGACGCGAAACACCCTGATGCAACGAGCCTCGCTGATCCTCTGCCGAGCGCTTTCACACCACCCGCCACGTCGTCTTCGCCGGCTCGAACGGACGCGCCGCTCGAGCCAGCAGGTGCACCTTCGACCGTCGTCTCGCATCGAGCGGGTTGCGCATGCCGAGCGGCGCCTTACCAATCCGGCGCATGGGAAACCTCGGCGCAGGCTGAGTCTGCGTGGGCCATGCTCACCTGGGCGGCGCTCGCCGTGGCCTGCGCAGGCCGCGTGCTACGCTCGAAACGATAGACACGCGCCGGACTCGCTCCCGGCGCACCTACGAATCGGGATCTGTCCCATGGTGACCTGCAAACAAGAAGCGCTCCGTTGGGTCCATCTCTACGCCGCGGGAGGCGCTATCTTCGCCGCCGCCCCGCTTCCCGTATCGACGGCGCCGCTGCTGGCGACGCTGGAGACCCACATGATCAGCGTCATCAGTGACATCTACGGCGCCCCCTTCAGCGGCGTGACGACCGCCGCCGCGGGAGGCACGTTCACGGTTCTGGGCACCGGCTTGAAGGCTGCAGTCGGGCGCGCCGTGCGTGCGCTGCCCGTCATCGGTCCGGTGATTCGCGCGGGCACGGCGGCCGCCACGATCGAAGCGATCGGGTACGGAATCGTGCAGCACTTCGAGCGAAAGTTTCCGAACAAACCGTTTTCAGAGAAAAGCTCGGTATAAGGCTTTTCGCATCGGTCTTAAGGACGAGTTCTTCAATCCCTCGCGCGGGCGCACGCGCAGGGTGTGCTTTCTGTTCGCGCGGGACATCGCGCGAGGAGACGTGTGACGACCGACGAGCTCTCGGAACTGGACGTCCTCGCGAGGGAAGGGCGAAACCTCACGAAGGAGACCGCGGCGGTCACGCCGACGTTCGGCCGAACGGCCGAAGTGGAGGCGCTCGCGCGCGCGCTCGCCGGTCGAAAGAGCGCCGTTTTGCTCGGGCCACCCGGCGTCGGAAAGTCGGCCATCGTGCGAAAGCTCGTCGAGCTCGTCGCGAAGGGACGCATCCGGGCGCTCGAGGGATCGAGCATTTGGGAGATCGCGACGACCCATCTGGTGTCGGGCACGCGGTACACCGGCATGCAGGAGGAGAAGATCTCCGCGCTCCTCAAGCACGCGACGCCGACGCGCCTCGTCTACGTGAGCGACCTCTGGAACATCACCGTCGCGGGCTCCTACGACACCAACCCGCGTGGCGTGTACGACCTCATGCGGCCCGGCATCGAGGCGGAGAAGCTCGTCCTCTTCGGGGAGATGAGCCAAGGGCGTTGGGACAAGCTCTGTCGCGAGTTTCCGATGCTCGAGCGCGATTTCGCGACGATCACCGTCGACCCGACCGACGAGGAAGAGACGCGAGATCTCCTCGCGCGCGTCGCGGCGGAGGCCGGGCCGGAGGTGGTGTTCGAGCGCGCCGCGATCGAGCGCGTCTACCAGCTGTCACGGAAGTTTCTTCCGACGATGAGCTTCCCCGGCAAGGGCGTGGATCTCCTGCGCAAGGTCGCACAAGCTCACGCAGGCTCGACCGACAAACCCCGCCGCATGCCGATCGACGAGACCTTCGTCGACGAGCTCTTCGCGAAGCAGACGGGGCTGCCGATGCACATGATCTCGCCGCGCGTCGCCGTTTCGTACGACGAGATGGTGGGGTTCCTCTCCGAGCGAGTCCTCGGCCAAGACGAGGGCGTACGCGCGGTGTCCGACGTGCTGGCGCTCTACAAGACGGGCCTTTCCAACCCGGAGCAACCTGCGGGCGTGCTTCTCCTCGTCGGCCCGACCGGCGTCGGCAAGACGGAGCTCGCCAAAGCGACGGCGGAGTTTTTGTTCGGCAGCCGCGAGCGGATCTTCCGTGTCGATCTGTCGGAGTACAAAGACTTCCACTCCTTCGAGAAGCTCATCGGTGACCCGCGCAAAGGCACGACGGGGCTGCTCACGGATCACGTTCGGAAGAACCCGTTCAGCGTCGTTTTGCTCGACGAGTTCGAAAAGGGGCACACGAACATCGCGGACCTCTTTCTCCAGGTCTTCGACGACGGGCGCCTCACCGATGCGTACGGCGAGACGGTGGGCTTTCACCACGCGCTCATTTTGCTGACGTCGAACGTGGGCAGCGACGTCGCGTCGCTCGATCAGAGCATCGGCTTCGCAGGGGACACGCGCCCGCCGGGCGAGAGGCTCGAGGCGCGGGTGCGCCGAGCGCTCGAGCAGCACTACCGGCCCGAGTTTTTGAACCGGATCGATCGGGTCATCGTGATGAAGCCGCTCCGCCGCGACGATCTACGTCGCATCACGCGGCGCGAGCTCGGCAAGGTGTACCGACGCGAGGGGCTCGTGGAGCGCGACCTGCTCCTCGAGGTCGACGACGGCGTGATCGATCTCCTCCTCGACAAGGGGACGGACCCGAAATACGGCGCACGGCCGCTGAAGCGCGCGATCGAAGACCTCGTGATGGTGCCGCTGGCGCGGGCGTTGCTCGGCGCGGGCTGGCGTCGCTTCCAGCTTCTTCGCGTCGCTCGCTCGGGGGACGAGGTCTCGATCACGTTCGAGCCGACCGAAGCCTCGCGTCGTCTCGACAACCTCGAGCGACGCGGCCGGGTGAGTGACGGAGAAGGTGGAACGATCAACCTCTCGCTCGCGGACGTAAGGCTCCGCATCGGGCACCTCTACGAGCAGCTCGGGAAGCTCGAAGAAGCCGCGGATTTGCCGGGCATGAAACGCGAGCTCGCCGAGCTCGAGGCGAAAGAGTCGTCGCCTGCGTTTTGGGAGGACGCGTTCGGCCACGCAGGCACGTTGGTGCGGCGCCATCGTCTCTCGGTCGAGATCCGGCGGTTGGAGATCCTGCGCGGTGAGCTGGAGGCGGTGCGCGAGCTCGCGGAGGCTTCGTTCCTCGAGGCGGACGACTCGGTCGCGAGCGAGCTCACCGACACGTTCGCGAGGCTCGTGAAGCGCGTCGACCGCGCGCACCGCGAGCTCGTGCAGTTCGACGAGCGCGATCAGGGCGATGCGACCGTGGTCGTCACGCCCGCGGGCGCGCAGGCCGGGGCCGCGACGTGGGCCAAGGAGCTCTCCGAGATGTACACCGCCTGGGCGAAGGAGCGCGGCTACGACGTCGCGATCGCCGAGTCGGACGGCGCGTTCTTCATCCGCGTGCTCGGGGCGTACGCGCTCGGTTACCTCCGCGGAGAAGAAGGCGGTCATCGGATCGTGCTTCCTCCGCCGACCAAGAGCGATCGGCGAGGGGAGGCGCACCTCGCACGGGTCGAAGTTCTCGCACCGACGGAGACGCCGAAGGACGAAGTTCGGCTCGAGGATATCGCGCCGATTCGTACCTATGACCTTTGGCGCTCGCACGGCGTACGCGATCGCGTGACCGGCACTGTCGACGGCGACGTGCGTCGCGTGCTCGGAGGTCGCATCGATGCGTTTCTCGAGGCCCACGCGGATCGACGCGGCGCAGCCTGACGTCGAGCGGCGTGGTACCGTCTCGCCATATGCGGGGCTTGCCTTTCTTGCTGTTGAGTTGCGTGGTCGCGTGCGGTGCTCGCGAGGCGCTCGAGCCGGACGGGGACGGCGGCCGCGACGGCAGCGGCGGCATCGTGTCGAACGGCGCAGGCGGTGAAGGCGCAGGGGCGATCGAGGGCGGAGGCGGCAGCGTCGCAACGGGCGGCTCCGGGGGCGCGGAGCCCGAGATGTCGATCGTCGAGGCGTGCACGATCGCAGCCTCGTGTGGCGTCGACGCTGGGTGGCAACCCTTCACCGCGAGCAGCTGCATCGACGGTTATGCGCGGCTCGGTTGGCACTACGACCCACCGATCGCGCTCGTCGATCCGAGCATCGCGATGAACGTATTGAGCTGTGCGCAGCAGCCGACGTGTGAAGCGTTTCGCGCTTGTTACGGCGGAGATTGGGTGAGCCTCGGCCGCTGCCGCGAGGGCGGCTTTTGTCTCGACGACGAGACGATCGGCGCCGGCTTCGACGACGCACCCGCGTTCGACTGTGGTTCGATCGGCGCGGCGTGCACGGACCTATTTTCGGATGCGCAGCGCGCGTGCTGCAACGCCACGACCTGCGGGCAGCCCTACACGGCGACCTGCACCGGCAACGTCGCGTCGCTGTGTGGCTTCTGGGGCGAGTACGCCGAATTCGATTGTGCGGTGAGCGGGCGCACCTGTCAGCCCGACATCGAGGCGCCGTGTCGTGGAAGCGAGCCCTGCAACGGCGGCGAAGAGATCACCTGTGAGGGCTCCGTCGCGCGGTATTGCTCGGGGGGCGGTTGGGCGACGTTCGATTGCTCGACGACGGGCTACCGGACCGAGTGCGCCGAGGCGAAGCAATCGAGCGCGATCCCGTGCCGGCCCGCGAGCTTCGATTGCGACCCGACCCTCGATCCCGATGCCTGCGACGGCGACGAGCTGATCGTTTGCGCGGACGGCGAGCGCGTCGGCGTCAGCTGCACGTCGCTCGGTTTCTCAGGGTGCGAGATCGACGTGAACGGGCGCGCAAAGTGTGTCGAGTGAGCCGCCTCAAGCGATGCGCACCACGGCTTGCCCGGTGAACCAGCTGCACGAGACGTATTCGTAGGACCAACCGAAGGTTTCGCACGCCTCGCGGAACGCTCGGAACTCGTCCTGTCTCCAAGCGGCGTTCGTCGTGTACTCGTCGAAGACGACGATCGTGCCGGACGTGATCCGCGGACCGAGCTGATCCAAGGCGATCTTCGCGCTCGTGTAGAGGTCGCTGTCGATGTGGACGAGCCGCAGTGGCTCGTCGAAGGCTGCGCAATACGCAGGCAACGTGTCGTCGAACCACCCGACGTGGAGCTCGACGTTCGCCGGCAGCTCGGGAAGCTCGCCGCTCGTCGAGAAGGCTCCGGCGGGCAGGCCGTGCCACGCCTCGGGCAACCCGACGAAGCTGTCGAACCCGCGCACGACGCCCCGCGCATGTTCGGCGAGGATCCGTGTGCTGATCCCGTGACGGACACCGAGCTCCAGCACCACGCCTGGCGTGCGCGCCTGATCGAGCGCGTGGAGGAGCGTGTCGCGCGCGTTCGCGAAGAAGCGCGTCGACGGCGCGCGACGAGAGAGCATGTACGCGAGGGCGTCGGCGGCTCCCGCGGAGCGTTCGTCGATCCCGACGAGCGCGGAACGTGAAGCATCGTCGCGACCGTCGAGCGCGAGCGCGCCCGCCAGCGCGATGCGCGCGAAGCTCCAGTCAGGGTCGAGCTCGACGGCCCGCTCGGCGGCCGGGATCGACGCGCCGGGATCGCGATCGTCGAAGAGCGCCCGGTGAAGCTCGTGGTGCGCAGATGCGTCGCATGGGGCAGCTCTCACCGCGGCATGCGCGGCCTCGATCGATCCGACGCGATCGCCGAGCGCGGCGCAACATCGACTCAGGAACAAGAACGCGCCGGTGAGGGAAGGGTCCGAAGCGACGGACGCCTGGAGCGCGGTCCGTGCGAGATCGAAGCGGCCGATGCTCGCCAGCCCGATACCGGCGTCGCGGGCGGCCCGCGCGTCGCGCGCGCGCACCACAACCTCGCGGTAAGCGGCCTCGGCTTCCTGCGCGCGGCCGAGCGAGACACACGCTGCGCCGAGGTTCACGAGGGCATCGAGGTTCGAGGGCGAATCGGCCAACACGGCGCGGTAGCCCACGATGGCCTCGCCAAAATGGCCCTTTCGGTGGTGGCGCAACGCGTCCGCGAGCGCGGGGCTCGTCGGTCCGTCGTCGTAGCGTGTGGGCCGCTTCTTCGCGCCACCCTCCTTCGAGCGTCGGGAGACCAATGCGACCGCTGATAGGAGCGGCGTCGTGCGGGTGAAAGCGGTTCTGTTCGCTAGCTTTTCGGGAGCCGGCCATCGGCCGGCGCCGGCTCGAGGATCCAGGACGGAACAGGGCGCGCACAGGCTTGGGTGCCCAGTGCGACCGCAGCGAGCACACCCCCAGGCGGGACCCAAGCCGTCGTGCGCGCGCGGCAAACAACATGCATCGTCGTACGACCTCAGCGCCCGCCCTTGCCGGGGAGGGTGCCGGGCCCTAACATTCATTCTCGTACGAATGAGAAAGAATCGCGCTAGCCCAATCCTGGCCTTCGCCGTCCTCGCGCTCGCCGCGGAGGTCGGGGCCTGCGGTGGGAGGGACGCGACACCACCCGGCTACCAGGGCGTGCTCGAGCTGGAGGAGCGCGTCCTTTCCTTCGAGGCCTCCGGGCGCATCGAGCAGATCGCGGTCGACGAAGGCGACGCCGTGTACGCAGGCATGTCGCTCATCGACATCGATGCGTCGCTCGCCCAGCGGCAGCGCGACGCGCGCGCCGCCGACGTCGAGATCGCGAAGGCGGAGCTGGTGCTGCTCGAAGCGGGCACGCGCCCCGAGGACGTCGCGTCCCTCGCCGCGCAGGTGCGCGCGATCGCCGCCACCGAGGTGCTCGCGAAGAAGAACCTCGAGCGCGCGCGCTACCTGGAGGAGCAGGGCGCATCTCCACTCTCCGACGTCGATGCGGCGCAGGCTGAGGCGACGCGCGCCGCGTACGAGAAGCAGAGCCTCGAGCAGCGACTGCTCGCCGCGAAGAGGGGCGCCCGGCCGGAGGAGATCGAGCGCGCGCGTTCGAAGCTCGCGTCGGCGGAGGCGGCCGTGCGCGTCGAGGACGAGCGCTTGCTCGACTTCCAGCTGGTCGCCCCGATGGACGCGCGCGTGACCGACGTGCACGTCGAGGAGGGCGAGCTCGCGATCAACGGCGGGCGCGCGATCACGATTGCCGACCCGACCCATCCCTACGTCGACGTGTTCGTCCCGCAGGGTGAGATCGACGGCATCGTCATCGGCGCCCGTTCGACCGTTCGCGTCGACGGCTCGACGGAGACGTTCTCCGGATGGGTCGAGCACATCGCGACGAAGACGGAGTTCACCCCTCGGTACATCTTCAGCGAGCGCGAGCGTCCGAACCTCGTCGTGAGGGTGCGTGTGCGCGTCGACGATCCGCGCGAGCGCTTGCACGCCGGCGTGCCGGCGTTCGCCGAGATCGAGCGATGACCGCGATCATCGAGACGCGCGATCTCTCTCGCAGGTTCGGCAATCTGGTCGCCGTCGCGGGCATCTCCCTCCGCGTCGAACAGGGAGAGATCTTCGGCGTCCTCGGTCCGAACGGCGCGGGCAAGTCGACGACGATTCGGATGCTCTGCGGCATCCTCGACCCCACGTCCGGGAGCGGCACCGTGATGGGCTTCGACATCGCGCGCGACGCCGAGCGCATCAAAGAGCGCATCGGCTACATGACGCAGCGGTTCAGCCTCTACGAGGACCTGACGGTCGCCGAGAATCTGCGATTTTACGCTGGGATTTACAGCGTTGCGCGGTCGGAGACGAAGGCGAGGGTCGAGTCGACACTCGAGCGAACCGGGCTCGCGCAGCGCCGATCGCAGCTGGCGGGGACGCTCTCGGGCGGGTGGAAGCAGCGGCTCGCACTCGCATGCTCGACCATCCACCAGCCGCCCCTCTTGTTCCTCGACGAGCCGACGGCGGGCGTCGATCCGATGAGCCGGCGCGAGTTCTGGGAGCAGATCCATCAGCTCGCGAGCGCCGGAACGACGGTGCTCATGACGACGCACTACATGGATGAGGCCGAGCGCTGTCATCGGCTCGCGTTCATCTTCAAGGGCCGGTTGCTCGACGTGGGGACGCCCGAGCAGATCGTCGCGCGGCGGAAACTGCGGGTCGTGGAGCTCGATGTGGATCGCGCGACCGAGGCCGCCGAGGCGCTGCGTCACCGACCCGGCGTCGACGAGGTCGCGCACTACGGGCACATGCTCCGCGTCGCCACCTACGACGTAAGAGACCCGCTCGCGTTTACGCGGGACGCGCTCGCCGACGTGGGGATCGAGATCCGCTCGCTGCGCGAGGCTCGTGCGGATGTCGAGGATGCGTTCGTGTCGATGGTGCGGGCGGAGGCTCAAGAAGCGGCTGCGGCTCCAGCGGCGAGGGCGTCGTGAGGATCTCCGTCATCGCGTGGAAAGAGCTCATCCAGCTCCGCCGGGACCGGCTCACGCTCGGGATGGCCGTCGCCCTGCCGGTGATGCAGCTCCTGCTCTTCGGCTACGCGATCAACGCGGATGTTCGGCACATCCGCACCGTCGTCTACGACGAAGATCAAACGGCCGCCTCGCGCGATTTGGTTCGCAGCCTCGAGGCGACCGGCACCTACGACATCGTCGGGAACGTGCGTGATCACGGCGAGATCGAGACGTCGTTCCAGTCGGGTGATGCGCGCGTCGCCATCGTCGTGCCGGCTCGTTACGCCGCGGATCTCGGGGCAGGTAGGAGCCCCACGGTTGGGCTTCTCGTCGACGGCTCCGACCCGCAGGTCGTCGGGAGCGCGACGAGCACCGCCTCGTCGCTCGTCGCGGCCCGCGGCGCAGAGCTCGCGGCGCAGCGCACACCGCCGATCGGCATCGAGCCGAACATCCTCTACAACCCGGACCAGCGCACGGCGCTCAACATCGTGCCCGGCCTCGTCGGCGTCATCCTCACGATGACGATGGTGATGCTCACGAGCATGGCGGTCGTTCGCGAGCGGGAGCGCGGCACCCTGGAGCAGTTGATCGTGTCGCCGGTGCGCAACGCCGAGCTCGTCATCGGCAAGATCCTTCCGTACATCGCGATCGGTTACCTCCAGATGTCGCTCGTCCTCGCGCTCGGAAGGTTCGTCTTCGACGTGCCGATCCTCGGATCGGTTCCGCTGCTGTTCGGTATCGCGGCGCTCTTCATCGCGGCGAACCTCGCCCTCGGTCTGTCGTTCTCGACGATCGCGAAGACACAACAGCAAGCGATGCAGATGTCGATGTTCTTCTTCTTGCCGAACATCCTCTTGTCGGGGTTCATGTTCCCCTACGAGTCGATGCCGGCGCCCGCCCGCGTGCTCGGGAACATCCTTCCGCTCACGCATTTCTTGCGTATCGTGCGCGGCATCGTGCTCAAAGGCAGCGCGCTCCGGCACTTGTACGGCGAAGTCATTTGGCTCGCCGCGATCCTCGCCGCGTTCGTCCTGTTCGCGTCTCTCCGCTTCAAGAAGAAAATCACCTGATGGCACGACCGCGGAGCGACATCCGGCATCGCATCGTGCTCGCCGCGCGCAAGCGCTTCCTCGCCGAAGGTGTGGACGGCGCTTCAATGCGGGCCATCGCGAGCGACGCGAAGACCAGCCTCGGGATGATCACGTACTACTTCGCGTCGAAGGACGAGCTCTTCCTCGCGGTGCTCGAGGACGTCTACGAAAAGCTCCTGCACGATCTCGAGGCGCGGCTCGCCGGCCCCGCGCCCGTGAGAGAGCGACTGCGAGCGGCCATCTTGCGCGTCGGAGGCGCAACCGATGACGAGGTCGAGGTGATTCGACTGGTCCTGCGCGAGGCGCTCGTCTCGTCATCGAGGCTGGATCGCGTGATCGAGCGCTTCAGGCGCGGCCACCTGCCGCTGATGGTCGCGACGATCGCCGACGCCCAGCGCGAGGGCCTCGTGCGCGCCGACGTCCCGCTACCGCTCGCGGCGATCTCCATCTTCGCGACGGGCATCCTTCCCCAACTAGCGCGCCGCTTCGCCGCCGAACGGGTCCCCTTGATCGTCGACATGATCCCGGCCGGCGACGCCCTCGTAGACCTCGCCCTCGACACCGCCCTCCGCGGCGTCGGCGCGGCGCCGTCGTCGCCGTCGGGCAGAGAAAACCGCGAAGCCGCGAAGGAGAAGAAAAAGCGCGCAAAGAGAGAGAATTGAACAGGAAGACGGGAAGGTCGGAAGCCCAAGCCGATTTTGAAAATCCTTCCTGTCTTCCCGTCTTCCTGTTTTTCTCTCTCGTCTTTTCCTTTAGCGCAGCGGCTTGGCCGGGGGCTTCGCGGCCTCGAGACGCGGGGCGCCGAAGGTGCCGCTGCTGAAGTCGACTTCGATGCGTTCTCCGGAGGCGGGGAGCTCGACTTCGGTGGTGGTGAGCTTGCCCGCTTCGATTGCGTAGATGCGGACCTTGTAGGGCTCGCTCGGCTCGAAGGTCTTACGTCGCGCGAGGGAGAGGAAGACCTTGCCGGCGGCGCTCGGGTCGCTCGGCTCGAGGTGCAGCGAGACGAGGCCGAGCTTGGAGGCGAGCGCGCGCGGTCGGACGAGCTCGCGGGCTGCGTCGGGGCCGCGCTCGATGTGGACGTTGACCGGATCGAAGCCCGCGGGCGCCTCGACGAGGAACGCGGTGCCGACGGGCAGCGCCGTCATCTCGGCGAGCTCGCTCTCGAGCCGCTTGCGATCGTCGGCGGGGATGTCGGTTCGAGCGAGCGTGGTGCGAACGAGCGCGTGCGCTGCGCGATCCGCGAGCTCCGCGAGCTCGGGCTCGGCGGTTCGTCCGCCGGTCCGTGCGACGCGGTCGAGGATGCGCAATCCGACGTCGAGGCGCGTCGCGCCGATGTGCGCGAGCGCGAGCCGGATCTGCGTCGCAGCGTCGAGCGGAACGAGGTCTTCGAGCGCTTGGTACACGGCGGTCGCGTCGTCGAACCAGCCCTCGTGACGGAGGCGATCGCCGAGGAGCGCGTGAGCCCACGGATCGTGCGTCGCGCGCTCGGCGATCTCGCCGTACGTGCGGCGCGCTTCGTCCTCGAGCCCGATCGTCCGCAACAGATGGGCGGCGTCGGCGATGAGCGTCGCATCGACGTAGGGATCGCTGCGAAGGCGGCGCGCCTCGTCGATGAGCGCCTCGTTCTGCTTGAGCGCTGCGAGGAGCGCGATGAGGCGGCCGCGCAGACGCGGGTCGTGCGGCGCGAGGCCGAGGAACGTCTTCACCACCTGGAGGCGCTGCTCGTTGGTCGTCGCCTTCTCGTAGCGCGCGGCATATTCGCCGTACGGCAGGCGCTCGCTCGCTAGGAGGATGCGGCGCACCTGGCGCAGCTCCATCGGGTTCGCGCGGCGAAGCGCTTCTTTGCGCAGGAACCCTGCCGCCTCCGCGTCGCCCCAGTCCTCGAGCTCTTTCGCGAGGCCGAGCGCTGCGATGCTCATCGACCCGCGCTCGCCGAGCACCGTCAGCGCCAGCTCGAGGAAGGATCGTTTCGCGGTCCACGAAGCGAGCTCGCAGCCGCGTCGCGCCTCGAGGTATGCGCTCGACGGACCTGACTGATCGATGCGCTCGCGCCAGACGCCGCGCCGTAGCGGCACTGCGAGCTGCGACGTCGGTGAGCATTTTTTGCCGCGCAGCGTCTCGATCGGAGGCCACACGACGGTGTGCGAGACGTTGACCTTCACGTCGGCCGCGACATGCGGGTAGGGCAGGTTCGCGACGATTGTGGTGATGCACGTCGCGAGCGTCGCGTCGCCTGCGTTCTGCACGGCAACGTCGCTGGTCTTGCCGTCACCGTCGAGCTTGAAGGTGATCTGCACCGCGCCGGGCAGGTCTGGGCGGAGCGCCGCGCGGCTGTCACGGCACGCCTTGAGCTGACCCTTCGCGTCTTGGATCGTGCGCACCGCAGCGAGAAACAGCGCGTCTTCGAGCGTCGAGGTCGACGCCTCGATGAGCGCGTCCTCCGGCGCGGCGAGCGACAGCGCAGGAGCTTCGCTGCCCGCGACCTCGACGTCGAAGCCGGTGCCGCCGCCGCCGAGCTCGAGCACGCGCGTCGAGAGCGGCGACGACAAGTACTCGCCGCCGGCGCCGCCGGAGGGCAAGGTCGTCCACGCCGTCCACGGCGTGAGCAGGCTCACGCCCAGCGCCGCGTCCGTCACCGACTCGCGCCCGCGCCCAGCGAGCGCCATGGCCTGCGCGCGCGCGTCGGCCCATCGCCGCTTCACGTCGCCGGGGTGGGGAGCCTCGAAGACGGCGAGCGGCCGCTCCTCGGTGATCGTCTTGCCGCCGGCGCGGTACGTGACCTTGATCGCCTTCGGCGGATCGGCGGCGAGCTTGCCGACGATGAGCACCGAGCTGCCCTGGGGGGCCGCGATCTCCTGGCGCGGATAAATGCGGCTCACGTCGGGACCGAGGTCCACGGTGATCCCGGTGACCGTCGGCACGATCGCGTTCTCGAGGAGCTCGACGCTCGCGCGCGCAGCGTCCTCGGAGTCACCAATTTCGACGAGTGGGCCGGAGCCGCGCGTGAGCTCGGCGAACGTGCGGCGGTTGCTCGACGGACCGACGAGCACCGCGCCGACCCGCGGGACGCCCGTCGCGCGACGCGCGAGCCGCGCGCGGATCGCCTCCGCGGTGCGGTCGCCGACCGAGCCCCACCCGTCGCCGACGTAGACGACCATGCCGCTCGGCGCATCGTTCGGGATCGCGTCCGCCGCGGCCTCGAGCGCGCGGCCGAGATCCGTCGCGCCGCCGCGGGTGACGTTGCCGAGCGCAGCGACGATCGCTTCCTTCGTCGTGGCGTCCGCCTTGGTCGCCTTCGCGGGACCGACGGGACGCGCCGACGTATCGGAGGCGAGGATGACGATCCGATCTCTGTCGCCGAGGCTCTTCGCGAGCGCCTCGACGAACGCGCGCCCGGCATCGAGCAGCGCCGGATCGATGCTGGCCGACGTATCCAGCACGACCGCGAGCGTGAGCCCCTCTTCATTGGAGCCGTCGAGTCGCGGCGCTTCCGTTCGCACGACGAACGTGGCCTCGTCGTTGCCGGCTTCGGCCACGTAGCCGCGCGCCTTCGACAGCGGCGCCGGGATCTCCATGTCGACGACGAAGTCCGCGGAGGCGCGGAAGTCCGATTTGCGGAGCTCCACGGTGTTCCCCGACACCTCGGCGCCCATGCCCGCGGCGACTTGGGTCGCGCCCGCGGGCCCTGCGTCCACGGCGATGTGGAACTCACCGACGAGCGGCGGGGCAGCGTCGCCCGCGAGCGGGAATCGATACTGCACGACGTGTTTCGCCCCTTTCGCGCCGCCCACGGCCCCGTCTCGAACGGGCAGCCATTCGACGTAGGTCACCGCGACGGTGACCGACTGTCCCGGCGCGATGTTCGGGAGCGTGCCGCGAACCCAGCCCTCGCCCGCCCACTCCAGCGTGTCGCCTCCGCCGCCTTGCGCGGCCTGCTCGAAGCGCGCGATCTCACCGCGTTTCGCGAGCGCGATGACGCCGTTTCTGCGGTCGGCACCGCGCGCAACCGAGAACGCCGACACGATGGCGCCTGCGGGCAAACCCATTCGATAGTCGCCGAGCACGGTCTGCTCGCCCGCGTTGAAGAACGTCGTCATGACGCGCGTCTCGGCGACCTCTCCGTGGATGGTTGCGCGCACGTCTTGCGTGCGAATCGTGAGCGGCGAGCCGACGTGGCCGGGCTGGCCGCGACCCCAGAGCTCCGCGAGCGCGCGCTTGGACCCCGAATTGGCCCAGGGCGCCGCAAGGCCGCCGGTCCAGTCGTCGAAACCTCGCTCCGGCGCGACGTCGAGGCCCTTGGTGAAGTCGGCGCTCTCGCCGGTCCGGACAACCGCCTCTTTCGATGTGGTTCGTGCCGTGACCTCTCCGTTCGCGACGTACACGCGCGTCCGCTCGCGCCGCTCGATGCCGAGCGTGCTGCCGACTGCGGACACCGAGCCCGCACCGAGATCGATCGTCGATTTCGCGGGACCGGTCGTGACGAACACGCGGCCCGCTTCGAGCCGAACGCCGTCGCCCGTGAGGACGAGCTTCGTCGCGCCGTCGAGGATCACCGACGTGCCGTCGTCGAGGCGGAGGCGCGCGCGACCATCCGCGCTCGTCTCGATCACGTCGTCCTTCGCGAGCCTACGCCGCTCACGCACTTGGTCGCTGCCCACCGTCACGCTCGCGTGCACCGGAGCGAGATCGGCGATGGTCGCGACGAGCTCGGTGTGAATCGGCGGGCGCGGCTTGGGCCTCACGAACACCACGAGGAGGCCGCCGAAGAGCATCACCAGGACGAGCCCGATGAGCGCCCAAGGACGTTGCCCGGAGCCGAAATGGGAGTGCTCCACGGGCGGGGATGGGGGCGCTGGCACTTCTCCGTCCGGCGGCGGCGACAGGCGCTCGGGCTCGAGCGGCGGCGGTGGTGGCGCCGACGCCATCGACGGCGGCGCGAGGGGAGGGGCAGGCGGCGGGGTCGACTCGTTGGGTTCGTGCTCGCTCACGGCTTCTTTGCCTCCGGTGCAGCTTCGACCGCCACGACGTCGACCTTTCCGCCTTCGACGCGGAACCGCTGGATGGGCGACCCCTTGTCGAAGCCGATCTCCCGACGCTCGATGACCTCCGAGTCTTTGCCTTCCGAGAAGACGACGGTGAGGATCGCCTTCGCGCCGAGCCTCGATGCATGTTCGAGCTCCGAGGGCTCCACGCGTACCTCGACGAGATTGCCGCTTCTGTCTGCGACGAGCGCTTGCGACAGCCCGAGCGTCACGTCGCCTTCCGCGGCCGGCATCATCGTGCCGAGCGCGTTGGTCCAGAGCGCCGGGTGCAGCTCCGGGTGCGCCCAGCTGAGCAGGACGCGGATTTGCCCTTCGCGCTTTTCACCCATGACGATCTTGTCGAGGCGCGCCGCGAGCGCCTTCCACTCGTCGTTGTTTCCAGCCTTTTTCGCGTCCTGCCGTCCCCACGCGAGGAACAGCGCCGCGAACGCGCGTGCGGTCGCGTGTGGCCCTTGCGCGACGTCCGGTGCGCCCGCTGCGCCGCCCTTTTCCGTCCAGCGGATCGCTTCCTCGAGCTTGCCCAGCCCATTCGCGCTCGCCGCGAGAAGGACCATCGCGGTGGGGTCGTCGGGGATCATCCGCGCGAGCGTCTCGTATTGGCGAGCCGCTTCCGCGTAATACCCGTGCGCCCGGTAGAGGTCGCCGAGGCGGCGACGTGCGACCGCGTCTTCGGGCGAGAACTCGACGATTTCGCCGAACGCGCGCTTCGCTTCGTCTTCGTCGGCTTTCTTCTGCGACGCATCGGAGGCGCGGCTCGCGAGCCGAAGATGAAGCTCGCCGACGGCCGTGCGAACACCCGCGTCGGCGTCGCTGCGCTGCCGCAGCTCGCGCGCGAGGAGGCGCGCCGCCGCCGCGTCGTCCGCGTCCTCGAGCGCGTCGAGCAAACGAAGCGCGAGCGTGCGATCGTCGGGGAACTTCTGCTTCAGCTGTCGGAGCTTCGTGACGAGCTCCGCCGCGTTCGGCGTGTCTTTGATCGTCTTCTCGAGCGTGCCCGGGTCGACCGTGCTCAGGCCCAGCGCGCGGTTCAGCTCGCGGACCTGATCCGGCGTGCTCACGCGGGCGAGGATGCCGCGGTAGACCACATCCGCTGCCTGCACGTCCTTCAGCAGCAGACGGTGGAGCGCGACCTGCGACGTCACGCTCGGCAGGTAGTCGAGCCCCAGCAGGAGAAGCGCGCGCCGCTCGCGCATCGTCGGCGCCTCGCAGAGGGCGAGCGCTTGCCGGTAGATGCGGTGCACGTTCGTCGGATCGGCGTGCGAGGCCGAGAGCCGCTCGCGCCAGAGGTTCTTGCGCTCGTGGAACGGAAGGTCCGCACCTTTGCCGCACTTGCGAAGCACGCGACCGGGATCGTCGACGATGATGACGACGTTCGCCTTCTTGCCGTCGATGACGAGGTCCCCGTCGACGTTCGCGTCTCCACTGAGCGACTTGTCGGCCTCCTGCAGCAGACCCTCGCCGTGGATGCCTTTGTCGGCCTTCTCCAACGCCTTCGTTTCGGCCTTCTCTCCGGACATCGGGTCGAACTTCGCCCCGCTCCCTCGACCGATGGAGCCACCGACGGCGACGGGCTCATCGGCAACCGGCACGGCAGCATCCGGTGTGGTGCTCGGTCTCGGCGTCGGCGCATTCTCGGCGAAGCCCCCGGCGTCCTTCTGGCGCATGTAGCCGTACTCTTCGTCCGTCGGCGGCTTCAGCGTCGGCGTGCTCTGCGAGGTCGCCGTCGCCATCGGCATTTGCCCCGGCGGAGCCGCCGGCATGGGCGGTGCGGCAGCCATCGCCGTCGGTGCGGCGGCGACCTCCGCGGGCTTCGCGGGCTCGGCCTCCGCCTTCGTCTTCGCGCGCTGTTCGCGGTTCGGACGGTCGTCGTCGGGTTTGCCGCTCGACTCCTTCTCTTCGGGCTCCGACGTCGCCGGGGCCGAGTCGGCACGGGCCTTCGCGGATGCAGCGGCGCCCGTCTGCTTCTCGTCGGCTACGCCGTCGGCGCCTTCGAGATCGTCGCCCTTGGGCTTCGAGACCTTCGTGCGCTTGCGAGCCGCACGATCGATGGTGGCGCGCTGCTCCGGCGTCATCTCCGTCGTCGTCGGCACGTAGATCGACGTCACCGGCGTGATGATCCCTTGGCGCACGCCGAGATCGACCAGCGCCGCATGGCCTGCCGCCGACGAGAGCAGCTCGTCGAGCCTGCCCATCGCCCAGCGCCGCCGCGTGTCTCCGTGATCGTCGATCTCCTGCACGTCCAGGTCGAGCTTCGTGCTGCCGCGCACCGTCGCGAGCGTCGCGCTCGTCGGCGTCTCGCCGGTGACGCGCCCGACCACGACGACCGTTTCGCCTGCGACGACCGCGCCGAGCTCGCGCGGGTACACGCGCTCGACGTTGGAGCCGAGGTCGAGCGACGCGCCGAGATCCACGCTGCGCTCCGCGACCTCGAGGAGGCGAAGCGCGCCCCGCGCCGCGCTGCGGTCGTCGCTCACGCGCTCTGCGAATCCGCCCGTCGAGAGGCCCGAGAGGACGGCCATATTGGCGCCGTCCCCGATGCCGAGCCCGAACGTCCGAACGAGGCGCGGCGCCTTCTTCATTCGATCGCGGATCGACGCGAGGTCGGTCTCCCCGACCGTGGACAGGCCGTCGCCGACGTACACGATCGCGCTCGCACGCTCGTCGCCGACCTTGCTCGTCGCGTCCGCGAGCATCGACGCGAGATCGCTCGCGCCGCCCGGCTCGATGGTGGCGAGCCCTTCGAGGATCTTCGCCTTGAGCGCAGCGTCGACCTTGGTGAGCTCCGACGCCTCGGGAACGACCGGCCTCAGCCGATCGTCGCCGGCGACCACCACCACTCGATCTTTGTCACCGAGATGCGCGAGGAGCGCGCGCGTCGCAGCGCGCGCGAGGCGCAACATCGGTCGATCGGTCGCCGCGGACGTGTCGACGACGATGACGAGATCGAGCCCCTCCGGACGCTCCGGCACGTCGCTCGCGCGAACCGGAACGAGCAGATAATCCGCCTCGCCTTCACCGGAACGACGCGCATCGCCGGACTCGGCCGGCCCGAGCGCGACCAGATCGGGCCGATGTTTCGCCCGGATCGCCTTCGTCTTGCCCGCGCCGTCGTCGAACATCTCGATCGCGAAATCCGCGCGCGGCACGACATCGTGATCACGCACGACGATGACGTCGCCGACCCGCATCGCTTCGGCGCCGGTCCGAATTTGCTTTGCGCCCGCCTTCGCGACATCGACCTCGATCGAGACGTCCTCGATGTAGGGCGCCGACTCCGCGGTGCCTTCGGATGCGAGCGGATACACGTACAAGCGGCGCTCGCCCTTCGAGCCTGCGCGCGACAGCCACTCGGTGTAACGGACAACGACCCGCCTCGTCGCGCCGGGGCCGATCGGATAGAGGCGCGCCTCGTAGACGCCGGGCGCCTGCCACGAAAGAAGCGCAGGGTCCTCCTGTGATCCGGCGTAGACGTGCGACTCGTATTGGCGCTGCGCCTGCTGCTTCTCCTTCACGTAGCCGTAGAGAATGCCGCCGTCGCGATCGACGCCGAAGCGCTCGAGCAACGCTCCCTCCGGCGCGCGGAAGCGATACACGCCCTCGACGGTGTGCGACTCGGGGTTGAAGAACGTCTGGTCGACCTCGGTCACCGCGAGGTCGCCCTCGATCTTCACGCGCACGTCGAGCCGCTGAATCGTGAGCGGCGCATACGGTGCACCGGCCTGACCGGGCAGACGCGCGCCGACGGTGCCGACGCCGAACGGCGCGGGCTCGCTCGTCGGATCGGTCGTCGCGAGGCCGCCGGTCCAGTCTTCCCAGCTGAGCGCCGGCTCGACCGACGGCTTCTCACCGCCGAGCTTCAGGAGCTCACCGGCTTTTGCGACCACCTCGCCCGCGCGGATCTCACCTTCGAGGACGTACGCCGTCGTCTTTCCGCTCGCGACGTCGAGGCTCGCGCGGACGGCGGAGAGCACGAGGGAGCCTTCCGGGACGAGGATCGTCTCCGGCTCACCGGCGGGGGTCTCTGCGAACACGCGGCCGCTCTCGATGCGGAGCGTCCCGTCCTCGAGCAGAACCTTGCCGGGCCCGTGTGCGAGGAGCGTCGTGCCGCCGTCGCGCCGAAGCCACGCCAGGCCGCTCTCCGTGATTCGAACCTCGGCGCCGTCGCCGAGCCGCTCGCGCGCATACGGCGCGCGCTCCGACTCGCCGCGGGGCACGACCGTGACCCCCCGGCGAATCATCCTCAGCTCCGCGCTCGTCTGCGTGCTCGGCGGGAGCTTCGTGGTGGGCGGCTCCTTGCACGCGACGATCCACAACGTCGACCAGACGATGGCGATCCAGCGCGACCATCGAACGAGCGTGGCTCTGCGCGGAGAATGTTTCCGCGGCGAGAAAGACCTTGTCGCGCGAGCTGGCCGCGTTTGCGGGCTCCGTCCGATCCGCTCCATCCTGTCCTCCGGGGCTGCGGGACCCTCAGACGCTCGGGAGCGCCAGAAGTTCTAAGTCCCCCGCTCGGGGAGGCTATCCGCAAACCGCACGTAGGGGTTCAGCGGTCGATCGTGACCGAGCGATGACGTTTGGGGGCTATTCCCAGCGCCCGATGAGCTCGCAACAGTCGTCGCCGCGGGCCCTGCACGAAGCCTGATGAACGCTCACGTGCTTCGGCCTGCCGAATGCCAGCGTCCGCTCGCACCAGCCCTCCACCGACATGCAGTGCATCAGGTGCGGGCGGGGGAAGTCTTGGATCTTCAGGCTGACCTCCGTGTCGCCGCGTGCGGTCGTGACGAGCCGGCCGGCGTCGTAGTGATGGCTCCAGAGCATGCCGGCGACCTCGAGGATCACCTTCGGCGACAGCAGCCGGTGCACGAGCGATCGCCACGGACCCATGTTGGCTTCTGCGCCGAATGCGCCGACCGCGCGCGCGAGCGTCGGCGTGCCGTCGCCGAACAGGCTGCAGACGCGCCCCGTCGCCTCGACGAAGAGATCGAAGTCGACCCACACATCGCCCGGCGTCGCGAGCAATTGCGCGAGCTCACGGGACGCTTCCTTGCGGAACGTCTCCCTCGCGAGCTTTCCGTAGCGCGCCAACACGAACTGCTCGCGCACGCGCACCGCGGATGCGCGCACCCGGACCCGAGAACCCCCCATACGACGGGTTCATCGTAACAACGGATCCGGGCTCGTGTAGTTGTGTTCTCGCGTCCTCACGACCCGATGGATCGCACCGGCGTCACGCGTAGTACACGCGCCGCCGGCGGAAACCGGACAGGAGGCTCAGCACGGCGACGAACAACGCAGAGCCCGCGATCGACCAGATGATCGGGAACGACTCGTTGCCGATCCGAACGGTGAACCATTCGGGCAGGCCGAGCGCGCGGGCGAGCCAAACGCCGATCAGCGCGCCGACGAAGCCGATCGCGATCGAGCCGAAGAGCCCGGCGCGCGAGTAACCGACGATGGCTTGTCCAATGGCGCCGCAGATACCTGCGACGAGGAGGAGCAGCAAAAATCCGAGAATCGTCATGAACCAAAGAACGGCAAGCCTCGGGCCAGCGCCGATGTGCGCGCTCCGTAGCAAGAGGCCCCGCGAGGGGCGCTGCGCGAAGGCGCCTCATGAGGCGGGCGCGCCTCAACCGAGCGATCGACTCGCGGGCAAGTAGAGCGGCGCGGCGAGACGAGGAAACGACGCGGCGTGCTCGTCGACGAACTCCACGACCTCTTCGATCGTTCCCGCGTCGCGAAGGATCCGCGTGTGACCGAGCCCGCTCGTTTCGACCAGACGTGCGCCTCGCCATGCGCGTGCGAGCGACGCGCCCTCCTCGAAGGGAACGTCGCGATCATCGCGGTCGTGCACGACGAGAAGCGGCTGCGTCATCCGCCGCGCGATCGGAACGAGCTCGAGGTCCGTCAGCTTGCGGAGGAAGCGCCGCTCGATCGACCGCTGCAAGCCGTCGCGAACGCGCTCCGGAATGTGCAGGAAGCGCGCGAAGCGATGCGTGACCTGACCCATGTCGGTCGGTGGGGCGATGAGCGCGAGGCGCTCGATCTCCGCGCCCGCTTGCATCGCGAGCACCGTCGCGGGTCCGCCCATCGAGTGCGCGATGACCGCGTGCACAGGACCGACCGCGTCGACCACCGCCCGCGTCGCAGCCGCGACCTCGGGGAGGCTCGACAAGCGCGAGCGGCTCGCCCCGTGCCCGGGCGCGTCGAACAACACGACGCGATAGCCGCGCCGAACGAGCGGCTCGATGAAGCTTCGGAGCTGCATGCCTCGGCCGCCCCAGCCATGAACGAGCACGATCGTCGGCCCCTCGCCGAAGCTCCACGTCGGGATCCGCTCGGTCCCGAGCTCGACCTTGATTTCGTCCGCGAAGAGGAGCGCGTTGCTCTCGCTCTTGCGGATCTTCGGCCGCGGTGGCGTACGGAAGACGTGTTCGGCGATCCGAGTCGCGACGCCCGGCGCCCACGTCCCCAAGAGCTGAAAACCCGCGCGCATCGCCCGTAGTCGCGGCGGCGCAGCGCCCGCCGCGGGCGGAGCCTTCGGGCCCAGGCGCGGGCTATGAGAACGAACGGTCGTGCTTGTTGAGGGTGTGAGCTGAGCCATGGTTGGATTCCTTCCGAGCGGGGCAGCGCTAAATCTCGGTGTTTTCCCTGCAGCCTGAAGTCTGAAGCCGTAGCCGTGACCGAGCCTCAGCTCGTCACCCCACGCGCGGGCGCGACTGAGCGACGAGGTCTTCGAACGTGGCGTGGGCGTGAGAGCGGGCGCGAGGATCGCCGAGGAGCCGGCCGACCTCGTGCGCCGCAAGCATGATGCCGAGCAGCGTGAACGCGGTCCGATCCGGGTCCACGCTCTCGTCGAAATGGCCTTCTCGGATCGCGATGCGAACCGCTTGGGCGAGCGTCTCGAGCCAGTCGCGCTGGGCGCGTAGCAGCGCCTCGCGCGCGGGTCCGGGCTGATCATCGAGCTCGAACGACGCCGCGGCGAAGAAACAGCCGGACGGACGATCGAGCCCCCACGACAGCCACCGCTCGAACAACGCGCGAACACGCGGCTCGCCGCGCGGGACCTTGAGCGCGGGGCGCACGACCTCGTCGACGAACAGATCCACCGCCGCCCCGAGGACCTGGACCTGCAGCGTCTCCTTCGACTTGAAGTGCGCAAAAAGGCCGCTTTTGCTCATCTTCAGCTCGTCGGCGAGCTGGCCGATCGTCAGGCCGCCGAGCCCCACCCGCGTCGCGAGCTCCAGGCCGCGGTCGAGGATGGCTTGTCGGGTGCTCTCGCCTCGAGACATGTTTCGATAGTTAGCACGACCGTTCGTGTTCGCAAGTCTCCTGCCGCCGCACGGTCTGCCTGCTCTCGGGCCGAACGGGCTATCGGTTCCTTGGTGCGCCGGTATCGTTGCGCCGTGCGCATCGGCAAGCTGGTCCCGCTCCTCGCCTTGACCGTCGGCTGCGGCACCAACCAACCGGTCGCCCCCGTGAGCACGGCCAGCGCGACGCCCCAAGCCGCTCCAGAGCCCACGCCGGCGCTGCGCCTGCCCGCGGGCGTCACGCCTAGGCAGCAAACGATCGAGCTCACCCTCGATCCGCGCAAAGAGCGTTACAGCGGCAAAGTCGAGATCGATATCGACATTGCCTCCGCGCGCTCGACGGTCTGGCTCAACGGTCGCGACCTCGACGTGAAGAGCGCCACCATCACGCCGGCAGGGGCTTCGCCGCTACCGGCGAAGTACGCGCAGCGGGGCGCATCCGGCATCGCCGCATTGAGCGTCGGCGCCACCATCCCTGCCGGAAAGGCTCACATCAGCATCAGCTTCGAAGCCGCATTCGCAAAAGGGCAAAAGGGGCTCTACAAAGTCGAAGACGGCGGCGAGCCGTACTTGTTCACCCAGTTCGAGGCGATCGCCGCGAGGAGCGCGTTTCCCTGCTTCGATGAACCCGGCTTCAAGATTCCGTACGCGATGAGGCTGATCGTGCCGAAGGGCATGCAGGCGATCAGCAACACCCGCGAGCTCTCGCGCACCTCTGCAGGAGAGCTCGACCGTCTCGATTTCCGCACCACCGAGCAGCTGCCGAGCTATTTGCTCGCTGTCGCGGTCGGCCACTTCGACGTCGTCGAGGCTCCCGACATCGCGCCGAACGAATGGCGCAAGACGCCGCTGTCGCTGCGCGCCGTCACCACCAAGGGCCGCGGCAAAGAGGCGAGCTATGCGCTCGCACATACCGGCGAGATTCTGGCGAAGCTCGAGGCGTACACCGGCATCGGCTATCCCTACGACAAGCTCGATATCATCGCGGTGCCCGGCAAAAACGGTGCGATGGAGAACGTGGGCGCGGTCACGTTCGGCGAGTTCTTGGTGCTGCTCGATCCGAAGAAGGCGCCCGTCCACCAGCGGCGTGCGTACGCGCAAGTGATGGCCCACGAGCTCGCCCATATGTGGGTCGGCAACCTGGTCACCATGCAATGGTGGGATGACCTCTGGCTCAACGAGGCATTTGCGACGTGGCTCGGAGAGAAAGTCGCCGACCAATGGGACCCGACGGTAAAGGCCGAGATGGCCTTGCTCCAAGGCATCCAGCAAGCGATCGGCACCGATAGCCTGGTCAGCGCGCGCGCGATCCGCCAGCCGATCACCAGCACGGACGACATCGAGAATGCATTCGACGGCATCACCTATCGTAAAGGTGGTGGGGTGATTGCCATGTTCGAACGCTATTTGGGCTCGGACGTGTGGCGAAAGGGCTTCAATGCATATCTGAAGAAGCACAGCCACGGCAACGCCACCGCCGACGATCTGCTCGACGAGCTCGATGCCGTCAGCAAAAAGGACGTGAAGGGCGCGTTTCACAGCTTCTTGGACCAAGTCGGGGTGCCGTTCATCGAGGTCTCCTCTTCCTGCAACGATCCCGAGCGAGGCAAAGGGTCGGTGACCCCGGCCACGATTCGGTTCAAGCAGTCCCGCTATCTGCCATTGGGCTCCGCCGGCGACGCGAACAAGACCTGGCAGGTCCCCGTTTGTGTGCGCTATGGCGGCGACAGGTCCAACGGTGAGGCCTGCACGTTGCTCACGAGCGCGGAGACGAGCTTTGCGTTGCCTGCAAGCGCAGGCTGCCCCCAATGGATATTCCCCAACGCGAATGCAGCGGGCTACTTCCGTTTTTCGCTCGCCCAAGCCGACCTGGAGGCGTTGCGCAAACATGGGCTGAAGGAGCTCTCCGTCCGGGAGAAGGTCGCTTACGCCAACAGCATTCGCGCGGGCTACAACCGTGGTGTCACGCCCTTCGGGGATGCCCTCACCGCGCTCGCGCCCCTCGCGAGCGAAGAGGACAGCAGCGTGGCCGCGGAGCCGATGGGTCTGCTCGGGCAAGCGCTCGACTTCTTGTACGACGATCCGCTCCGCCAGAACGTGGAGCGTTATGGGCAAAAGCTCTACGGGCCCGTGGCGAAGAAGCTCGGCTGGGATCCGAACCCTGGGGAGTCGGCCGACGCGGCGGCGCTGCGTGTGCAAGTGATCGGGTTTTTGGCCGGAGACACGCGTGACCCCGCGACTCGCAAAGAGGCCATGCGGCGGGGCCGTGCCTACCTGGGAATCGGCAGCGACGAAAAGCTCCACGTCGACGCGGTATCACCCGATTTGGCGGGCACGGCGCTCGGTGTCGTGGGCCAGGAAGCCGACCTGAAAACCTGGGATCACCTTCGGGCGCTCTTCGGCGTGTCCGAGGAAGAGGCGCAGCGTGGGCGTTTGCTCTGGGCGCTTTCGGAAGCACGCAATTCGGAGCTCCGCGACAAGGTTCGCGCCTTGGTGTTCGATCCCGCGTTGCGCGACAACGAGGTGATGACTCCCATCTGGGGCCAGGTGCAACAGAACGACGCGCGCGAAGCCACCTGGCAATGGCTCAAGACGAACCAGCCTGCGATCTCGAAGCGGCTGCCCAAGCACCACGGCGGCGTGCAGATCATCAACGTCGCGGATGTGTTCTGCGACGAGGCCCACGCGGCGGACGCGGAGGCTTTCTTCGAGCCCAAAGTCTCGACCATCGAAGGCGCGCCGCGAACGCTGTCGTCGGTCCTCGAGAGCATTCGGCTATGCGTGGCGAAGCGAAAGACGCAAGAGCCGCACATGCGCGCGTTCTTCGCCAAGAAGTAATTGCTATCGATGCAGCGCGATTGGGGTGCTCGCGCTGCGATCGCGTAGATCCGACGTTGCGCCGCGTGATTCTTCGCTAGCATCCTGGCGCCGCAGCCTCTCCCGCACCAAGGATCGGGCCTTCATGTTGACGTTTACGCTCCAGTTCCAATCCGGTGAAAAGTCGATGTCGGTGCGCCGCGTCGAGGTCCACGAGTCCCTTTCCGAGCTCTTCGCCGTCGAGGTGTGGGCGCGCTCGATGTTGTGGGACCTCGAGCTGGAGTCGCTCGTCGGGGGAGGCGCGGCGCTCCAGATCATGGCCGGGGCGGACGCAGAGGGAAATCCCGTTGGCCGCCGCTGGCAGGGCGTGTGCAGCCATGCCCAGCAGGTGCAAGCCGAGCCGACCGGGCTATCGACGTACTACTTTCGCATCGTCCCTCGCCTCTGGTTTCTGACGCAGCGACGCAACTATCGAATCTACCAACACCAGTCCATTCCCGACATCCTGACATCGCTCCTCGCCGACTGGGAAATCGAGGCTGAATGGGTCATCGACCCGGCCGCCCACCCCAAGCTCGAATACAAGGTGCAGCACGGCGAGAGCGACTACGCCTTCTTCTGCCGTCTCCTCGAAGAGGCGGGCATTACCCACAGGTTCGCGGACCCCGAGCTCGAAGAGGAGATGGGCGCGTCGGACGAGGCCAGGGCTCGTACGAGCCCGGCAAAGGATTCGAAGCTGACGCTGTGCGACCACCTCGAATCCGGAGGCAAACGCCCAGGCCGGGCCATTCCCCACAGCGACAATCCAAACAGGTCCGCAGAGAAGGAGTTCGTGACCAAGCTGCGGCTCAGTCGCGACGTCCGCCCGCACATCACCACGGTGCGCGGGTACGATTTCCGCAAGCCGTCGCTCGAACCCGAAGCCTCCGCGAGGAAGGACGTCGGCTCGAATACGACCGCGAGACTCGAGGAATACTATTACGAGCCGGGCGCCTTTTCGGTGCGGCGAGACGTCGATGGCGACGGCCATTACATAGGCGGCTATTTCGAGCGCGCCCCGACCGTGATTGCGGATCGCGAGGGGCACTACTTTTCGGATGTCGAGCGCGGCGTCGAGACGTCGAAGCACGCTCTCTCCAGGGTGCGCGCCGACCTGCGCGCCGTGCATTTCGACACCAATGTGCTCGACCTCTACCCGGGCAGGCTCTTCGAGGTCGACCAACATCCGCACCCGGACATCGGCAAGGGGCCGTTGCTGGCGACGGCGCTCGAGATCATCGCTTCGACCGACGAGCCGCTGCGCGCGACGGGGCGCGCGATTTTTTGCAATTCCGGGTTTTCCCACCGGCCCGTGCGCAAGACGCCAAAGCCGATCGTGTCCGGGGTCCAAACGGCCACCGTCGTCGGAGACGGTGAAGTCTACACGGACGAGTTCGGGCGGGTCCGCGTCCAGTTCCATTGGGACCGGGACGGCAACAACGACAAATACAGCTCGTGTTGGATTCGCGTGAGCCAACCGTGGGCCGGCCGGGGCTTCGGGATGATCGCGATACCCCGCGTCGGGCAGGAGGTGCTGGTCGCCTATGTGGACGGCGACCCGGACATGCCGATCATCGTCGGACGCGCCTTCAACGCGACGGAGGTCGTGCCCTATCCGCTACCCGCCAATAGCGCAGTGACGGGCTGGAAGAGCTGCTCGACGCCGGGGTCTACGGCGGGGGGCTACAACGAGATCAAGTTCGACGACACCGTCGACCGCGAGCTCTTCTACACCCGGGCGGAGCGCGACAAACACCAGCTCGTGAAGCGTGACCTCGTCGAGCGCACGCTTCGCAACAAGCTGTCGAAGGTGGACGGCGACGAGCACGACTACGTGGTCGACAACCGCCGGCGCTTCGTCGGAAAAACGGACAACCTTCATGTACAAGGCAGTCGGTTCCAGGTCGTCGACGAGTCGGTCTCGCTGACGGTGGGGAAGAACCGCAACGAGCTGATCAACGTGAATCACGCAATGAAGGCCGGGCAGGACGTTCACATCGAGGCGGGGCTCAATCTCGTCATCGAAGCGGGATTCAAGCTGACCCTCAAGGTGGGTGGGAACTTCATCGACATCCACCCTGGGGGCGTCGATATCGTGGGGACCATCGTCAACATCAACAGCGGCGGGACGGCGGGAGCCGGCCGGGGAGCGCAGCCGGAGAAGGTGTTTGATAAAGAGCAGTCCCTGGAAGTGAACGTGCTCGAGGCCGAACGTGCCGATCCCCAGGACGAGCCGTCACCCTGAGAAGCGCGAGGAGAGACCATGCCGCCCGCCGCCCGCCTCAGTGACCTGCATGTCTGTGAAGCTCACCCGGTCCCAATGCCCATTGTCGGCTTCGCGCCGACCGTGAGAATCGGCCATCTGTTTGCAGCACGGCTCGGTGACAACGTCGCCTGCGTGCCCATGGGCACCATCGCCGGCGGGGCCACCAATGTGTTCATCGAGCATATGCCGGCCGCGCGGATGGGGGACCAGACGGCGCCGAAGGGCACGATCATCACCGGGTGCGTGACGGTCAACATCGGCTCGACCCCCGCAGTCGAGGCGCTGGTCGCGGCATCCGCGTCCGGGACGCCGTTCGTCGACTGCGAGACCTGCAAGCTCGGCGACGGCCAGTGAAAGCGCTCCTCCACGTCGCGTCGGGCGCGCTTGCCGGCCGGCGCGTGCGACTGAACGCCGCTGAGCCGGTCCGCGTCGGGAGGCTCGGTCGCGCGGACATCGTGATTTCGCAGGACGAGCAATTGGCTCCGGTGCACTTCGAGATCGCGTGGGACGGAGCAGTATGTCGTCTGCTCGATCGGAGCCGCCGCGGGACGCAGGTCGACGGCAAAGAGATCGCGGAGGCGACGCTCGGCGACGGCGCACTCATCGTCGCGGGCCAAACCCGCTTTCTATTGCGCATCGTGCACGACGACGTCCGGACGGGCCTACCACCAGGTCTTCCCCGCCCGGCACCTTCCGCAGCGCTCGTTACCGCCCGAGCGGGCGCGCTCGAGGCCCTCGCGAACCAGCCGGAGCCGCTATTTGCCATTGTCGACGCCGCGCGCACCCCTCGCATCCTGGCGCTGTTGCGGGCGAGCGAAGACGAACACCGGTCGTTGTTCGAAGGCCTGCAAGGGGAGGTAATGGCCCGCGCGGCGCCTTACCTGGTGCGGCTCGAGAAGGGGTCCGAGCTGTTGCCGGTGCTGGTGAATGAAGGTTGGGGCGAAAGCTGGGGCGTGTATTTGACGAGCCCGAGGCCGCTGCGCGAAGTGCGGCAGCGATTGAGGCGCTCGCTCATCGTGCGGGACGAGGAGACAGGGAAGAGGCTGTTTTTCCGGTTCTACGACCCGAGGGTGTTGCGGGTGTTTTGGCCTTCGTGCTCGGCGCGACAGAAGAGTGAGATCTTGGGCGCCGAGATTGAGGGGTTCGTGCTCGAGGGTGAGACGAGCGAACCGCTGTCGATACGAGCTGACGTCGCTCGTTCGTAAACCAACTACGGGCCTTTCCTCGTGGGCCACAGCTCGCCAAATTCCTCGACCACGAGCATGTCGGTAGTCTCTCCGGTGATTTGGTTACTCGTGTGCAGGTGGAAGCCCTTTTGATAGTAGAAGGTCCACATGCCGTTCTTGCGCACGCCGAATACGGTAGCCATCGATTTGCGCGACTTGAGCAAATCGCCGTCGAGCACGACCTGATCGTGTTGCGCGTAGACGTACTCCGACGGTCGCAGCGTCTGTATCTCCGGATCGGACCCCGCCAGATCAGGTAGATCGAAACGGCTGATGGCCGTGAGCATCGTGGCCTCCGACCACCCGATTTTGTGGCCGTCGGTCGCATCCGCGAGATCCGGATTGGCCGACGCCTCCGCGTTGGCGTGGTAGACGACCGGAGCAGCGGGCGAGCCGGTGATCAAAATGGCGCACCCGGACAGGTTCGCAGTGAAGAAGAGATTGCCGCCGGGACCTGCGATGTTTTGTGCCGGCAACGCTATTCGGTATACGGCGCTGTTGCTCCAGGGCAGATAGTGGGCGTTGAGCCCTCCGGTTCCCGGTGAAACCTCGAGGCACCCATTGACTGCGTTGGCGGTGCACATCGTCGACACATTGGACGTGACCCGATGGCAAGCGAGGGGCGAACTTCCAATCTGTACCGGCACCGTACCGGCGGTCGGATTGGTGGTGATGCACAGGAACATCGTTCTGCCGAGCTTCTTCGGCTTCGCATAGAGGTGCTCCAGAAAATTGTACGGCGGGGCAGCCGCTGGAGCCGACGAGCAACTGACGGAGGTGGCCTGAGATGCGCCCGTCTTTCCGCTCGCGTGTCGCTCTTTCACACCTTGCAGCTTCTCTGCAGTTGCTTCGCCGTGCCTCGGCCCTTGCGCTCGTTTGCCGCGCTGTGGCGACGCGAGTGTTTGGTCACATAGGTGACAGGGCTCACACGCTCGGCAGCGCAGGTTATGCATCCCCAGGCACCAAGCCTTGACGCCGTCACGGTTTGGACATCCCGGCCTGTCACACGTCACCGCATCCACGGTTGTCAGCCTCCTTTTGCGGTCAACGCAGCTGGGACGCGTCGTCCCAAATTTCGGCCGACAGGCGCGCCAGCAGGGCAGCCATTCGTTCGCCGACTGCGACCTTCGGGTCGCGGAGTGCCGCGGCGATGAATGGGTGCTCGTCGAACCGCGGTGAGATGAGCAGTGCGAGCTCGACGAACGCCGACATATCAGGATCTGCAGTCAACCCGTATGCGCGGGCGCGGCCGAGCGCGGACAGTGCAAGGTCTTCGAGCTCGGTCGCGTCGGCCTCGGCGAACGTTTGCGGCAGCTCCTCCATGAGTCGTGCAGTCACGGCGCGCACGAACCGCCGATCCAATCCAGCCTGGAATGCGTCACGTTGCGATCGACGGATTACCAGCACAGTGTCTCCTTCCGAGGCCGGCGGACGCGCGAGCTCCTCGCGTACGAGCAGGTATCGTTTGGACTGCGTGTCCCATTGAAAGCCCAGTTTCTCGAGCACGCGTCGCGATGCATCGTTGCCGCGCCGGATACGAGCCTGGAGCACGCGCACGCCGAGAACGTCGAACGCGAATCGCGCCACGCCACGGCCGGCGGCGGTCGCATGTCCGTGTCCGCGACTGTCCGCTTCGATCCAATAGGCAAGCTCACCGAGCTCTGCTCGTTGCTCATAGAAGTGAAGTCCGGTGAAGCCGACGAATGCGTCGCCGGCAAGTACCGCGAAGTCGAAGCGGCGACCCGCGCGGCGTCCGCGAAGCGCGGCGAGAACGACGTTCTCCACCCAGTCCGAGGCGGAGAGCCCACCGCGGGCCGTCGCATCGCTCACGTCGGGATCCAATGCCGAGCGCAGCAGTCCAGCACGATGCCTGCCGTCTAGCGGAACGAGCTCGCGTGTTGCGCTCGTTCGAGCTGGCGGGTGTGTTGCCGCAGGGAACCGACCGCTCGCGCCAGCATCGAAGGCGCGCGTGGCGACCATCACCGCGCGCGTCCTATCTGCACCACCCGTCCCAGCGCCGCAGCCTGCAACGCCACCGGCTCCACCTCGCGCTCGTCCACCGCCGGATGAACCGCCGCAATCACGCGCGCGCTGAAGCGCTGCGCAAGCGGCAGGTCCTCCGCAATGGACGCCGGCAAATACGTAACGAGCGGCTGCGTCTCTCCTTGCACGAGCAACAGCGCGCGGAGGTGTGAGCCGCCGAGCACTTTGCGTTTCTCGTAATGTCGCTGCTCGAGGAGCGCGCGCTGCACTTGTTCGTTCGCGAGCTCGGCGCGGCCTTTCTTTCCTTGGGCCAGCGCTTCGCGAATTCTCGCGCAGAGTGCTTCTGCGACGGCGGGGGCGCTCGATACGCCTGCCGTGGCGAGGAATTTCTCGGCGGTCGTAATGGCATTGGCGAGTGTGTCGTCGCCGGGTGCAAAAGGCGTCGCGGTCGAGACGAGCGCCTTCAGCATTTCGACCGAATCGAAGGAGAGGGTCAGCTCACCCTCGACGAGCTCGAGCGGCGGCACCGGCATACGGCGCTTGCCTCCGGCGCGCGCGAGCGCCGCGTGGACACCGTCGATGCCCGTGGGCGCGCCGCGATCGAGGATCTCGAAGACCTGCGCCCGATCTTCGATCTCGGCGGGCTCGTCCGATAGTGCAGGATCGTCGGCTTCGGGATCGACAGGCTCGTCCTCGAGAGAATCGAGAATCCGTTGCCACGCCGGTTTGCGGACGATGCGTCGCACGCTCTTTCGATCGAACCAGACGAGCGCCATTGCCTTGTGCGTCGCGTGTGTGTGAGCCATTGCGGCCGGCGCCGCCAATGCCGCTACCGTGGCGACCGGCTGGATCCCGACGTTCTGCGCCGGCGCCGGGACAGGCACATTCGGCGTGACGCCCATCAGCGTCGCGCCCGGCGTTGCAGCGCCGCGCGCCGCCCAAGGGCTGACCCGGGATTCGGGCCCGCCATTCACGATAGGAGGCGCCGAATGGGCAATCGGTGGTGGTGGTGCTGGTGGAACCGACCCTTTGCCGACGAACGGGATATCCGTGGTCGCCGCGGACGTCGAGATCTCGAGGGTCCCCGACCACGGATGGCTCGGCTTCGAGTGAGCGAGGTGTGGTGAATGCGGCATGTCGCTCGTCGGCGGATCGAGCTCGATACGCACGTTTACTCCCTCATCCCTGGTCACGAGTGGAACCTGGCCGCGCCAGGTCACACTGCAAAGGAGACGATTGGTATCGATCGCGAGGGTATCGGCGCGCATGGCGAGCTCGCGGGGGCCCACGGGGCGGCCGGTGACGGTCGCGCGCGGGCGGAGACCGGGCAGGTTGGCCACGAGGCCCGGGAAGCGTGGATGAAGGTTCTCGAGCACGATGCGCTCGTCGTCGTGGAGCTCGACGACGCGTTGGTCGTCCGGCGCGACGTTGAAGAAGGAGCGATCGAAGTCCTCGGGAAGTGGGCTGGAAAGGAGCGTTCCGGACGACCAAGCCGCCGTGTGTTGACCGAGCTTGCGTTTCCTCATGGGCCAGCCCGGCGCGATCGGCCCCAAGCCGACGGGCGGAATGACGTCCGCGCCGCTCGCGACGACGAGATCGAGCGGCAGCAGGTTGGGGAGCGCGGTCGAGCCGTCTGCGTTCCGTGCGCGCCGCACGCCGGCGGGGTTCGCCGTATCCGGCCCGCCTGCCGCCCGCTCGTACGCGAGAGACATGCGGGTGAAGCTCGCGCCTTCCTGAAGCTCGCCGTCAGCGGTGAATTGCCGATCACCCATGACGTGAATGGGCTTGTTGATTTCACCGATGATCATCCGAGCGACGAGCGATTGCGTCGGTCTGCCACCGGGCGCGTAGGCAGAGCCGACGAGCACGACGTCCGCGCCTTGTTTGAACGGAACGAGATCGCTCGCCTCGATGAGGCTGCGCGCTCCGTCGTCCTCGCGGTGTGCGTCGCGCTCGCGGATCGGCTCCTGCATCGGTGCGAGGGAGAGCTCGCCCGGTCCGAGTGTGAATGTCGCTTTGCAGACGACGGTGAGCACCCAAATCGTCGGGCGCGCCTGCCATACCAGCGACGCGACGGGGAGCGGCCCGTTGGAGACGACTTCCATGTCGGCTCGACGGTATCACCGCGTCGCGATGCGGATCTGGATATGGCGTGGTCGAAGACCACTCCTCGTTAGCGTGCGATCTGATGCTTCGCGACCGCACCTTGGTCCGCCCGAAGGGCTAGTCTTCCGCGAGGTCTTTGCGCACTTCTTCGATGTAGCGATCAATCCCTTCTTCCCAGGTCGGCGCGACCGCACGCGCAGGCGATTTCCAGTGGGCGCCGGCCGTTGCTTCATGGATCTTGTCGGCGTCGGCCATCGCCGCCGCGTGCGCTTCGCCGCCGACGAAGTTGAACATCGCCGTCTCGTCGCGCCATAGCGTGTGGCTGATCGCGATTCCGCACTCGACCGACTCGACCGACTCGAATCCCAGCAGCCCGTCGCGCGAGAACACGTCGACGAACGTCTTTTCACCGTGCTCCTTTCGAAGAGCGAGCGCCTCTTCGTCTTGACGGCTCCAGCCGTTCACCACGGCTTCGACGTGACCTTCGGGAAGCGGCTCGATCAGCTCACCAGTCGCGGGATCGAAAGCGGGACCTGTCCAGGGAAGGATCCGCACGAGGTCGGTGGGCGTGCACGTCTCGAGCGCGTCGATGCGCTCGGACATCGTCGGTCCGTCGGGCGGCGTCCCAGTGCCGCCGGCGCCTCCCGTTCCGTCCGTGGTGTCGCCGGTCTTGCAAGCAGCGACAGCGGCGGAGAGTGAAAGCAGCGAAAGAAGAGCGAGCTTGGCAGTCTTGTTCATGGAGCTCCGAGGGGGGTGGACGTTTCGATCGAAGAGAAATGCAAAATGGGAAATGAGCGGCCGAGGCGGCGCGAAGCGAAGTCTCGACGCACGGAGTTGCTGCGAACGGAGAGGCGAGTCGCGTCGCGGTGGTCCCTGTCCGAGACCACCACCCAACGCTCGTCATCCTCTGCGACGCGCAGTCGGAAATACGTGTAGCGACCTGCCGGCAACATCTCGACGACGTCGCCGGCGAAGACGCTCCCGGCGCCGGGCACGTCGTTGCCGGCGTCGGCGCCGCAGCCGACGAGCAGGATGAACGCGACCATCGCGACGAATCTGCGTACAGTATACACAGTCATGCCGAGCGATTTAACACGCGCGCGCACCAGGTCAATTCCAGCGGCGACGACAGCACCAATGCGACGCGGCGAAGCGCCGGGAGGTACGATGCGCGCGTGACCAAACAAGGTGTCGATCCCGCGACGCGCACCCTCGAGCTGTTGTGGGAACGAATCGCGGCCCCGACCCGTGGGCCCAAGCCCACGCTCACGCTCGACGAGATCGTCGGCGCCGCCATCGAGATCGCCGATCGAGACGGACTCGGCGATCTGTCGATGCGCCGTGTCGCCGAAGCGCTCGGCTTCACGACGATGTCGCTCTATCGATATCTCCCTGGCAAGGAGGAGCTCGTCGAGCTCATGCGCGACAAGGCCGTCGGCCGCCCCCCCGCGCATCGTCGAGACGCGAGCTGGCGCGCCGCCCTGCAACGATGGGCGCGCGCCGACCTCGAGGTGCACCTGAAGCACCCGTGGCTCCTCGAGGTCGAGATCCGACGGCCACCGTTCGGACCGAACCACCTCGCATGGCTCGATGCCGGTCTCGCAGCGATCGAGCCGCTCTCGCTCGATCCTCTCGTGATGCTCAACACGGTGCTCGCCGTCGACAGCTACGTGCGCGGCGCGGCGCGCATCCGCGTGGGAACATCGGCCGAGCAGCGGCGCTCACGCGCGACGAGGCAAGAGCTCGCGCGGCTCTATGCCGGCATCTTCGAGCAGATCGTCACCGACGAGCGCTACCCGGCCCTCGCGAAGATCGTCACCGCCGGCGTGTTCGACCCCGCGGAGAAACCAATCGACGAGTTCGAGTTCGGTCTCGATCGCGTGCTCGACGGTGTGGCGGCGTTCGTCGAACCGTGACCCGACGAAAAGCGGCCCCATCACCGTGAGGCGATGGGGCCGCGTCCCCCCCGGGACGGATCGCTGTTTTAGAAGCCCGGCTGCGTCGCCGGCGGTGCTGCCCCTGCAGGTGGTGCGGCAGCGGCGGGCGGCGTCGGAGCAGGTGCCGCACCGGGCGCGGCCTTCTTCGTCGTCGAGTGCAAGATGTTGAACTCGACGCGGCGGTTCTTCTGCTTGCCGGCGTTCGTCGCGTTCTCACCGATCGGCTTGTCTTGGCCATAGCCGACCGCACGAAGCCGTGCCGGCTCGACACCCTTGCCGACGAGGTACTTCATGACCGCGTCGGCGCGCTTCTGTGAAAGCTCTTTGTTGAAGTCGGCGTTGCCGGCGTTGTCGGTGTGACCGGCGACCTCGACCATGAAGATCTGTTGGTTTGCCTTCAGCGCGCCGGCGACCGCGTCGAGAACGCTGAAGCTGACCGCGCCTTTGATCTTGTCGCTGCCGGTCTCGAACTCCACGCGCTGGAGGATCTTGATCTCCTCTTGCTTCACCTCGACCAGGCTCGCGCCCTTGTCCGGGCAACCGTCCTCGTCCTCGAAGCCGTTGAAGTTCTCGGCGACCTTCGGGCACTTGTCCTTGTTGTCGGAGATGCCGTCTTTATCGGTGTCGGGCGTCTCGTCCGGGCAGCCGTCCTCGTCCTTGAAGCCGTTCTTCACCTCGGGCTCTTCGCTGCACTCGTCGGACTCGTCGGGGACGCCGTCCTTGTCGTTGTCGGCCTCCGGGCAGCCGTCGAGGTCTTCGAAGCCGTCGGTGTCTTCCTTCTCGGTCTTGCACTGATCCTTCGGATCCACGACGCCGTCTTCATCGGTGTCGGGGCAACCGTAGAACTCTTGCGTGCGGACCTTGCCGGCGAGCGCCGGGCACTTGTCGGCGGTATCGGGGATGCCGTCGGCGTCGCTGTCCGCGACCGTGTCGGGACAGCCGTCCTCGTCCTTGTAGCCGTTGATCGTCTCCGACTTGTCCTTGCACTGATCCTTCGCGTCGACGATGCCGTCCCTGTCGTTGTCGTCTTCGAGACAGCCGTCGTCGTCTTGGAAGCCGTCCTTGTCCTCGGCGATCGTCGGGCACTGATCCGAGTTGTCGCCGATGCCGTCGCCGTCTTCGTCGCCCGCTTCCATCTTGAACGACACGCCGCCGATCACGCGGAAGAGCGGCACGCCGACACCTTCGAGGATGCCCGCGCCGCCGCCGGCGCTGATGTCGAGCCCGGTCGAGAGCGGAGAGAGCACCACGACGCCGTCGGCTTCGAGGGTGTTGGTGCCGTTCTGCGAGGAGAACTGCGTGGAGCCGAAGCCCTCCGCCATCACCTTGATGATGGGGGTGATTTGATAACCGAGCCCCACGCCGTATCGGAACTCGACGGGGCCGACCGTCGTCGTGCCGAGCGTGTTCTCGCCGCGGTAGACGCCGCGCAGGTTCACGCTGGTGAAGAAGCCGTCGACCTGGAAGTCCGCGATGCCGCGCCACCCCACGGTCACGGGCGCGTCGTTGCCGATGTAGCTGTTCTCCGCGGTGACGTGACCGAGCGGCGCGGAGACGTCGACGGCGCCGCCGAGCGCCGCGACGCTCGTCGCGTCACCGAAGAAGCGGAACTTGCCCTCGACCATGACGTCGCCGAGACCGAAGGTTCGCGCTCCATCGGGGAGCGGCTGGCCGCTCGTCGTGTCGATGCCCGATCCGGTGACGTATGCGAGTGGAACGCGTAATCCGATCTGCATCCACTCGATCGGGTTGAAGCTGCCCATCACGTCCCACTGGAACATGTTCTGAACCACGGGCACGTCTTCGACTTGCGACGCGTTCGGCTCGTCGCAGTTCGTCTCCGCGACGCAACTGACGACGACGAAAGGCTCGCGCGCATAGTTGAAGAGCACGCTCGCGCTCCAGCCGAACTGCTCGACCATCCTCACGCGCTCGACGCTGAGGATGTTGTTGGGACCGGGGGCAGACTCCATCCGTTGAACGGAGAACTCGCCGCTCTGCGCGGTGTTCTCCTGGGCGCTCGCCGCCGACGCCGTGATCGAGATCGCCGCCGCAGCGGAAAGCCCAATCGCACAGCGTCGCGACAGCGGTGTCGGCCACGCGCGTCGCGCGCGCACCGCACCGGATGAGGATCGCGTCGTGCACCACAACAGCGTCTTGCCTGAGTTCACGTGTCTGCTCCGTCTCGTGCTGTTTTTCGTGGTCGTCCGGCAGGCCGATGAACGCGGCCGCCGCCCCCTAAGCTCAATGGTTCACGTGGACCCTTGTTGACGTCTCTGCGCGTGCATGCGCGTGCGATGAAGAAAGGCCCACGTTGCAAAGGCTAAACGAAATCGTCTTCACCTCGCTGACCTTTCTTAGTTTTTCAGCGCCGCAGTTTGCGACGTGGCACCTCGCACCGCTGGCGCACCGCAGTGCGATGCGATCGTGGCGCGCAGGCTCAGTCGTCGCGTCCTCAGGTCGAGGAAGTGACGCATTTGTCACCATCGGCGCGCGGTCGAGCGGCTGGGTGCAAGGCCCGGGTGCGATCCCTTGGGCGCGTTGACATGCGGTGAGGTGCGCGGTCCGCTGACAATCCCAGTGAAAGGATCTCGAGGACGACGCGGCGTGCATGGCGACCTGCGCGACGTTCCCGCAGGTCGACGTGGGTGCGATGGCGGGCGGAAGCCTCGAGTGCCGCGCTTATCACGCGAGCGCGGCTGCAGCCGAACCGGCAACGCACTGCGGTCACGCCGGCATCAGCGGAGGTGACCTGAACCCGCAAGACGAAACCCCCGGCGCCTGCGGCGACGGCTGTGACGCCGACTGCGATCTCCTGCTCACCTCGTGCACGGGTGCCGACGACGAGAAGCAGTGGGCGGGAGACAAGAGCGCGTGCGTCGCGGATTGCCGAGTCCTACCGATGGCCAGGTCGACGGATCCGTTCGACGTCAGCGACACGTTCGAGGAGAGCTTCAACTGCCACCTCGATCACGCGGATGGCGACGCTCGCCGATCCCGACACCCACTGCACACAAGCGATGAATCCCGGACTCTTCTGCCATGACTGAGCCCGTCCGGACGGGGGCAGGCGACGAAGCCGAGCGTTCGCGGACGCTGCGGTAGAAGGAGGCGTCCGACTTTCCGGACCCGGCCGGCAGGCGCTCCAACCGTGCCAACCGTGCCCTTTGCGAGGCTTCTCCTTGCTTCACTGAACGTTCCATGAGATCCGCGGGGCCCCGATGCGACGACATTGGAAGTTGCTCGCTCCCCTTGCGCTAGGCGCGCTCGTGCCCGTTGCGGTTTCGCGCGCGGCGTGGGCTCAGCCTGCGCCAGCGCAGCCCGCTCCCACGAATCCTCCTCCTGCTGCGCAACCTGCACCGACCGGCCAGCCGCCGACGCCGGGGGACGAGCCGCCGCTCCTTCCGCCCGACGCGCCGCCCACGGACAAGCCGCCGGTCGATCAGCCGCCCCCGAAGCCCGCGCCCCCGCCGGAGACGAAGACGGCTCCGACCGCGACCGCCGGCAAGACGGTCGCCGCCGACACGAAGGCCGCCGCTCCGAAGAAGAACGCGAACGGCGACGCGACGGAGAGCGATACCCAGGTCTTCGCCGAGGATTGGTGGACGAGCGCGCGACCCGTGTTCGAGATCCACGGCTACTACCGCGTTCGCAGCGAGTTCTTCAGTCACTTCGCGCTCGGTCGCGTCGACCTCCCGGCCGACACCTTGTGGCCGCAGCCGCCGGACAACAGCTGGACCGATATCAACGGCAACTCGCACCCGGTGAAGCTCTGCGGCGACGATCCGCTGAAGCCCGAGAACTGCGAGAACAACGTGCAAGCGGGGGCAAACATGCGCTTCCGCATCAACCCGGAGCTGCACATCAGCGACAACATCCGCGTGATGGCGCAGATCGACATGCTCGACAACGTCGTGCTCGGCTCGACGCCGGAGGGCTACTCGAACCAGCCCAGCGGTGAGGGCGGATACGACGTCCGCCAGCCCGGCGGCTACACACCGATCGGCGCGTTCTCCTCGACGCAGTGGGCGCCTTCCGCCGGCCAAAACAGCCTTCAAGACTCGATCGTCGTGAAGCGCGTCTGGGGCGAGTACATGACGCCCATCGGTCAGCTGCGTTTCGGCCGCATGCCGAGCCACTGGGGTCTCGGCATGTTCATCAACTCGGGCGACGGCTACGACTCCGACTACGGGTCGACCGCCGACCGCATCATGTTCTCGACCGGCATCAAGTCGTGGGACCTCTACTTCGCCGGCCTGTGGGACTTTGCGAACGAGGGGCCGACGAGCGCGCTCATCGGCGATCGCCAGGGCCAAGCGTACGATCTCGCGCAGAGCGACGACGTCGGCCAATGGGGTCTCGTCGTCGTTCGTCGCCGCAACCCGAAAGACACGAAGCTCGAGCTCGCGAAGGGCCTCCCGGTCGTGAACGGCGGCGTGTACGCCGTCTATCGTCAGCAATCGCTGGAAGGGCAGGGCGCGCTCGGCATGACGGCCAGCCAATACGGCGACACGTTGCTTCGACGCGAGGCTTGGGCCGTCATCCCCGACGGATGGTTCCAGTTCCTCTGGGGCAAGTTTCGCTTCGAGGCCGAGGCCACGCTCGTCTGGGGCGGCATCGAGAACACGAACATCCTCTATCCGGAGGGTGGCAACCAGAACGAGAACAACAACTTCAACAACCCCGACGGCGGAGACGACGGCTGGAAGATCCGGCAGTTCGGCTTCGCGGCGCAAAGCGAGTTCCGGGCCTTCGAGGACAAGCTCCGGATTCAGCTCGGCGGCGGCTACGCAACCGGTGACGACGACGTCGAAGGTCTCGCGCCTCCGGCGGAGGGCTTCGATGCGCAGCTGACGTCGAACCGCACGTTCTCGACCTTCCGGTTCCACCCGGACTACCGCATCGACCTCATTCTCTTCCGCAACATCCTGCAGCGGGTCCAGGGCGTGTATTACCTGCGCCCGAGCGTCGAATACGACTTCACGCGTGACCTGGACGGCCAGCGCATCGGCGGCGGCGCAGCGCTCATCTGGAGCCGCGCGAGCCAGTTCGTCCAAGCGCCGGGCAACTCACCGGACCTCGGGCTCGAGCTGAACTTCAAGCTCTACTACCAAGCCAAAGACGGCAGCTTGAACGACGACCTCGACAAGCTCGGCGGCTTTTACACGCAGCTCGAGTACGGCGTCATGTTCCCGCTCGGTGGCCTCGGCTACCTGACGGACCAGGAGCAGGAGGCCGAGGACATCAACAATCCCATCGACTTGAGCACTGCGCAGACCGTGCGCTGGTACCTCGGCATCCTCTACTGAGCCCGCCCTTGCTCCGCCCTCTACGTCATCGCATGAGCGCACGGCTTCAAGGTGGCGCGACCCTCGGTGCAGGCGCGCTTTCGATCGCCGTCGTGGTGGCAGCGCTCGCGTCGCCGAGCGTCGCCTTCGCGCAGCCGGCCGGTCCAACGCAGCGTCCGCAGGCGAAGCCCGGACCGACGGCGGAGCCCAAGAAGGAGGCGCCGGCCACCTCCTCGACGACCTCGACCACGGCCGGCGAAGCCTCGCTCCAGGCGTCCGCCGACACCAACACCTTCGATCGCGTCTTCGCAGAGGATTGGTTCTCAACCGCGCGTCCCACGTTCGAGATCCACGGCTACTTCCGCGTGCGATCGGAGCTCTTCGCCCATTTCGATCTCGGTCGCAGCGACTCGCCGTCCTCGGCGCTGTGGCCGCGCCCGATCACCGACACGTACACCTACCCGGATCCGTCGAGCCCGACCGGCTCGTCGACGCAGTCCGTCGTGCTTTGCGGCGACGACCCGTTGAACCCCGAGCCCTGCGAGTCGTTCACGCAGGCGGGCGCGAACATGCGCCTGCGCGTCGCGCCCGTCCTCACGGTGAGCGACAACATTCGCGCGTTCGCGCAGCTCGACTTCTTCGACAACATCGTCCTCGGCTCGACGCCCGAGGGGTACGTCAACGAGCCCGCGGGGAAGACCGCCGGAGGCGGTTACAAGGTCCGCCAACCCGGTGGCTACACGCCGATCGGCGCGTTCGCCGCGACGCAATGGGCGCCGACCGACGGGCAGAACTCGTTCACCGATTCGATCCGCGTCAAGCGAGCGTGGGGCGAATACGTGTCGCCTGTCGGCACGTTCCGCTTCGGCCGCATGCCGAACCATTGGGGTCTCGGCATGATGTACAACGCCGGCGACGACATCGATCAAGACTTCGGCTCCACCGTCGACCGCATCATGTTCAAGACGGGGATCCCGGCGTGGGAGCTGTACTTCGCCGCGATGTGGGATTTCGCCGACGAGGGCGCGACCGGTGGCCCGTTCTACGGCTGCCCGCCTACGTTGAAAGACGTCGCAGCGCCGGAGTGCACCAACGACCAGAGCACCGCGGCGCGCTTTCCGTTGGAGGGCAAGCGATACGATCTGATGCAGAGCGACGACGTGTCGCAATGGGGCATCGCGATCTATCGCCAGCGCGCGCCCGGCCTCGAGAAGCTCGATCTCGCGCAGGGCGACGTCGTGGTGAACGGCGGCTTCTACGGCATCTACCGCGAGCAATCGCTCGAGTCGTTCGCGTCGCTCGACGACAGCAGCGAAGAGATCACCGACTCGCTCGAGTGGCGCGGATACCAAGCCTTCGTGCCCGACTGGTGGGCGGAGATGAAGTGGAAGAAGCTCCGCATCGCGCTCGAGGCCGCGCTCGTATGGGGCGACATCGACAACACCGTCGTGCGCAACGGCATGAACTTCGACAACCCCGACGTCGAGGGCGACAAAGACGACGGCTGGAAGTTGCGGCAATTCGGCTTCGTCTTCGAGTCGGAATGGCGCGCGCTCGAGGATAAATTGCGAATCGAGTTCGACGCGGGCTTCGCGACCGGCGACTCCGACGTCGAAGGTATCAACGGCTTCGGCCCTGGTGGTGCGTCACCCGAAGATGCGCCGCTCGGCGCGCTCGACGCGCAGCTCACGCGCAATCGCACGTATTCGACGTTCCGCTTCAATCCCGATTACCAAATCGACCAGATCCTCTGGCGACGAATCATCGGCCGCGTGCAGAGCGCGTATTACTTCCGGCCCGGCGTCTCCTACGACTTCTTGCGAAGCGCGGACGGTCAGCGCGGCGGCGGCGGTCTCAACCTCGTGTGGAGCCGCGCGACCGAGCCGGTGCAGGCGCCGGGTAACGATCCCGACCTCGGTGTCGAGCTCGACGTGAAGCTCTATTACCAAGGACTCGGCGGCAGCTTCGACGCGGAGGGCCGCGCCAAGACGGGCTTCTACGGCCAGCTCGACTACGCGGTTCTCTTCCCGCTCGACGGTCTCGGGTATCTGCCGGGGCAGCGCGACGAGCTCGGACAAGAAGCGACGAGCATGAGCATCGCCCACATGCTCCGGCTCTATATGGGAGTCTTGTTCTAGGAATGAGTAGCGCGGGCCGCGCCCTCGGGTGGCCCGCGCGGCTCTCACTCCTCGCTCATCGCGCCGTAATGGCTTCCGTCTGGGCCGCTCGCTTGATCGGCGCGCGCCACATGAAGATGGAGTGCTCTCGCGGCTCGTCGACCGGCTTCATCGCGACCTGATGTAGGGGCGCGACGCCGGCCATGTCGAAGTCGTGAGATACGATGCGCGCGCCCTTCTTGAGCTTCTGCAGCTGCGGGATGAGGCGCACGTTGAGCTCCGGCAACAGGTACAGCGTGACCACGTCCGCGTCGGAGAGGTCGAGCGTGAAGATGTCCGCTTGCTGGATGGAGACGAGATCACCGACGCCGGCTTGCTCGACGTTGCGCTTCGCTTCTTCGATGCGTTTGGGATCGACGTCGAAGCCGTAGGCGCGCGCTCCGTACTTCTTCGCCGCCGTCACGACGATGCGACCGTCCCCGCAGCCGAGGTCGTAGACGACGTCGCCCTTCTTCACCTGCGCCATCTGCAGCATCTTGTCGACGACGGGTTGGGGCGTGGGGACGTAGACGACGTCGGGCGTCTTGGATTGCGGCGCAGGTTCCTTCGTCTCCTCGGGCTGCGTCGTCTCCGATTGCTCCTCCGCGAGCGCCTGGTCTTGCACCTGTTGTTGCAGGTCGCGGTCGACGGCGCTCGCTTCCTCGACGGGGCGCGACGCGGGCTCTGCCACACGCGGTTCGGACGCCGCCTCCGACGGGCGCTCGCTCGATCGGCATCCGCAAGACAGCGCCGCGAGGAGCAGGAGGGATTGGGCGATCTTGTTCATGGCATTCGTTCTCCAATGGGTTCGACCCCTCGACCGAAGCAATCGGTGCGTCGTGCAGGCATCCCTGCGCGATCGCCGGCGGCGTCGTCCGGGGCCTCGATCCGTCGCTTGGAAGTCAAGTAGACGAAGACGCCCGCGACCAACGGGACGAGCCCGACGAGCGTGAGCGCGCCCGCGTATTCGATCGCCGACACGAGCATGAACGCGCACGTGCCGGTGAAGACGAGCGGCAAGACTGGATAGAGCGGAACGCGAAATGGGCGAGGTCGATCGGGGTCTTTCCGACGAAGGACGAACAGCGAAAGGCTCGTCAGCAGAAAGAAGCCCCAGAACACGGGCGCCGTGCAGCGTAGGAGCGTGTCGAATCCGCCGTGGCCGGTCCATTCCGGCGCCGTGAGCCCGACGCCGCGAATCGCCGAATCGATCGCTCCGCGTCCGCCAGCCGTGCCGACGATCGCCATCATCACGAGCGTAATGGCGAGCTGAATGGTGAGCGACGCAATCGGCGAACCCGATCGACCGCTATGGCGACCGAGCCACGACAGCGCGCTGTAATCGGCGCCGACGCTCGCGTAGACGCGCGCGCCGGTGAAGATGAGACCGTTCACCGCGCCGAGCGCCGAAATCATGACGACGACGGCCATGATCGACGCGCCTCCTCGTCCGAGCACGGTCGCGACCAGATCCGCCGCGACGGCGTCCGATGCGCGCGCTCGGTCGAAGCCCAGCCCCGCGATGATGGCTCCGTTCACGGCGAGATACACGACCGTGATCAGCAGCGTTCCGAGAACGAGCGCGCGGGGGAGGTTCTTGCGCGGCTCGCGCACCTCCGCGGCGACGAAGGCCGCGTCGTTCCACCCGCCGAACGTGTAGAGGGTGAAGATCATCGCGAGGCCGAGCGACGCGCCCGAGACCGCGCTCGGCGCGGCATGCGCCCGCGGTTGTCCTGCAGCGACGAATCCGACGACCACGATGCTCGCGAGACCCAGGAGCTTCAGCACGCTGAGCAGGTTCTGCGTGCGCTTGCCCGCTGCCGTTCCAGCGACGTTCAGCGCCGTGAGCGCAGCGACCGCGCCGGCCGCGAACAAGGTCACGCCGAGCTCGCCGATCGGAAGGATCGACGCCGCATAATCGGCAAAGACGTAGGCCATCATGCCGATGCTGCCCGTGAGAAGAACGGCGAGCTGCGCCCATCCGAAGAGAAAACCGACGGACGGACCGAAGGCGCGCGACAGATACACGTAGTCGCCGCCCGACCGCGGATACGCGCTCGCGAGCTCGGCATAACAACACGCGCCGACGAGCGAGAGCGCGCCGCCGACGGCCCAGATCGCGAGCGCTTCGCCCGGCCCGGAAGCATTCGCGAGCACGCGCGGCGCTGTCTCGTAGATGCCTGCGCCGATGACGATGCCGACGATGATGCTGATCGCGTCCCACAGCCCGAGCGGGCTGTGATGTTGCGACTCCGACGTGGTCGCTTCGCTTGTCCGCACGGGCCCCAGGGGTGCACCGGACGTGCCTCGACCGATTTCTCAGCGCTCACGCGCGATGCGCCGCGCAGCCCCTGCGCGTGCCCGGATCGACACGAACGCGGCGCCACGTGGCGAACACGCACATCACGTCGTTCAGGGCTTTCTGCCGGCTCCGTTGCATGCCGATCGCGAGGGACAAGCCGCGTGCCAGGCGCTGTTGCCGGAGATGTGCGAAAGCCGGTAGGCTCGTCCGCTACACGGAGGCGAACGTTGGATCACGGACAAGGAATGCAACATGCAGCTGGTGGCGGATGGGGATCACCTCCTGGCACGCCACCCCCGGGCGCACCGCCTCCGGGTGGTTGGGGTGGACCGCCGGGCGGTGGCGGATACGGACCGCCGGGTGGCGGGGGCTACGGGCCGCCTCCGGGTGGAGCACCTCCGGGAGGTTGGGGTCCGCCTCCCGGTGGCGGTGCACCGCCTCCGGGTGGATTCGGCCCTCAAGGGCCGATCGTCGTGTCTGCGCCGTACGGCGTGCACCCGGTCACCGGCGTCCCTTACTCGGATAAATCGAAGATCGTCGCAGGCGTTCTTCAGCTCTGCTTCGGTGGTCTCGGCGTCGGCCGGTTCTACACGGGGCACATCACGCTCGGGATCCTGCAGCTGATCACGTGCGGTGGCCTCGGCATCTGGGCGCTCATCGACGCCATCATGATGTTCATGGGCAACGTCACCGACGCTCAAGGTCGGCCGCTCCGCGACTGAGCGCATCGGCGTGCGCGCGGTTCGCGTTGGCGGGCCGCGCGCGCTCGATTTCCGGCCTTGTCGCGGGCGCTGCGGATGACCTTTCATACCGCCTCGATGCGCCCCCGACGCCTGTACCTCACGTCCGCAGCCTTCGCCGCGATCGCGCTCGGCTGTTTCGTCCCGGGCGGTTGCACGGACGAACCCATCGATCCTGCGCCGAACGTCGTGTCGATCTCCGACGGCACCTACGTCGTTTCGGTCGACACGGTCGGCTTGCGCATCGAGCTCGTGCGCGGCGACGAGATCGTCACGACGCTCGATGGGCAATCGCTCTCGCTCGGCACGGTCGACGAAGTCCGTGACGAGGTGAACTACGATCCATATCCGCTGGTCGCAGCGTCGCCCGGATACCTTCCTCCCGCCGGTGTCGCGTTTCACCCGGCCCGGCGCATCGTCGACTTCCAACAAGGCGACGACTCGATCGACCTCGATCTCGAGCACGAAGGTGGCCTTCGCAGCCACGCTTCGATTCGAGTCGAAGCGGAGGGGCGCTTTCGCATCGAGCTCGTCCCCAGCGATGCGAGCAAGGTCGCGTGGCTGCGCGTCGGCGCGACCGCCGCCGCCGACGAGGCCTTCTACGGCTTGGGCGAATACTTCGACGACGTGAACCACCGCGGGCGAATCCGCGCGATGCAGATCGAGGTCGACGAGCTGGAGAGCGGTTACAACGAAGCGCACGCACCCGTGCCGTTCCTGGTCGGCACGAACGGTTGGGGATTGTTCGTCGAGACCTCGTACCCGGGCGTGTTCGACGTGGCTGCGTCTTCGTCGGACCGCGTCGAGGCGACCTTCGGCCTGGGCACTGCGTCGTCCGCCGGTGTGGTCGCGCATCTCTACGCCGCGCCGCATCCGCTCGACGTGACGAAGCTGTATTTCGAGACGACCTCGTTTCCGAGGTTGCCTGCGCCGTGGGCGCTCGGCCCCCTCGTGTGGCGCGACGAGAACGACGATCAAGCGCAGGTCGAGTCGGACCTCGAGATCATGCGCGACCTGGATCTTCCGACGAGCGGCATCTGGATCGACAGACCGTACGCGACGGCGGTGAACACCTTCGACTTCGACCCGGCGAAGTTCACCGACCCGCAAGCGATGATCGATCACGCGCACGCCCTCGGCTTTCGCGTCGCGCTCTGGCACGTGCCGTATCTCGACGAAAAAGACCCCGCGACCCAGAAGCTCCGCGCGGCGGCAGAGGAAGCCGACGTCTATCCGGTCGAGAGCGGGATCACCTTCAACAAGTGGGGCAAACCGATCGACTTCACCGCGCCGGGCGCCGTCGACTTTTGGCGCGACAACCTACGCGCGTACACGTCGATGGGCATCGAAGGCTTCAAGCTCGACTACGCCGAGGACGTCGTGCCCGGCGCGTTCGGAGCGCGCAACGTGTACCGGTTCCACGACGGCAGCGACGAGCGCACGATGCACCGCGGTTACACGCTGCTCTACCACGAGACGTACGGCGGCGTTCTTCCGGAGGAAGGTGGGCTCCTCCTCTGTCGCGCGGCCAAATGGGGCGATCAGAAGCACGGCATCGTGGTGTGGCCGGGTGATGTCGATGCGCGCATGTGGAAACACGGCGAAGAGATCACCGAAGACGGCGAGACGTTTCGCGCGGTCGGCGGCCTTCACGCGTCGATGGTCGCGGGCCTGACGCTCGGCCCCTCCGGCTTTCCATTTTATGGCGCCGACACCGGCGGCTACCGTCACGCGCCACCCGACAAGGAGACGTTCATTCGCTGGTTCGAGCAGACCGCCCTCTCGAGCGTCATGCAGATCGGCACCAGCACGAACGACGTCGCGTGGGAGTTCGACGACGACGAGCTGCTCGATCTCTATCGCCAATACACGCGGCTCCACCTCCGGTTGTTTCCTTACGAGTGGACCCTCGCGCAGGGCATCGCGAAGACCGGTCATCCCATTCAACGGCCCTTCGGTCTGCAGGAGCCCTCGTACGGCGAGCACCCGAGCGACCAATACTTCTTCGGTGACGCGTTGCTGGTCGCGCCGGTCACCGAGGCCGGCGCCACGACGCGTGAGGTGTTTCTACCGAGCGGTCGTTGGATCGACTTCTTCGACGGCACCATCCTCGAAGGGCCCGGGCTCGTCACCGTCGATGCGCCGCTCTCCAAGCTTCCTCTCTTCGTTCGTGAGGGCGCCGTGGTTCCGCTCCTCCGTCCGACCATCGACACGCTTTCGCCGACGACCGATCCGGATCGCGTCGACTCCTTCGCTACCGACGCGGGCGATCTCTTCGCCGTGATCGCGCCGGGCCATGCATCGTCGTTCGAGCTCTACGACGGCTCGCGCATCGCGCACGCGACGGAAGACGGCGTGACGACGCTCGACGTCAGCGCGGGGGAGACCTTCGATCGAAACGTCGTCGTCGAGCTCGTCGCGTTCGGTGATGCTCCTTCACACGTCGGCATCGGCGAGCTCACGCTCGAGGCTGCGGACAGCCTCGAGGCGCTCCTCTCTGGAGGTCAGGGGTACTACTTCGACCCCCTGGATCGAGGCGGCACCGTGTGGGTCAAGATCGCCTGGGCGGTCGATTCACTTCACGTGACGATCGAACGGCAATGAATTGTAGGTGTGTGCGTGCTGAACCGCGTGTGCGTATGTGCTTAGGAACCAATTGCTCCACGAGGATTGAAAAGTTCTCGTGTGAGCTGCCAAAGCTCCCACCTTTTTGAGGAGTGGACGTCTCGGCGTCCTTCTACTTCGCTAGGGTTCAGGGAGACAATCGTCCGGTCCTTAAGAAACATGCTTCGAACGACGTGCCGTACGACGTCGCGCAACTTGGCCCTCGAAGCTTGTTTCATTCATTCGCTTTCCTGCTTTGTCGCGAGAGCTCGTTTCACGACGACGCTCGAATGGTTTCAGCGCGAGGTGCCTCATGCTCATGCCGCGACGTCCAGGATCGACAACTGCAAGGCCGACGAAGATGCGAGAAAACCTTGAGAAGCCCGGTCGTGCGCTCGTGCAGCGAGCGATCTGCGGTGTCGTCATGGCCGCGATCCTCGTCGTGCTCGCGCCGGTCACCTTCGCGCAAGATGCAGCGCAGCTGCGCCGCGACGTGGTGAGCGCGAACGACTTCCGCGTGCGCGTGTCGTCGGCTCTCGCGCTCGGCAAGCGGAAGGACGTTCCCAGCGTGGGCGCGCTTTCGCAGGCATTGAAGGACGACAACGGTGCGGTGCGCGCGGCGGCTGCCGCAGCGCTCGGCGCGATCGGCGACCCGTCGGCGCTGTCCGCGCTCACCACGGCGCGCGACAAAGAGAAGGACGCGAGCGTCAAGCAGTCCATCGAGAAGGCGATCTCGACGTTGAACGCAGCGAAGCGAACGCGTGTCATCGTCAGCCTCTCGAAGCTCGAGAACAAGACGGGCGACGCGAAGATCGGCAAGACGTTCCAATCGGTCGTGAAGAGCGAGCTCGCGCGCCTTCCCGGCATCGAGGTCAGCGCGTCGGAATCGGAAGCGGTCGAGCAAGCGAAGCAGCGCAAGCTCCCCACGCTGGCGCTCGACGCGCGCCTCACCCAGCTGACGAAGTCGACGGCCGGCGCGGATGTCGCGGTCGCCGCGAAGGTCGAGCTCTTGATTCGAAAGATCCCCGAGCAGTCGCTCAAGGCGACGGTGAAGGGCGACGCGAAGGCCCTCGCCAGCTCGAAGAGCGTCAAGGGCGAGTCGGAGCTCGCGGAGCTGCGTGAGGACGCCGTCAAGGCCGCCGTCGCGAGCGCGGTGAAGGGCGCCCCGACCGCGTTCGAGGCCGCCACGAAGTAGCTGCGAGCATCGCGGACGCTTCTTCTGCGTCGTGGTAATACGCCCGGCAGTACTCCGCCATGGGCCTCCACGACAAGACCGCATCCGCCATTCGCCAGAGTTTCCTCGACTACTTCCGTGGCCAAGGCCACGCGGTCGTTCCGAGCGCGTCGCTCGTCCCGCAGAACGATCCGACGCTCATGTTCGTCAACGCGGGCATGGTGCCGTTCAAGGACGTCTTCACGGGCAGCGACAAGCGCGACTACAAGCGCGCAACGTCGAGCCAGAAGTGCATCCGCATCAGCGGCAAGCACAACGACCTCGAGAACGTGGGCGTCACCGCGCGCCATCACACGTTCTTCGAGATGCTCGGTAACTTCAGCTTCGGCGACTACTTCAAAGAGGACGCCATCGCCTTTGCGTGGGAGTACCTCACCAAGGTCGTCGATCTGCCCGCCGATCGGCTGGTCATCACCGTGTTCAACGGCGAGGGCGGTCTGCCCGCCGACGACGAGGCCGCCGGGATCTGGCGCAAGGTGACGGGGTTCGGCGACGACCGCATCCTCCGCCTCGGCAAGGACGACAACTTCTGGTCGATGGGCGACACCGGCCCGTGCGGCCCGTGCTCGGAGATCCATTTCTTTCACGGTGAAGGCGCGGCCGACGTCTCGCGCTTCGGCGAAGAGCCGCGCATCGACGGCCTCGGCTGGACGGAGATCTGGAACCTCGTCTTCATGCAGTTCAACCGACCTGCGAAAGACGCGCAGCTCATCGCGCTTCCGGCGCCGAGCATCGACACCGGCATGGGCCTCGAGCGCATCAGCTGCGCGGTCCAGGGCGTGACGAGCAACTACGACACGGACCTGCTTCGTTCGCTCGTCGATCTCGCCGCCGAGATCAGCGGCAAGACGTACCGCGGCACGACCGGCGACGACGATGTCTCGATGCGCGTCATCGCCGACCACGCGCGCACGACCGCGTTCCTCATCGCGGAGGGCGTGATGCCCGACCGCGCGTTCCGCGAATACGTCCTGCGCCGCGTGATGCGCCGAGCGATCCGCCACGGGCAACGCCTCGGGATCGAGCGGCCGTTCCTCCACGAGGTCGCGCTCCGCGTCGTCGACCACATGGGCGACACCTACCCCGAGCTCAAGGAGCGGCGGGGCCTCATCGCGCGTGTCGCCGAGGACGAAGAGGTCCGCTTCCGCATCACGTTGAAGCGCGGTCTGAAGATGATCGACGAGCGCTTCGCAGCCGTTCGCGAGCGCGGTGAGCACGAGCTCGCCCCCGAGGTCGCGGCCGACCTCTACACGACGTACGGCTTCCCGCTGGATCTCACCGAGGTGATCTGTCGCGAGAGCGGCTTCTCCTTCGACTTCAAGACGGCGGAGAAGCTCACCAAGGGTGAAGGCGCCGCGGGCCCGATCGACGAGGGAGCCGCGCTCGACCCCATCTATCACCAGATCAAAACCGAGGTCGGGTCGGTCGCGTTCACCGGCTACGAGCACGAGGAAGGCGAGAGCGAGGTGCTCGCGATCGCCCATGTGACGACCGAGTCCGCGGGTGAGAAGAAGTTGGTGCGCCGCGCCCTCGAGAGCTCCGTCTCGGGGCCCGCCGACGTCGAGGTCGTCGTGAAAATCACGCCGTTCTACGCGGAGAGCGGCGGGCAGGTCGGCGACCAAGGCGTCATCACGACGGCGTCCGGTGCGCGGATCGTCGTGCGCGACACCCAGCGTCCGGTGACCGGGCTCATCGTGCACCAGGGCGTCCTCGAGGCAGGCACGATCGCGAAGGGCGACCACGTGAAGCTCGCGGTCGACCACGGCAAGCGCCTCGCGACGCGTCGCAATCATTCGGCGACACACCTGCTGCACTGGGCGTTGAAGAAGGTTCTCGGCGAGCACGCGATGCAGAAGGGCTCGCGCGTCGGACCGGACGTGCTGCGCTTCGATTTCGCGCACAACAAGCCGCTGTCGCGCGAAGACGTCACCCGAATCGAGGACCTCGTGAACGGCAAGATCCTCACGAACGAGCCGGTCCTCACCGAGGTCATCCCGATCGACGACGCGAAGAAGCGCGGCGCGGTCGCCATCTTCGAGGAGAAGTACGGCGACGTCGTGCGCATGCTCACGATGACGCGCGACTCGATTGAGTTGTGCGGCGGCACCCACGTTCGCGCGCTCGGCGACATCGGCATGTTCAAGATCGACGCCGAGACCAGCGTCGCGGCCGGTGTTCGCAGGCTCTTCGCGTCGACGGGAACCAACGCGCTCGAGCACGTCCGCGAGGGCGAAGGCGAGATGCTGAAGGTCCGTCAGCTCGTCAAAGCGCAGGGCGCCGATCTCGTCGACAAGGTCTCGAAGCTGGTTCAGCGCGAGCGAGAGCTCGAGAAGAAGATCGCCGAGCTCGAGAAGAAGATCCTCGAAGGTGGTACCGGTCCGGGCAATGGCATCGACGCCATGCTCTCCAGCGCGCGCGATATCGCCGGCGTGAAGGTGCTCGCGGCGAAGGTCGCCGACGGGACGAACGCCGGCGCGCTGCGCGAGCTCGCCGAGAAGCTTCGCGACAAGCTCGGCGACAAGAGCGCCGTGTGCCTCGGCACCGTGCAAGGCGACAAGGCGCAGATCTGCATCATGGTCTCGAAGCTGGTTGCCGAGCGCGCGAAGGCCGGGGACCTCGTGCGCGAGGTCGCGAAGAAGGTCGGTGGCTCCGGCGGCGGTCGGCCCGACATGGCGCAAGCCGGCGGCGCGAACATCGCCGGTCTCGGCGAAGCGCTCGACTCGTTCTACGCCGAGGTCGAGGGCAAGCTGACCGCGTCCTGAGGGTCGGCCGTCACTGCACGAACAGCAAGAACGCGATCAGGAACATCGCCGCGAGGACCAGGCCGAGGCCGAGGCCGATCAACAAGCCGGTCGTCCCCGACAGACCCTGAACCGTCGACACGAAACCATCCTTCGTGTTGCCGGGCGGGGCGTTGGGGAGCTTGCGCTTGACGACGGTCGGCTCGTTCCAAGCGCCGGGCTGGAGCTGCTGGTACCCGGTCTGCACGTGCATGACGTCACGTGCGGCGGGGGCAGGCATCGGTTGCCGCCCGAGCATCGGATTCGGCGTCGCAGCAGGCGGCGTGTCCTGCGGCGTCATGCGAACGGTCGCTTTGACGGCCTGTCGGACATCGTTGTTCGGCGCGTAGTTGAGCGTCGCGCGTTCGGAGATGTCGTCGGTGATGCGCGCCGTCGCTTTCAAGCCGCGGTAGTCGGCTTCTTGTTGCGGCGCATACGGCACGTGGTCGTACGCGCTCGGACCGAGGCCGGGGGACGGCATACCGGGCGTCACGGCGCCCGCGGACGCTTGCCTTGCCTTGGTTTCGTCCATCACGAGCGTCTTTCCGCCCGTCGATGGAGGAGGCTCGCGGATGTACGTCGCCGGCTCGTCGTCGTCGAGGCTCGGGTCGGGCACCTCGGCTGCGATCGGCATCGGATTCCTCGCCTCGATCGGCAGCGGCGCCGCGACTTGAAGCGGCGTCTCCTTGTGCATCGTCGGCGTGAGGCCGGTCTCGGTGACCTTCGTCTTTGCGGGGCGCGCCGGTCGATCCGTCGTCGGAGCCGGCCGCGCGATGGCTTGCGCAGCGACGCCCATCGCACCGGCCGAGAACGCAGGCTGAGGACGGGGCGCGATTTGAGCCGCGAGCGCCGAGCTCGCGGCCGCCCCGGCGCGCATCGCTGCGAGCGGATCCGTTCGCGGCGCGCGACCACGCGGTGAGACCGGCGCAGTCGACGGTGGATCCGTCTGCGCGACGAGCGTCGGAACGTGAGGCCGCGGGGCAGGTGCGCGCGCCTGTTGCTCCATCGGGTCCGTCTTCACCTCGACCACACCTGCGGCGATCGGGGCGCGTGGCTCGATCACCGGCGGGTTCGCGCGCGGCGTGACGATCGGATCCTGCGTGGAAGCGGCGGCGTCGTCGGGTCTGCCGTCCTGATCGCCGACGAACATTTCCATGGCGGCGGTCCGCGGCTCGTCGTCATCGGCGCTCTCTTCCACGCTCGCCGCCGCTTCCGGTTGCGTCGTCTGAGGTGCGAGCGAAGCGACGGCGCCGCTCGTCGCCGGCTGATCGACGGTGTCGGTGCCGGGCGCTCGATCGTCGCTCGCACGCCCGAGCCGCACCGCGCGGAGCGGGGTGGCCCCGAGCGCACCGCCGACGAGCATGCGCGTCGGACTGATCGCGTCCTCGATCGGCGCCGAACCGCTCGCGGTCGCCGGTTCCTTCGCCGGCGCCGCCTTCACCCCGGCGTCGGCGCGTCCCGCTGCGCTGCGTGTTTCGGCGCGGGGTGCGGGCGGTGGTGCGGAGCGCGCTGCTGCTGCCGTATCGCTCGGCAGGACGACGTCGCCGCGATCGGGCAGCGTCGGCAATGTCGCGAGGAGCTCCTCTCGCAGTTGATCAGCCGATTGCTGCCGCTCACCCGGCCACTTCGATAAGGCCTTCGTGATGACGTGCTCGAGGGCGGGGGACAGATCACGCCGCAGCTCGGAGGGCGGGCGCGGCTGCGCGTGGATATGGCGCATCGCCGTGTGCAGCGGCGTCTCTCCCGTAAACGGCAGCTCGCCGGTGACGAGCTGATAGAGGAGTACGCCGCACGCATAGAGATCGCTGCGCCCATCGATCTCGCCTCCACGACACTGCTCCGGCGACATGTACGCGGGCGTTCCGACGATGGTGCCGACGCGCGTGAGCGCCGTCTTGGTCACGTACGACGGTGGATCGTCCGAGCTGCCGCCCGCCTTCGACATGTCGAGGATCTTTGCGATCCCGAAGTCGAGCACCTTCGCGCGGTCTCCTCCCGGCTCCGTCGGGTCGACGATGAGCAGGATGTTCTCCGGCTTCAGATCGCGGTGAACGATGCCCTTCGAGTGCGCCGCTGCGAGCGCCGCGCAAACCTGCGCGAGAACCAGCACCGCGCGCACCTGCTTCATCGGGCGCTGGCGTGCGAGCGCCTTCAAGAGGTCGGTGCCCTGCGCGAGCTCCATCGAGATGAACGCTTCTTCGCCGTCGACGCCCCAGTCGAGCACCTCGACGACGTTCGGATGACGAAGGTGCGAGGCGGCCTTCGCTTCGCGTTCGAAACGCCGAAGGACCATCGAGTCTCTCGTCAGCTCGCGCTTCAAAACCTTGAGCGCAACCGGAGATGCCCGCTGCTGGTCGAACGCGGCGTAAACGGTCGCCATCCCGCCGCGCCCGAGGATCTTGTCGATGCGGAAGCGCCCAATCAGCGTGCGCCCCACCAGGCCCTCGGCTTCCATCCGAAGGCCCAAGGGTATCATCGGGTAGCCTCCTCGAAGCACCTGTCGAGCCCTTGCCGGCGCAGAAGAGTGGCTTGACGGCCCGAAGGTAGGTGTGTCAGGGTGCGTCCGACGCCGCGTGGGAGCGATGGAGGCTTCCCGGTGTTGTCGCTACCCGCCCCGCCCTTCGGTGGTGGTGGTGGCTTCCGACCCGCCTTCGGCGGGGTTTGCTGTGCCGTAAGCCGCCGTGTCGGCGGCAGTGATGTGTGAAACGCGCATAGGGGGCTTTCTTTCGCGCACCAGGCAACTCGATGTGCCGGCGTGAAAGGGACCACCTCAGGCGCCGATGACCAAGGCGGGGCCCGCGTTGTGGCCCGATATCGAGCGCGTATCGCGGCGCCCGCCAGAGGATGACCAGATGACGTTTACGGATGCTGCAGTCGAGGTGCTTCGCCAGGTCGGCCGCCCGCTGCACTACAAAGAGATCACCGATTACGCGATCGACAAGAACCTGCTCAGCCACGTGGGCAAGAGCCCCGAGGTGACCATGGGCGCGCGCCTCGCGGCGCTGATGAAGAAAGACGCGCCGGATTGCCCGCTCGTTCGCGTCAAGCCGGGCGTCTTCGCGCTTCGCGAGTGGGACGAGCGGACCATCAAGTCGGGTACGGACGGCCGGCGTGGCAAGCGCGGTCGCGCCGCGGCCGAGTCGGCCGAGGTGGCCGCGGTCGCGACCGACGAGGTCGAGTCCGAAGAAGAAGTCGAAGTCGAGGCCGAGCCCGAGACGGAGCCCGTATCCGAAGAGGAGGGCGCCACGTCCTCGGAGGACGTGGTCGAGATCGCCGCGGAAGGCGCCGAAGCCGACGACGACGAGGTGCTGATCCTCGCGCCCGAGCCGGCTCGCTCCGCACCGCAGGCCGCGAAGCAACGCCCCGCTCCGGGCCGTGCCGTCCGCGAGGAAGAGGAAGAAGAGCCGCCCGCACCGGAAGAGCGCATGCGCGCCGAGCTGGTCGCCGGCGCGGCCGAGATGTTCGACGAGGAAGAGGACGACGATCAGCCGATCCTCGGTGGCGGTGATGACGCGAAGGCAGGCGAGGGCCAGGATGGTCGCCGCCGCCGCCGTCGCCGCCGTCGTGGTCGCGGTGCTGCGGGTGATGCAGCCCTGCCGTCCTACACGGCGACGCCCGTCGAGGGCGGCGGTGGCCAGCCTCAGGGGCAGCGGCAAGATCAGGGTCAGCGCCAAGAGCGCGGCGAGGGTGGCGGTTGGGGTCAGCAGGCCCAGGGCGGCCGCGAGCGCGGTGAATACCGTGAGCGCGGGGAGCGCGGCGAGCGAGGCGATCGTGGTGACCGCGGAGACCGCGGCGATCACCGCGAGCGCGGCGAGCAGCGTTCGCAGATCCTCGATGTGTTCGGTGAAGGCAGCCCGAACCTCGACGATCTCGCCGGTCGCGATCTCGCAGACTCGGTGGCGCAGGTCCTCACCACGTTCGATCGCAACCTCGGTCCGGTTTCGCTCCGCCAGGTCGCCGAGACGGCCCAGCGCCGCGGCAAGCTCGGTGGGGAGTCGCAGCTCGCGCAGTCGCTCGTCGCGGCCGCCGTGCGCGCGGACAACCACCGCCGTGTCGTCGCCGGACAACGGCCGCGTTTCCGCTTCGCAGGCGGCCGCGTCGGTCTCACCGATTGGGTTCTTTCGCCCGAGCTCGCGCAGGCAGAAGCCGACGCGATCGCGGCGATCGAGCGCTACCGGGATGCGGCGCGCCGCACGCTCGCCAAGAAGGTCTCGGAGCTGCCGGGCCACGCCTTCGTCGAGCTCTGCGCGCTCGTCCTCGAGCGGGCAGGCGTGACGCAGCTCCGCGCGATGCGGCGCGCCGGCGTCCCCGGCTATGAAGCGCACTTCACCGCCGTGACGCGCGCCGCGGGCGACGAGGTTCGCCTGGCGATCGTCATCCGTCGCGACGGCCGCGAGATCGGTCGCGAGCGCGTGACGGAGCTCCGCGGCGCGCTCCACCACTACGGTCCCGCCACGATGGGCTGGATCATCACGAGCGGCCAGGTGCTCTCGGGGGCGCGCGACGAAGCGGCTTCCGTCGGCGCCGCGCCGATCAGCCTCACCGATGGTTATGCGCTCGCGCGTCTCTGCGAAGAGCACGACGTCGCCGTTCTCCGCGCTCGAATGCCGATTGCTGTCCCCGACGTCGATCTGCTCGAGGCGCTCCGTGCATCCTGAGGCTCGGCGTGGGTCGTGTGCGAGCGCCGCGGTCGTCGCGGTGCTCGCCGCTGCCTGCGGCGGTCCGCCGCCGGCCTCGCAGTTTCCTTCGGCGGACGACGCGCTCAATCGCCTCTACAAGTCGTACGAGTGCGCGTACGGCGTTCGCGGGACGGCGAAGATCGATCTCGTGACGAAGAAGGGGCGCGTGAAGACGGACGTGGATCTCACGGCCGTCTCGCCGGAGAGCGTCCGCTTCGACGTCGTGACCCCGGGGATCATGTCGCTGCTCTACACGCTGACGAGCGACGGCAAGACCTTCAAGTTCAACGACCAAGAGCAGAAGGTCTTCTACGTCGGGCCGGCGAAGCAGTGCAATCTCGCTCGCTTTACGCGGGTCGAGGTGCCGCCCCACGCACTCGTCTCGGTCGCGCGCGGGCTCCCGCCGGTGCTCGTCCACGATGCCGGGCAGACGACCATCCAGTGGGACGACGATCACTACGTCGTCAGGGTCGACTCGAAACACCAGGCGAAGCAAGAGATCCACCTCGAGGTGCATCCCGACGACTTCGACAAGAAGTGGTCCGAGCAGCGCCTCCGGCTCCGCCGCGTTCGCGTCGAGCAGGGCGGCAACGACCTCTACGACGTCGAGCTCGATGATCACAAACCGCGGAAGACTTCCGCGCCGATCGTGGACGAGGACGGCATCGATCCCGACGTTCCGCCGAGCGGGCCGGAGTGCAACGCCGAGCTACCGCACACGATCCGCTTCGTCGTGAAGGAGACCAAAGACGACGTCCTCTGGAACTACAAGGACGACGTCTTTTGGAACCCGCCGCTCCTCGAGGGCACCTTCGATCAGAAGAAGCCCGGCGGCATGGTCGAGCAATTCTCCGATTGCCAATAAGCGACCGAGAAGAGACAAACCGCAAAGACGCAAAGGGCAGAAAAAGGGCGCAAAGAAGAGGTATTTTCCAATCCGCTTCGCGCACGCTCTCTGCCCTTCGTGGCTTTGCGGTTCCGCCTTTTGTAGCCGAGAGCTACTCGCCGCAGGGGCCGATTGGCTCGTCGCAGTTCGCGGGGCCGCAGCCGGTCGGGTAGAGCAAATCACCGAAGCACGTAATGGCGGTGTCGCAGGTGAGCGTGGGGTCGCACGTCGCGGAGCACTCGCCGATCGGCTCCTCGCAGTTCGCGGGCCCGCACGTCGTCGGGTAGAGCAAGTCACCGAAGCATGTCACTGCGTCCCCGCAGATGAGCGTCGGGTCGCAGCCCGAGCTGCACTCGCCGATGGGCTCGTCGCAGTTCGCGGGGCCGCACGTCGTCGGGTAGAGCAAGTCACCGAAACAAGTCTCCGCTTCGCCGCAGCCGAGGTTCGGATCGCAAGTCGGTCCACATTTGCCGATGGGCTCGTCGCAGTTCGCGGGGCCGCACGTCGTCGGGTAGAGCAAGTCGCCGAAGCAGGTCAGCGCGTCGCCGCAAATGAGCGTCGGGTCGCAGCCCGAGCTGCACTCGCCGATGGGCTCGTCGCAGTTCGCAGGGCCGCAGCCAGTCGGGTATTCGAGGCCGTCGAAGCAGGTGATCGCGAGATCACACACGAGCTCGGGATCGCACGCGCACGCCATCTCCGTGCAGGCGACGCCTTCTTCGGTGCAGGAGCAGGTGTTGCAACCGTCGCTCGAGGGGAAGTTCGACCCGTAGTCGTGGACCACGCCGTCGACCTCACAACCGTCGTCGCTGCCCACCGTGACGTCGCCGCCGCAGCCTTCGTCTTTGGCGCCGGCGAGGACGGGCGTCACGAGCGCGAAGAGAGCGAGCATCCTTCGAGAGCGGAGTGATAGAGCCATGACGGTAGACCCTCCAGATTAGGTGGAAGCGAGCTGAAGTCGGCGGCGACGACGGCGTTTCGCGCCCGTTTTCGTCGCGTGATGTCCAGTGTGTGTCCGGGCTCGAGCGCGTCCGTGTCGGATTCGAACGCGCGCGGACCGGGCTACGGGCACGCTGCGGAAACGCGCTCGGCGAGCGGCGTGCCGGGCGCGCGATCGACGATGGCTTGCGCCTCGCGGCGGCCTTCGGTTCCACGACCGAGCGCACACAAGGCCATCGCGTGAACCGCGCGGCGCTCGAACGAGAGCGCGCCCTTCGGAAATCTCGTCTCGTGCTCGTTCGTGAGCTCGAGCGCGCGCGCCGCCTGGCCTTTGCCGAGCGCAGACTGCGCGGACGCGAGGAGCGCTGCCTCCTCTTTCAAAACGTCGACGGACTCGACGGCCGGAGCAGACGCGGCGTCCGACGTGATGTTCGCCTCCGCGGGTTTCGACGGCGCCGTCGCGATGCGCGGCGAAGACGCGACGCTCGAAGCGCTCGGCGTGGCGGTCGTGCGCAGTGCGGAGCTCGCGACGACACGGTCGGACGTGGGATCGAGGTTGGCCGCCGTGGATGTCGAACCGAGGGCTTCCGAAGTTTCTCGAGAGGTGCCTACGACCGTCGTGCTCGTGCTCGTGCTCGCGGGCGCGTTTTTCGGATCGACCGACGACTCCGACGAAGAGAAGAGCGCGCGCCCGCCCACCACGACGCCGCCCAGCGCGGCGACGACGAGCGCTCCGCCTGCGATCTTCGCGAAGAGCGTTTGCGCCGCGGCCGTCCCGGCCGTCGTCGCTCCCACGGCGCCGGCGCCGGCCGACACTGCGCGCATCACGTTGCGCCGCATCCTCGTCCGCGCCTCGTCCGACGGACGGTCCGGATGTTTTCGCGCCGCCTTCAGCAGCGCTTGGGCCTCGGGACTCATCGGCATGGCAAGCCGCCTTTCTGAAGCTGTCGCGCGTCCTTCGCGCGCCGTCGCACAACCGCCTGCTCGAACGCGGCGCGGGCCGCGCGGAGCCGGGCGTAGATCGTGTTCACGTTCACGCCGAGAGAGGTCGAGATCTCCGGCGCGGTCAGTCCTTCGAGCTCCGCGAGAACGAACACTTCACGCTTGTCGTCGTCGAGCTCGTCGAGGAGCGCGTGCAGGACACGGAGCGCCTCCGCTGCTCCGACCTCGTCCTCGGGGCTGTCGCTCGCCGAGGTGAGATGAAGGCCTGCGTCTTCCGTCGGTGTCTCGGGGCGCCGGCGCTGCGAGCGTCGAACGTTGCGCGCGACGTACGCCGCGATGCCGTACAGCCAGGTGGAGAGCGCGCTCTTTCCCTCGAACGTATCGAGCTTTTTGAACGCGACGATGAAGACCTCTTGGACCGCATCCTCGAGGCCGGGCTCGGACACGCCGAAGCGACGCAGCGCGCGCCAGACCAGGTCGACGTGGTCGTCGTAAAGGTCGTCGAAGGTTTTGGGAGGTGTGGTCGACCTCGAGCCTCGCGTCGCGGCAACCGGTATGACTCCGCCCGCCGCGCTGGGCGCGTTCACGCTCCGGAGCGCGTTCGGCGTGGGCATGGTCGGTCGTGAGTGTCCGGGCACGTCGCAGTCCGTCGAAGAAAGAGCGCGCGAAGACGTCTCGCGCTGCGAGGCCGGCCGCGTGCCCCTGGGGGAGACGGGCTCGATCTCTCCGAAAATCGTATGGTGAACAATCCGTTTACCATGCGCTTTTTCTTGGTGAAGGAATCCATCGCCGCGGCGCCTGTGCGCGTTCCCCTCAGAGCTGGAGCTCCAAGGCGATCCCGAGCCGGCCGGCGACGGGCCCTGGCTGGTGCACCACGAGGATATCCTCGGCGACGCCGTGGATGATGAACCGTCGAGGATCCACCGGGAACGCGACGCCGACCTCGGCACCGGCCGACAGCGGGCCGAAGACGCCGACCGACAGCCGGCCGTCGACACGCGGAGCGGCCCAAAACGCCTCGCCGCGTTCGGGTTTCGTCACGCCGAAGCCTTCGCCGCTCATCACACCGAGCTCGATGCCCACGCACGCCGAGAAGTCGATGTCGCCCGGGCCCCGCGGAAAGGTCGAATGAAAGAACGGTACGACCACGCGGCATCCGCGCACGATCCCCGTGATTCGCATGAAGTCCGCGCCGGCGGCGGGCCGACCGTCGAGCGTTCCTGTCGACCCGATGCCCATCTCGAACGCGCCTTCGACGAGGTATGCGTCGATACGAATCCCGACCGCCGCGCTGACTCCTGCATGCGGATCCGGAAGGTCCGCGATCCCGAACATCGGGCCTAGCCGCGCGGCGAATCCGAGCTCGCCGGCCGGAGGAGGGGAGAGGGGCGGCACGTACACGAACGGAGCTTGTTGCGGAGGTTTCGGAGCGACCGCCACAGGAGGCGAGATCGGCGGTGCGGGCTCGGCCGGTTGCGCGACCACGGGCGCGGCTTCGCGGGCGCGCGCTCGATCCACGGCTTCCGGATCGTGCGACAGAGCCGTCAAGAGCGCCGCGACCTCCGCGAGCGTCGCGCAGTTCTTCGCCTCGAGCTCGCGGCTCGACACCGAGCCTGCCCTGTCGATCCGAAGCAGCAGCCTGTATTGCCCTTCACGGATCTGCGCGACGTCGGCGCGCGCGTCGAGCGGGACCCCGCGCCGGAGCGCGTCGCCCAAGAGTCGCTCGAGCTCGCCGTCGACGAACGACTGCGACGAGCAGCCTTCGGGGGCGTCGAGCTTCAAGGTGACCATGGGGGCGGCAGCAGGCGTCGCGGGCTGCGCGTGTGCGTCGCCGAGGAGCGACACGAGCGTCCCCAGCGCCGAGCCGAGCGCCAGCCCCGCGCCTCGACCCGCCTTCACGGCGCGTCGGTCAGCGCCGCGGCGATACGCTCGAGCGCGGCGCGGGCGCGGTCTAGATCCGCGTGCGCGAAATTGACGGCGCCCACGACGGGGTGCCCACCGCCGCCCTCGCGCTGGCACAACGTCGCGATGTCGTGCGTGCGCTCTTTCCCGGACCACGGATTGAAGCCGACGCCGAGCTTGAGCTGATCTTTCGTGCGAATGAGGATGATCGAATATCGGCAATCGGGAAACGCGACGTACGTCGCGAATTTTCCGGCCGGTGTCGGCGACGCGTCGCCGAGATCGATCACCGCCACGTCGCCTCGCATTTTGCCGGCACGGCGGACGGCCTCCAAAAACACGTCTTTCATGCCGGCGAGCGGCGCCGCGAGCTGCGCGATTTCCTCGCTCGCCGCCGCCTCTTCGATCGTTTTTTCGCAGAGCATCGGCACGATGCGCGCGAGAAATGGCGTATCGCCGTGTCGCTCGACGACGTCCGCGAGGACGAGGGCCGGAGGCCTTCCGAAAAAGGCCTCTTCCGGGTCGTCGAAGCGAGCGGCGTCGACGCGATCCGCCCACGCGATGAGGTCTCGATGCTCTTCGAACGGCAAGCCGTACGTGTCGTTGGCTACGCGCGCGATCAGCTTTGCGCAGCTCGAGCACGTCGGGTCGAAATAGAGCTTGCGCCGGCCGCCCGAGCGCTCGACGCGCTCGATCGCGGTGTCCTGCTCGCGCGGCGACGAAAACCCCGTCTTGTGATGGTCGAAGTAGTAGGTGAGCCGATCGTCCTCGGTGTATCGAAAGTCGAGGATCGCGTTCACGTCGGCCGCGAGCCACCCGCGCGGAATGGTCTTCAGCTTCGGACCGTAGCCGCACGAGCGGTAGTGGAAGACTCGATCAGGCTTCGGGTCGACGTGCGAGAGCAGGCGCGTGAACAACACGGCGCTCACGAGGCCGTCGAAGCAATGGCCGTGAGTGAGGACGTTGGCACGCGTCGCGCTCATCGAGAGGGGCTCCCCCTCCCGGGCTATCACAGCCGCCGACCCCCGCAGGTCAGAAAGTGTCTACGGCGTCCAGCGGAAGGCCTCGAACGGCGGGTCGACGTCGACTTTCGTCATGTGGTTTGCCGTCACGCTGAGCGTATAAGCGGCGATTCCGAGCACGATCTCGAGGCCCTGACGCTTCGTGTAGCCGGCCTCGAGGAACGCGGTCCACGCCGAGGGTTCGACCGCGCCGCGCCGAGCCACGACGGCCCGCACGAACGACGCGACTGCCGCGAGCTTCGGCTCGGCCGGGAGCAACCCTGCGCGCAGCCGTTCGAGCTCGGGAGCGAGGGCCGGAATGTTCGAGACGATGCGCGAGTGCATCGCCATGCAGTATCCACACGCCCAATCGTGGGCGAGCGTCATGGCGACGACCTCTCGCGCAGCGCCGTCGAGCGATGTCTTTTCGAATAGCGAAAACAGCGTGAGGGCGCCCTCGAGCAGCGCGGGCGACTCGGCCATCGTTGCGAGAGGGGACGCGAGGAACCCGAATTTTGCGGTCTGCGCCTCGAGGTGGTCACGCGCCGCTTCGGGCGCACTCTCGATGGTGTGTCGGACGAATTCGACGTTGGTCATGGTTCTGTTCTCCAATTGATTGTCAATGCAACTAAGTTCTCGCGCGCGCACGACGGCTCGGGTCCCGCCTGGGGGTGTGCTCGCTACGCTCGCACTGGGCACCCAAGCCTGTGCGCGCATCGACCTGCAGCGCTTTACACCGAGACGTTTTCGAACATGCGCTGGAGCGTGCGGCGCGTGGTCTCGACGTCGGAAGGCTCGATCCCCGCCGTCAGTCGTGCGACCAGCGCGCGCGCGACCGGGACCAGCTTCTTTCTCAGGCGGCGGCCGCGCTCGGTCAGGTGGACGGCGCGCGCGCGCGCGTCCTCGGCCGACGCCCGCCGCTCGATCAACCCGTGCTCTTCCATCGTCTTCAAGATGCGGCTGATCGTCGGGGCATCGCGAAGCGTCCCCTCCGAAAGCTCGGCCTGGGAGGGGCCGTCGCGCTCCCACAGCCGAATCAGAATCATCCATTGCTCGGGGGTGACGTCCTCCCCCTGTTCGCGGAAGGCCCGGTACATCTCGCCGCGCGACGCCTGATAAACGCGGTTGATCCAAAAGCCGATCGCCTTTTCGACGACGATCCCGTCCTTGGTGAACTGGTCGAGCACGGCCTCATAGATAGCGCCGGCCATATAATTGTCAATGCAACTATTTCGACGGCCGCTCTTTCGGTGCCCGATCCATCCTCGATGTTGCGACCGACGATCGCCGATGGGAGACTCCGCCCGTGCGGATGAGCCCCGGAACCGGCGAGCGCGTGGTCGCGCTCGCGCTCGTCGGGTGGGCCATCGCCGGATGCGGGAGCGAGATGACCTTTCCTCCAGCTCCCAAGCCGCCGGCGCCCGGCGAGGCCGTGGTGGACACGGAAGGGTCGGCCGCCGGCCCTCTTCGTACGCCGCTCTTCGAGATCGACCCACGCGATCCCGCCGCACGCCCGTACTTCGTCGAAACGCTCGCCCGCCCGTCGCACCCGCTCGCCAGCACGACCCCGCAATCGCTGACGGCGCAGTCGGTGATCGACACCAGTCGCGTCGAAGCAAGAGACGCAGCCGGCGAGCTCGCGTTGTTCGAGGCGAAGATCGGCGAGGGAGAGCGCGCTGCCTTGCCGCTCGCGCCGAAAGGGGACGAGTGCTTCACGGCCATCGCCCACGGTGGTCTCGGCGTGATGGAGCTCGACGTGTTCATCGTCGCAGGCTCCGACGGCGACCCGAAGTTCCTCGCCGAAGACGAGAAGAGCGGTCCGGTCGCGGTCGCGGGAGGCCGCGCGCAGTGCCCACCATCCCAGCCTTCGTGCGGCCCGGTTTGCGTGTCCGAGGCGCTCGAGTCCGCGCCCGGGTTGCGCGTCGAGGTCGTGGTGCGGCGCGGGCGCGGGCCTGTCGTCGTCGGTGTCGCGCGAAGGCCTCAGGCCATCGTCAGCGCGGCGGCTGTTGCGTCTTCCCCGCTGCCTTCTTCGTCTTCTTCGGCTCCGGCGCCTTCTTCGGCGCGTCCGCCTTCTCGGTCGCCTGTGCCGAGTCGGCCGGCGGAGCCGCCGCCGCGCTAGGACCGGGCGTCTTCTTCACCTTCGTGCTTCGCTCCGGGTTCGCCTTTCGCTGCACCGCTGGACGCTTCTCCTCGAGCTCTTCCATCGTGCGAGGCCAGTCTTTGCCGAGCAGGCGCGAGAGCGATCGGTCTGCGAGGAGGCGACCTTCGGTCTGGCAATCGGGGCAGTAGTTCGTCTCGTTGTCGGCGTAGACGATGCGTTGGATCTTGGTGCCGCAAACGGGGCACGGCTTTCCGTAGCGGCCGTGGACGGCCATCTCCTCGCGGAACGCCGTCACGCCCTCGGGGAACGCGTTCGCGTACTCCTTGCGCAGCCGATCGATCCACTCGACGAGCACGGCGTGTGTCGACTCGTAGAGGCGGCGCATTTCGTCGTCGGAGAGCGCCCGGGTCTGCTTGAGCGGCGACAAGTGCGCGCGGTGGAGGATCTCGTCGGAATAAGCGTTGCCGATGCCGCTCAAGATCGTTTGGTCGGTGAGCGCGCGCTTGAGGGTGTGGTTCTCGGCCTTCAATGCCTCCGCGAATTCTTCGAACGGCACGTCGAGAGGCTCGATGCCCCCGCGGTCGAAATCTGCGAGCGCAGCGTCACCTTTGACGAGGTGGATCGACGCGCGCTTCTTCGTGCTCGCCTCGGTCAGGATCAGAGAGCCGGTGTCGAAGTCGAACGCGGCGAGGCCGAGCTTGCCGGGGATCTTCGCGCCCGGTTCGAGGAACCGAAAACGGCCCGCGACCATCAGGTGAATCACGATGAAGAGCTCGGCTTCGAGCGCGATGATGATCCGCTTCGCGAGGCGTCTTACCCCGACGACCTTTTTCCCTTCGGCTTCGCGAATGGGAGGAACGGCCGTGCGCAGCACGAACGGGCTCGCGAAACGCACGCGTTCGAGCGTGTGTCCGACCGTGCGCGACGCGATGTGCTCGACGTAGACGGTGACGTCCGGTTGCTCCGGCATGGCGGAGTGGAGGGTAGCGAGGTCCGCGGCACCGGAGTAGAACGCCGTGCATGAGCACCGGTCGTTCCCGCAAGCTTTCGAAAGAGATTTGGATCGTCGCCGCGAAGCGCACTGCGTTCGGCGCACTGTCGGGCGCGTTCAAGGATGTGAGCGCCATCGATCTCGCCGTGCACGCGTCCAAGGCCGCGTTCGCCCAGGCAAACATCGATCCGTCGAGCATCGATCAGGTCATCCTCGGCAACGTCCAGCAGACGAGCCCCGACGCCATCTACGGCGCGCGCCACGTCGGCCTGAAGGCCGGTGTGCCCATCGAGCGGCCGGCGCTCACGGTGAACCGCCTTTGTGGCTCCGGCTTCCAGGCGGTGGTTACCGCCGCCGAGCAGATCCTCCTCGGCGACGCCGAGGTCGTCCTCGCGGCAGGCAGCGAGAACATGTCGCAGGCGCCGCACCTCGTGTTCGGTCTGCGCGATGGCGGCGCGAAGTTCGGCAAGCCGCCGGTGATGCTCGATTCGCTCTGGGAGGCGCTGACCGACAGCTACACCAAGACGCCGATGGCGATCACCGCCGAGAACCTCGCCGTGAAATACGGCATTTCGCGCGAAGACGCCGACCGCTTCGCGCTCCGCTCGCAGCAGCGCTGGGCCGCCGCGCAAGAGGCCGGGGGCTTCGCGGACGAGATCACGCCGGTCACCGTGAAGGCCGGCAAGAAGGAGATCGTGGTCGACAAGGACGAGCATGCGCGGCCGTCGACGACCATGGAGATCCTCGCGAAGCTTCCTCCGGTGTTCAAGAAGGACGGCGTCGTCACCGCCGGCAACGCGTCCGGCATCTGCGACGGCGCAGCCGCGCTCATCGTGTGTGACGCAGCGTGGGCGAAGGCCAAGGGCATCAAGCCGCTCGCGAAGCTCGTGCAATGGGGGGTTGCGGGCGTCGATCCGAACATCATGGGCATCGGGCCGGCTCCGGCGATCCGCAATGCGCTCGACCGCGCCGGCATCGGCATCGCCGACGTCGACCTCTTCGACGTGAACGAAGCCTTCGCGCCGCAGTTCCTCGCGGTTCAGAAGGAGCTCGAGTTGCCGGAAGAGAAGGTGAACGTGAACGGTGGAGCCATTGCCCTCGGTCACCCGCTCGGCGCCTCCGGCGCGCGCATCACGGCGAACCTCGTGTACGCGCTCCGTCGCGCGAACAAGCGCATCGGCGTCGGTTCTGCGTGCATCGGCGGCGGCCAGGGCATCGCCGTCGTCCTCGAGTCGATGTCCTGACAGCGCTCAGCGCTGCTCGTCCCGCGGCTCGGCGGAGGGGGCGCCGAGCTCGAGCAGCTGTCGTGTGATCCGTGTCGCGCGATCGACCGCCGCGCCGATCGCCGCGACGTCGTCCCGTCCGCTCGACCTCGCCGGCAGGTCTTGGTCGAGCCGACCGACGTGATGTTTGATGTCGGCGAGCAGATCGCTGAAGTCTCGCGCGACGTCGCCGGCGAGGCGCGCCAGCGACTGGAACGAGCGCGCCTTGACGAGCTCTTCCTCGGTGCCTTTCAAGTGCGCGAGGTTCTCTCGAAAGCGCCGCGTGCTCTCCGCGAGCTCTTCGCCGCGTGCGCGAAGGTCGGCGACCAGCAACGCGGATTGCAGCGCTCGGTCGACGTGGTTCGAAAGGAGCACGAGGAACGTCGCGTCGTTCTCCTTCGGGCCGAACGTGCGGTCCGAAGCAGGGCCGCTCCGGTTGCATGCGACGATGGCGCCGATCGTCTCGCCGGGGAGCGGCTTCAACGGGATGACGAGCGCCGTTCCGTGTGGCGCCGCGTGCGGAAACAATACGTCGAGGAGGCCCTCGAGCCGGCCCGCGCCTTCTTCGTCGCATCGCACGATCGTCGCGACGGGAAGGCTGCGAAGGTAGGCCGCGACGTTCGGCGAAATCGCGCGCGAGGTGTCGCCCGCGGTGAGCCTCGACTCCGGTGCGCGGCGCGAGAACGCGCGCACGTCGACACGATCACCAGAGAGCCCGAACGCGGTCCGCTGCTCCATCCCGAGGACACTTCCGACGAGGTCCAGCGCGCGCTCGAGGACCTCCGACGGCTCACCCGCGGTCGCGCATCGCATCGCGAAGTCGCCGAGCGCGATGATCCGATTGAGCTCCTGCACGAGCTCGAGCCTGCCCTCGCGAAGAAGTTGGTTCTCCCGCCGCAGACGAGCGAGCTCGTCCGCCTCGTGAAGCTCCTGCATCGTGTCCCCCCGGGCCGGCAGCCTATCAAGACGCTAGCGCGGACGGCAGCTGCGTGCTCCGCGTCCGCGCGACATTTCGACGACGAGCATCACCGCGACAGAGCCGGTGCAGACGCTCGGTCGATTGGTGGCTAGCTCACTTCTCGACGGTGCAATTCGACACGGAGCCGACGAACCAGTCCCCTTCTTGCTCGCCCCACTGACCTGCGACATTCCACCGCACCAGAGGTCGCGTGATCTTTCCTTCGACCTTGAACTGGCACTTGTAGTTGAAGCGGCCGTTGGGGCGTTTGCCCTTCGCGATCTCGGGCGCGCTCCAAACACCGGCTGCGAGCAGCGGTTCGTCGGCCGTCGTCTTGTAGGGCTTGAGCATCGTCGAGTCGTCGAGCTTCTCCGCCGTTTTCTCGGTCTTGCTCTTGAACTCGCAACGTTTGCCGGCGATGGCCGTCTCCGAAGCGCAGGCTAGGTTGTCGTCGTCCTTCGGATCGAGCGTGAGCGTGATCGTCTCCGTCTTGCCGACCTTCCACTTCGGCTGGCCCGGCTTGCCGAACGGCGATTCCGCGGTCCCGAGGAACCAGAAGCCGCCCATCAGCAGAAACATCACGAACAAGAACGCCGTCACGCTCTTGCCGAGCGACGCGGCTGGCGGCGGCGGCGTCACCGCTCGAACGGTGACGGCGGACCGAGCCTCCGGCGCGGGAGCGGCCACGTCGGCAGCGCGCTTCGTCGCCTTCTTCGGCGGCTCCTTCGCTTCCGGCTCGTCGGCCTCGTCCGTGGCGTCGTCCTCGTCGCGAGCGTTCGCGTCGTCGGTGGGCGGCTCGGAGGCGCGATCGTCGTCACGCCCCGTCTTGTCGGTCTCCTCTGCCATCGTGGGGGCGGACCATACCATCGGTCGGCAAGCCAGCGAACGTCCGCGCGCGCTACCTATCGAAATTTCAGCTTTCCGAGCTTCGCCGTTTGCGGACTGCCGTCGGGGTGCATGTAAAAGATGCTCGCGTCCGGGCTCGTGCGATCGAAGAACTCGGTCATCTTCTCGACCGACGGGTCCCGCTCGTTGCTTTGAACGGGCCATATCGGCGCCTTCAGCCCGAGCGCACGCACGTCCTTGTCGAGGCGCTCGAGGCTGCCCGTGACGTCGCCGGGCCAACCGAATGCGTAATAGACCTGCGGGAGGAACGCGTCCCCGCAGTGACGGTCGAAGGCCTTGAACGGGAACTTCGAGTGCGGGCTGATCCAGCCGTAGGAGGTATACGCGAGCGAGCGCTCGCCGATCTTCGCGCGCAACAGCCGGCAGAGCTTCATCGCGTCTTCGGGACGCTCTTTGAACTCTTCCTCGGCGTCGACGACGACACCTTTTACCCCCGGCGCGAGCGCAACCTTCAGGATCGAATCGACCTGCTCGTCGAGCGAGCCCCACGTGCGGCCGTCCGCGTCGGGACGATCCGGAGCGTAGAAATAGCCGAACACCCAGACCTCGATGCCACGATCCGCGAAAGCGGCGACGTTCTCCTTGCTCGCGTTGCTCCACCAGCGCGGACCGACGTTGCCGTTCGAGCCTTTGATGAACACGCGATGAACACCCCACGACGCCGCGAGCTCGGCGGCGCGCTCGGGTGCGGGCGCGTTCTTTCCGAACTCCCACATCCATAACCCGCGGCGCGCGGCGGGCGGCACCGTCACGACCGAGGCCGACGGCGCGGCGCTCGACGACGAAGCGACCGACGCGCTCGCCGGAGACGTGCTGCTCGCGCTCGCCTGTTCCGTCGCGGCTATCTCCGGCGCACCGGTCTCGACCGTGGCTGCGCGCACCGCCTCCATTTTGCGGGGCTCGATCGACGCGTCGCTGCACGCGACGGCCCAAGCCGCGAAAAGCGCCAACGAGCGCATCAGTCTTCGACGGTCACGCATCGCCCCTCGTCGCAACGCGCGCGCACCGCCACGCATTCTTGTGCAGGGCACGGCGAGCTGCAGTTTCGTTCCTTCGCGAGGGCGTGCCGCACGTCGGCCGCGAAGACGAAGCTCGCGGAGACGTAGTCTTTCGCCCCGCACGCGCAACACGCCGTCTCGAAGACCTCGCAGTCGTGGTGCGCGGAGCACGCTTGCCAGCGCTCTTCGATGCCCGGGTGTTTGCGCGTGACGGCGGGCCCCGACGGAGGCTCGGGCAGCGGGAACGTTTCGTTCGAGACGACCGCGCCGGCTTCCCAGCGCGTCAGCCGTGTTCGCTTGCCGTGGACGTATTCGGCCTCCTCGAGCAGCGCGCCCTTCTCGTCGAAGGTCTTTTGTACGCCGTGGTAACGCCCGCGCTCGTACGTCACCTCCGAGGTCGGTTGCCCATCCGGCGCCCACCATCGAAACAAACCGACCTCGAGGTCCGACTCGAATTGGCCCTCTTGGGACTTCTTGCCGTTTTCGTAGAAGGAGACCCAGGTGCCCTCCTTCTTTCCGTCTTTGTACGTTCCCGTCTGCGCCACCGCACCGCTCGCATGCCAGAGCTTCCAGGGCCCGGTGCCGCGGCGGATCTGGAACGAGCCGATCTCGTCTCCGTCGTAATCGAAGCCCACGAATCGCCCGTCATAGCGGCCTTCGAGGTACGCGCCCTGGTAGAGCTTCGAGCCGTCCTCGTTGAAGCCGACGATCGGGCCGTGGCGTGTGCCGTCGCGCTTTTCGCACCACGCCGCCCAGAACTTCGGAGGTTCGCCGCCTGCCGCGCGTGTCCCTGCTGGGCAAACCGGAAGCGGCGACGCTCCACACGAGGTCGCCATACCGAACCACACGACGGCCGCGAGCGTCGTTCGGCGCGACCGCGACGCAACATGAAAATGGGAAGGAGCAAGCATGGAAGAGTGGCGGAAGTCGGGAACGAGCAGAGCTTACGCGCCCAGCATGCTATCGATTCCGATCATGTCTTGCCGCTTCGTCGCATGGGCCTCGCTGCTGGTTGCCATCACCGCCGGTTGTGAGAGCGAAATCATCGACGCTTCCGGCGGCGGCGACGAAGGAGGAGCGGGCGCCGGGGGCGTCGGTGGGGGCGGAGACGGCGGCTCGGGCGCATGTGCGGCGTTCGCTGACGCGCCCGAAGGATCGCCGGTGACGATTCGATTTCGCAACGAGACCGGGCTCACGGTGTTCTTGCCGTCGACGTGCAGCCACATCGATCTCGAGTTCGATACGACGTCGCCGGGGTCCGTGGCCTATTGGTCGCCCGAAGCTTGTTTTCAGAGCTGCGAGGATCTTCAACACGAAGAGCAGATCGCGTGTGGTCCATGCGCGCCCGAGAGCTACGAGCTCCTTCCCGGCGCAACGCTCGAGCTGCCTTGGGACGGTCGCGGCATCACGCGCGTCGAGATGCCGGAGGGCTGTTATCAGAACTCTCCCGGTCAGGCGTCTTGCGGGCAAGTCGTCGCGGCGCCCGCAGCGACGTTCCGCATCGCCGCGACGGGCTATTCGGCCTGCGGCGAGGGCGATTGCATGTGTGATCCCGCCACGCACGCGTGTTTCGGCTCGCCCACCGGGCTCATCGCCACAGCGAACCCGGCGACGTTCGATTACCCAGCGGACGGCGAGGTCGAAGTGCTGTTCGATATTTGCGCGTTCGGCTGCGCGGGCGGCGGTTGAGCGCGGCACACATCGCGCTTCCTCGTCAGCATGTCGCCTCAGCATTCGAGCGATGTCGAGGACGCGGCGCATGCCGTGATGGGTGCTCGTTTCGAGCAGGCGTTCTTTTCGCTCACCGACGCCGAGATCGAGAAGGTTCGCCATTACGGAAGCTCGAGGCGCTTCTCCGACGGCGACGTGTTGTTCAAGGCCGGGCAGGCCCGCGAGGGGATGTACGTCATTCTGTCCGGGCATGTCGCCATTACCGCGCACGACGGCCTGGGGCACGTGACGCCCGTCGTCGATCAGGGGCGGGGGCAATTCATCGCGGAGCTCGCCTCGCTCTCGGATCAGGCGATCGCCCTCGTCGACGGGCGGGCCGAAGGCGACGTCGAGACGCTGTTGATTCGAGCGCAGCAGCTGCGAGCGCTCATCGTTCAGGAGGCGGACCTCGGCGAGCGGATGATGCGCGCCCTCATCCTCCGGCGGGTCGCGCTGCTCCAGCTCGGCGAGGGAGGGCCCCTCGTCATCGGCACGCCGGCGTCTCCCGACGTCGAGCGTTTGGAGACATTTCTTCGTCGCAATGGTCACCCGCACCGCGTGCTCGATCCGGCCGCCGATCCCATTGCGCTCGACGTGGTCGGCCGGCTCGCGCCTCATCCGTCCGAGCTGCCGCTCGTCATCTGTCTCGATGGTGAGGTCCTGCGCAATCCGAGCGACGCGGCCCTCGCGCACGCCTTAGGCCTGGTACCCGAGAGCCTCGCGCGCGAGAGTTATGATGTCGCCATCGTCGGGTGTGGGCCCGCCGGTCTGGCAACTGCCGTTTACGCCGCGTCGGAGGGCCTCGCGGTCGTGGTCCTCGAGCAGCACGCATTCGGTGGGCAGGCCGGCGCGAGCGCGCGAATCGAAAACTACCTCGGGTTTCCGACGGGAATCTCGGGGATGGCGCTCGCCGGGCGCGCATACGCACAAGCGAGAAAGTTCGGCGCGGAGGTCGTCATCCCGATCGAGGTCAAGACGCTCGATTGCAAACGCAAGGACGGCCTGCTCGCGCTCGAGCTCGACGACGGCCGGCGGGTTCGCTGTCGGTCGGTCGTCGTCGCGAGCGGTGCGCGGTACCGGCGCCCGGCCATCGACAACCTGAGCGCTTTCGAGGGCCGCGGCGTTTGGTATTGGGCCTCGCCATTCGAGGCGACGTTCTGCGCGCGGCAGGACGTCATCGTCGTGGGCGGCGGCAACTCCGCCGGGCAGGCGGCGGTATTCCTCGCCGGCCACGCGGCGAAGGTTCGAATGATGATTCGCGGCGCCAAGCTATCGGCGCACATGTCGCAATACCTCGTCGACCGCATCGGAGCGATGCCCAACATCGAATTGATGCCGGAGACCGAAATCGTGGCGCTGGAGGGCAGCGCGAGCGTCGGCGTGGAGCTGGTTCGCTGGCGCTCGCGGCGGGACGGGGTCGAGGCGAGCGCGCCGATTCGTCACGTATTCCTCTTCATTGGCGCCGAGCCCGCGACGTCTTGGCTCGCGGGTTGCGGCGTCGAGCTCGATCGCAATGGGTATGTCGTCACCGGCAATGACAATTCCCCGCTCGAGTCGAGCGTTCCCGGCGTCTTCGCCGTCGGGGACGTCCGCTGCGGATCCGTGAAGCGCGTCGGCGGCGCAATCGGCGAGGGCGCCCAGGTCGTCGGTGCGCTCCACGTCTTCTTGGAGCGATTGAAGAAGGCCGCTGCGTAGCCGAAGCCCAAATCCCGTCTCACAGCGAGCCCTGCACCCCGACGAAGGCATACGCACCGAAGTCCTCGGGCGCGAAGCCGGCTTGGGCACCGACACCGAACGGAAGGGCACGCCCTGCGCCCAGCACGTCGGTCACCGGAGTCGCCGCGGCGATGGCCCCGTCGAGCAGCTGCGCCGCCATATCGGTGCGAACCAGCTCGACGTAGCTGCGGCGCGCAGCGGACGTGATGAGACTGGGCATCGGCAGGAGCGGAGCGCCATAGCCGATGCCGGCGCTCGTCGCGCCCGTCTCCGGGTTCAGACCCAGTTTGGCTGACCAACGCCATTGGCCGATACCGACGAATGCGTGTCCACCGTACTGATACCCGGCTTGCGCCATGACTGCGCGGCCGAGCGCAAACGCGACGCACGTCTCGCCGAGGCCGACGTCGACCCGCGCGACCCCGGCCTCCCCGTGGACGACGCCGCGGGCGTATTGGCCGACGCCGAACGTGCCATAGCGGGACAACGCGCTCTCCTCCGCCACGGACCAGACGCGCGGGTCCCGCTCTTTGGCGCCGTCGGCGAGGGCGCTCGACGCAGGCGCTGCAATGCCGGCGAACAACAGCGCCGTCGTGGCAATCGTAGGGGCCACCGGACCATCTCCTTTGGGCGCGTCGTGTGGTCAATCCGCGACGGCGACGTCGATCGGACGAGCGCGGGTCGGCAGCGCGATCACGTTCGCGGGCGCGGGCTCGGATGCCGGCGGGGCCTGAGACCCGAAGACGGCCGTGATGTGGGGCTTTTCGACGAGGTAATAGAACCCGTACATAAAGAGCTGATTGACCAGCGTCGCGGCCAGCCCGTCGACCGAGCCGAGCATCAACGCTGCGCCATAGCCGCTACATTGGCCGATTCCGTACATCGGATTGGACCAATAGCGATAAGGGCCGCGCACTTCGAACGTGCCGACGGCGCGGCGCAAGAAGAGGTCTTTGTAATAGTAGACGTCGAAGCCGACCACGAGGGTCGATGCGGTATTGACCACGAACCCGAGGAGCGCGAGCGCCGCTCCGGCGACGACGCAAAAGGTCTTCAAGGAAGCGTGGGCGACCGGGGTCGACTCCGCGAACGACAGGAGCGACCACGGATGCAGCGCGACGAGCGGGGCGAAGGTGAGCCCTCGCTGAAAGAACATCCACGCGGTTCCTATCTCGTAGATTCGGTATCCGCGTTCTTCTCCGAACCAGTGAATGAGGGTGTCGGCGATTCCGCCGCGGCCGAAGCTCGTGAAGAGATAGACATAACGAGTCACGAACAGCGCGGCGAAGTAGGCGTAGACGAGCCAGATTCGCCCGCTCTCGGCCACGTCGGCGACGATCGCGTGGTGCGCGCCGTATCCGACGGCGCCGAGGGCCAGCGTCACGAGTGTGTACCGGCTGAGGTTGTCGATCCGCAGCCCGGAGCTCGCGAGCACACAAGTCGCGACCGACCAGGCGAGGCGCGCCCCGCCCTTCAGGGTTTTGAACAACACGACAATGCTCCCTTCTCGGCGCGGGCGCACCCGCGCCGCGGGGCCTCTCCGCGCTCTCAGGGAGTTAGTGACGCGGGAGCCGCGTCAGGGCTCAGGATTCGTCAGGCGGCTTTCGCGCAGCGCGCGAGCTCCCCAATCACGAGATCCGCTGCATCGAGCCCACCCTTCACCGCCTCGGCTTCCGAGATGCGGCGGGTGATGCGCATGTCCGGCGTGATCTTGTACGGGGACTTCTTCGCCTGGACGAGCGCGAGCACCTTGGGGATCTCGAGCGGCGTGTCCTCTGCCAGATGGATCGTCACGCCGCGCGAGGTCGCTTCGCAGCCGAGCGCCCTCAGGCGGCGCAGGTCCGTCTTGAGCCGCATCAAACGAATGAGGCGCTTCGCGGCGTCGGGCGGAGGGCCGAAGCGATCCTCCATCTCCACCGCGATCTCGTCGACCTCGCCTTCGCCGTCCGCGCTCGCGAGACGCTTGTAGAGTGAAAGACGGACCCCGACGTCTTCGATGTAATCGTCGGGCAAGAGCGCTTCCTCGTCGACCGACAGCTCCGGATCGATGTCGTGCACGACGGGCTCGCCGCGGAGCTCGTGCACGGCCTGATCGAGCATTTGGCAAAAGAGCTCGAACCCGATGGAGCCGATGGTGCCGCTCTGCTCGGCGCCGAGGAGATCGCCGCCGCCGCGGAGCTCGAGGTCGAGTGACGCGACGTGGAAGCCCGAGCCGAGCTCGGTGTGACGCTCTATCGCTTCGATGCGCGACCGCGCCTCGTCGGACATCTCGTTTTGCGGCGGCGTCACGAGGAAACAATACGCGCGCTCCTTCGACCGGCCGACCCGTCCGCGAAGCTGGTAGAGCTGCGCGAGGCCGAAGATATCCGCGCGGTCGATGATCATCGTATTGGCGCGCGGGATGTCGAGCCCGCTCTCCACGATCGCGGTCGCGCAGAGGACATCGTACCGACCCTCGACGAAATCGAGCATCGAGCGCTCGAGCGCGGTCTCACTCATCTTGCCGTGGGCGACCGCAATGCGCGCGCGCGGCACCAGCTCTTGCAATCGTGCGGCCCGCTCGTGGAGGCCCTCGACACGGTTGTAGACGAAGAAGATTTGTCCGCCTCGATCGAGCTCTCGCTCCACCGCGTCCCGCAGCACGTTGGCATCCCACCGCGTCACCAGCGTGCGAATGGCGCGTCGATCGACCGGCGGCGTCGTGATGACCGACATGTCCCGAATGCCGGAAATCGCCATTTGAAGCGTGCGCGGGATGGGCGTCGCCGTGAGGGTGAGGACGTCGACGCTCGTCTTGAGCTGCTTCATTCGCTCTTTGTGGCCGACGCCGAATCGCTGCTCTTCGTCGACCACGACGAGGCCGAGCTTCTTGAAATGGACGTCCTTCGAAAGCAGCCGATGCGTGCCGATGACGACATCGACCGTTCCTGCTTTGAGACCGCGAATCACCTCGTCCTGCTCGGCCTTCGACGAAAAGCGCGACAGGCCTTTGACGACGAGTGGGTATTCGCGCATGCGCGCCGAAAATCCTAGGTAATGCTGATAGGCGAGCACCGTCGTCGGGCACAGAATCGCAACTTGTCGCCCCTGGCTCGCGACGCGGAAGGCCGCTCGAATCGCGATCTCGGTCTTTCCGAAGCCGACGTCGCCGCACACCAATCGATCCATCGGAGAGGGCATTTCCAGGTCGCGCTCGACATCGCCGATGGCGCGCGCTTGGTCCGCGGTCTCGTCGAATGGGAACGTCGCCTCGAATGCGCGGTATTCGTCGTCGGGCGAGGGGAGGGGCTCGCGGGTGACCGCCCGCCGCTCTGCGTAGATTCGCAAGAGCTGATCGGCCATCTGGCGCACCTCGCGCTCGGCGCGCGCCTTCGTCTTGGCGAAGGTTTGGCCGCCGAGGCGATCCATCTTCGGCGCGCCCTCGCCGCCGGCGTACTTCTGAATCTGATTGAGGCGGTAGACAGGCAAGTAGAGCTTGTCGCCACCGGCATATTCCACGACGAGCAGGTCGACGCGCGTCGCACCGACGTCGCGGTGCACGAGCCCGAGGTAACGCCCGATGCCGTGCTCGACGTGCACGACGTAGTCGCCGATCGAAAGCGATTTCAGGTCTTCGACGAACGCCCGCGAGCTCTTCGTCTTCGAGGCTCCGTCGGCGCGGCGCACACGGCGAGCCGCGCGCGCGCCGAAGATCTCTTCCTCGGTGAGGAACACGGCGGACGCGAGCGGCGCCACCACACCGCGGCAAAGCGAGCCCTGCACCACCATCGCGCGAGGCTCGGGCGCGTGCTCGAGCAGCCGCTCCACGGCGTCTGCTGCGCCCGGCTCGACGACGATCCCTCGATGCGCGAGAAGCTGCACGATGCGGTCGAGCTGGGTCTGCGTGCGAGCGACGATGCCGACTGAAAAGCCGAGCTCGCTCCAATGGCGCAGCCGATCCTCGAGGGGCTCGAGAGCCTGCGTCTTTCCCGCGCTGCGCTTGTCGTGGACCGCTCGCTCGACGTCGCTCTGGTCGAACGTGAACACCGTCGGCGCATCTTCGGGCGCGAGCTCGAACGAGCCGAGATCCGCAGACCCTCCGATGGGCTCGCCGACGCTGGCCGCTCGGTGCAGGCCGAGGACTTTGCGCGAGGCGAGGTCGCGCGCGACATCGGCTTCGTCCCGGTAGAACGATGCGAGCGGGAAGCGGACGGACTGCGTCTTGTTCGCGTCGTCTTCGCGCGCGCGGTCGAGCTCTTCGCGCAGTGCGCGCGTGAGCGAAGGTGGATCTTCGAGCAGGACGACGAGGTCGCCGCGTAGGTATTCCGAGAGCGGCGCCGGGTCGACGAAAGCCGGCATGAAACCATCGGCGCCGAAGAACGCGCGCCCCGACGCGACGTCCTCGACGAGCAAACGTGCCTTGTTGCTCGGCATGTCGATCGCATCGCAGAGCGCCCGAACGCGCTCGCGCGCGCGGGCGACGGCCTCACGCGACATCGGGATCTCGCGCGCGGGGCAGAAGAACGCCTCGCGCACTTCCCCGAGCGTTCGCTGCGTCTCGGAGTCGAACTCCTTGATCGACATCACACCGTCGCCGAAGAGCTCGATGCGCACGGGACGCTCCGCCGACGGTGACCACACGTCCACGAGCGAGCCGCGCACGGCGAAGGTTCCCGGATCCTCCACGAGCGGCCCGCGCGCGTAACCCGCCTCCGCGAGGCGCGAGACGAAGGTGTCTCGGTCGAGCTCTTGATCGACCTGCACGAGCTCGCTGAAAGCCTCGAGGACGTCGCGCGGGACGACGTGCCGGGAGAGCGCACCGATCGGGACGACGATCGCGTCGAACGGCAGGCCGCGCGACAAGTGCGCGAGCGTCGCGAGCCGGAGCTGCGCGGCGCGTCGATCCGGGTTCATGTCGGCGTAGGGGCTGACGTCGTTGTGCGAGAGCGACAGGACGGTCGCGCCCTGGCCGAGCATGAAACGCAGATCGTCGCGGGCGCGCTGCGCCGTATCGGCGTCGCTCGTCACGAACAGCACCCGGCGGCCGCTCCGAACCACCGCGCGCGCCGCGAGCGCAGCGGCGGAGCCGTGCACGCCGGTGACATCGACCCGGTTCGCCTCCGTCAGACGTTCGGCGACGGCATCGAACGTGACGACCGAACGCTCTTCGGGCAGCTCGTATCGCGGTAGCCGCCGGCGTCGCTCCTCGGCCAGCAGCTCGGTCAGATCACCGACATGCTCGCCGATGGTTGCTCCGGAGCCGCTGTCGCGCTCGTGTTCAGGGCCTCGCACGGGGCACGGCATAGCCGACGCGGGCAGCCGTGTCGAAGCGGGGCTTTGGTCGCTTCGGGCCTAATTGAGCCCCGGCGGCTTGCGGGCGCCGAAGATGCTCTCCCAGCCGGCGCGGTAGGCGTCGCTCGCCACCTTGGGCGGACCTTTTCGCGGCTGCGCGGGCGCGGTGGTGGTTGCGCGCGGCCCTTCGGCGAGGACCTCGACGTCGTAGAGGCGGTCGTGCTCGGAGCGTTGCGACAGCTTGATCAGCTCGCCGTTGATCGGCTGCCCATCCTTCGCCTCGCGAAGCTCGCCCGCCGACAGCTCGTCGTTCTTCAGCCGAAGGATGTCGAGACCGCGCCCATCCTCCGACGGCCCTCGCACGAACACGATGTCACGCGCGGGCTCGGCCGCCGTCGAGGTCGAGCCGCCCGAAGCGCCTTCACGCTCTTGTGGCGGCGAAGATGCGGCATCGGTCGGCGGGGCTTTGGAAACGGGACCACCGCTCATCTGCCGGGAGCATAGCACCCAGCTCGCCGCCGATGTCTCGGCGCCGGTCGGTCCAACGCGCGCTCTCGAACGCCGCGATGAGAACTTGGCCAAGGTCGGACGAAGGACGTAAGGCCGGTTTTGCAAGGAGATCGTCCAATGACGAGTCGAGGCGTTCGTACGGCAGACGCGGCGAAGGATCGCCGCAGGGCTTCGGGGCAGCGTGTGCACTTCGAGGCGATGGTCGCGGTCGGTGAAGCCGAGGGAGGCGCCGCGTTCGAGGCCGAGAGCGTCGACGTTTCGAGCCAGGGCATGCGGTTGCGAACCGCCTATCTGCCGCAGATCGGCGATCGGCTCGTCTGCCGCTTCGACGGCCCCGGCACCGAGGTCGTCGCGATCGGCGAGGTCCTCTGGGCGACGGAGCAAGCGCGCGGCGGCGAGTTCGGGCTCAAGTTCGTCGACCTCGACGAGGAGACCGAAACGGCCTTGAAGGAGCTCTGCGCAGAGGAGAGCGAAGGTGCGCCGGCAGAGGCCGAGCCCGCTGCTCCCGCGAAGCCCAAGATTGCATCCAACGCCCGCGTGAAGCTCCACATCGAGGGACTCGCCTCTCCGATGAAGGCGCGCGTCCGTGACGGAAGTGACAAAGACGTTTGCGTCGGTTCGTCGCTCGAGTTCTTGAAGCTCGGCCGTCAGGTCGAGGTCGAGGACGTGGACGCGGGCGATCGCCGTGAAGGATTCGTCGACGCCGTGAAGGTCGAGGTCGACCCGTCGACGAGCATTCCGCAGCTCGTGGTGTCGCTTCGGTTCGACGCCGTCGCCGTCGGCAAAGGTGTCGCCATTGCCAAGTCGGCGGATCCGGAGATCGAGGCCGAGCCGCCGACGAAGATCGCTGGCACGCCGGCGTCGAAGCGCGTCGCCGCCGACACGGAGCAGACGGCGGCATCGCGTCCGTCGAAGCCCCCGAAGAAGCCCGCCGCCGACGCCGACAAGCCCGCCTCGCGGGAGATCGTCGCGGCCGAGCCCGCGGACGACGACGAGGGCCTGGGCGCACCGAACAAGCTTCGCGCCGCGCAGGACAAGGCGAAGGATCTGACGGCGAAGGCCGCTGCCTCCATCGCGCCGGCGTTCTCCAAGATGGGGACCTCGGCGAAGAGCTTCTTTTCGTCGATCAAAGGCACCCTCGACAAGCGCCGCGAGGCGCGCGCCGAAGCCAAGAAGGCGAATGCTCCGCGTCGCGTGACGGCTCCGCCGCCCGGCGGCGCGTTGACCAGCGAAGGTCGCCGCGTCGTCCGCCAAGATCTCGGCAACGCCGAAGAGGTCGAAGAGGCACCGGCACCGGTGTCGAAGCGCTCGAAGAAGGGCATCGTCGTCGGCGCGGCCGCCGGCCTCGCCCTCGTCCTCGGCGTTGTCGGTGTCTCGAAGGCGCTCGGCGGCAAGACCGAAGAGCCGGGCGCTGCGGTCGTCGCGTCGGCCGATGCGAAGAAGTCCGTGGCGCAGGGCATTCCACCGATCCCCGGCGCGCCCGCGACGGCGGACATTCCGCTTTATGGCCCGACGCCGCTCTCGACGACCGAGCAGGTCATTCCGCCCATTCCGAGCGCCCAGGCGAAGAAGGGTGAAGCGGCCGATGACGGCGCCGGCGGCGACGAAGGCGAAGAGGGCGGCAAGAGCGATCTCGTCACCGAGTGGGGCAATGGCGAGGTGAACAATGCGAAGCCCTTCCTCGTGAAGATGGACGGGCCCATCGAGGGATTTTCCGGCAGCGAGATCGAAAATGGGTTTTCGATCGTCGTGCCGAAGCACGAGAGCGTGTCGTCTTCGAGCGCGATCGTTCGCAAGGACAAGCGCCTCGCCGCCGTCGACGTCGAGAACCGCGAAGGCGTCGCCGAGATTCGTATGAAGTTCAAGGGCGAGGTCCCCGCCTACAAGGTGAAGGTCCGCGGCGACAAATTGGAAATCAGGCTCAGCGGCTCGAGCGGCGGCAGCAAAGGCGACAAGAGCGATACCAAGAAGGTCGCGTCCAAGAAGGGCAAAGGCGACAAGAAGGCTTCGTCCGAAAAGAAGTCTTCCAAGAAGCCGGCCGACAAGAAGGCGCACTGAGCGAACGTGTTACAGCGAAGACCGGTCGCCTCGACCGGTCTTCGCGCATCAACAACAGGCGCCGGGGGCAAAGGTTGCCCCTTGTTTGCCGCGGAAACAGCTCCTCACCCCTTGGGAGCTGTTGAAGCGGCAAACGATGAACGCAACCGATTTGCGCCGTAGCACAACGGTGGCGGAACTTTTTATCGAGTTTCGCCGGCGATATCGAATGACGCTGTAGAACGCATCTCGTCCTGGAGATGCGTTCGCTTTTGGAGAGCGTCGCTTTACATCGCAGCGTCCCGAGCGGTTACCTGAGCCGCATGCTTCGGACGAGCATGGCGATCGCCGCCGTCGCGTGCGTGGGCTCGGTGGCTTGTAGCGAGGACGGCTCCCTCGAAGACGGCGCCGAGCCCGTCGGCGTCGCTCACCAGCCTTATGGTGAGCCGCAAAACGGCTTTCCGAGCTGGTACGAGCGGATGATCCACGTGATGGTGAATCGCGCGCGCTCGGATCCACAGGCGGATTTGGCGGGGTGCTCCAATTGCGCGGAGAGCGCCTGTTATTCGGGGCCTCGCAATCCCGTCGAGTGGTACTACGACCACGCGCGCGGAGCCCGCTTTCACGCGACGAACCTGACGAGCGCGCAATGCGGCATGCTGCACGATTCTCCGTGTCAGCTGGTTGCGAACATCGGATCTCTCTATCCGGGTACGTGTGACGGCACGGAGGGGTGCGCCTGTCAGGGCGGCAATGCGGCATGCTCGGGCGGTACGACGTGGTCCACCCGGCTATCCGCATTCGGTGTGACCGGGACGATCGCAGAGAACATCGCGGGCATGGGGGACCCGAAGACCATCTTCTACCAATGGCTCTGGGAGCCCACTTCGAACACCGCCTGCTCGTGGACGGTCCAGAACGGCCACCGCTACAACATCCTCAATAACGCGTACCGCCGTCTCGGCGTCGGCGGGGCGGGCAATTACACGGTGCAGGACTTCTCCGGCCAGGGGACGCTGACGCAGAAGATCCCCGCGGCCGCCCATTACCCCCAAACGGGGACCAACCTGGAGATGCGGCTCAATTGGTATTCGACCACCGCCGCGTCGGCCGCATACGTGAACGTCGACGGAACGTGCACGCCGCTCTCGGTCGAGCGAGGGTCGGCGACGAACGGCACATACCTCGGTAATGTGTCGGTGCCTTCCGGCTGTCACGCGTACTACTTCATCGTCGTCGACGCCTCGGGCGCGAATACGACGTACCCGACCACCGGGTCGTTCGGCGTCGGCTGCCCAGCGGATTGGAGCAATGTTCGCCCGGCCGAAGGCTCGGGATGTCCGAATGCGGTCCCGTGCGGCAATGGTGTCCTCGACCCAGGCGAGACGTGTGACCCGCCGTCGTCGTGCCCGAGCAGCTGCAGCGACGGCAATGCGTGCACGACCGACGCAATGAGCGGGAGCGCCTCTACCTGCAACGTGAGCTGTACGCACACGCCCGTCACGACGTGTATGGGCGGCAACGCGTGCTGCCCCGCCGGATGTAATGCGAACAACGACTCCGACTGCTCGGTGAGCTGCGGCAATGGCGTCGTGGAAGCGGGCGAGACGTGTGACCCTGCGTCGAGCTGCCCGACCTGCAATGACGGCAATGCCTGCACCACCGACTCCACGACGGGAAGCTCCGCCACCTGCAACGTCGCGTGTGGCTATCAGCCGATCGTCGCTTGTGGGCCGTCGGAAGGGTGTTGTCCTGCAGGATGTAATGCGAACGGGGATCCCGATTGCTCGGTGAGCTGCGGAAATGGCGTCGTGGAGGCGGGCGAAACGTGTGATCCGCCCGGGACCTGTCCAGCGACGTGCAACGACGGCAATGCGTGCACGATCGATGTGCTCACCGGTAATGCGTCGACGTGCAATGCGGCGTGCGGGCACACGGTGGTCGCATCTTGTGCCGACGGCGACGGGTGCTGCCCGGCGGGGTGCGACGCGACCTCGGACGCCGATTGCTCCGCCATGTGCGGCAATGGGACCGTCGAAGCAGGCGAGAGCTGCGACCCACCGGGAACGTGCCCCACCGATTGCGACGACAGCAATGCATGCACGATCGACGCGCTCACGGGCAGCTCGGCGAACTGCAATGCCTCGTGTACGCAAACGGCAATCGTCACGTGCGCGGATGGCGACGGATGTTGCCCTGCCGGCTGTGACGCGACGACCGACGGCGATTGCTCCGAGACGTGCGGGAACGGCACCGTCGAGCGCGGCGAGACGTGTGACCCTCAGGAGACCTGCCCGACGACCTGCGACGACAACGACGCATGCACGCAGGACACCGAGACCGGCAGCGTCGAGAACTGCAACGTCGCGTGTGGCCACACGCAAGTCGTCTCGTGCGAGGCCGGCGACGGTTGCTGCCCTGCCGGGTGCACCGAAGCGAGCGACGCGGACTGCGCCGTGGTCTGCGGCAACAGAACGATCGATCCGGGTGAGACGTGTGACCCGCCCGAGTCGTGCCCCACCGCTTGCGACGACGGCGACGCGTGCACGAACGATGTGCTCACCGGCGATCCGGCGGCGTGTACCTCGGAGTGCAAAGCGCTCGTCGTTGCGCTCTGCGAGGCCGGCGACGGCTGTTGCCCCGAAGGTTGTACCGCTCAGGTCGACGCCGATTGCGGGCAAGGCTCGGGCGGCGGGGAAGGGGATACCGGTGATTCAGGAGACGGCAGCGATGACGGGTGCCTCTGCACGAGCGCCGGGGCGCCGGCTCGCCCGTCGCTATGGCCTGCGCTCCTTCTTGCGGCGGGTTTCTTCGGGTTCCGTCGCAGGACGGCCCGGCAGCGTCCGTAAAAACATGCGATCGTCCGATAACGCCTACGCACGTGACCGGCAGGCCCCTCCCAGGAGCCGGCGATCGGCCGGCGTCGTTTCAACCACTCACCTTGGAAATGGGCGCGCACAGGCTTGGGTGCCCAGTGCGACCGCAGGGAGCACACCCCCAGGCGGGACCCGAGCCGTCGTGCGCGCGCGAAAAAAGGAGCCGAGTGGGGCAGGCCACGTCGAGCGGAGCGAGACCGGCCTGGGCGGCTCCCACGAGGCTCGGTTCGCTGAAAGCGAACGCGAAAAAAAAAAAGCCCGCCCGTGTCGATCCGGGCCTCGGGTGTTCGTTGCCCGGTCAGAGAGGGCGCCGGGCACGGGCAACAACGTCCGGACCGCGCCGCCTTCGAACCAAGGAGCAGGACGATGCGAGTCATGGTGATCGTGAAGGCGACGAAGAACTCCGAGGCCGGTCTGATGCCCAGCGAGCAGCTGCTCACCGACATGGGCAAGTACAACGAGGAGCTCGTAAAGGCGGGGGTGCTGGTCTCGGGCGACGGCCTTCACCCGAGCACGAAGGGCAAGCGCGTGCGCTTCAGCGGCGGCAAAAAGACGATCGCCAGCGGACCTTTCGCGCAGACCGATCAGCTCGTCGCGGGCTTCTGGATTTGGCAGGTCAAGTCGATGGAGGAGGCGCTCGAGTGGGCCGCCCGTTGCCCGGACCCGATGCCGGGCGAGGAGTCGGAGCTCGAAATCCGGCCCGTTTTCGAGGCAGAGGACTTTGGTGAGGCATTCACGCCGGAGTTGCGCGCTCAAGAGGAACGACTTCGCGAAGAGGTGAGCCGCCGGCACGGGTCGTGAACGGTTGGTCGACGACGGCCCCAACGAACGATCGAAGGAGAGAGCTCATGGCAACGAAGACGCGCACGAAGATCTTCACGCACCTCTGGTACGCAAAGGACGCCGACAAGGCCGCCGCGTTTTACGCGAGCATTTTCCCCGACTCGCGCGTCGACCGCGTGACGCCGCTCCTCAGCGAATCGCCGAGCGGACCGCCCGGCTCCGTCAAGGTCGTGGACTTCACGCTCCTCGGACAACGCTTCCAGGCGATCACCGCGGGTCCGCACCACGAGTTCAACGACGCGATTTCGATGGTCGTGCTCTGCGACGATCAGGCGGAGCTGGATCGCTACTGGAACGCGCTCGTCGAAGGAGGCGGCAAACCGCAGGCGTGTGGATGGCTCATCGATCGCTATGGCCTGCGCTGGCAAATCGTTCCCGCTGCGTTCGACGAGATGATGCGCGACACCGATCAGGCGCGGTCCAAGCGCGTCACCGACGCGATGCTCAAGATGGTGAAGCTCGATATCGCCGCGCTCGAGAAGGCCTACCGAGGCTGAGCGAATTCGTTACGCGGGCGCCGTCGCTTCGGCGCCCGTCTCGGCGTCTTCGAAGAAGGCGCCGATCGCGTCGCGCTGCGCCTCGGCGTCGGAGCGGCCGAGCTCGATGAGCCTCCGCGCATAGCCGCCATCGAAGAGGAGGTAGCTCGCGAGATCCGCGTCGGAGGCCGCGCCGACGTCGAGCAACGTGAGCACGCGGCGAAGGGCCGCCCCGGCCCGCACCTTCGAGGATCGGACGTAGGTCTGCGCGAGCTTGCCGAGATCGATCGTCGGCTTCACCGTCAAGGTCGCGACGCGACGGTATGGCGGGTATCCCACTTCGGTCGCGGCGCGGTTGAGGTTCTCGAGGAAACCGGGGCCGTACGCGCGCGTCCCGTGATCGATCATCGCGTTCACGCGGTCGAGCACCTCGAAGTCGCTCGTGATGTGGTCGAGCAAGAATGCGTTCATGATCTTGCCGACGACGAACGCGACGTTGGGCGGCTTGTCGGCCGAAGGGGCAGGCAGATCGCCGTCGGCCGAGAGGCCGATCGCGAACACGTGGGTGGCGCCGAGCCGCAGCGCGGGAGCAATTGGCGTGTTCTGCCGAATGCCGCCGTCCATGTAGAGGTTTTGGCCGATGCGAACCGGCGGGAAGAGGACGGGGATCGCGGCGGACGCGAGCGCGTGGATCGGACCGACACGCGCCGGACGAATCACGGTGCGCGGCGGCGGATGTTGCGGAATCGGCGTGCCCGCGGCCGTCTGCATGAAGAGGACGGTCTTGCCCGAAGAGATTTCGGTCGCCGACACGCTGAGCGCCGTGAGGCGTCGCTCGCGAAATGCGCGAGCGATGGCCCGCCAGGCAATTTCCCGCTCGACGAGGCGAGCCATCGGCTCGACGTCGAAGACGCCGACGCCGTGATCGCCGCCACCCATCAAAAGCCTCGGCACGGCGGTCATCTGGCTCAGACCGAAGCCGAGGACCTCGTCCATGTGGACGTCGGACCACAGGTTCGCGAGGCGGCGCGTGCCGAGCGCGGGGTCACCGAGGTGTGACGCGAGGAAACAGCCGTTGATGGCACCGACGCTGGTGCCCAAGATGAGATCGATTTTCGGCGTCTTGCGACGGACGCGCGCGAAGTGATCGAACAGGTACGCGAGGACACCGACCTCGTACGCGCCGCGCGCGCCGCCGCCGGAGAGGATCAACGCGACGCGCTTCATTGAGGCTCCGAGAAATTGCCGTCCACGCTCGGGGGGACGCTCGATCGAGAGGCGTAGGACGGCGGCGGGGAGCTCGTTGCAGCGGGGGACGTGGAGAGAGCCGGCATTTCGGTTTCGGCGGGCGGCGGGGGCGCAGGGGTTGCGCCGAGCAGATCGAGCGGTGAGATGCCCGCCTCGACGAGAATTCGCTCGACGATGGAACGTCGTAAAAAGCTTCGCTTCAGATCGCGATCGCGGATGTAACCCGCGACCTTGCGCACATGTGTTGCTGCGCGTTGGTACGCGTCGTCGGCGGTGCTCGGCGACCCCCGGCGGATCGCCTCGCAACACAGCGCGCGTACCTCGAGCCCATACTCGGATCCCCCACACGTCTCGATGGCGCCGAAGGCCGTGCGTGCGAGCAACACCCCCGTGTGGTGCTCGCCGGCGTCCACGCGCGCGGCCGCTTCGACCGCCGTTGCGTAGATGTGGAAGCTCATGAGGCCTTGGGCTTCGGCGGTCTGGCGCGCGTCCAGGGCGTGGGCGATCGCCGTCTGCGCGTCCCCTGCGAGCCGCGCAAGCGACGCTCGGATGATGCGCTCGTTCACGAGGTCGTAGACGCTGCCGGTCACCGCGACCAGCGCTCCGGCGTCACCCGCGAGCGTGTGTGCCGCGTCGACGTCACCCGCCTCGATGAGGATGCCCGCCGTCGACAGCAGCGTGTCGGCGCGCGAGTCTTGGTCCGCGTAGCGCTCGTGCGCCTCGCGCGCGCGTCGGAGGAACGACAGGCCGCGCGACAGATCGCCGAGCCGCGCGAACGCCTGCCCGACGTTGGAGAGCGTCTTTGCGATCTGGAAGCGACCGCCGATGCTGAGGTCGATCTTCACCGACTCGAGGCCGATGGGGATGACCTCTTCGAAGCGCTCGAGCACGAACATCGCGAAGGCCAGCGACGTCATCACGCGCGCTTCGCTTCTGCGGGCGCCGACGGCCCTGAAGATGGCGAGCGCTTCGACGTAATACTTCACGGCCTCCTCGACGCGACCGACGTACCGGAGAAGCACGCCCTTCGCGCGGAGGACCTCGGCGTGCAGGCGAGGCTGCACGCGCCGGCCTTCGGAGACCTCGATCGCGCGCTCGCACGCAGCGATCGCGCCCTGCGTGTCACCGAGATCGCGCAAGATCTCCGAGAGCACCGTCAGCGCTTCGACCTCGAGCGGCGCGTTCTTCGCCATGCGCGCGATGTCGGCGGCGCGCTGCGCAATCGGGAGCCCACGGGCGAGGACACCTTCGTCGAGCTCGAGGCGCGCGGTCCGAATGAGGGCCTGGGCGGCCCACTTCGCTTGGCCCTCGCGACGCGCGAGCTTGCGCAGTGCCGCGAGGTGGAGCCGGCGTTCGCGACGCCGCCCGAGGTAGCGGTAGATCGCCTCGAGCGCCTCGTGTGCGTTCAGCCGGCGGCGGTCCTCCGAGGGTAGGAGCGACAACGAGCGGAGGTAGTAGCGCTGTGCGAGCTGCGATTGGTTCGTGTTGCGCGCCGCGCTCGCGGCCTCGAGATACAGCTCTGCCGCGTGTGTCGCGGCCTCGCCGCGGACCAGGTGCCGCGCGACGATCGCCGCGGAGAGCCCTTGTGCGAGCGGTGTGGTCGCGAGGTGCTCGCCGAGGAGGCGGTGCATGCGGACCCGCGATCCCGCGTCGAGCGCGAGGTATGCGACGTCACGCGCGAGCGGATGCCGGAAATCGACGACACCTTGCTTGCGATCGCACAGACCACGCGCACAGAGGCGGGTCATCGCTTCGTCGTTTTCGGTTCGTGTGAGCGCGAGGATGTCCGCCTCGAGCAGCGGACCGCCCGCGACGGCGAGCCAGTCGACGACGTCGTGCTCCGCGGACGGCAGCTCGCGGATGCGGTCGCCGATGAGCTGCTCGAGCGTGGAGGGGAGGGCTTCGGCGCGATCGGCGACGCGCTCGTTGCGACGCAGCTCGTGGCGCCCGTCCGCGCGCTCCACGATCTCGAGCGTTCCGCGCTCGAGGAGCGCATCGACCATCTCGAGCAAGAAGAACGGATTGCCGGCGACGCGCGGGAGGAGCTCCGCGCAGACCGCGGCGACGCCGTCGCGAACACCGAGCCGCGCCTCGACGAGGCGAACCTGCTCCTCGGCGGACAGGCCTGGAAGCTCGATGCGCACGAGGCCCTCGACGAACTGCATCACCCGCTCGTCGGGGCGCGTGACGAGCACGACCAGGATCGCGAGCGACTCGTCCCGCTTGAGGAGCTCGTGGACGAGCTCGAGGCTCGCGCGATCCGCCCACGAAAGACCATCGACGACGATGACCAGCGGTTGCTCGAGGGCGAGCGCTCCGAGCAGGTACCGCACACCGAGCAAGAGCACGTCGCGTCGGTAATGCCCCCCTTCTTCCTCAGCGGCGCCTTGTACCTGTTTGCCGGTCGCGACCTCGGCGAGCCGCGTCACGAGGCGCTCGGTCGAGTGGGTCTTCAGCGAGACTTGTCCGAGCAGGCCGCGGAACACCGCGGAGGCTTCGTCGAGCGAGTGATCGAGGCCGACACCCGTCGCCTCGCGCAACAGATCGCAGAGCACCGCGAGCGGGATCTCGCTCTTCACCGGCGAGCACTCGATCGACAAGATGCGCGTGTCGCGCGGCAGCTCGCTCAAGAACGTCGCGACGAGCGCGGTCTTGCCGATGCCCATCTCGCCGATGATCGCGCGCGAGATGAGCCGGCCTTTCGGGGCGACCGAGCGGCCGATGCCCAGGCCGCTGAGTGGTGGCATCGACGACGTGCGGTCGGGACCCTCGAGCCCGGGAGAAATCGGCGTGACTGCGCGGTGGTATGCGGCGTGGAGGTCGGCTTTTTCGGCGTCGCGTCCGACCAGATCGTTGGGCGCGAGGGCCATCTCGACGGCGCGCTCTTCCCGCGTGAGCGGACGAAGCAACGCGTAGGTACGCATCGTCCGCGGGATGCCGCGCATATCGGCGTCGTCGAGCTCGAGCGTGGGTGCGTCACCCCATCGAAAATCGCGGCGTACGAGCCGGTACAAGCCGCCTGCGACCCACGTCCGGCCGAGCGGCGTGCGCCTGCCGAGCCGATCGGCGAGGTAGCTCACCGGCTCCTGGAGCACGTGGTCGACGAGGTGTCCTTGCACGTCGCGCTCGCCCGCGGCGATGCCCCGCACGATGCCGATGCCGGCCGTCACGCGCTTCGGAAGCTGAGAAGGTTGAGCGGTCCACCCGAGCGGCGTACGCCCTGGATTTTGTGCACCGGCGAACAAGTCCTCCGAGGCGCCGGCGAGTGCTTCGTGCACGTCGACCGCGAGCGACGCTGCATCGAAAGCGGCACGCGAAGGGTTCCCGAGGAGGCCGACGATCCCGGTCGTCAGCTCGGGCAGCTCGTGGCGTCCCTCGTCGTCCCAAATCCAACGCGCGCCACGCTTGTAGGCGATGTGATCGAGCGTTGCGCGGAGGTTCTCGCATGCGCGCTTGAACGCGAGCCCGCCGCCGACCGCGGCTTCGAGATCGGCGAGGCCCTCGAGACGCATCGCGAGAACAGCGACGTGCCGAACCTCGCGTGGGCGCCGCTTCTCGAGGCGACCGTCGTCGTCGAGGCCGTTCACGCCGATCGTCGGAGCGCGCTTCTGCGGGATCGCCGCGAGCGTCTGTTGGGCGGCTTCGCTCGCCGGCGGCGCGCTCGGCATGACCGAGCTCTTGCCGAGCAGCATCGTGAGCACGTGCTCGATGTTCGAGGCGTCGACGAACTCTTGCTTGGCGAGGAGGGCGCGGCCGATCGCACCCGACATGTCGCGCGCGGTCTGGAATCGATCTTCGCGATCGAGGCTCATCGCGCGCAAAACGATCGATTCGAGCTCCGACGGGATCTCCGTCACGTGCGCGCTCGGCGGCTCGAAGCGCCCGTTTTTCACCGCGTCGAGGAGCTCGTCGTCGGGCGGCTTGACGAGCGGCTCGCCCTTCTTCGCGTACGGGGACCGCAGCGCGAGCACCTCGTACAGCACGACGCCGAGGCCGTAGATGTCGCTCCGTCGATCGACGCGCTCGCCGCGCGCCTGCTCCGGCGACATGTAGCCGAACTTGCCCTTCAGCGTGCCCGGCTCTTCGCGGAAGAGGTTCGCGCTGGCGATGCCGAAGTCGGCGATCTTCACCGCGCCTTCGATGCTGAGCAGGATGTTTTGCGGCGAGACGTCGCGGTGGACGATCGCGAGCGGCGAGCCGCCTTCGTCGCGGCGCTCGTGGGCGTAGTGCAGGCCTTTCGCCGCCTCCGCGACGATGTACGCGCCGACCCACGACGGGATGCGCGTGCCCTTCTGCCGCGCGACGCTCATCAGCCGGCCGAGGTCGTAGCCCTCGACGTACTCCATCGCGAGGAGAAGGCCCTCCTCGCCGTGGTCGATGAACTCGTAGACCTGGACGATGTTCGGGTGGTTGAGGCGCGTCGCGAGGTGCGCCTCTTCCACGAACATGGCCCGGAACCTCCGCGATCGGGAGTGCGCCGGGTGAATTCGTTTGAGCACCAACAGCTTGAAGGTGCCTTCGGCGCCGAGCTTCTTGGCGAGGAAGACCTCGGCCATTCCACCGGCACCGAGCCGCTTGATGATTTCGAAGCTTGCTAGCCGTTCGGCCGTCGTCATCTGGGCAAGCTGGAGTAGGGATCGGCGCGCCCTGCTCCGGCATGTTTCGCGGGAGCGTTGCCGGCGAGCGTCGCCCGCCATGCATCGAGGCGCTGCCCCGCGGGTTTCGGCCAACGCATCGCCGCGAAGCGTTCGAGCATCATCGAGGTGTGATCCCCGGTACGGATCGGATCTTTGAAGGCGCTGCGGGCGGCATCCAACTCCTTCGCGGCTTCGTGGAAACGACCTTCGTGGTACGCGAGCCAGGCCTTCGTGAGGTGTCGGTGTTGCTTCGGCTCCGACTCGACGAGGGCGACCGCTTCGCACGCGATGATCTGATCGCGCGCGACGTCGGCATCTCCGCGCGCGAGACCGATCTGCGCCTTGAGCAGGCGCACCTCCACGACACCCCACGGATCCGCGAGCTTGTCGAACAGAACACCCGCGGTCACCGCGTGCTCTTCCGCGCGGTCGACCTGGTCCTGATCGATGGCGAGCATCGCGAGGATGCGCTCGCAGCCGGCTTCGCCGCGCGGGTTCGCGAGGTCGCGGAAGCTCTGCCGGGCGGAGAGCGCGACGTCGCGTGCACGATCCCAGTGACCGTCGCGGTGATCGGTGTGCGCGAGCGTGAGGTCGCACTGTGCCATGCCGAGCCGATAGCCGATCGCCTCGAACTCGCGGCGCGCGGTGAGGATCGTGTTGCGCGTCGACGGTAGCCCGCCCGCGGCTTGCTCGATGAAGACCTGCACGACGAGGCTCTGCGCGTAGCCGAGCCTGTCGCCGACGCGCGCGAAGCGCGACGCGGCGCTCGTGATGACCTGACGTGCGCGCGCGTGATCGCCCATCAAGAAGTCGATCTCGCCGAGCGTCACCTCGCACTGGGCGGCGCCGTGGTCCTCGCCGAGCTCTTCGAAGATCGCCAGGCCGCGCGACACGAGGCGTCGACCGAGCGCGGGGGCTGCCTGGTCGCTCGCGATGTGGCCGAGCAGGCGCAAACAAGTCGCTTCGCTGCGACGCTCGCCTTGCTCTTGGAACATTTGTCGTGCCGCTTCCGCTTCGCGACGAGCGTCCTCGAGACGGCCTGCGTGGCGAAGCGCTTCGCCGCGCCAGAGGTGTTGGACCGCCGCCGCGCGACCGTCGATGCGCCCGTCGAGGAGCGCGAGATCGCGGAGCGTCGCGGCCGTCTCGCGCGAGCGACCCCAGTTCGCGGCGATGAAGCCATGGAGCAGGTCGGCCGCGGTGTTCACCGCGTTCGCGCGGATGAGGTTCACGACGCGGTGGCGCACGATGCGGCGCGTGCCCGCGGCCGGATGGTGGCTGAGCGCGTCCGCCGCGGCGTGGAAGATCTGTGCGGCGTCGTGGCGCGAGAAGAGCTGCGTGAGCAGGTGCTCTTGGAGGAGGGCGTGCGGCCAGCGCAGCTTCTCGGTGCCGGACGCGAGGAGGATCTGTGCGCGTTTGAGGACGGCGATCGCGCGCGCTGCGTCGATGTCGAGACGCTCGTATTCGGCCCGCAAGACGTCGCGACGGATGTCGCCGCCGAGCGCCGCCGCTGCGAGCGCCGCGCGACGGAACTCTTCCGGTACGGCTTGCAGCCGCTCTTCCCAGAGGTCACCGGTGGTGCTCGCGCGCGTCGCGAGCGATGCGCGAGGCACATGGTACAGGCCGTCGCGCATCTCGAGGTGGCCGCCCATCGCCCACGCGTGGAGCAGCTGCAGCGCAAACAGCGGGTTGCCCTTGCTGCGTGCCGCCGCCTCGGTCACCGCGGCTTCATCGAGCGGCAACGTCTCTTTCAACAGCTCGTGCGTGTTCGGGGCGTCGAGCGGCGTGACCGGCATGAGCTCGGCGTTCACCGTCGCCATCATCATGCGAAGGCGCTCTGCGTTCTGCGGCTCGGCCTCGATCGCCTCGGTGCGGACGGTCGCGACGACGAGCACGGAAAGCCGCTCGCTCTCTTTGATGAGGCGCGTGATGTTCTCGTAGGTACCGGGCGGCGCGAGGTGAATGTCGTCCATCCACAGCAGGATCGGCCGGTCGTTCGCGATGCGCTCGAGCGTGCGGCGCATCACCAGCCATCGCAGCTCCGGGTGGTCGAGTGCGAAGCGCTTGCCGCTCGGGCCGATCTTGCCGGTGGCGGTCGTCGGGCACAGCCATTCGGCCGTCGCTGCGACCCACGTCGTTCCGTCGTCGTCGCTGGGATCGACGCCCCAAAGGTTCATCAGGACCTTCTCGGCGACGTCACGCTCCGCCCGCTCGAGCCGGTAATATTGTGTGACGGCGCCGACGACGCCGTCGAGCGGCGCGGGGATCTTTCGGTAGCGCGCGCGCAGCTGCGTGAGCAGGCCCCGCTCGTGCACCTCTTCGCAGAGCCACTCGGCGATGCGGCTCTTTCCGACGCCGGCTTCGCCGGTCATCAGCACGACGCGGCGCGCGGCCGGATCGCTCTGGCGGTTCGCGAACGCGTCGGCGACCTGATGACTGATCGTCAGCAGCCGCTGCCGCTCCTCGTCGCGCGCGACGAACGGGCTGGGACGAAGCGCGAGCAACCCCGCGGCCGGCGGCGGCCGCGCCGCCTCGGCCTGCGCGAACCCCTCCGCCGCGAGGATCGCGTTGCGCGAAGAGCGAATGTCTTTCCGCGGCCGAGCCGACTTCGGCAAGGGCGTGCTCGTCGCCGACTCTTCCGGCTTGAACGCGCGCCACGCGCGCCGCGCATCCGCGGCGTATGCGAAGCGATGCCAGGGGCGCTTCGCCATGAGGCGCTTGATGAACGGACCGATCTCGCTCGGCGCCCCCGGCGGAATGCCGGGATCCGGGATCGTCGCGTTGCGATGTTGTTGCAAGAGCTCTTCGTTCGAGCCCGCGTAGGGTTCGCGATTCGACACCAGCGCGAACAAGATGCAGCCGAGCGCGTAGAGATCCGTCGCCGGTCCGATGTGTGGCGTCGCGTATCGAATCTGCTCGGGCGCCATCCATCCAGGCGTGCCTGCGCCGTAGCGCACCGTCGGCTCCGCCTCGGTCGAACCATCGAGGCGATGGTCGACGCGATCTTGCATGAGCCACGCGAGCCCGAGGTCGAGGATGTACGCGCGCGCCTCTTCACCCTCGGGAGGAATGTCGAGCAGCACGTTGCTCGGCTTGAGGTCGCCGTGGATCACGCCGCGCGCATGCGCGTGCGCGAGGCCGGCGAGGATCTGATCGGTGCACGACCACACGACCGGCCACGGCAACAGACCGTCGTGTTGCGCGAGGTAGATCCACTCGTGCAGCGATCGTCCAGGCGCCGCATCCATCACGAGGAACGGCGTGCCGTCTTGCAGCGCACCGAAGTCGCGCGCGCGCACGATCGCCGGATGGTTGAGACCCGCGAGCGCGCGCGCCTCTTCTTGGAACCACCACGCGTCTTCAGGTCGCGTCGTCTCGCCGGGGCGACCGAAGAGCTTGAGCGCGACGCGTTCGTCGAGCGCGAGATCGCGGCAGAGGTACACCATGCCCATGCCGCCGCGTCCGAGCTCGCGTCGAACTTGATAGCGGCCTGCCAGCACCGTGCCGGGAGGGAATACGGCTTCCTCACTCATGGGCTCGCCCGAATATAGAGAAAGGCAGCGTGGGCGCTAGTGCATCAGAGCCCTCCGAACCTCACCTTTTCATCACCACGTCCGGTCGGACCGCACGCATGGGGGATCGTCTTTCAAGAATGCAACGTGGAGGGTCACGGCCGACGAGCGACGCGCTGTCCGACGCAGATGACATAGGGCCGCGCGGGTAGGTTTTTGCTACGTTGGGGGCGCCCCCCTATGCAGTCGTTGCCGGACGTCGAAACGAGCACCGCAGGCAGCGTGCGCCTCTTGGCGTTCGCCGCGGTGCGTGACGTGATCGGTGCGCCCGAGGCCGAGCTCGACGTGGCTTCGTGCACGGTCGAAGAGCTCTGGCCGGTGCTGCTCCGCCGTTATCCCGCGCTCGAGCCCTACCGCGCCTCGATCCGCATCGCGGTGAACGGGACGTACGCGTTTGCTTCCGATCGCGTCGCTCCCGGTGACGAGGTCGCTCTCCTTCCTCCGGTCGCGGGAGGGTAAGGCGTGCCGTCGGGGACAGCACAGCGCACCGCGAGCCAGGGGGGAACCCCACGGCGCGCGCTCCCGATATTGGGCTCCGGCGGCGGATCCGGGGTTCATCCGGTGACGGCTCCTCCACCGAGGAGCGTTCGTCTCTCGGTCACCGACCGATGCGACTTCGCTTGTACGTATTGCAGACCGTCCCGCAGCGACGGGTACGTTCGCGAGCGCCTCGACGTGAAGGCGTGGAGGGTGCTCGTCGAAGGCCTCGTCCGCGCCGGCGTGCGCCGCATCCGATTGACGGGGGGCGAGCCGCTCATTCACCCCGACGTCGTCCGCATCATCGAGACCATCGTGCTCGCCGCGGAAGCCGCGGGTGTATCCCGGGACGAGCTCGATCTCGCGCTCACGACGAACGCCTCCCAGCTCGCGCGGCTCGCCGTGCCGCTCGCAGCGTCGGGCCTGCGACGGGTCAACGTTTCCATCGATACGCTCGATTCGGAGCGGTTCCGTGCAATCACGCGCGGGGGCGAGCTCGAGCCCGTTCTCGAGGGCATCGAGGCCGCGCTTCGAGCGGGACTACGTCCGCTCAAGCTCAACACCGTCGTCCTTCGCGGGGTGAACGACGACGAGCTCGAGCCGCTCGTCCATTTCGCGTGGGAGCGCGGTCTCGTGCCGCGATTTCTCGAGGTCATGCCGATCGCGGAAGGCGCGAAGCTCGCGCGCTCGCAGCTCGTCACCGTCGCCGAGATGCGCGCGCGTCTCGCGCCCCTACTGGAGGACGGCGCCGCCGAGCCCGAGCCGGATCGCGGCCCCGCTCGCTATATCGCGGCGCGAGGCCGACCGGATCGTCGGGTCGGGTTCATCTCGGGCACGAGCGACACGTATTGCTCGTCCTGCGACCGGCTTCGCGTGTCCTCGACCGGCACGCTTCGCCCGTGCCTCGCGACCGACGTCGGTGTCGAAGCCGCTCCCGCGTTGCGGGTCGAATCCGCCGAGGCGGTCGCCGCCCTGGTGAACGATGCCTGGGCCCTGAAGCCGGATGGGCGCACCTTCAAAGGATGCACCGAAGACTCGGCGGCGCGCGTGAGCATGCGCGCGATCGGCGGCTGACATGACGGAACGAGTCGAAGATGTCGTCTTTTCGTTCGAGGATGTCGGTGACGCCCTCTCGCTGTTGCCGCTCGCGGCCAGGCGCGCGCTCGACGTCGCCGGTCTGAGGCTTTCCCTCGAGGGGTATCAGTCCCTCGTCTACAAAGACCGTCTCGACCTCGCGATCCTCGGTGCGCGCGACAGCGTCGACACGTCACAGGTGGAGCGCATCGTCCGCCGAAGCTCGATGCCGCCGGCGCGCATCAAGCCGGTCGCCGATCCCGACGCGCGCACGCCGCCGGAGCAGCTGAACGCGGCGCTGGGCCCGAAGCGCGCACTCGATCCGATCGGTTGGTCGAAGCTGCGCGCGCTCGACCGATATGCGCTGGTCCACGTGATGCGGCGATCGATCGCGCACGACGATCCGAATCGGCTCGAGGTCGCCGCGTCGGTCGTCCTCGCCCCGCCGCGGGCGCCCGTGCCGTCTTCGCGGAAGTTACATCCGAACCCCGCGCCGCAGGCTCCCGCCTTGGTGGAAGAACAGCGTGTCCCTTCGATGCGCGTGGACCCGCGATCCAGCGACCTTCCTGCGCGCACGTCCAACGAACCGTTCGGAGCGCGCGCGCCGAAGCGTCCGGCCGCAGCTCCGCCGTCGGACCGACCGACCCCGGAGCTCAACCTCGTGGAGCCGTCGATCCCGATGGCGTTGATGCCGCCTTCGTTCTTCGAGGATCGTCCGACGCCGCTCGATCTGCAGCAGAACCGCTCGTCGTCGCTGCCGAGCGAACCACCGCGCCCGCCGACCGTGCCTCCGTCCTCGGACGTGCGCTCGTTCGGGGAGGGGGACAACTTCGTCAGCTCTCACCTCGACGAGGCAGGGCACGTGCGGATGGTCTCCGTCGGCGAGAAGGAGATCACGCGGCGGCGTGCGACGGCTTCGGGGCACGTCCGCATGCGCGTCGAGACGGCGCAGCGCCTCCTGCGCAACGACACTCCGAAAGGCGACGTGCTCGCGAGCGCTCGGCTCGCCGGCATCATGGCTGCCAAGCGAACGCCGGAGCTGATCCCGCTTTGCCATCACGTCGCCGTGACCAGCGTCGAGGTCACCCTCGACATCGAAGTGTCCACCGGCACGCTCAGCGTGACCGCCGTCGTCGAGGCGCTCGATCGAACCGGCGTCGAGATGGAAGCGATGACGGCGGTGAGCGTCGCGTGCCTGACGATCTACGACATGCTCAAGGGCATCGATCGCGAAATGGTGATCGGCGACATTCGCCTTCTCACGAAGAGCGGCGGCAGGACCGGAAACTATGTCCGCGACAAGCGATAAGGCGCCGCGCATTCGCGCCGAGCGGCTGAGCCTCGACGAGGCCGTCGACGCCGTTTCGCACCGAGGTGCGGGCGCGGTCGCGACGTTTCTCGGCGTCGTCCGTGAGACCAACGAAGGCCGCGCGGTGACGCTCCTGGAGTACGAAGCCTACGGCTCGATGGCCGAGGCCGAGCTCGCTCGCATCGAAGCCGAGATCGAAGCAGAAACAGCGGGTGTTCGCGTATTCGCGTCGCATCGGATCGGCGCGCTCCAGGTCGGCGACGTGGCTGTCGTCTGCGCGGCGAGCGCGCCTCACCGCGGCGAGGCGTTCGCCGCGTGCCGCCGGCTCATCGACGAGATCAAAGCTCGCCTGCCGGTGTGGAAGCGCGAGCACGGGCCGGACGGACCGTACTGGGTCGGCTGGCGCGATGCGCGCTGCTTCGGCGACGACGAGCACGGCCACGCGCACGCCCATCACCGCTGACGCAGCGCTCGCTCGCGTTCAGCCGCCTTGAGCGACAGAGGCTTCGTTCGCGGTGCGCACCGTCGGTATGACCTCGTGCTCTCGTTCGAGCCGACGCCCGAGCTCGTACGCCTCGGGGTCGAACTTTCGGAGCATGAGGTTGAACTCGGTCATCGTCCCCGGCCAGAGGGTGACGTTTTTCCCCGACGCGGTTTGGTACCAACTCTTGCAGCCGCCGGTGGACCACACGCGCTGCGAGAGCCGCTCGTGGAGCGTCGTGTTGTATCGAGCCTGCGCGTCGGCGCGCACGTCCGCCGTGACGGCGCCGCTCGCGCGCATCGCGCGGATGGCGCTCATCATGTACGCGACCTGCGACTCGATCATGAAGATCATCGACCCGTGACCGAGGCCGGTGTTCGGGCCGACGATCAGGAACAGATTCGGGAAGCCCGACACCATCGTGCCCTTGTACGCCTCGGCGCCGTCCTTCCACTCGGTTGCGAGATCCCGCCCGTCGCGGCCGCGCACGGAGAAAGGAGCGACGGCGTCCGCTGCGTGAAAACCCGTCGCGAGGACCACCGTGTCGAGCACGCGGGTCGTGCCGCCCGCGGTTCGAATTCCGCGCGCCACGACCGACTCGATCGGGTCCGTGACGAGCTCGACGTTGTCGCGCTGAATCGCGGGGTAGAAATCGTTCGAGAGCAGGATGCGCTTGCAGCCGATGTCGTAGTTCGGCGTCAGCCTCCGTCGCAGCTCGGGATCACGCACCGACCGCAAGTGTCTGCGCGCCATCCGCGCCGCGATCTTTCCGACCGGCGATCCCGGGACCATGCCCAGCCAGAAGAGCTCACGTCGCGCGAACAGCGCGTACCGTTGGGCTCGCAACATCGACGGGAACCGCTCGAGCAACATGCGCTCCGCGTCGCCGATCGCGCGGTCGGGGCGCGGGATGATCCACGCCGGCGTTCGCTGAAAGACGTACAGCTTGCGTACGCGCCGTGCGATCTCCGGCACGATCTGGACCGAGCTCGCGCCGGTTCCGATCACGGCGACGTCTTTGCCCGTGAAGTCGTACCCGTCGCGCCAGCGCGCCGAGTGGAACGAGTCACCCTCGAAGGCCGACAGGCCCGGGATATCGGGGACCGACGGGCGGCTGAGCCCACCGGATCCCGAGATGAGGTAGCGCGCCCGGAGCTTCCGCCCGTCCGAGGTGTCGACCTCCCACGTCCCGCGCGACTCGTCGAACGTCGCGCCGACGGCGTTGGTGCGCAGCTGCACGTGCGGGCGCAGGCCGTACTTTTCGACGCAGTGCTCGACGTAGGCGAGGATCTCGGCTTGCGGCGCGAACGCGCGTGAGAAGCGAGGGTTCGGCTCGAACGAGTACGAATAGAAGTGCGACTCGACGTCGCACGCACAGCCCGGGTAGCGATTCGCCCACCAGGTGCCGCCGATCGCCTCGTCGCGCTCGAGGATCGTGAAATCGATCCCCGCCTTCTTGAGCTGAATCGCTGCGCAGAGTCCGGCGAACCCGGAGCCGATGATGATGGCGCGCTCGGTGGTCATGTTCGGTCCGCTCCGTCGTATGGAGGTTCGATCGCGCGCGAAGGCACACGCCCCCGCACCATGAAGCCGAGGACAGTCTAGGTGCTGTTGACCGCTAGTCAATAGAAGCGGTCAGGTTTTCAGAATGTCCGAGACGGCGATCACCTCGAGCGTGTCCGGTCCTTGGAAATCGCCTCGGCTCGCGTCGATGACGGCGAGCGCGTCGGCCTCGGCGAACGATGTCACCGCGCCCGACGCCTGATTCGGAAGGAGCGTCGCGTAGTCGCCGGCGTCGTCGCGCAACAGGCGCGCACGAGCGAACTCGGTTCGTCCCGGTTTACGTGACAGCCGGCCCTCGACGCGGAGCTTGCGCGGGGAGGGCAGGGGATCGAGCTCCGCCATCATCGCGCGCAGCACGGGCACGCCGAAGAGAAGAAACGTGAGCGAGGCCGACGCCGGGTTTCCCGGAAGGCCCAGCACGAGTGTCCTGCCGTGCCTGCCCACGGTGAGCGGCTTCCCCGGCTTCATCGCCACTTTGTAGAACTCTATCGACACGCCCGCCGCTTCGAGCGCGGGCCGAACGAAGTCGCGGTCGCCGACGCTGACGCCGCCGATCGTGACGAGCAAATCGGTCCCCGCGAGAGCGGCCTTCACGGCGTCGCGAGCTGCGTCGGGATCGTCGCGCACGAAGGGGCCGAGGCGTGCGATGGCGCCGACCCGCCGTGCCGCGGACGCGACGAAGAAGCCGTTCGACTCGACGACCGAGCTCTCGCGCGGAGGATCGCCCGGTGTCCGAAGCTCGTCGCCGGTCCCGAGGATCGTGACCACCGGCCGGCGCGCGACCAAAAGCGAAGCGCGGTTCAGCGCCGCCGCGAGCGCGACGGATCCGGGGCTCAGGCGGCGACCTTTCGCGAGCGCGATCGATCCCTCCGCGAGGTCGTCACCGCGCCGCCGAATCCATGCGCTGGGCGCGGGTTGCGTGTCGAACGAAATGAAGGGCACGCCACCGACGTCCGTCGCGGTGACGTCCTCTTGCATGATGACGGCATCCATCCCGATCGGAAGCGGCGCTCCGGTGTAGATGCGGACCGCGCCGTCCGAGGGCGCGGCGGCGATCGGTCCACCGGCCGCGCTCGTCCCACGAACGGGGAGTCGATGGGGCGGGGCGCCGCCGAGCTCGGCCGTGCGTACCGCGTATCCGTCCATGGAGCTGTGATCGAACGACGGAAGCGACCACGGCGCGACGATGTCCTCGGCGAGGACGCGCCCATCCGCCTCGAAGATCCCGACGCGCTCCGCGTCGACCGGGGCCACCGACGAGACGAGGCGTCTCTGCGCTTCGTCGAAGGGCAACATCTCAGGTGCCTCCGTGTCGTGGGCCGTGGTGGTGACGCGCGCGACCGCGCGCGACGTCGACCGCGTGACCGAGGACCGGCGCAACGAGCTTCGGCACCGCGAGGTCGATCGCCTTCGGGCTTCCGGGCAGGGCGATCACGATCTTTCCTGCGACGACGCCGGCCGCCGCATTCGAGAGCATCGCGCGCGGCCCGATGTCGTCCCACGACAGACGCCGAAACGCTTCACCGAACCCGACCATGGGTTTGTCGAAGAGCGACTCGATGGCGGTGAGCGTGACGTCGCGCGGCGCGAGACCTGTTCCGCCGGTCGTCACGATCGCGTCGATGCCGTCGTCGCCCGCGAGCGCGCGAACGGCCTCACGGATTCGATCGACGTCTTCGCGAACGATGGCGTGTGCGCCGAGATCGAAGCCGGCGCCGGCGAGGAGCGACCGCAGCAGCTTTCCGCCTTCGTCGTCCGCCTCGGTGCGGGTATCGCTCAACGTCAGCGTCGCCACGACGACGCGCTTTCGACCTTCCTTCGGGGCGGGCGTCTCCAAGCTCAACCTCCGCAGGCCACGGCAGCGCGCGGCTCGCTCGGCTCGAATACCTCGACCTTGAACGGCATGGTGAGCGCCTCCTCGAGCCGTTCCGGGTCGAAGTCGAAATGCCGGAGCCGAATCGTTCGCTCGGGCGAGATGAGGCGCAGCCTGACGTGCGGCGGAACACGCGGCGTTCGCTCGCGCTCGAACAACGTCGGCGAGACGGCGCCGCCCATGTACGGCGTGACGACGGTGATGTCCGTGATGCCGCGCGCGAGGAGCTCGCCGAGGAGCGTGTTGTCCGCCGCGCCCCCGTCGACATGCACCTCCCCGTCGAGGACCACGAGCCGCGCGTACAAACCGGGGATGGTGCACGAGGCGACGATCACGTCGTGCATGTTCGAGCGCGACCGATTCGAGTGCACGACCAGCGACTCGGATCGGACCGCGAGCGCATGCACCGGGCTAGGTCGAGCGAACGGAAAGGTTTGATTCGGCGGATCCTGCGCGGGACGGCGCAAGGGCAGGGCACGAACCTTCGAGGTCGCGACCTCGAAGGCGCTCCGCAAAAAACGGCTCGCGCGCGTGGTCGACACCAAGAGCTCGGTGTCGCTCGAGACGATGCGATCGTTCGGCACGAAGCGGCCGAGCGCCTCCCGCACGATGGTGGCCATGCCGAAAGGCCCCCCGTCGGAGCGGAGATAGCGCCGCGACAGGATCTTCGTGTTGGCCAGCGACCGAAAGAAGTCGGAGCCTACGTCGGCGAGCCCCGCGACCATGACCGCGCCGCAGATCGACCCGCTGGACGCTCCGGCTACGACGTCGAATCGTTCGCCCAGCTCGGCGAGCCGCTTGATGACACCGAACTGGAACGCGCCGCGGCAGCCGCTTCCGGGAAGGCAGAGCGCTCGCTTCGTCTGAAAGGCCATCGAGATCTCGGAGAGCCTCGCGCCGAAACGCCCGGTCGTCGAGGGCTACGTCGCACGTTCGAGACAAATGTCTTGTCGCGCGAGGCCGTTCTCGGAAGTAGAGTCCGCTGCCGTGTCCGGACCGCTCATCCCGTATATCAAGATCCCCGAGATACCTCTCGGGCTGCCCGCGCCGTTCAACAGCATCAAGCCGTTCGGTGTTCTCGTTGCGACGGGCGTCTACCTCGGTGCGGTCATAGCGCTGAAGCGCGCGAGGGAGAGGCACCTCGACGAGAACAAGATGAACTCGTTCATCCTGTACGTCGTCGGCATCGGCTTCATCGGCGCGCACGTCTTCGACGCGATCTTCTACACGCCGGATCGCATCGCGAAGGACTGGACCTACCTCTTTCAGCTGTGGGCCGGCCTGTCGAGCTACGGCGGCTTCCTCGGCGCGATCATCGGTCTCGTCATCTTCAAGTACACGAAGAAGGAGAACGTGCTCGCGTACGCGGACGTCGTCTGCTCCGCGTTCCCCATCGCGTGGATATTCGGGCGCGCCGGTTGCGCGTCCGTCCACGACCACCCGGGGCGCGACACCGACTCTTGGCTCGGCATTCAGGCCTACAACCCGCGCATCAACGACAAGGATGCGTTCGGCTTCATCTACGACGCCGGGCAGACCAAAGGCCGCTTCGATCTCGGACTCATCGAGTGTCTCTTCGTCGCGATCCCGATCGCGGTGCTCTTCATCATTCTGTGGCGGCGCAAGCCGCGCGCGCCCGGGTTCTTCGCAGGGTGGATGTGCATCCTCTACGCACCGGCGCGCTTCCCCCTCGACTTCCTCCGCATCCCTGAAGGTGGTCCGCACGAAGCGGATATTCGCTATGCGGGTCTGACCGCGGCGCAGTGGGCATCGTTCGGTCTCTTCGTGCTCGGTGTCGCGCTCGTGCGCTACTCGAAGCGTTACCCGACGCCGCCGACCTGGGAGGCGCTCCACAAGGAGGCCGGCGAAGAGGAAGCTCGCCTCGCGAAGGCCGAGAAGGACGCGGAGAAGAAGGCGCAGGCTCAGGCGGACAAGATCGCCGCGCGCAAGCGTCGCGCTGCGATCGACGACGAGGACGAAGCGCCCGCCAAGCCGCGGAAGAAGCGCCGGGTCGCGCGCGCCGACGAAGGCGCCGCGGCGAAGCCCAAACAAGAGAGCGACACGTCGGGCCAGTCTTCGGAAGAATCGTCGGACGCCGGGCCCGCTCCGGGCGATCGCAGCGCCGCCGCCGACCGAGCGGATCGGGACGAACAGCCGGATGCATCCCGCGACAAGAAACCGAGCGCCGGAGATTCGGAGTCGCAGCCTGATTGACGCTGTTTTCGAACGGCGCGGGCAACGGCGACCTCGGATGAGCGTCTCGAGCCGGTGGCGTGGATCGCTACACGCGGTCGCATCCGCCCGGGGCGTGACGCATCACCGTCGACGTTTCTCGTCGTTTGCCGACGCTGGTGTGGCTTGACGCCGAAAGCGAAAACGATAGCTTGAAGGCTCCGGCTCTCATGTGTCCCTTTTCGAGTGTTTGGTCCCCGCGACGCGGGGCGTCCGCACCGCGGTCCGCCCATTTTTGTGGGCCGGATGCTTCGAGGCAGGTCGCGATCAGAGACGCACGCTGGAGGGATGAAGCACCAACAGGGGACGGCGCGTCGACATGCCCGCCCGCTGTTGCTAGCGCGCGCTTTGGCGCGACCTGTTGCTGGCGCGCGCTTCGGCGCGACCTGTTGCTCGTGCGCGCTTCGGCGCAACCAGTTGATCGATTTCACAACGCGCGGGGCTCGTAGCTCCGCGCAGCTCGTTTGCTCGTTCCAGTTCGTTTCGTAAAGCGCCTTTAAGGAGGCAAAACAGGTTGATGTTCGATGGCTGAGGATTCCAGGAAGCTGTTCGTTGCCGGGTTGCCGGATTCGATAAGTGAAGACGTGCTCAGGCAGTTGTTCGAGGCGACAGGTGGAAGTGTCGCCGAGGTCAGCCTGCCGAAAGATCGCACGACCGGACGCCCGCGCGGCTTCGGGTTCGTCACGATGTCCACGACGGAAGCAGCGAACGCGGCGCGCGAAGCGCTGCACGGCAGCTTTCAAGGCGGTCGCAGCATTTCGGTGCGGCCCTTCGAGTCAGCGCCTCCGAAGCGTGACGCGGGTCCTCCGGGATCCAGCGGTCCTCGCTCCGCCGGCGGTGGCGCGCAAGCAGAGTCGCCGGATCGCAAGATCTACATCGGTAACCTCCCCTACGACGCCACGCCCGAAGAGGTCGAGGCCGTCGTCAACGGGACGGGCGCCGGTCCCGTCGTGCGGGTGATCATGCCGTCGGATCCCGACGGACGTCGCCGCGGTTTCGCGTTCGCGTACATGGCGAGCGCGGATGCCGCACGCGGAGCCATCGATCTGCTGAAGGGCGCCGAAGTTCGAGGGCGCCGGCTCGTCATCAACCACGCGCATGACCGACCGCCGCGCGATGACCGCGGCGGTTACAGCGGCGGTCCCCCCTCGGGGCCGCGCTCCGACTACGGCGGCGGCGGCGGCGGCGGCGGTGGTGGCCACTTCGGTGGCCCCCCGCGCGACTTCGGTGGTCCGCCGCGTGACGGTGGCGGTCCGCCTCCACCGGACCACCGGCGTGCGAGTGGTGGCGGCGGCGGCGGCGGTCCGCCTCCGCAGGGCCGCAAGACCTTCGACGAACGCCGCAAGAAGAGCTTCGACGACGGCGGTGGCGGCGGTCGCGGTCGTCGCAACAAGAACGACTGGAGCAGCAAGGACGATTGGGGCGACGACTGATCGCTCTCGTCCTCGCCCGGTAGTTCGCGAAGCACCGTGAGGTCCGGTCGGCGCTCGAAACGAACGCCGGCCGCGACTTTCCATCGCCCGAAAAGAGCGCGTTTCGAGGGGGGAGGCGCTCAAGCCACCTTGACAGATGCGCCTACTGAAGTAGGTTGCCCGCCCGTTTAAGCCCAGCGCTCAGCTGGCTTATCCAAAAGCAACAGCGCCCAAAGCTCACAGGTTCGGCAACAGTGCCGAGCAACCGGCCTGCTCGCCCGTCAGGCGGGCCGGATTGCGAGGTCGACCGAACGAGCTCTGGGCTCAAGGAGCGGTTCCGATGCGCGACGTGATCAAGATGACCTGCAGCAGCTGCGGTCGTGCCAACTATCACACCACCAAGAACAAGCGGACGATGACGGAGAAGTTCGCCATCAAGAAGTTCTGCCCCGCTTGCCGCAAGCACCAAGAGCACAAAGAAGGCAAGATCTCGCGCGGCTGATCGCCGTTCGAGTCTTCGCGCTTTCTCACCGCTTTTCGCGGCGGTTCGAGCGACGGAGCCCACAGGTCGAAGAGGTCGATCGCGAGGTCACCTCTTCGCGCGCTTCTTCGATCGTCGCGTACAGCGAATGTGCTTCGTTCCGTGCGTTTCCGGATCCTATCCGGGTGCGACGGGCAAAACGGGTGGTTGGTTTGCCGTCCGCCGGTATGCGTGGCAGGATGCCGCCCTTCATTCGTACCGAGGTAGGTACGACGATGCGTGATCCATGGTCTTCGACTGGGTGCAAGGACTCTTCTCGAACGACCTCGCCATCGACCTAGGGACGGCGACCACGCTGATCTACGTCCGCGGCAAGGGCATCGTGTCGTGCGAGCCCTCGGTCGTCGCGGTTCAGCGAGACTCGCGAGGCAACAAGAAGGTCCTCGCCGTCGGTCGCGAGGCGAAGGAGATGTTGGGGCGCACGCCGCACAACATCCAGGCCGTTCGTCCACTCCGCGACGGCGTCATCGCCGACTTCGAGATCACCGAAGCGATGCTTCGGTACTTCATCGCCCGCGCGTCGAACCGCCGGACGCTGGTGAAGCCGCGCATCGTCATTTGCGTACCCTTCGGTATCACCGAAGTCGAAAAGCGCGCCGTGAAGGAGAGCGCCGAGAGCGCGGGCGCCCGCGAGGTCTACCTCATCGAAGAGCCCATGGCCGCGGCCATCGGAGCGGGTCTCCCCATCACAGAGGCGTCGGGCAACATGGTCGTCGACATCGGCGGCGGGACGACGGAGGTCGCCGTCATCTCCCTCGCCGGCATCGTGTACTCGCAGAGCGTCCGCGTCGCCGGCGACAAGATGGACGAAGCCATCATTGGCTACATCAAGCGCAAGTACAACATGGCCATCGGCGAGCAGACCGCCGAGCGCATCAAGATCAGCATCGGCAACGCGTACCCGCTCGATCAGCCGTCGACGATGGAAGTCAAAGGCCGCGACATGGTCGCCGGCATCCCGAAGACGGTCGTCGTGCAGTCCGACGAGATCCGGGAGGCGCTCGCCGAGCCGATCAACGCGATCGTCGAGGCCGTTCTCGTCGCGCTCGAGCGAACGCCGCCCGAGCTCGCAGCCGACATCGTCGACAAGGGCGTTGTTTTGACCGGCGGCGGGGCGCTTCTCAAGAACTTGGATGTGCTGCTCCGCGAGGAGACGGGTCTGCCCGTGATGGTGTGCGACGACCCGATCAGCGCGGTCGTGCTCGGTAGTGGCAAGGCGCTCGAGCACCTCGAGTTGTTGAAGGAAGTCACGTTGTCCTGAGCGGGTAGGGGGGCGAGGGTGAGTGCATCGCTTCGCTCGCACTCGATGGAGTGAGTGCTCGTGCTTGCTTCGCTCGCACTCGATGGAGTGAGTGCTCGTGCTTGCTTCGCTCGCACATCGTGTCGAGACGCGCTTGCTTCGCTCGCGCGGTGCGCGCTGCCGCCGGCCTGACGGGCCTGGCGTTTGCGCGACTTCGGTGTCCCCGCGGAACGATTTTTCTGGAGGGGCTGGGCGCCCCTCCCCCACACCGCGCTTCGCGCGGCGGGGCCCCCCTCCTTTCCTTCGCGCTGCGGGCCTTACGGTCCTCGCGCGCCCATCGCGGTTGGCGATGGGGCCCGGTGCACGGCTAGAGCCTCGGGGCTGCGGTTTTGGGCGAGACCATGGCTCGGTGGTTTGGCTGGGAACGTGGGGTTTCCACGCACGAAACAGCCTTGGGGGAATCCTTCCGTTCGACCGAGCGTTGATGCCCTCTTGACGAGGGGCTCTGGGGCCGAAATTCGTGTCGTTTAGCTTCGGGTCGGCGCGATTTATGGGCTAAAGACTGGGCCCTAGGGCCGTGCCGTGAACTTCAAAAAGTACCGCGACTGGCTGATCGTCGTGCTCGCGTTGGCGGTGCCGTTTTGGTTCCTCCGCGCCAGCATGAAGGATCCCAAGCAGGCGGGAGGGCCCGACCGGATCCTCATCCAGATCGCGGCGCCCATCCAGCAAGCGTCGGCGACGCTCGCGCGCGGGCTCTCGGACCTCTGGGGTGAGTACGTCTACCTCGTCGACGTGAAGCAGGACAACGCATCGCTCGCTTCGCAAAACGCCCGTCTGAAGGAGCGCATTGGGGAGCTCGAGACCGAAGAGCAGGAGAACCGTCGCCTGCGCCGGTTGCTCGATCTGAAGAACGAGATCGAAGACGACGTCGTCACCGCGCAGGTGATCGGCAAGAACACCAACGAGTTCTTCCGCATCATGCGCGTCACCCTCGATCGGCCGAACACCAACATCGGCATCAACATGCCGGTCCTGTCGCCCGACGGCGTGGTGGGTACGACGAGCTCCGTTGCGGGTGATACCGTCGACGTGAAGCTCATCGCGGATACCGGCTCGGGCGTGGACGTGGTGGTTCAGCGCACCGGCGCTCGCGGGTACGTCCGTGGCACCGGCGACGAGCGCGAGTACACCTGCCGGGTGGAGTTCGTGAAGCGGACGGACGAGGTCGACGTCGGCGACGTGCTCGTGACCAGCGGCATGGGCCTTCGCTTCCCGAAGGACCGGAAGGTCTGCACCGTCTCCAAGGTGACGAAGCGCGACTTCGGCGTTTTCCAGCAAGTCACCTGCACGCCGACCGTGGATTTTTCGCGCCTGCAAGAGGTGCTCGTCGTGCTCGGCAAGCGCCAGGAGATCCCGCCGCCCCCCGACCCCAAGAAGACTGCGAAGCAGCCCTGACGATGCGGAACACCGCCTTCCTCGCGCTCGGCTTTGCTCTGCTGGTCATCCAGTCGAACCTGTTTCGCCTGATCGACCCGCTGCACATCGCCGTCGCGACGCCGAGCCTGCTGTTGCCTCTCGTCGTCTTCATGGGCGTGCACGAGTACTCGATCGCACGCGGTGCCGCGCTCTCGTTCATCCTCGGTTACCTCCTCGATATCTTCGCCGGCGCGCCGAAAGGGCTGTTCACCTTCATCAGTGTCGCGACGTTCGTCATCGCGCGCGTCGCCGGCATTCGGCTCGCGGCGCAGACGCTGCTCACGAAGTTCGCGCTGGCGTTCGTGTTCGCGCTGCTCGAGAGCGTCATCGTCGTGGCGCTGACGGCCATCTTCGCGAACGACCCGCACCGCGCGCGCTCGCTCGCGATGCTCGTCCCTTCGCACGCGATCACCACCTGCGCGTGTGCACCCTTCGTGTTCCGCATCGCGGAGCGCATCCACTCGACCACGGCGGCTTCTCCGACGCCGCCGGAAGGTACGGGTCGCTCATGAAGGAGGCGCGATGAACCTCTTCTTCCAGCGGTCGGACACGACGGAGTTCCGCAAGCGCTTCCGTTGGATCGCGCTGTTCATGGCGATCGGTTTCTTCGTCGTCATTGGGCGCCTCTTCCAGCTTCAGATCCTCCAGGGCGCGGAGAATCACGCGATCGCCGTCGAGAACATCGTTCGCCGCATCACGCTCGCGACGACCCGCGGCCGCATCGTCGATCGAAACGGCGTCATCCTCGCGGACAGCCGCGAGTCGTTCAACCTGTACGTCGTCCCCGAGAAGCTCAGCCTCGACTCGACGTGGCCGAAGCTCGCCGACTACCTCGGCCTCCAGCAAGAAGAGCGCGTCCGTCTCGAAGACAAGCTTCGGAAGATTCAGGAGGACAAAGAGGACCCGCGTCTCAAGCAGCAGATTCTGCTGAAAGAGGACATCGGCTGGGCCGCGAACGTCATCCTGCAAGAGCAGGCTCACGAGCTCAAAGGCGTGTCCGTCGTCTCGGTGCAGGTTCGCTACTACCCATCCGGCGTCGCAGGGGCCCACCTCCTCGGGTACATGGGCGAGGTCTCCGCCGAGACGCTGCCGAAGCTCAAATCAGCGGGCTACCTCGAAGGTGATCGCATGGGCGTCGCCGGCACCGAGCGCGCCTGGGAGAGCTACCTGCGCGGCACGCGCGGTTGGGAGAAGGTGCTCGTCGACGCCAAAGGACAACGTCGCAAAGATCCGGGCGGCGTCATCGACGACGCCGATCGCCGCGTCGATCCGATCCCTGGCCGCGATCTGCGCCTCACCGTCGACGCCAAGCTCCAACAGGCGATGCATCAGGCCTTCAAGAGCGAGCTCGCGGGCGGCGCGGCCGTCATCGAGGTGAAGACGGGCCGCATCCTCGGCCTCTACTCGAAGCCGAGCTTCGACCCCGCTGCGCTCTCGGGCTCGTTCGGTCGCTCCGCGCTGACCGAGGCGTTCCGCAAGATGTACTCGGATCCGCTCAAGCCCGCGGTCGACAAGACGGTCAGCGGCTCCTATCCGCCGGGCTCGACGTTCAAGCCGTTCACGGCGCTCGCCGCGCTCGAGAAGGGCCTCGTCGATCCACGTGCATCGATCCAGTGTCGCGGGTTCCTACGCATCGGTCGCAAGATGTACGGCTGCACCCACGTGCACGGGCCCACGGCGTTGCACGGCGCGATCGCCCAGAGCTGCAACGTGTACTTCTGGCAGCTCGTCAACGAGAGCCAGGTCGGCATGGACATCATCGCGCAGATGGGCCAGGCCTTCGGCTTCGGTCAAAAGACGGGTCTCGGCATCAACGCGGAGGCATCCGGCCGAATGCCGACTCGCGCGTGGATGACGTACCGGAACAAGGGCCGGTACCTCACCGGCTTCGCGATGAACGCCGCCATCGGGCAGGGTGCCACGACCGTGAGCGTGCTGCAGCTCGCGCTCGCGTACGGCGTGCTCGCGAACGGCGGGACGCTGTACCAGCCGCAGCTCGTGCGCGCGGTCGAAACATCGAACGCCACCGTCGTGCAGGAGTTCGCGCCGCGTGTTCGCCGTCGGATCGATCTCGACCCCGAGAACCTCAAGCTCGTCCACAAAGCGCTCATCGCAGGCGTGAACGAGGAAGGCGGAACGGCCTTCCGCGCACGTATCGAGGGCGTCGATCTCGCGGGCAAGACGGGTACGGCGCAGGTCGGCCACAAGCTCGTCCGCGGCGTCGAGGCGGAGAAGGTCTGGTACTTCAACCGCGACCACGCGTGGTTCGCCGGGTATTCGCCGTCGGCCGCTCCCGAGGTCGCGATCGTGGTGCTGGTCGAGCACGGCGGCGCCGGCGGTAAACACGCCGCCCCCATCGCGTTCGAGATCATCCGCGCGTACAACGAGATCAGCGGAAAAGCGGCTCCGAAGCCGCGCGACGGCGCTGCCTCGCGGTCGAGCGCAGGTCGCCAGCAAGATGCGCCGGGCCGCGCGAGCGGCGCGCAGGGGAGGCAGCGCACCCCATGATGCGCCAAAGCGAGAACCTGACGTCACGCTTCGACTGGCCGCTCTTCATCGCGGCCGTTGTCATCGCGCTCCTCGGCGTCGTGAACCTCTACAGCGCGACGAGCGTGTACCAGACGGCGATCGCCGAGCGCTACATCACCCAACTCTACTGGCTGCTCGGCGCCGGCATCGTCGGCGCGATCCTCTGCGCGTTCGACTACCGGCACATCGAGCGGACGGCTTACATCGTGTACGCGGTCGGCATCTTCATGCTGATGGTCGTCTTCGTGCTCGCTCGCGACGTGCGCGGTTCGGCGCGCTGGATCGAGTTCGGAAGCTTCCGCTTTCAGCCGAGCGAGTTCACCAAGCTGACGTTGATCCTCGCGCTCGCGAAGTACCTGCACGACGATCCGAAGAACGAAGGACGCTCGCTCATCGATCTGGCGATCCCGGCGGCCATCACGATGGTGCCGGCGGCGCTGATCTTCCTGCAGCCCGACCTCGGCACCGCGATGGTGCACGTCTTCATCTTTCTGACGATCGCCGCCGTCACGAAGGTCCGCGCGAAGAGCGCGCTCATCTTCGTCGGGACGAGCGTGCTCGCGTCGTACATCGCGTACCACTTCATCCTGCTCGACTATCAGCGAGCCCGCATCGAGGTCTTCATGAACCCCGAAGCGGACATCCTCGGCAAGGGGTGGCACGCCCACCACGCGCGCGTCGCCATCGGCAATGGGGAGCTCGCCGGGAACGGCTACCTGCAAGGGATGCAGAACCAGTTCCTCTTCATCCCCGATCAGGCGACGGACTTCCCGTTCCCGGTGTTCGCGGAAGAGTGGGGCTTCGTCGGCGCGACCGTCCTCATCGGCGCGTACATGTTTCTGTGCCTCTGGGCGATCCGCATCGCGTCGCAGGCGCGCGACCGCTTCGGCGCGGTCGTGTGCGTCGGCGTGACGGCGATGATCTTCTGGCACGCCGTCATCAACATCAGCATGACGTGCGGCCTGATGCCGGTCGTCGGCGTGACGTTGCCGCTATTTTCCTACGGCGGCAGCAGCGTCACCAACAACATGATCGGCCTGTCGCTCCTCATGAGCGTCTCGATGCGACGCAACATGGTCCGGCCGGAGCGGTTCTGACGCAGCCGACTTCGTGACGAGCTTGCCGTTGCTCGTGAGGGCGAGCGCGACGGAGGCGAGACACGCCGCGTAGAGGACGCCGGCGACGATCTTGGAAACGAGCGAGTCGACCGCTCCGGTTCGATACCAAAAGAGACCGAGCACCACGCCGGACAACAAGCCGCCGATGTGCGCGGCGTTGTTGATGAGGACACCGGCGTTCATGCTGTTGACCGCGAAGCCGAGGAGCACCGCGTAAAACAGCGTGTTGAGCGCGAGGTTCTTCCAAGCGGGATCGCGCCTTCGAATCAGGATCCCGAGGAGAAGGCCCATGACGCCGAGGATCCCGCCGCTCGCGCCGGCGCTCGGGCCCGCGGCCGTTCCAGCGAGCTCGTGCCAGGCGACGGTCGCGAGGCTCCCGACCAGCCCCGTTAGGACGAACGTCATCACCGTGCGGCTCGCGCCGACCACGGCCTCCGACGTCTTCGCGAGGCTCACGAAGCCGAACATGTTGAGCCCGAAGTGGACCAGCCCGAAATGGGCGAACATGTTCGACAGGAGCCGATACGGCTGAGCCGAGACCCACGCCCAGTTGGGGATGAGGACACCGGCGCGCAGGTTGTCGGCGATGCTCCCCGAGCTCGACATGAGCTTGAGCCCGCCGCCGTGCTGGAGCGCCCACATCGTTTGGAGCGCAAACACGAACGCGCACAGCCCGCCCAAAAGCACCGCGGCGATCCGGTAGGAGCGTGGTGACGGTGCGCCGGTCACTCGTTGCTGAGCCGGCCTCGCCTTCCGGGGGACCCGCGGGTCGAGCGACTCGCCGCATCGAATACAGGTGCCGAACGATACGTCATTGATCGCACCGCACGCGCAACGGACCTCTCGAGGGCTCATACGGTGGGTTCCTAACAGGCCGGAAGGGTCGGGGCGAGCCGGGGGGAGGCGCGAACCGCCGAGAAAAGTCGCGACCAGCCTCGTCGACGACCGCTCGCCGTAAGGTAGCGGCAGCTGGCGCGTTTCTTCGATGTGACCGCCGCGATGTTTCTTTCGCCGACGACGCCCGCGCCCGCATTCCAGGGAATGGGGTGGCTCGGCGCGACCGCGTTCGCCGGGACGGTTGAGCGTCTGACGAGCCGCAAGGCGTCTTGCTTCGCTTGGGGAGGGTACGCGACTATCGTGCGCCGAGTGGCCGTCCAGAGGATCGAGCCGGCCGTGGAGCGAGAGCTCTGCGAGCGGGCCAAGGCTGGGGATCGGGCCGCGCTCGGCAAAATTCTGCGGGCGTATGGGCCCGTGCTGTACCGCGCCGTGCTCCTGCCCCGGCTCGGGGGCGACGCCGCCGCGCAGGACGCCCTCGCCGAGACGTACGCACGCGTCGTCGAGCGCTTCGACCAGTACGAGTGGCAAGACTGCGGCGTGTATCCGTGGCTGCGTGTCGTCGCGCTACGGATCGCGCTCGACATCCTGCGCTCGAAGAAGCGCGAGACCCTGTTCGAGCCCGACGATCTCGCCCGCGAGATCGAGCGAGCGGACCGTGGCGCGAGCGCGTCCCTCGACGTCGAGATCCTGGAGGCGCGTGACCTCGATGCCGCGCGCGCGAAAGTGGAGGCCGCGCTGAAGACGCTGAACCCCAGGTACGAGCGCGCCATCCGGCTACGCGTCCTCGAAGAGCGTTCGCGCGAGGACGTCGCGCGCGAGCTCGGCGTCAGTGTGTCAACCTTCGATGTGGTGCTGCATCGAGCGCTGACGGCCCTGAAGAAGGCGATCTCGAAATCGTCGCCGGACGAAGAGCTGTCGAAGGAGGTGGTGTCGTGAGCGCCTCGGACGAAAAGAAAGGTCGGTCGCCGCACCCGGCGAGCTCGACGTCCGGCGCCCCGGAGGCCCCGACGCCGGAAGAGCTGCGTGAAGCGGAGGAGCTTTCGCGCGCCCTCGAGCGCGGCGAAGACTCGATGAGCGAGCTGCTCCTCGCGGCGCTCCACCCGAGCGACATCGACGATGACGTGCACGAACGGATCCTCGAAGCTGCGCTCGCGCGGATGCCCTCGAAGAAGGGCAGCGAGGAGCCGGAGCCGACGCCGCGCGAAACCGCCGACGCCACCGCGTTGCGCGAGGCGCTCGAGGCGGCGCCTCGCGCCGACGGTACGGGCCCGTCCCACGGCCTCGCGGATCTCGCGCGCGCCCTCAAGAACGCGCACGACCCGAAGCCGATCCCGGAACTTCGCAACGAAGCGCTGCTGCGCCCCGCGCTCCGGATGGCGACGCGCACGCAGAGCCGCCGCGTCCTCGCGGGCGCCTTCGTCAGCGCCCTCGCGCTCGCCGCGGGCGTCTTCTTGTGGTTCCGAAAAGGCCCGCCGCCGGACGAATCGGCGAACATCGCGCCCGCATCGCAGGATGCGCTCTTGCCGGGCATGATCGAGGCTCGAAGCACGACGGATCTCTTCCAGCGAGAGGATTTCCCCCAAGAAGGCGGCGAGTCTTCGCGCATCGATCGCATCAGCCAGTCGCGCGCGTCGGACCTGCGCAACAACCGCTTCGTCTCGTGGGGCGTGCCGTGAAGCGATCGCTCGCCTCCCGCTGCATCGCCGTGCTCGCCCTGTCGATGGCGGCCCTCGCAGGCTGCAACGACGACGGCGCGGGCCGGACGCAGCCGGATCCCGCGCGTGCCCAGGCGACCGCGAGCGCTTCGGCGCAGCGCCGCCCCGTCGACGCGGACCTGATGGCCTTCTTGTCGAAGGCCCGCGCGGCTCACCACAGCGCCGATCTCGCGGAGTCGAAGGGCGAGCTCGAGCTCGCGATCAAACACGTCGAGGCGATCCCGAAAGGACCGGTACCCGTCGCCGGCCCCGAGGTGGTCGAGGTGCTCGCCGACTCCTACGCGCGCATCGCCGATCTGAAGAGCCGCGTCGGCCTGTTCGACCAAGCCTCCAGGGACGTCGAACGCGGTCTTGGTCACGCGACCGAGGTCACCCACTTTCGCGGTCATCTCTTCGAAGTCCGCGGCCTCGTCGAAGAACGACGCATGAAGGACCTCGAGGGCAAAGGTGATCAAGCAGGCGCCGAAAAGGCTCGAAAAGCCGCTCTCGATGCATTCGAGCAAGCGATTCAGATCCAGGACCAAGTCATCCTGCAGCTCCTACCGGACGACCCGGCGAAGCCCGCGCCGAGCGCACCTGCCTCGGCGCCCTGACGATTCGCTGGCCCGGCCCCCACGCGCCCGATAGACTCGGCGGACTAGGGCCGAGCGCGGGATCGCTCCCGGCCGAGCCCTCCGAGTAATCATGGCCAGGCTCGTCCGGCTGCTTTCCAACGTCGACTACAAGAAGCTTCCCCTTACGCCAGTCGAAGGGGCGGTCTTTCTCAAGATCGACGGCAAGCTCACCGAGCCCGAGATCGTGACTGCGACCGGCTTCCACCCGGAGACCGTCCAGAAGGCGCTCGATCGTCTGCTCGATCTCAAGGCTTGTGAGGTCGTCGATCGAACGAAGGACCAGGTCGAAAAGACGACCAAGGTTGCGAGTGGTCTCGCCTTCGGTGGCAGCCTCGGCAAAGGCCAATACGACCGCCGTCTGCTCGACGAGCCCGCAGATCTCGACGCCGAACGCAAGGCGATGATCCTCGACGCGTCCGCGCGGCTCGAGCGGCTCAACTTCTACGAGCTGCTCGGTCTTCACCGCCTCGTCGACAAGAAAGAGATCAAGGCCGCCTACTACGCCATCGCGCCGGAGTTTCACCCGGACAAGTACTTCAAGCGCAACCTCGGCATCTTCAAAGCGAAGATCGAAGCGATCTTCGCGCGCCTCACCCTCGCGCACGACACGCTCTCCTCGAAACAGAAGCGCGCGGAGTACGACGAGTACCTCGCGACGCTCGACGCGAGCCGACGTGCGGACGAGATCGCGAGCGGCAGCTCGCAGGCGCTCGCGCAAGCGCAGGCGTCGATCGAGCAGCAGGCTCGTCAGGCCGCGGACGCGGCCGCGGAGGCGAAGAAACAAGCCGATCTGAACGATCGGAAGCGCGCGCTCGCGGCGAAGCTCAGCGGGGGGAAGCTCGGGCCCGGCGCGTCGAAGCCGACGGCTCCTTCCTCGCCGAACATCCCGGTCATGGACCCGAAGCAGGCCGCCGAGGCCCTGCGGGTTCGATACGAGTACGCGAAGGAACAAGCGTCGAAGGCGCAGGTCGAGAGCTTCGTTTTGACGGGGCGCAACATGCTCGCGCAAGGCGACTTCGCGGGCGCTGCGAACGTTTTCCGGATCGCGCGCACATTGATGCCGAACGATCCGCAGCTCGCGCAGGAGGCCGAAGAGGTCGCGCGACAGGCGGCGATCGCGCTCGCGGACAACTTCGCGCGCATGGGCGAGTTCGAGATCCAGCAAGAGCGGTGGATGGATGCCGCGCTGAATTTCTCGAAGGCTTGCAACGGCAAGCCCGATGACGCACGCCTCCACGATCGCGCCGCTTTCGCGACGTTCAAGAGCGGCAACAATCCGCGCCGCGCGGTGGAGCTCGCTCGTCGCGCGGTCGAGCTCGCGCCGAAGAACGCGTCGTACCGCACGACGCTCGCGTATGCGTACGCGTCCGCAGGGCTCGATTCGAGCGCCGCCGCCGAGCTGAACCGAGCGTTCGAGCTCGGGCCGAAAGACGAGAAGGTCGTCGCGCTCGTGACGTCCGCGAGGGAGTCGGTCAAAGCGATCCTCGCGAGCTTCAACAAGGCCGCCGCTGAGCGGGCCTCCGCGGAGCCGAAGGCTTCCTCGCAGCCTGCTCCGGCACACCCGAGCCCGCAGTATGCCGGCGTCGCGCCGCCGGGTAGCCCAGCAGGGCGACCGGCGACGTACGGGTCCGGCTCGTTCCCAGCCGCCACGTACCAGAATCAGCAGCCGGTTTCGCACCCACCCCAACAGCACGCGCCGATGGCGAGCTACCCGCCGGCGCAGTCCTACGCGCCGAGCGCGTACCCGCAGGCGTACCAGGGCCCGGGTTACTCCATCCCGCCGCAGCAGATCCCGCCGCAGCAGCAGGTCCCGCCGCAGCAGCAGATGGCGCCACAGCAGCAGGGATTTCCGCAGCCGAGCTATCCGCCGCAGCAGGTGCAGCAGCAGGGTTATCACCCTCAGGGGTATCCGGCGCAGGCGCCCAACGCACAGCAAGGCTACGCGGCGCAACAGCCGTATCCGCAGCAGCAGGCCTACGCGCGTCCGAGCGGGACATCACAACCGGGCATGCCTCAGGCCGGGTATCCGCAGCCTGGATATCCGCAGGCCGGGCATCCGCAGGGCTACCCGCAAGCGGGCTACCCGCACGCCGCTTCTCCGCACGCCGCTCCTCCGCACGCCGCCCCTCCGCAGACGGGGTATCCGCGCGCCGAATATCCGCAGCATGGGCACGTCCCTCCCGCGGCGCCGACGTTCGGCCATCCGGGGTCCGCGCAATACCCGCAGCAGGGCTACCCGCCGGTGCACGGCGAACATCCCGCGCCGCAGTATCCGCCGGGCAATGCCCCGTCGATGCCGGTCGCTCCAGCCAATCCTCTGATGCCCGCAGGCGCGTCGACGCCTCCCGGCCCCACGCCGCCCGGGCACAGCCGCTCGGGATCTTACAGCGTCGTGACGCCCGACGCGGCCGAGCGGAAGAAGCGCTAGGAAGCCGAGCCGACGCGACGAATTCTCGCGCGACGATCGTCCAAAAGTCTCGCGTCAGTAGGCGTAGCCGTGGGATGCTCTGCACACCGCAGGCCGTGCCTGCGATCGGCGGCCGGCTCTTGTAGCCACCTGCCGGACCGCGTGGAAGAGGTTTCCAGAGGAGACGATGGAGCGCGTACTTGGCATTGATCTCGGCACGACCAACACGTGCGTAGCCATCGTGGAAGACGGCGTTCCCACCGTCATTCCCAACCGTGGCGGCTACAAGACCACGCCCTCGATGGTCGCCATCACGGAGGCGGGCAAACGCCTCGTCGGCCATATCGCGAAGCGCCAAGCGATCACCAACGCCGAGAACACGGTCTACGCAGCGAAGCGCTTAATCGGGCGCAAGTGGACGAGCCCGCAGGTGAAGAACGCGGTCTCCACTGCCTCGTACAAGATCGTCGAAGGGCCGCACGGCGACGTCCGTATCGCGCTTCGCGACAAGACGTACAGCGTGCCGGAAATCAGCGCGATGATCCTCCAAGAGGTGAAGATCTTCGCGGAGGATTACCTCAACGAGCCCGTCACGAAGGCGGTCGTCACGGTCCCCGCGTACTTCAACGACAACCAGCGGCAGGCCACGAAAGACGCCGGACAGATCGCCGGGCTCGACGTCATCCGCATCATCAACGAGCCGACGGCAGCTGCGCTCGCATACGGGTTCGGCAAGAACATCGACAAGGTCATCGCCGTGTTCGATCTCGGCGGCGGCACGTTCGACATCTCGATCCTCGAGATCAGCTCGGGCGGCGTCTTCAAGGTCATCGCCACGGCGGGCGACACGTTCCTCGGTGGTGAGGACTTCGACGGCCGCATCATCGACTGGCTCGTCGAGGGCTTCCGCGAGCAGCACGGTGTCGACCTCCGCCAAGATCGCATGGCGCTCCAGCGGCTGAAGGACGCCGCCGAGAAGGCGAAGTGCGAGCTGTCCGGTGTGACCGAGACCGAGATCAACCTTCCGTTCATCATCTCGAGCGGTCGCAACGACGCGCTTCATCTGCAGCGTCAGCTCACGCGCCAGACGCTGAACAGCCTCTGCGACGACCTCATCGAGCGTTGCGTCGAAATCTGCCGCCAGACGCTCGAAGACGCGCGCCTCGACAAGGACGAGATCGAAGAGGTCATCCTCGTCGGCGGCATGACGCGCATGCCCGCCGTGCAGGACAGCGTCACGAAGTTCTTCGGTCGCGACGCATGCAAGGGCGTGCACCCGGACGAGGTCGTCGGTCTCGGCGCCGCGGTCCAGGGCGCGGCACTCGTCGACGAGAGCCGCGAGATGATTCTTCTCGACGTCACGCCGCACGCGCTCGGCATCATGACGTTCGGCTCCAAGTTCGAGGAGCTCATCCCGAAGAACACCACCGTCCCGACGAGCCGCTCGAAGATCTTCACCACCAGCCGCGACAACCAGACGGCGGTGAAGATCCTCGTCATGCAAGGCGACAGCGAAAAAGCGACGGAGAACGAGCTGCTCGGCGAGTTCATCCTCACCGGTCTGCGCCGCGCGCCGAAGGGCCAGGTCGAGATCGAGGTCAACTTCGAGATCAACAGCGACGGTATCGTCAGCGTCAGCGCGAAGGACCTCGAGACGGGTCAAGCGCAGAGCATCCAGGTCACCGCGTCCAGCGGCCTCACGAAGGACGAGGTGAAGAACATGATGGACAACGCGAAGGACTTCCTCGTCGAAGCCCGCGCGAGCGACGAGTTCGAAGGCTTCAAGCAAGAGGCCGAGAAGTTCGTCGTCGACATCGAGAAGATGTTCCCGCAGGTCGAGGCCGTCGTCGCATCGAGCGACTTCGGGCGCGAGGCGATCAGCAAGGCGCGCAGCATTCTGGAGAAGACGCGGGAGGCGATCGAGAAGCGCGACGCCGCCGCCGTGAAAGAGCAGATGGAGGCGTTGTCGAGGACGCATCGCATGTTCAAGGGCGTCGTTTCGCGGCCGCACTGACGCGAAGGCGCACGGAGCTCCCAGCCAGCTCGGCTCAAACCAGCGAGACGTCAGGTGGGTGACGAAGACGAGGACGTCGACTCGGGGTGGGAGATGGATGAAGGGGCCGACCCGTCGGCCCCCGACGCCGACCTGCCTGCGGGCGCCCCGGCCGCCAAGCCCAACGCAGTGGATCGAGACCGCCTTCGCGCCGAGCGCCTCGCGGCGCTGATGGCGATCGAAGACGACGAGGATCTGAGCGCCACGCGCGAGGCGCCCGCGATGACCGACATCGATCTCGCGGCGACGGTCGAGGTGCCGATCCCGTCCGCGCCGCACGGGCCTGCGACGCCTCGCAACGTCGAGCCGACCTCGGGCGCGCCTACGGTTCGAGGCGGCGTCGACTCGTTCACGTTCCGCCGGGCCGTCACCGACGAAGAGTCGGAGCCGCCGACGCGGCGAGCGCACGACAGCGAGATGGATCTCGCGCGCGAGCGCGTCTCACGCGAGCCGCCGCTCCGACTCGGATCGCTCGCCCGCCCGAACGAAAACGATCGCAAGACGGACGCACCGGCCCACACGCGCCCGACACCCGCGCAGCGCGTCGCGGTCACGACGAGCCTCCGGTTTCCGGAAGGGTCGCTGCGCGACGCGCGCAATCGGCGCAAGACCACCAAGATCAACTTGAGGGCGCTCGACCTCGCCCGCGAGGCATCTGTCGCGGCCGATCCGCCCCCCGCGAAAGAATCCGGCTCCAAGCCGGAGATCGAGCTGCACCTGCCCGAGGGGTTCGACGACCTCGATCTCGGGGATCTGCAGCCGAGTGTGTCGCCCACCATCGCGCGCGACACGTCGACCCCGCCGGTCGCGCTCGGGTCGATCGCGAAGAGCGACACGACGCCGTCGCCGCCGAGCAGCGCGAAGACGGTCCCGGAGATGGCCGCGCTGCGAGCGCGCCAACCAGCGCAGAACAACGGCGGCCTCCGCGGTCTTCGCCCCTCGCCGAAACGCACGCCGATGTCGCCCGTCCGCGGCGTCTCGCCGTCGCGCGACGACATCGTCGTCGACGTCGTCGAGGTCGAGCTCAGCGCGGAGGAGAGAGACGCCCTCGAGAGCGCGGACGACGCCGAATCAATCGAGATTCGCGTGGGCGACCTAGACGAGCCCGGTGTCGCGAGCGCGAAGGATCAGGCGTCGAACAAGTCGGCCGCCGCTTCCAACGGTGATCGCGCGACGCCCGACGACGATCCGGACCTGATCCCGATCCGCGTGCGCTTCGAACGCGGCGATTACCTCGGCGCGCTCCTTCGCGCCGAGTCGGTCCTCGAGGCGCGTCCCGACTTCGAGGGCGCGCGCCGCTACCTCGAGAGCGCCCAAGAGCTCCTCAAGCAGATGTACCTGGAGAAGCTCGGGAGCGGCGATCAGGTCTTGCGCGTCATCCTCGGGCCTCAGGAGATTCAGCTCATGAGCCTCGACCACCGCGCCGGGTTCCTCATCTCGCTGATCGACGGCGTCGCAACCGTCGACGAGATCCTCGACATGTCCGGGATGCCGCAGCTCGACGCGCTCCGCTTGTTGTTCGAGATGCGCGAGCAAGGTGTGGTCGGCATCGATTCGCTGGCGAGGCTGTGAAAGCGCGGGGAGGGGGACCCTCCGAGCTCGTTCGTCAGCTCGGCGCGGCGATCCTCGGTGCTGCGTGTTTCGCGCTCGCGTTTGCGCTCGCGGCGACAATCTCGGCGATGCGCCCGCTCGAGGCGCCGGCGGACTCGCCGCCCGGCGCAGCGCCGAGCACCGATCACCTCAAGGGGATCGACGACGTCGTCCCGATCGCCAGCTACACCCTGTCGGCGAAGCTCGACGCGAACACCCACGCGGTGACGGCGAGCGGCGAGATTCGCTTCAAGAACGCGAGCTCTCGCGCCGTCGATCACCTGTTCTTGCATCTTTACATGAACGCGTTCGAGCACGAACGCACCGTCTTCCGGCGAAAGTCCGGCTCGGGCATGCGGGGCGAGGACGTCGTCGAGACGTCCGGATCGATCGTGGTCGAAAGCCTCTCCTGGAAAGAGCAGGGGACCGGCGACATCTTTCCGCACGACGCGCATACCCCGAATGACGTCGACGATCGAACCGACATCCTGGTCCCGCTTCCACGTGCGATCGAGCCGAACGAGGAGGCGATCTTCGAGGTTCGGTTTCGTACGAACCTGCCGTCGGTCGCGCTCCGCGCCGGATACAGCGACAGCTTCCATATGGTCGCGCAGTGGTTCCCCAAGCTCGCGAAGCTCGAGCCCGACGGGACCTGGGCGCACTTCCCGTACGAGCGCTTCAGCGAGTTCTATTCGAATTACGGCGACTACGACGTCACGATCGATGTCCCTTCGACCTTCGACGTCGGCGCGACGGGCAGCCTCGCCAGTGACGAGCGCATCGGCGAGCGACGTGTTCTTCGATTCACACAACGAGCCGTCGGCGACTTTGCTTTCGCGGCTTGGGACGGCTTCGCCGAAGCGACGCGGCAAGCCGACGGCGTCGCGATTCGGTGCCTCTTTCCCCGAGGCCAAGATCGCGCCGCCTCGATCGAGCTCGAAGCCGCGGCTCGCGGGCTTGCCTACTACGGCGACAAATTCGGCCCTTATCCCTACGATCAGCTGACCATCGTCCACCCACCGTCGGGCGCCGGAGAGGCGGGCGGCATGGAATACCCGACACTCATCACCACCGGCGGTGGCCCCTGGCAAGCGCTGGTGCCGGCGCGTGTCCTCGAGGTGCTCACGCTCCACGAGCTCGCGCATCAGTGGTTTTACGGCATCGTCGGCACCAACGAGAACGCGTCGCCGTTCCTCGACGAGGGGCTCACTTCGTACGCGACGGAGCGCGCGCTCGTGGCGACCTACGGGGAAGACAGCCTCGTCGACGTCCTGCCGTTCCCGGTGAGCCTCGCCGAGCTCGAGCGCGCATCGCAGCTCGGAAGTTACGATCGCGCGCCGGTCGCGACCCGCGCCGGCGGATTCGAGTCTGGGAGCGACTACGCGAGGCTCGTCTACTCACGAGCGGCGACGATCCTCCGGACCCTCGACGGTGCGTTCGACGACGCGGGCCTGCGTTCCCTCGGCGCCTACGCCCGGACGAATCGCTTCGCGCATCCCAACCTGTCGAATCTCGTCGACGCGATCCGCGAGCAAGGGGGCGACGAAGCCGCCGCGTTCGCGGAGCAGGCGTTTTCGACCCGGGCGAGCGCGGATTTCGTCGTGACGTCGATCGAGAACCAGCGCGACGGCGACGCCTATCGTCGCGATGTCACCATCGAACGGCGTGGCACGCTGGAGGTGCCCGTGACGGTCGAGCTCGTCGATGAAGCGGGTGTCGAGACGCGCGTCCAATGGGACGGAAGAGGTGCGTCGACGACGCTGACGACCCGCGGTGGATCGCCGGTGCGCACCGTGCTCGTCGATCCGGAGCGGCGCATCCTCGTCGACGAGAGCCGCTCCAACGACGCCTTGAGCCTCACGCCGCACGCCTTCGCGCCGCGCACGCTCGTCCTTTCGTCGTTTGCAGCAGCGTTGATGCTGCACGCGGTGGCGCCGTGAAGTCGGCGTGGGCGCGGATTCGTGGCGCCGTTCCGGCGCTCTCGTTCGCGCTCGGGCTCCGCCTCGTCTGCGCCTTCGCCGTCGCCGTAGCTCCCGCTCGCTGGGTGGCACACGCGACGCAGAACTTCCCCCGCGGCGAGCTCGCCCTCGTCGACAACGGAGCCGGCCTACTCGTCGAGCTCGTCTTTCGGCGGCAGGTCGAGACGGGCGTACTCCCGGTTGCGGGCATCGCATCCGTCGTCGTTGCGCTGCTCGGGCTCGTCGCGTTCGGCGCCCTTGCCGTAAGTCTGCATCGACCAGCCCCGCTTTCGAGCGCCGTCGCATGGAGCGCACGACGGTTCGGCTGGCTCCTCCTGGCATCCGGGATCGGCGCGGTCGTCGCGGTCGTCGTCCTGCTCGTCGAGACGGTGACCCTCTTCTACGCGTTGCGGTTCAGTCCCCCCTCGGCGCAGATTTTCGGGTTCGTCGTCGCGATGATCCCGCTCTCGATCATCGCCGCCGCGACCGACACCGTTCGCGCCGCGTGCGCCGTTCTCGACGGTCCGAGCGCCGCGCTCCGCGTGGGGCTGGGGACGCTGCGAGACCATTTCGGCGCGCTCTGCGGTCGTTACGTCGTCTCCGTGGTCGCGGAGCTCGCCATCGCCTTCGGCGGCCTCGCCGTGGTGGGGCGCCTCTTGCTCGGGAACGCGCCGGTCGCGATCGCGGGCGGCTTGCTCGCCGTGGTTGCGCTGATCGCCGTCGTTTTGGCTCGCGCGTGGTTCCTCGCGCACGTGGTGGATCGCCTCGTTCTGTCGGAATCCGAAAACGACGCCTTGCACCGGCCCTCGAACATGAGCTATGTACCAGCGCCTTCCGCGGTTACCGGCCCAGGTAGCTCAGTTGGTAGAGCAGAGGATTGAAAATCCTCGTGTCGATGGTTCGATTCCGTCCCTGGGCACTGATTCCGAATCGCGCTTTTCCTGCAGCGTCCAGCGCTGCCTAGTCCGGGGGGATGGGGCGTTTCCCCTCCGCCATCGCAGGGTGACCATGCTCACGGCGCGATCGCGTCGATGCGTGCGTAGGTAAACCCGCCGGACGTCGACGCCTCCGCGCCGACGACCCCGACGAGGCTCTGCACGTCGTCGATGACCTGCGTCAGCATCGCGATGTGCATTCCGCCGCTGTAACACCCTGTCTCGGACTGCACGAGACATCGCCAATAGTTGTTCTCGACCAGGTGTCGGTCCGCGTTGTCGACCCACAAATGGTAGATATTGCCTTTGATGTCTTGCAATTCTCCCGGGCACGCGGACGGGTTTCCGGTGCTGTTCGGGCTCTGCGTCAAATGAAGGCTCTTGGCACCAGCGCCCTCCGCGGAGAGACCGCCCATATCGAAATTCCACGGTTGCTCGAGCAACACGGTGCCTGCCACGTTGACGTCGTAGGTGCCTTTGAACACCTCGGTCACGGAGTCGACGGCGCCCGCTGTCTTGTAATAGGCAAATGGATGGATACTGCCATATCCGCGGCCCGTGTTCGGATCGCTTCCGGGGAAGGACGCCGCCTGAAGGACCATCCGCCCCAGCGTTCCGTTTCGTATCTCGTCCACCGCCCAGCTCTCGGTTGAGCCGCTGCTCCAGCTGATCTCGAGCGTGCCAGCCGACTCGTCGCCGGCGTAGGTGTACGTTCCACTCCATTCGTCGGAGAGCGTCGGTGTCGCCTGCAAGATCGCGCAGCCCGCCGTCCCATTGCAGGGGCCGGTCGTGCCCGCGGTCGTGCGCTCGGGGCCGGTCGTGCCGCCCCATTGCCGAATGTTTGCGGTGACGTTCCCTTGGCCGTCGGCACCGGCGGCGAAGGTGTAATCGACATTGCGAACCCACGGATTGCCGCCTTGGACGAAATACCCATACGAGGCCGACCAATAGGCGCGACCGGTGGGTGTGCTGTCGCCGCGCGCCGGGTGGCCGCCGGTGCCGTCACCCCCGCCGGCAGCAGATCCGCCGCCGCTTCCGCCCTGGGCACCGGACGCTCCCGTTCCGTTCGTCGCGCCGCTATCTCCGCCGGCGTCACCTGCTCCGCCCGTTCCGCCGCCACCATCGCCGCAGCCGTCCGCGCTCGTCAGCGCCACGATTGCGACGAAGAGGGCGCTGCATACGTATCCATTCGGGTTGGTTCGCACGGTATCGGCGACGATGGTCGATGTTCGTGGGCAGGGACGCAACGCTCATCGGGAGCGGCCGCGTTGCCGCTTGCCCGTGCTATCGAGGTGTATGGCCTCCCAGGCGACGGTCGTCCGGCCGACTTCGGTCTCGCTCAGCGTCGCGTCGCTGGTCCCCCTGGCCGTCTGCGTCGGTGTCACCTCGATTTTGCACCCGGGGATGGATGGCGTCGTTTGGGGCTGTATCGTCTTCCTGTCGTACCGAATCCTCGTCGTCCGGCTCCTTCTGCTTCGTCACCACCGCCGAGGCATCACGCTCACACGAGCCGGCGATTTCGTCCGAGCGATTGCGGCATTCGAACAGAGCGAGGCCTTCTTCGCGGCGCACCCCACGATCGACCGCCTGCGGGCGCCACTTCTAGGAAGTGCCGTACGACACAGCTTCAGCGCGCTCGCGATCTACAACCAAGCCTATTGCTACGCCCGGGTCGGCGACGGCGCGCGTGCACGCCGGCTGTTGGATAAAGCCCTCACGCTCGATCCTCAGATGGTCATTGCCCGCGAGCTTCGTGACGTCCTCGAGGCGGGCGCTCTCTCGGCGCGGGAGGTTCGCGCGTGAATGTGTCGAGGCCCGTCCGCTCCGCGCTCTGCGCAATGGTCGTCGTGGTCATCGCGACGGCCTCGTGTTCCGACGAGCGCAAGCGAAAGCGTGACACCGACGACGATGACGACGGCAGCTCTCGCAGGTCGACGGCCTCCGCCTCCGCGGAGTCGTCCAGCAGCGCCGCTACCGGCGATCCGAAGAATTACGAGGAGCTCCTCGTCGCGATATCGTCCAAAACCAAGAAGTCGATTCACGTCTCCACCCTGAGCGCCCGCGCGATTCGCTGTTGGATGGGCAATGTGTCTCCGGACGCGCCGGACTTCGAGTCTCGGCTGCTGAGCGAGCTCACCGAGCGAGGCTTCCGCGTCGAGGTCGGCAAGGACTCTTGGTCGCTTCGGGGCAGGCCTGCGCTGCCTCCCTCCTGCCCGGTCCGGACGCGCGGCTCGTTCAAGATCGAAGCGGGTGTGATCGTCGAGCGCGATCGCGACCTGGCCGTGCTGCCGAGTAGCGTTCTCGACCCGGCCTCGTCGAGCTCGGCCGATGCGGGTCGTGCCCGCCTGAAAGACGTGCCCGCCGACGTGATTGCCGGCGTGCGATCCGTCGGTCCGAACGAATACAAGCTGTCCAAGAAGACGGCGGAGTACATTCGCAAAGAGGGATTGGAGCGCGCCGCTCGCAGCATGCGCTTGGGCCCGCGCTCGAAGCTTCGCGGCCTCAAGGCGGATGGGCTCGGCGCCGCGATGGGCTTTCGAAACGGCGATATCGTGCTCGAGGTCAACGGTATCGAGGTCGGCGATCCCGACGGCGCCCTCGATGCCTATTCGTCGATCCGCACCGCAAAGAGCGGCAGTGTGAAGGTCGAACGCGACGGCGCGCCCGTCGTCCTTCGCTATACCGAAGAGCCCTGACGTCACTCGACCATCGACCGAGCTGGGCCCTACCGTTTAAGGTAGCGCCATGCGCCGTCGGTCCTTTTTGCTCGGTATGGCTGCCGCCTTCGCCGTTGCGCTTACCGCGTCGCGGGCGAGGGCCGACATCTCCATCGCGGAGGTGACGCTGCGCAACGGATCGGGCAATTCGATCGGTCGGGTCGACAGCGACGGCACCATTCGAAACTCGTCGGGGAATTCGATTGGGAAGATCGAGTCCAGCGGTACCGTCCGCAATGGATCCGGCAACTCCATCGGGAAGGTCGAGTCCGATGGAACGATTCGCAACGGCTCCGGCAATTCGATCGGGCGAATCGATTCGGACGGCACCATTCGCAATGGCTCGGGCAACTCCGTCGGGCGGATCGACTCGGACGGCACCATTCGCAATGGCTCGGGTAACTCCGTCGGCAAGGCGGAGGGATATTCGACGTCGCTCCGGCACATGGTCGCGGCAGTCTTGTTCTTCGCGGATTCGGTGAGCGTCCTATCGCTCAAGCGACCGCGCTGACGCCACCGTCGATTCACGCGATATGACGGACGGCGAGCACCGAGCACGACGCCGTCATCACGACCTCTTCGGCGACGCTGCCCACGAGCATTCGATCCAGACCGCCTCGTCCGTGCGTCGCGACGAAGATGACCGACGCCTCGATCGCGCGGGCTCGCTGGACGATGGCCGTGGCTGCGCGACCGTGCGCGACGTGAGCCGTCGCCCCCGGCGCGTGCTCGGCAACCAACGCGGCCAGCTCCGTGCCTGCACGCTCGACGGCTTCCGCGACGCGCGCCGAATAGGCTTCGCCCCCGGCGCCCAAGCGGCGCACCGCCGCGAGCCACCCTGCCTCTCGCTCCACGTCGACGACGTGCACCACCTCGAGCGGTAGCCCGAGCGCCGCGGCCTGACGAGCGGCTGTCTTCAGTGCGGCAATGGATGGGTCCGAGAGGTCGGTTGCAGCGAGGAGCGGTCCGCGCGGCGAGCTCCGCGCGACGAGCACCGGCATCGGAGCGCCGCGTACGATCTGTTGTGCCGTCCCTGTCGGGCGAGGCCAAACCTGCGGTCCGCCGACGACGATGAGCTCGGCTTGGAGGTTGCGCGCCCGCGCGAGGACGCGCGCGTGCGCCGAGCCCGTCTCCAGGTACACGTCGACGTCGGGCGAGCCGACGCGACTGAGGCATCGGTCGATCTCTTCACGCGCCCACCGCTGCACCTCGAGCGCTGCAACCGCGTCATCCGCATGCAGCTGTGGGAACAGCGATCGAACGAGGCGGGTATCCGGCAGGACGTGGCAAATCGCGACCCTGTGGCGGCCGCGCGCGATCGCGAGGGCCTGGCGAATCGCTTCGTCCGACTCGATACGTAGATCCGTGGCTGCGACGATTCGCGAAAACGGCATTACCTCCGAAGCAGCAACGTTCGCGCCGCGCAGCGGGGCAGCCAGGCGGCTACGCGGCGGCGGTCGTTGCTCGTCCGGTGGACAGCGCTACTCGAGGAGGCTGCGGAGCATCCAGGCCGTCTTCTCGTGGATCTGCAGGCGCTGCGTGAGCAGGTCGCACGTGGGCTGGTCGTTCGCCTCTTCGGCGACGGAGAACGCGGTGCGGGCGGTGCGCGCGACCGTCTCGTGACCCTCGACGAGCCGCTTGATCATGACGTCTGCCTTCGGCACACCGTCGTCCTCGGGAATCGACGAGAGCGCGACGAACTGCTTGTACGTGCCCGGCGCTGGATAACCGAGCGCGCGGATGCGCTCGGCCACGCCGTCGACCGCGAGCGCGAGCTCGTTGTATTGCGTCTCGAACATGAGATGCAGGGTCTGGAACATCGGCCCGGTCACGTTCCAGTGGAAGTTGTGCGTCTTCAAATACAGCGTGTACGTGTCGGCCAAGACCTTGGAGAGATTCGACGCGATCTGTTCACGGTGCTTCTCATCGATGCCGATGTCGATCTTCATGGCGCGAACCTACGACCGCCCGCGCCTCGGATCCAATCGATAGTTCGGACCAGGTCGATAGGCTCCGTCTATCGCGTCAGGAACGCGACGAGGCACCGTCGGTCGTCGACGGTGCCTCGAGGGAGCAGGTGAACCCGGCTCGCTGTGACCGAGTCTCTTGGCCGGATCGTTACCGGTGAGGCACCCCCGGTGAATTCGAAAGACACGAGGGCGGGCCCTTTGGGACCCGCCCTCGATGTTTCGTTCACGAGCTCAGGTCAGGGAGCGCAGGTCCCGAGACCGAGGTCGCTGAACGTGTCGACCGCGAAGCCGCCCCATTCGACCGCAGGGTCGAAGGTGTCGTCGACGATGTCACCGTTCGTGATGCCGCACTTGCGCCGCAGCGTGTGGTCCGCCGTCGACGTGAGGCCTGTGCCCCAGTTCGTTCCGGGATCCGTGCCGATGTCACCGAAGAGATCCAGCCGCGTGCCGTTGCACACCAGCTCGAGCGCGTCGTCGCCATTGACTCCCATTACGTTGGTGTTCTGGACGTCGCACTGCGCAATGATTGCCGCGTTTGCCATTGGGTGGCAGGCGACGAACACGTCACCGGGAGCGATCGTTCCCGTGAGATTGACGCTGGAAGATGCCGATGCGGCGCCGTTTGAATAGTTCCGCAGCGAGCAGTTGTTCGCCGCCAGGTCGAACGCCGTCGAACGCGGGTTCTTGATCTCGACCGCCTTGTTGCTCGACGTCCCTTCGATGTATTCGCTGAAGAACAACGTCTCGGCGATGCATGTCGAGCTGCAGCCGTCGCCGCTCGTCGTGTTGCTGTCGTCGCACTCCTCGCCGGCGTCGATGGTTCCATTGCCGCAGGGCGCCGCCACCTCGTTCTGGCAGGTAGCGCTGCAGCCGTCGCCGGCGGCGACACCGCCGTCGTCGCATTGCTCGCCGTTCACCGACTGCACGATTGCGTCGCCGCAGGTGTCGAGCTCGAACTCGCAGATACGACCGACGACGAACGTGTCGATGTCGCAGTTCGTGTCGTTCCAATCGCCGGCGGCGTCGTTGATGTGGAGGCACTCGCCGTTGCCGCCGAACGCTGCGTCGTCATCGGGCTGCCCCGCGATGAAGCTCGTGTAGCCCCACGCTTCGTCCGTCGCCCAGTCGAAGACCGCGTCGGTGTCGACGGCGTCGTCCTTCGCGCCGATCCACGGGTTCTGGAGCGGGTTACGAACGGAGATGACGATTTCGTTCTCGGCGTCGCTGGTGACGGTGGCGAGGTGACCGCCCGCCGCGACGCACGCCGCCTCCGCATTGGAGAAGGTCGTCATCTCGGTGTCGTACGAGACGTAACAATTGCCGCTGAACGGGTCGACCTCGAAGCTGTCGCCGCCGGGGAACTCGGTCGCGTTGCACACGGTGGCGACGAGACATTGCGTCGTGCACCCGTCGAGGTCGTTCGCGTTGCCGTCGTCGCACTCTTCGAGGGCGCCGTCGTTGTCGACGCCGTCACCGCAGAACTCGGTGACGCACGTCGCGCTGCAGCCGTCGCCGCTCACCAGGTTGCCGTCATCACATTGCTCGGTGCCCTCGGTCGTGTTGTTGCCGCAAACCGGAACCGGCGCGCAGACGTTGCTGTTGCAGATACCGCTCGCGCAGTCCGCTCCGACGTTGCACTCGACGCAGGTACCGACGGCGCTGCACTTCACGCCGCCGTTCTGGTTGCAGGCGGTCCCTGCAGGGGCGAACGGATTCGACGGAAGCCCGAGGGTGCACACGTCGTTCGTGCATTGATTGTTGTCGACGGGGACGTCCGCGTTGTCGTCCTGCGTGCCGAAGCCGCCGGAGCCGTCGCAGACGTTCTCTTGGCAATCACCGGCCGTCTGTGTGGCGACCGGCGTGCCTGCGGGCTCGAAGTCGAGGCCGCACCCGCTGCTGCCGCAAGTCCGAGTCTGGCACTCGGTGTCCATGCCGGGGCACGCGGCTACGTTGCACGCCGCGCAGACGCCGCTTCCGTCGCAGAACTGGCCGCCGTTGTCGTCGCAGGGCGTTCCCGCGGGTTGGCTCGGGTGGGACGGCACGCCGTTGTTGCAGACGTCCTGGTTACAATCGACGTTGTCTACGGGGACGTCGGCGTTGTTCGTCTGCGGGACGGTGCCACCGCTGCCGTCGCACACGTTCACTTTGCAATCGCCGGGCGTTTGCGCGCTGACCTGCGTCCCGCTCGGCTCGAAACTGAAACCGCATTGGCCCGCGGAGCAGGTCGGGGTCTGACAATCGTTGTCGGGCCCGGGGCAGGTGGCTGCGGTGAGGCATTGCACGCACTGACCGGTGCCGTTGCAGACGGTCCCGCCGTTCTGGTTGCAGGGCGTGCCCGAGGCCGCGGGCGGATTGGACATGACGCCGTTGGTGCACACGTCGAGCGTGCATTGGTTGTTGTCGACGGGTACGTCGCTGTTGTCGATCGCGTTCACCGACTGGCCATTACCGTCACAACGATTCTCGTGGCAGTCGCCGGTCGACTGGACGCTCGTCGGCGTATTGGCCGCGGTATCCGTGAAGCTGCAATTCTCCGTCGCGCAGGAGAAGAGGCGGCATTCGGTCGTCGTGCCGCAATCGGCGGGAACGTTGCATTCGACGCAATCCCCGTCCGCCGCGCAAACCGAGCCACCATTGTCCGAGCAGGGCGAGCCGGTCGGCAGAAGCGGATTCGTCGGTTCGCCGTTGGTGCAGACGTCGAGCGTGCAATCGAGGTTGTCGACCGGGAGATCGTCGTCGTCGTCCTCCGTCGATTCGGCGCCGACGCCGTCGCAGATCGCCGTCTGGCAGTCGCCGTCGACCTGCGCGGCGAGGGGCGTCCCGTCCGGCTCGTAATCGAACCCGCAAGCGCTCGTCGTACAGGTCGGCGTCTGACACTCCGTGTCCGGGCCGGGGCATTGCGATGCCTGCGTGCAACCCGAGCAGGTGCCGTTGCCGTCACACGCGAGCGACACGCCGCACGGCGTGCCGAGCGGCAAATCAGGATTGCTCGGCGTGCCGTTGTCGCAGACGTTGCCGGTGCACTCCTCGTTGTCGTCGGGAAGGTCCGCATCGTCGTTGGCGTCCATGCTGTTGCCGGCGCCGTCGCATTGCGTCTTTTTGCAATCGCCGACCGTTTGCGTCGCCGTCGCCGTCCCCGCCGCGACGAAGTCGAAACCGCAGGCACCGTCGAAACACGTCGCGACTTCACACTCGCTCACGGGCGGCGTGCAGTCGCTCGGATCGTCGCATTCGGGACCGCCGCCGCCTTCGCCGCCGCTGCCACCCATGCCGCCGATCCCGCCATTGCCACCTTCGCCGCCGACGCCGCCGGTTCCTCCGGTGCCGCCGACGCCGCCGGTGCCCCCATTGCCCCCCTGCGCGCCTTCGCCGCCCGATCCACCTTGCGCGCCGCTGCCGCCGGCGCCGGCGTTTACGCCGCCGTCACCGCCTGCACCGCCGTCACCACCAGAGCCGCCTTCATCACCACCGGAGCCGCCGCCGCCGAGGAGGCTCGCGTCCGGTGCGACGATGAGAGAACAACCTCCGAGACCAAGTGCGGAGGATAGAAAGAGCACGCGAAGGTTTTGCATGGGATCAGAACGCATCATATGAAAGGTGCGCAAGCTTGTGGGTGATTCCTCACTCGTTACCTGCGCATTTCTAGACTGAGCCGGGTTGGCATCTCGACTAGCTGGCCGGCCGAGCCCGACAACGAGGCACCACGACGCAACACCGGCGCAACGCTGTGGGCCATTGCCACGAAGCGCGCGTCGTTTGTGTGCGGTGGAGCACAGAGTCGAGCCGAGAGCGACCCTGGTTCGTCACACTTCGCGTCGGCTGGTCGATGCGATGAGGAAACGATGCTGTTTCCGAAAATGCTGCCTGCTGCCTTGCTCGTGTTCCTCACCTCGAGCGCGCTCTGCTGCTTGCTGGGCTGCTCGAACAACACAGTCTCCGCGCGCGTCGAGCGTGCGGAGCCGATGACGGATGTCGCGCCGGATCGGCCGGACGGTGACATAGCCGCTTATCTGCCGGCGATCGAGCCCTTCGAAGGGCCACCCGCGTCAGGGGAGAACGTGTCCGAGGAGAGGGAGGTGGCGCTCGCGACCGGACCGTCGAGCGACGCCCTTTCTTGTGGCCTCCACAACCCGATGCCGGGCGGCTTCGCGGCGGGGTATGCCGCGGACACGGGGCTCGATCTCGCAGGGATGAAGACACCCGTCTTCGCGCTCGCCTCGGGAAACGTCGACTACGCAGAGAGCGGTCACTCCTTGTGGACCGGGCGCGGTGACACGGATCTCGCCGTTCGAATCGAGCTCGACGAGCCCATCGTGCTCGCGGACGGGCGCAAGGTTACGCATGCCTGGTACGCCCACCTCTACGAGCTCGCATTCGAGCAGGAAGAAGGTGTCGTGAAGCGGCGCCGTGTCGCGGCGGGCGAGTACCTGGGGCTGTCCGGCCGCGCGAACGGTATGTGGCACCTGCATCTCGGCCTTCTTCTCGACGGCGACACGACGCAACGTTGGGGTAGCTTCCTCCTCGAAGACGAAGTCCGATCGGTGTTGTGCGGGCTCAAGACGAAGACGAGGCTCCCGGCGCTTTCGCGGTCCTGAGCGACGTCGCCATCGGCGTGGATCTCGGTGGAACGAAGACCGAGGTCGTTGCGTTGCGACTCGGCACGACCGGTGAGCCCGACATCCTCGTGCGCGAGCGCGTCGCGACACCGCGTGACGAGGGTTACGAGGCGGTCCTCGCCGCGACGGCCGAGATCGTCCGCGCGGCATGCACGCGAGCAGGCGTCGACGTCGCCACGGTGCCGATCGGCGTCGGCATGCCCGGGGGACTCGAGCGCCGCACGGGGCACGTGAAGAACTCGAACACGACGTGCCTCAACGGGCGGCCGTTCCGAACCGACCTCGAGACGATGATCGGAAGGCGCATCGCGTTCGACAACGACGCGAACTGCTTCGCTCTCGCCGAGACGCGCTTCGGTGCGACGCGCGCGTATGCGGACGGGATCGTTTTCGGCGTCATCCTCGGCACCGGCGTCGGCGGCGGTCTCGTCGTCCGCGGCTCCGTCTGGCCGGGGCCGCAAGGCATCGCAGGCGAATGGGGCCACCACGCCGTGTACGCCGGCGCACCCGACGCGCGGCCTTGTTACTGCGGCGCGCGCGGGTGCCTCGAAACGTATGCGAGCGGCTCGGCGCTCGAGCGACGCTACGAGGACATCACCGGCACACGTCTTTCTCTGGCGACGATCGCGAAGCAGGTCGACACGGATCCGGCGGCGGCTCGTGTCGTCGAGGAGCTCGTGGACGCGTTTGGTCGCGGGCTCGCGAACGTCGTCGACATCCTCGATCCCTCCGCGATCGTCCTCGGCGGCGGCGTGTCGAACCTCGCCGTGCTCTATGGCGCCGGCCGCGAGCGCGTCGCTCGATACGTCTTCAATGACGAATTGGTGACGCCCATTGTCCGACATGTGCTCGGGGATTCCGCCGGCGTGCTCGGCGCCGCATTGTTGCCGCTCGGCGTTCCAACGATTGTCGAATCGTGACCAATGCGATGCGGTGCGTCGTGTGTCGCCGGTGAAACAAAAACCGGCCGTCCGACGATTTTTACATCGACGAAGAAGACCCCTGCGTACGATTGGCCTCATCATCGGAGGCCCGCATGCCGACGCTCGACTTCACTTGCTCGATAGGATCCCCCTTCGACATCCGTCGTTTCCGAGTACGTGAGTCAATCAGCCAGCTCTTCACCGTCGAATTTTTCGCCATCGCCGAAGAGCACAACATCGATCTCGAATCCGTCGTGGGCCAGCCTGCGAGCCTCCGCGTCGATTCCGGCTACCAATCGGTCGCGAACACCAAGCGCGGTTGGTCCGGTGTCGTCAGCTCGATCGAGCAGGTCCAGGCGATGGAGGCTGGCAGGCACGGCACGAGGGTCCGCTCGACCTATTTCGTGCGAATGGTGCCGACCCTGTCGTTGATGCAGCGGCGCATCAATCACCGTATTCATCAGCGCCTCAGCATTCCGGACATCATCGACAAGCTCTTGGCCGAGTGGGACATCCAGCCGGTCTGGAAGATCGAGCGGGAGAAGTATCCGAAGCTCGAATACAAGTCCCAATACGGCGAGTCCGATTACGCTTATTTCTCACGCCTCCTCGAAGAGGCGGGCATTGCGTACGTCCTCGCCGACGTCGAAGAAGAGACGCGGCTCATCCTCGCCGACGAGCTCACGCTGAAGCCCCTGCGCGAGGGGCCCACCGTCCCGTACGAGGACGAGCCGACCGAGTCCGCGCAGCGCCCGTTCGTCACGAAGGTGCGCATTCAGCACGACGTCCGGCCCGGCGCGCAACAGATCATCGATTTCGATTTCCGAAACCCGGGCTTCCGCTTGCTCGGCGACGCGCCCAAGGCGGCCGCGCCGGAGAACAAATACGAGCAATACGAATACCGGCCCGGCGCGATGTTGGTCGAGGCCAAGGGCGCCGCGTCCAATACTCCGACCGCCGACGACAAGGGTGCCTATCGATACGACGGCGATTACGGCAACACGCGGGCAGCTCGCTCGCTCGACGCGAAGCGCGGTGGCAAGCGCGCGGTCGAGTTCGAGAGCAATGTGGTCGAGCTGGCGCCGGGCGTCGTCTTCCAGATGGAGGGGCATCCGCACGACTCGCTGGCGGAGCCGCTCCTCGTCACGGCGTTCGAGATCAACGGCACACACGACGGCCGCTGGGAGATGAACGTGAGCGCCCATTACCGAGGCGACACGTACCGACCGCCGGTCGAGACGAAGAAGCCGAAGGTCTTCGGTGTACAGAGCGCGACCGTGGTCGGCCCGAAAGGGCAAGAGATCCACGTCGACGAGTTCGGTCGCGTGCGCGTGCAGTTCCCGTGGGATCGCGAGGGTACGTTCGACGACAACAGCTCTTGTTGGATCCGTGTCAGCCAAGGTTGGGCCGGCACCGGGTTCGGGATGATCAACATCCCGCGCATCGGACAAGAGGTGCTCATCGGGTTCCTCGACGGCGATCCCGATGCGCCGATCCTCGTCGGCAGGGCTTTCAATCAGCTCAATCCCGTCCCCTACAAGCTCCCGGAGAACAAAACGGTGAGCGGCTGGAAGACGCATTCGTCGCCGGCGAACGGCGGATACAACGAGATCAAGCTCGAGGACAAAGCGAACAAGGAGCTCGTCTACGTGCAGGCCCAGAAGGATCTGCACAAGCTCGTGAAGCGCGATTGGACCGAGCGCATCGGCCGCCATCACCACCGGACGATCGCGCAGGACCAACACCTCGTCGTCCAGCAGAAGAAATACGAGCTCGTCCACGAGGACGATCACCTGCACGTCAAAGGCGATCGAATGCAGCTCGTCGACGGGTCGACCTCGCTCACGGTCGGCGTCGATCAGGACATCAAGGTCGGGAACAAGCACGCGGTCGATGCCGGGACCGAGATTCATCTGAAGGCTGGGACGAAGGTCGTCCTCGACGCGGGCCAAACGCTCACCATCAAAGGCGCGGGCGGATTCATCACGTTGCACCCGGGTGGCATCGACATCGTCGGCACCTTGGTGCGGATCAACAGCGGCGGCTCGGCTGCCTCGGGGAGCGGTGCCGAGCCGACCAAACCCGCCGACGCGGAAGAGGCCCAACCCAAAGACTCGTCCGACCAGATTCAGGACTGACCCATGCCCCCCGCCGCGCGTATCACCGACATGCACACGTGCCCGATGGTGAACCCCGGGCCCGTTCCTCACGTGGGTGGACCCGAGGTGTCGGGCAGCCCGGACGTCATCGTCGGCTTCATGCCGCAGGGGCGCGTGGGCGACAGCGTCGTCTGCGTCCCGTCCATCGACAAGATCGCGAAAGGCTCGCCCACCGTCATCGTCAATGGGATGCAGGCCGCTCGTCTCGGCGATCCCACGGTGCACGGCGGACGCATCGTCGCAGGGTGCCCGACCGTCATCATCGGTGACACCGGGCAGGGCTCGACCTTCGTCGGTGCTGCGGCCGAGGGAACACCCTTTTGCGAAGAGTGCGAAAAGGCGCGAAAGGCGCTGGAGCAGGCGACGCAAGCGCCGCCGGACAATGCTCCACCACCCGGCTCGGCCAACTCCCTCACGCAGGCGGGCAAAGACGTCCTCGAGCGAATCAAAGAGAAGATCGACAAGATCCTGCCGCCCGAAAAGCGCGCCGAGCTCGAGCGTGTCGTCAAAGTGATCAAGCCCGTCGCCGAGCAAATGCTCGAGAGGGGCGAGGGCGAGCACTCGGTCGCGAAATGGGCAGTTGCGGCTCGCAAGGCCATTTCGGCGGCGTACGACGTGAAGCTCGACAGCTACAGCGACGTCGCGGCGTTCGTCTACGAACGGAACAAAGACAAATGGGGCGACGCGCTCGGCCCGCAGGTCGAATGGCTGATGTCCGAAAAGGGCAAGACGGCCCGCGAGATCATCGAATCCGCTGCATCGGGCAACCTCAGTGAGAAGTTCGCAGAAGTGAAGGGCGACATCGTCGACCAGATCGCGGGCAAAGTCATCGACGACCCTCGCGCGAAAGAGCTCATCAAGGGCGCGGTCCTCGGCAACTTCAAGGAATCGCTCCGATCGGTGGGCGGCGGCGTCGCCAAAGAGGCGGTTGGGAAGGTCGCCGGCAACGAGATGTTCGGCGAGCTCGCGGAGGCGGCCGTCAACAAACAGCTCCCCGGCAAAATCGGCGAAATCGCCGGCGGCCAGGTCGATAAATTCATGGGCAAGATCGCCGGCGACGAGAAGACGGCGCAGCTGTTGTCCCCGATTACCAATTACTTGAAGGAACAAGTCACCGCGAAGGTGACCGAGAAGGCGGGCGAGCTCGTCGGCGGAGGCGTCGGATGAAGCTCCTCGTCCAGGACTTCCTGAAGAGCGCAAAGCTTCACGAGCTCGACACGGAGACCGGCGAGGTGAGCCCAGCTCCACTGCAGGGCTCGGCGCAGCAAACTGGCGAGCAAGCAAAAGGATATTTTGCGGCGCTCGGCCGCACGCCCGTCGTCTTTTATGCCCACCGGGGCGACTTTCATCTTCGTGCCGGCGAAGACGTTCAATCCCTCTCCGGGGCGACGGTCGAGGTGACGGGTGAGGGGCTGCGGACCTTGCGGATCCTGAAGAACGGCGAGGTCGTTCTGCGCGTCGCGTACGCGAACCCGGTCAACCCCCCGATGGAGCTCGATCTGTCGATGGCCGAGGAAGAGGATTTCGACCTCGGTCTCTTCGTGAAGAACGTCGTCGGGTCACCGAAGAGGCGCGAGCGCATGCTCGCGAAATGGTCCTGATGACCGCCATGGATCCGCCCTCCGGTGTGCGCGCCTCGCGCGCGATGGAGGTCGCGGACGAAGGAGCGATCCGCTTGCCCGACCGCCGGGGGATCTTGATGGTCCTCTGGGGCAAACAGGCATTTCGCAAGATCGTGCTCGAGCCCGGTCAATCGATCACCATCGGGCGCACCGACCGGGCCGACGTCGTCGTCGACGACGATCGAATGAGCGGGCAGCACTTCTCGATATGGTTCTCCGGCAAACGCGCGGTGGTGCGCGACCTGGAGACGCCGAGCGGGACGGTCATCAATGGCGAGGAGGCGTCGCGCGCGATGATCGAGCACGGCGGTTTCGTGGTCGCCGGCGGAACGACGCTCCAGCTCTTTCTCGAGGGGTTCACGCGGCCCGTCGAGACGCCTCCGACCGTGGATCGGCTCCGCCGGCTCGAAGAGGTGAAAGAGGCGCTCGGCCCGGTCGACGGACACCTCTATGCCGTGATGGACGCCGCGCGGAACGAGAAGATCCAATGGCTCCTTCAGGAGTCGATCGATCGGCACCAGAATCTCTTCGAGGGTCAGCCCGGGCGAGTGCTCGACGACGTCGCGCCCTATCTCGTCCGCTTCACCCCCGGGTCGGAGTTGCTCGATCGACTGCTCGTCGGCGGGTGGGGCGATGCGTGGGGGATCTTCGTGCGCTCGGCCGAGCCTCTCAAAGAGGTTCGACGACACCTGCGACGCTTCTTGATGGTGGAGGACGAGAGCTCCTACGAAAAGCTCTACTTCCGTTACTACGACCCCCGCGTCCTCGCCGATTTCGCGACGGTCATTACGCCTCGGCAGCGGCAAGAGTTGCTCGTCGGCATCGAGCGGGTCGTCTACGAAGGGTCGAACGGCGAGCCGCTTTCGCTCTCGTCCGACACCATTCGGGCGCCCAACGCGGAGACTGCCTGATGTTCCGCATCAAGAAGGAGCAGATGGAGTTCTTCGCCGACAAGACGAAGCGGAAGTTCGTCGCGAAGATGGCGGCGTACCTCCGGCGCGATTTCGCCGGTCGCGTCACCGAGCTCGATCGTCCGTCGATGGGCGGGCTCGAGCCGTGGGTGACGCGCGTGGTGGACAAGGCGATCGGCTACGACATCAAGACGGAGCCCGAGACGGCTCAGCTGATGCTCTTGCTGCTCTTGCTCGGGGTCGACGCCGACGAGCGGCTGCCCTGGGTCAAACAGGTCCTCTCGACGCGTGACCTCTACGCGATAGGCAAGGTTCGCCGGCTCGTGCGCCTCGCGCGCGAGCACGGCGTCCCGGCGCTCGATGACGTGCTTGTGTATCCCGAGATGTCGGATCGACGGAACGAGCTTCAGGCGGAGGCGTGACGATGGGCGGAGCGACACAACCGAACACGCATTCACAAGGCAATACCGCCCAGGCGAAGACGCAGTGCCCGCTCGCCGAGGCCAAGCCATGCGCGGTGGATGCATTGAGCATCACCGTCCAGGCCTACGACGACGACTCGAAGGGCGAAACGGCGAAGACCGGCGCTCGCAAGAAGATCCCGATGTACCTCACGACGACCAAGCCTTTGCGTGGTCACCCCGTGAAGGACGCCAAGGGGCGCGAGGTTCGTGAGGACTTCCTCGGCACGTACGACCTCGTGTTCGAGACCATCGCGGACTACAACTCCTCGGAGACGCCGAAGGGGCTCGGCGATCCCGAAGATTGCGTCACCCTCGACAAGGTCCACGCGAGCTTCACGACGCCGGATTGTCCGCGCGACGAGCACGCGCTCCTCAAGATCGTCGCGAAGACGGCCGCGCCGGAGCTCCCCAAGAAGGCGATCATCCTGCAGCGCCAGGGCGTCGCGAACCTGATCCACGCCGAGGACAAACGTTTCCTCGCGCCCAACCTCGCATTCGACGCCGGGAGCGTCGGCACGGGGCCGTTCGTCGTATTCGAATGGATCTTGAGCTTGTGGCTCGCGACCAAGCCCAAAGAAATCGAGATCTACGCGCTCGGCTGCGGCAAACGAGAAAAGGGGGACGCCCGCTCCGCGAATCACGATCTCCGCGCGCTGCTCCGTATTCACCGGCGCGACAAATGGACAATCGCCGTCAAAATCCCCGCGCTCGGCAGCTACAAGAACGCGGGCAAGCCCGACGGCTCACGCGAGAGCACGCTTGCGTATGGCGTTCCCGGGGCGCGCACCGAGGTCAAGCGAGAGGTCAATCGCAACGCGGGTGGTCTGCAGACGAATTCGGTGGGGACGCGCGACCTGGTCGAGCGCCAAGTCACGATGTCGCAACACCGTGCCGGCAATTACCAAGGCGTCGAGCGCATCAATCGCTTCGGTGACGCCGATCGCGGCCGGCGACTCAATTACAAGACGGTCAACGAGCGCCTCTCCAAGGCTCACGGCTTCGACGTCGCCATCGCGCGAAACGATCGCGAGATCGGCCTCGAGGACCTGATCGACAAGAGCAAGTCGATCGGCCAAGGCGCCGCTGCGGCGTACCAAAACCGCGGCCTCGCGCTTCAACAGCTCAAACAATCGGTGCAGAACTTCGCGGCAGCGATCAGCACCATTCAGGATCTCTTCAAGAAGCTCCCGAAGGCGGGTTGGTACTTCGAATTCGGCCTCAGCGTGTTCGCGGGCTCCGTGGTCTTCGAATGGGCACCTGCGTATCAGCAGGGCCCGCTCGGTGGCCGGTATTATCCCGTCGGCACCGAGTTCAAGTTCAAGATCGCGATGGAGATCTTGAACCTGAGCCTCACGCTCGGGTTCGGCATTCAATGTTATGCGGCCGGCACCGGCTTCCGCGCGACCATCGACGGGACGGTCAAATTCAAGATCGCGATCGAGAAGGAGTTTGCGGGTGACGACGAGCAGCGTCGCAAGCTCGAGGTCATCGGGGTCTGCGACGGCGCGCTCACGCCGCAGCTGCACGTCTCTGTTCTCGGCTGGACCGTCGCGGAGGCGAAGGCGTCGCTGTCCTCCGGCCTCGAGTACAAGGGCTACTTCGTCATCGACAAGAAGGCGAACCAGTTCGGCTTGAAGGGTGTCGTGAAGTCGAAGCCCGTGGTCCTCACCGCGTCGTTCTACGCTGGTTGGTGGAGCGGGACGAAGCAGATGGACCCGTACACGATCTTGCAGGGTGCGACGATTTACACGTTCAAGTAAGTTCGCCCTGGCTGAGGCTCGAAGCCTTCAGCGATCGTCATGAGCGAACCGACCATCGTCCTGTCGCAGCTTTGGGCTCAGAACTGCAGCGCCGAGCTGTACGTGAACGGCGCGCCCATCTCGCGCCTCTCGAACGAGGGCATCGACACCGAGAACATGGCGGCCGAGCAATGGCTCGTGCCGGGGACGAACACGATCGAGGTCGTGATCGAGCCGGGCTCCACGCCCTCGGTCGCGCGGACCGAGGCGAAGGATCTCGACTACCGACCGATGGCAGCGGCGGCCCGTCTCATTCGCTTCAAAGAGGGTGTGAAGGCGACGGTCGAAAACGGGGAGCTCCTCGTCGAGGCGCGCTTCGAATGGAAAGACGGGCAACCGAATCGAATGCATTTCCCGCATTCGGTCGGCGCGTCGGTCGACCTCGGCGCCGCGCACGGCGCGTGGCTCTGGCAGAGCGCGCCGTCACTCACGCTCGACGATGCGCTCGTCGACGAGGCGCGCGCCGTGATGGACGAGCTCGAGGCGGCCATCCGCGGCAAACACCTCGATCGTCTGTGGGCGCTCACCGAGCTCCAAATGACGGAGTGCGTGCGCGCCTTCTCCGCCGTCACCGCCGACTTCCTGAAGAACGAGCTCGCTCAAATGATCGCGCACCACACGCAGCCGGGCTTCGACCCGTTCCTACCGCGCGATCGCGCCCAGCATGACTTCCGCCTCGTCTGCGGCGGCCGCCTCCTCCAACTCGTCGACAAAGACTTCCGCCCGAGCTTCCGCCTCGTCGACCCACCCACCCAGCGCATTACCCACTTCCCGACCTACCTGGGCCGCGTCGGCAAAGACCTGCGCGTCCTTCGCTAGTGCGGCGCGATCGGGTCGACCAAACCCGAGAGGGGACGCCAAGGGCGCCAAGGGCAGAAGGAGGAAGAAGAGGAGGGTTCGATTTCGAACCAAACCAAACTCTCTTCTCTCTCCTCTTTCTCTTTCTGCCCTTGGCGCCCTTGGCGACCCCTCTTCTCTCTTCTCCCTCAGTCCACCGGCTTCTCCTGCGGCGGAGCGAAGGCGTGGAAGTCGCGGCGGACGGTTTCGACGTAGTTCGCCAATAGGTCGTCGACGCGGGCGGGGGAGGGGGATCGGACGATGAGGCCGACGTGGTGTTTCTTGTGGAGGCGCCAGACGACCTCGGGCTCGTGGAATGCCCCGTAGTCGGGGTGCTCTTGTCGCGCGAGTGAGACGATGAGGCCGGCGTATTCGTCGCGGACGCGCGGCAGCTCGTAGGAGCCGGTTTCGCCGGCGAGCTCGATCTTCGCCCATTCGCGCCAGGGGTTGAGGCCGGTCGCTGCCTCGATCATGTCGGCGATGTGCGCGCCGCCGACGCGGGCGCTCGTCTCCAAGAAGTAGAGCTGGCCGTCGTTGCGCCCGCGGATGAACTCCGTGTGCGACGAGCCGCGGACCAAACGCATGCCGGCGAGGACTTGCGCGTTCATCTCGATGAGCGCGCGGGAGTCGTCGGTCCCTGCGGGCATGATGCGCGACGTGAAGACGTCGCCGCCGTGCGAGACGTCGAGCGGCGGGCGGCCGTAACGGCTCGCACGCTGGAAGAGGATCTTGCCGTCGTGGACGAGCGAGTCGACGTGGAAGACCTCGCCCGGTACATAACGCTCGAGGAGGAAACCACCGCGCTCGTCGCCGAGGCGATCGATGATCTGCTCGAGCTCTTCTCGCGAATGGGCCTTCTTGATCCCGATCGCGCCGGCGCTCGACCGCGGCTTCACGACCCAGGGGGCGGGGACGCGGTCGGTGAACGCGCGGATCTTCGCGTCGTTGAGGAGATGAACGAAATCGGGGACACGGAGGCCGACCGTCTCCGCGCGCATACGCATCGCGAGCTTGTCGCGGAAATAACGCGTCGTCGTCTCGCCCATGCCGGGGATGCGAAGGTGCTCGCGCAACATCGCGGCGATCTCGAGATCGAAGTCGTCGAGGGGAACGATGCGGTCGAAGACGCGCGTGCGAGCGAGGTAGCTGACCGCTTTGCAGGTCTCGATCGGATCCCACTTCTTGTCGACGTCGTGCATGAAGAAGAGCTCGTCGATGGCCTCGGTCGGCCAGCTGTGCTCGTTCTTGAGGCTCTCCGACGTGACGAGGACCACTCTCCACCCGAGGTCTTTGCAGGTGCGCACGAAGTCGTGGCCCTTTTCGTAGCTCGCGATGATGAGGACCGTCTTCTCGTTCGTCTCCATATCGTCGCATGATAGGAGCAGGACCGTGCGAGTCTCCACAGGGTTCGAGAGCGGGCGCGTCGACACGCTCGAGATCGGCAAGCGCCGCGTCGTCGTCGCCGTGCCTCATGACGTCGCTGCGCCGAAGTTTCGGCAGTGGTTTGCCTTCGACGTCGAGGCCGATGTCGGCGCGACGGCGGAGATCGTCGTCGCCAACGCGGAGGCCTGCACGTGGGCGGATGCCTTCGGCGGAGAGTACCGCGTGTACGCGTCCGATGGCGATGCGTGGCGACGCACCGACAGCAAGCTCGACCGCGGGCGGCTCGTCGTGCGGCATACCTTCGAGCGCCCGCGCGTCCGCCTCGCGTATTACCCGCCGTATCCGTCGAGCCGCATCACCGCGCTCCGCAAGACGGTTCGCGCAGCGGGCGGCATCGAGAGCACATTGGGGTACACCCAAGCGGGGCGTGCGATCGAACGGCTCGTGCTCGGCTCCGGCGACCGAAGCGTTTGGATCGTCGCGCAGCAGCACCCCGGCGAGTCGATGGCCGGCTGGTTCGTGGAAGGTTTGGTCTCGGCGCTGTGTGAGGGACGCGCAGGCGCACGCGAGCTTCTGCAGAAGGCGACGCTCTCGATCGTGCCTCGGATGAACCCCGACGGCGTTGCGCTCGGCAATCACCGAACGAACGCGACCGGCCTCGATCTCAACCGCGTGTGGGCATCCGACGACGCCCCGATCGAGGTGGCGTCGGTGCGCGACACGATGAAGATGACCGGCGCGCACTTCGCGCTCGACGTGCACGGCGACGAGCGGTTGCCGTGGGTCTTCGCGCAGGCATCCGACGCGTACGAGGGGCGGCCCAAGTCCATCGGCGAATCCATTGCTGCGTTCGAGGCGGCGATGGTCGCTGCGACACCCGATTACCAAACCGAGCACAAGTATCCGAAGGGGCCGGGCGGCCCGCCCAATCTCGCGTTCTGCGCGAACTGGATTCAGCATCAGTTCGGCTGCGCAGCGCTGACCTTGGAAATGCCCTTTTCCGACCACAAGAAGCGGCCCGACCCCCGCGGCTTCTTCCCGGCGCGCGCGCGCCGCCTGGGCGAAAAAGCCATCGTCGGAATCCTCGCTGCCCTCGATGCGCAAGACGTGAAAACATCCGTCTCATGACGGATCGGGGTGGACGCCTTCGCGCGCGTTTTCTGGCTGCAATGGGCGTCCCGGCGGCGGCGGGACTGGTGGCGGCGTGCGGCTCGGCCTCTCCGGGCCCACATCCTGTCGTCGTCTCGTCGACGGAAGATATGTATCGAAACCCGATTCAGGGCGTCACCGGCGCTTGGACGGTCGGCTTGAAGAACGAGCCGGAGAGTGACCTTCCGTCTTGCACCAACGGCACGTTTTGCGTCGTCGGCGCGCGAGACGACAGCGAAGGAACGGCTGCTGCGCCCTTCGAGTCGTGCGCAGGGCAGGTCCCGTATCCCGGTCCACGCCCGGACTTCGCGCAACATCGTCAGACCTCGTTTTCGGAGACGTGGACGGCGCGTGAGCGAAAAGCGACGGACCCGAATGCGTGCTGTTACCATTGGGTCGAACCATGCCCGGGCGGTCGCCCGCTGCGCGACGAGCAAGCGCGAGCGGTGGTAGCGCGCATTGCAATCGGCGACGTCGAATCGAATGACGACGCAATGGTGCGAGACGTTGCGCGCCACGCCGGCTGGGCGAGACCACTCGCATGCGTAAGAACCGACGAGGCACGCGCTCGAATGTGGGAGCAGACGGCGCTCCTCGAGCACGCGTCGATCGCGTCGTTCGCCCGCTTCTCGCTGGAGCTGCTGGCGCTGGGCGCGCCTGTATCACTCGTCGCCCGCGCGCACGGCGCGGCGCTCGAGGAGATCACCCACGCCGAGCTCGCCTTCGGCCTCGCGACGTCGTTCGACGGGCATGCGCGCCGGCCCGGGCCGCTGCCCGCTGCCGCCACCCCGATCTGCGCCTCGCCCGCAGCGGTCCTGCTATCGACCATTCGAGACGGCTGCATCGCGGAGACGGTGGCCTCGCTGGATGCGCGCGACCGTATCGCGACCGCGTGCACCAAGGACGAGCGGGACGTCCTTTCGCGGATTGCCGTCGACGAGGAGGGCCACGCCGAGCTCGCATTCATGGCCGTCGCCTGGATCGTATCGACCTACGGCGACGCCGTGAGCCCTTCGCTGGAGGCCGAGATCGCGCGGATCGAACGAGAAGGCGGTTGCGACGTCACGCGTGCGGTCGTCTTGCCTTGTCTGCGCGCCCTCACCGATTTTCGCTCGGTCGATTCGGCGGTAGCTGCGACCACTTACGTCTGAGCGCTCGCCCGGCGGTCACAAAGATGCGACCGTACGGCGCATGCAGTCGAGCCACGTCGACGTCCTGGTCGTCGGGGCCGGCCTCTCGGGGGTCGGCGCCGGGTACTACATTCAATCGCGGCTGAAGGGGCGGTCGTACGTCATCCTCGAGGCCCGCGATACCATGGGCGGGACATGGGACTTGTTTCGCTATCCGGGTATTCGGTCGGACTCGGACATGCACACGTTGGGGTACGCGTTCCGTCCGTGGACGAGCCCGCGCGCCATCGCCGATGGATCGTCGATTCTCCAATACATCCGCGACACGGCGAGCGCCTACGGGGTCGATCGGCACATCCGGTATCGGCACGCGGTGGAGAAGGTGTCTTGGTCGAGCCGCGACGCCCGCTGGACGGTCACCGCGCTCGACAAGGCGAGCGGCGAGCGGGGCCAGCTGACCGCTAGATTCATTTATTCGTGCACGGGCTATTACGATTACGAGGAAGGTTATACCCCCGACTTCCCAGGGATGAAGAGCTTCCGCGGCCGCGTCGTTCACCCGCAGAAGTGGGGCCCGGACGTCGACTACGCGGGCAAACGCGTCGTCGTCATCGGTAGCGGTGCGACAGCCGTGACGCTCGTGCCCGAGCTCGCGAAGCAGGCCGCACACGTGACGATGCTTCAGCGTTCGCCGACGTACATCCTTTCGTTGCCGGGCCGCGACGCGATCGCCGAGGCGCTCAAAAAGGCGCTTCCGTCGCAAACCGCGTACGACGCGGTTCGCTGGAAGAACGTGCTGATACAAATGGGGTTTTACAACTATTGCCGGCGCTTTCCCGAACACGCAAAGGGCGTCCTCGTCTCGTTCGTCGAGCGGCACCTCAAGGACCAGTCCGACGTTCGAGAGCACTTCACGCCGTCGTATGGCCCTTGGGATCAGCGCCTCTGCGTCGTCCCCGACTCGGATCTGTTCCGGGCGATCAAACACGGGACGGCGAGCGTCGTCACAGGTCACATTCGGACCTTCACCGAGCGTGGTATCGAGCTCGAATCAGGTCGAGGCCTGGAGGCGGATTTGGTCGTCACGGCGACGGGGCTGAAGCTCAAATGTATGGGCGGGGTCGCGTGCGAGATCGACGGCCGCCCGGTGAGCTTCAGCCAGTCGCTGGTCTACAAGGGAATGATGTGCAGCGACGTGCCCAACCTCGCTTTCGCGACCGGATATACGAATGCGTCGTGGACATTGAAATGTGATCTCACGAGCGAATACGTCTGCCGCTTGATCCGACACATGGATCAAGAAGGGTTTGCCGCCTGCACGCCTCGGCGCCGCGACCCCTCGATCGAGGAGCTCCCCCTTATCGACTTTTCGTCCGGCTACGTCCAGCGCGGGATCGACCAGTTCCCCCGGCAGGGCTCCGCCGCGCCGTGGCGCCTCTACCAGAATTACGCGCTCGACCTCGTGACGCTGCGGCACGGTCGCGTCGACGACCCGTCGATGGAGTTCTCGAAGGCCCCCGCCTGATCACCCGCTAAAACGTGAACGTCAATTCGACGCTCGGAGACGGCTCGAACGCGACGCTCGTCGACTCGTAGCTCTCCTCCCCGTAGGTCGACCAGGCGTGGCCCGCGCGCAGGACGTCGAGGCCGAGCCGGACACCGAAGAATCGCGTGGGGCGCAAATGCGCCGACGCGCCTATCACCCCTCCGAACCAGCCGGTCTGCGAGTCCAATGGGCCCGTGAGGCCGGAAGAGGATTGTTTGCTGTATTGACCCTGCAATGCGCCGTAGCCGCCCGCTTCGAGCCAATCGAAGAGTGGTGCCTCGAGGCGCACGCCGATTCGCCCTCCGACGCCGTAGGTCTTCGTGCTCTGCCCATTGAGCTCGTCATCGGCATAGTTGCCATTTGCGCGCAGGACGAGCCAAGCGGGGCCGAACATATGCACGTCGACGCCGGCGACTGCGAGCGGCACCACGGAGACGGGCGCGTTCAGGCCCCCTGCGAACATCAATCCCATTCCGAGCCCGACCCGAACGTATTCGGGTGGCGGCGGCGGCGTCATCGGCGCCGCATCGGCGGGAACATCGATGCGCGGGGCCGGTGCTCCCGGCTCCTCCGCCAATCCCTCGGTGACGATGCCGAAAACGCTGAAGAAAGCCGCAGTCGCCGCGATTCGTATGGTCATCGAACCTCCTCGGCGATGTGCAACCGGTCGCAGGGAGGCCTATTCGCCCGGCAGCGGCGATTGCCAATTTGTCGGCTGGTTCCGCGTAGCGCACGAAGCCGCGCGCCAATGCGTCGACGTCTCTACTCGACCTCGTCGGCACCCACGTCGAGCCCCGCGCCTTTGCGACGGAGATCCCCGTCTCGATCCCATTGCGGAAGAATGTCGACGGTCGGGTTCGCGAGCGGGGCGTAATCGATCGCCGGCGATCCGGGCTGAAGGTGCCCGTCCATCGTCATCAGCGGATCGAGCGTGAGCGTGTTGGTGATGTTCGTGCAGCTGCCCGCGGTCGGCGTCGTGAACCCGAAGAATGCGTTGTAATCGAGCCCTCCGGCCGGCGTTCCGCAGGTGATCCCGAGGGCGGGCGTCGCGCCGTCGGCGCCTCGAAACAGATTGGCGAACACCGTGGAGTTTTGAACCGCCACGCCGGCGTCGTTGTCGAAGACATGAAACGTATTGCCGACCAGTGTCACGGAGTCCTGGGCGTAAATCGCAGCGCTGTCGTCGCCGGTTCCCGTGTTCTTGAAGTAATTGCTCGCGATGATCCACGTGTTGAGTGGATCCGCCTTCTCGAACAGGAGGACGCCCATGACGGGGGCACCGGTACCGCCGTCGACGACGTTGTTGAACATCTTCAGATCGCCACCGCCGCCGGTCGCGAAATCGAGGGTGTCGGAGACGCCGACGCAGCCGTGCCCTTCGCTCTCGTCCAGATCGGGCCGAACCAGGTGGTTTTCGTAAATCGTCGCGCCGGCGGGGCCGAGCGCGATCACCGTGGCGACGGCCTGACCCGTTCCACCGCTGTTTCGCAGCTCGAGCGTCATGCCGCTGAGCACGCAGGCACCGTCGCAGCGAGCGAGGAATACGGGCTCCAGCGTCGCTGACGTGAACGCGTGCTCGAGACGAAGCGTCGTCACCTGATCGTGGTGCGCGCGATGCCAGCTTGCGTCGTAGCCGCCGTGGATGGCAACACCCTCCGGAATCGTGAGGGCCCCGGTGAGGGCGTACTCGCCCTCGCCGACCACGATCTCGGTGGGCCCGGTTGCCGACGCAAGAGCAGCCTCGACCGTCGCGAACGGCGCCGCTTTGGTGCCGGCGTTGGTGTCGTCGCCCTGCTTCGAGACGTAGATGCGCTGATCCAGATCGGATTGCGGCGTGAGCGAAACCTCGACGATGGAGTCGTCACAGCCTTCGCGTTTGGCGCTCACCCGAAGCGACAGGGTGTCGTGAACGTACGGCGGCGTGTGCGCGAAAGCCGTGGCTCCGCGTTCCGGAAGCGACACTTCGGGGCCTGCAAGCTGCTCCCAGACGAGTGAATCGGCGTTGCCGTCGAGGGCCACCTCCACCGAAGCCGACTCGCCGACGACGATGTCGCGATCCGCGTCGCCCTCCAGGCTCAGGGTGGGGCACCCGGGAGAGGTGCTGGTCGACGGGTTGGAAGAGCCGCCGGTGCCGCCGGAGCCCCCCGTTCCGGGGCAAGCCTGTCCGCCTGCGCCCTCCGTGCAGTCGGTGAAATCATCGAGCCCGAGGACGAGCCCGCATCCCGTTAGGAGGATGAGGCTAAGAGGCAAAAGCGTCGCGGTCCGCATCGCCGGTCTACCTAACATTGCCGTCGAGCCGGCGCCGGACAATAGCGCGCGCGTGCTACCGAACGATGCGCGCCACGGCTGCGACCTTGAGCGCCGCGGAATGCGATTCGTATTGGTCTGCTTGGAAATGGGTCTCGACGATGAGCCGTACGCGGAGTCGCCGGAACAGCGGAAGCTTCTTCGAGACGGCCTCCGGGAAATAGGTCGGGATCCCCATCGAGGAGCCGGCGAAGAAGAAGAGACTGCGCAGGTGCGGCTCGCCGAAGACGCTGCGCTTTTGGTACGCGCGTCGCTCGAGGAGCGCACGCTCTGTCTGATCGTCGAGGTACGTCCCGGGCACCGGGCGGCTCACGCTGGCGAAGGACTCCCGGATCCGCGTGGTCATCGAGGTCGCGACGTCGGGCGCGACCACGAGGCCGGGCGTCGAAAGGAAATTCGTCCCTGCCTCGAGGGTCTTCTTCAGCTCTTCGTCGTTCGGCGCGAACGGCGTCGCTGCGGAGATGGTCGCCTTGAGCTGCTCGACCTCGTCGAAATCGAAGCGAGCTTCGCCGACGAGGAGCAGCAGCTGCGCGGCGAAGCGACCATCTGCGCGAACGGCGTCGAGGAGCGCTCGATCGATGCCGTCCTGGCTCGAGGGAGCGCCGTGCGCGAGCACCTCGTAGACCTCGCGCCGGTCTTCCATCTCGCCGGGATCGTCCGCGAGCGCGGGCTCGTCGACGTCGGGATCGAACGGGCCCTGCTCGAGGCGATCGAGGATCTTCTTCCACTCTTGTTTGCGGCGGATGCGTGGGCCGACCTCACTGCTCCACCACAAAAGGTGCAATACGTCGCCCTCGATCTTGCGAGGTGCGACGCCCGAGAGCGACGCGGACGCACGCGGATCGGCCGCTGCATTCGATGCGCCGACGAGGCCCGCGAGGGCGGCGCTCGACGCGTGCATGACCGGCGCGGGCTTCGCGACATGTGCGGGCGGTGAGCTCGGGCCCGACCACGGATCGGCGCCTCCTTTGGCGTACGACGGCGTCGCGAGCCCGGGCGAAGAGCGCGGTGGAGGAGGGGGCGCGGGATGCGGCGCAGGAGGCGCCGCAGAAGCTGCGGGCGGCGGAGCCGTCTTGGGGCCGGTGGAGCGCGGCTGCGCGAGCGGAGGTTGCATCGACGCAGGCGGCTGGGCGGCAGGCATCGCGGGTGGCGTGCCGAAGGTCGGCGGCCGCACGCCGAGCGATGCTGCCGTCGGATACGCGCCGGTCCACGCCTGCGCGTCGGGTCGCGCCGCGGCGTCCGCGAAGGGCAGGGCGCTCGCCATTTGGGCGGTCTGCGTTTGCGGCGTCGTCGGCAGGGGCGGTAGGCCCGGCGGCGTCGGCGGCATTGCGTTGCTGCTCGGCGCGGGCGCGACCGACGTCGTCTCGGACGACGAGTTGCCATAAAACGGCAGCGCGGCATTCGTCGCTTTCATCGAATCGCGGCCGCGAAGCCCCGCGCTCTGAAAGGGAAGGCCGGCTGACGGCGTCGGCATTCGGCCGTCGAGCGTCTTTGCGGATTTGCGTTCGAATGGCGTCGATGCAGAGTCGGCCCGCGGCAGCTCTTCGCCCGAAGAAGTCTGCTCGCTCGCGAGCGCATCGAGCCTCGTCTCGCGCGGGCCAATCGCGTGCTCGACGGTCCGCCAGCTCTGGCGTGGTGAATCGACTTGCAGCGAGATTTGATACGTCTCCGATTGATGCTCGACGGTGAAGTGTCCACGCCACGTGACGACGAGCAGCGCGCGGTCCGTGTCGATGAGCAGCGTGTCCGGCCGCATCTTCGGCCGCTCGACGTCACCCCGCTTGGTGACGATGAAGCGCGGGCGCACGCCGGGAAGACGCGTTGCGAGCATCATGTGCTGCGGATGCAGGTTCTCGAGCCGGATCGAAGCATTTTCCGGAATCGAATCGAGCTGCTGATCCGGCGGCGCCGCATTGAAGAACGAAAGATCGAAACCTTCCGGCAACGGCTCGTTTTGCCATTGGCCCGAAGCGAACGACGCGCGGCGGTAGCCGAGCTTTGCCTCGCGGACCGGCCAGCTCGGCGCGATGGGCCCGAAGCCGATCGGATCGAATGGGGTCATGGTGTCGTCGCCGCGGCCGACCGGCGCGAGGTTCGGCAATGGCGCGCGCCCGAACTTGTCGCGGTTGTTGGGATCGATCCCGACGGGGTTCCACGTCTGTGGCCCACCGGCGGCGCGTTCGTAGACGAGCGGCATCCTGGAGAAACGCGGCCCTTGATAGACGGTACCGTCGGGACCGACGGAGCGGTCGGCCACGATTTCGACCGACTTGTCGAGCGTGTCCACGACGACCCGCGCGACGAGGGAGCCGACGGCTTTGCCCTGTGGCGCGAATGCGTGACCGACGACGAGCACCTCGGCCTTCGGTTTGGTGGGGACGAGGTCGGTCGTGGTCGAGAGACTGCGCTTCGAATCGTCGTCCCAATACGCGTCGTGCTCGTAGACCGGCTCCTGCGTCTTCGCGAGCTTCGCCTCGCCGGGCTCGATCGAGAAGGTCGCCTTGCAGACGATCGTGACCAGCCACGTGGATGGTCGGGGCTGCCACAGCAGCGTCGAGAAGGGCAGCGCGCCACGGTCTTCCATCGGAGGATCGAACGATACTACACGGCAGGTCGACCGGGCCGTGGAGCTGCTAGCCTCGCATTCGACACGTGTCCGAGCTTCTGAGGAGCCCCGCCGCCGTCGTCATCGAAGCGCGTGACGCGTTCACGATCGCAGCTCGCTCGGGCGCCGTGCTGCGATTCGAGGGCGACTCGGCGAGCTTCGCATCGGCCGTTTGGTCGCTGCTCGCACGTCCCATGCAAGCCGAAGATCTGCGAGCACGACTGTCCAAACAGGCCGGCAGCGACGTCCCTGCGGTGCTGCTCGGCGAGCTCGTGACGGCGCTCGAAGGGATCGGTGCAATCGTTCGCCCGCGTCCGGTGGAGTCGCCGCCCGGGCGCCGGCGTCCACTCGAGGGAACGCGGGTGGTGCTTGCGCTCTCCGGTGCGATCGCAGCTGCGGACGCGCCCCGCACCGTCCTCGCGCTGCAGCAGCGCGGCGCCACCGTACGCGTCGTGATGAGCGCGGCCGCGAGACGTTTCGTTTCCCGCTCGACGTTGGAGGCTCTGACGCACGCGCCGGTGCCGTCCAGGTTGTGGTCGCGCGATCCCTCGGAGCCCGTTCCGCACATCGAAATCGGCAGGTGGGCAGACGCCGTATTCGTCGCGCCTGCGAGCGCGACGACCCTCGGGCGTATCGCGAGCGGCGATTGCTCCGACCTGGTTTCGGCGCTGGTCATTGCGACGCGCGCGCCCGTGCTGGTCGCGCCGTCGATGAACGACGCGATGCTCGGATCCCCGTCGGTTCGGCGCAACCTCGAGACGCTGAAGAAAGACGGCTTCCACGTTCTATCGTCGTCGAGCGGCGTCGAGGTCGCGGACGCGCCGGCGGACCGAGGCGCGCATTTCGGCGGGGCAGCAACACCCTCGCAGCTCGCTGCCGCGTTCGAGGCGTGGTTCTCCCATTGCGATCCGAACAATCGAGCGCGGTCGATCGATTGGGACGAGATATACCGTTGCAATGCAGCCGAAGCGCTGCCGTGGCTCGCCGATGCGCCCGACGAAGACGTGAGGCGAGCGCTGGTCGACGCGGTGCCACCACCCGCGCGCGTCCTCGATATCGGTTGCGGATTGGGCCTTCAATCGAGAGATGCCGCGGCGCTCGGTTATTCGATGGTTGCTATCGATATATCGGGTCAAGCCATTGCGAAGGCCTCGAGCACGCCTGGTTCGCCCGTTGTATTCGTGCGCGACGACATCACCGACTCCCGCCTCGGAGGGCGGTTCGACGCAATCGTCGATCGCGGAACGTTCCACACGCTGTCCGGCGCCATGCGCAAGCGTTACGCGGAGAACGTCGCGCGCCTCGCGGGGCCGGGCGCTTTTCTGATCCTCGTTCACGATGGGCCGGGAGCGGATCCGAGATTCGCGACGGAGAAGCTCGCGCCCGAAATGCTCGCGACGGAGCTGCCCGGTTATGCGCTGGTCTCGTATGCTCCCGCTACGCTGCGGAGAGGCGAGGAAGGACTCGCCTTCTGCAGTACGTTGCGCCGATTGACCACTTAGGAGGAGACTTCATGTCGAAGGTCGAATCACCCAATCCCGTCGAAGAGACGGGAGCTTCGAGCAAGTTGCGCATCCCTCTCGTGCTCGCGTTCGTCGCCCTGGGCACCGCAGCCGCAGCCGCCGCAAGTTGCGGCGACGACACGTCCGATGGCGGCGGCAACGGCGGCGAGACGGCCGAGGGGGGCGCTGGTGGTGGGACGGATGAAGGCGGCGCGATAGCTTGATGACCATCGACTCACCCGGTCGGGTGAGAGGTCGATGGGGGGCGGGCGAGCTGTTGGGCTCGCCTTCTGTCATTTCAGGGACGCTTCAATCCGTTGCTGACTCGCTTCAGGCCGGCTCGCTCGTCGGCGCAGGCGCCGGCCAGAGCCGTTGGAAGCCGACGCCGAGCATCGTCCCGCCGTCGATCTCGACGAGTGCGCCGTAGCGGCATTTCTCGCGAAGCGTGCCGCGGGTGCTCGAGCCTTCGCCACGCTCGACGTGGACCGCCTGCCCCTCGAAGAGGGTCGCGAACACGTTCGCTTGCTCGGCGACGCGCGCGAGCGCGCTGGGGGTGCCGCCGAGCTGGAGCTTCACGTTGCCGGGCTCGGTGCGCTTCACGATGCCTCGCTCTAGGAAAACGTCGACGCTCGACGTCGTCGACGCGAGCACGATGCCGGTGCGCGCGCCACCCGAGGCGGTGGGGACCTCGACGACTGCGCCGATCCGAAATGCGCCTGAGCCCGCGCCGACGCGACCGCCGAGGCGCTGTCGCATCGAGTCGACGGTCGGCGGCAGGACCGTGTCCGCGACGCTGTGCCCGCGAGAGAGAAAGACTTTGCGTGTCATCGTCAGTTTCGCTCGGAGAACGGGTTGAACGGCTCTTCGGTCGCCGGGGGCGGAGCTGCGGGTGGCGCCGTGGGATCGGGGCGAGGGCGATGCTCCGCCGTAGACGGAGCCGCAGCTCCGGGGCCGACCCCGCGACCGCCCGGAAACGTCTGCGCCGTACCGGTCGTTTGCGGGGCCGAGGTCATCTGCGGCGCCAACACCGTCGGGGTCGCGATGCCGGCGATCGGCGCGGTTTGGACACTCGCTGTCGTCGATGCGTTCGCGGAAGCCACGTCGCCGGCCACTTCGACGGGTTGCGCCGACGTTGATTCAACGATCGAAGGGGCTGCCGCGACGGTCGGACCCATGGTCGCGGCGTCGACCATTTGCCCAATCGCGGGGCGCAGGCCGCGCTTGGCGAGCTGCTGGGATGATGCTCCTTTTGCGCTCTGGTAGGCCGTCACCGCGAGCGCCACCATGACACCCGCGACGACCGCGAGCAACGCGACGAGCCCTCTCATCCACCGGGACCGACGGCGAGGATCGAAGCGAATCGTCCCACCGAGCCCGTCGTCGTGCGCGACGGGCGGCGTGGTCACGACATCTTGCCGCAGAGCCCCCTGAAGAATGCGCGCGCTGCGCGCAGCCGACCCCGCACATTCAGGACCTGCGAACGGCTCGAGCGCGGCGGCGAGCGCAGCGACGTCGACGAAGCGCTCGTCCGGGCGCTTGCGCATCGCGTTCCAGATGATCGCGTCGACCTCCGGCGGCGCGCCTCTCGCGACCGAAGACAGCGGCGGCGGATCTCGCTCCAACACCTGCGCGGTGATGTTCGTCACGGTGTTGCCGGCGAACGGCGGCCGGCCGGCGACGAGCTCGTAGAAAATTGCCCCGAGCGACCACACGTCCGCCCGAGCGTCGACCGACTGGGACGATCGAATCTGTTCGGGCGACATATAGAGCGGTGTTCCGAGCGCGATGAGCGTCTGCGTCTGCACGAGCGCGCTTTCGTCGTCCGCTCGAACACCCTTCGCGATCCCGAAGTCGAGGATCTTCACGAGGGGGCTTCCGTCGGGCTTCTCCGTCAAGAAGAGGTTCGACGGCTTGAGGTCGCGGTGAACCATGCCGTGTGCATGGACCTCGGCGATCCCTTCGCACGCTTGGAGCAGATACGTCGCTGCCTCGTGGAGAGGCACGGGTCCGTCTTCCAAGAGCGACGCCATGTCGCGCCCGACGAGCAGCTCCATGACGAGAAAGGGGCAACCCTCGTGTGTTCCGCTGTCGTAGAGGCGCACGCTGTGCTCGCCACGGATCTGCGCCGCGGCTCGCCCTTCCTGCGCGAAGCGCGCGACAGCCTCGGCGTTGTCCCGATGTCGCTGGTGCAGCAGCTTGATCGCCACACGCTGTCCGTGGCCTGCGCTGCGACCCTCGACCACGACGCCCATGCCGCCGCGTCCGATGATGCGCACGACCTGATAGCGGCCACCGAGGACGTCGCCGACGCGAACCTGATTCGGTTCCGAAGCTGGGCCTGCGACGCCTTGCACGACGGGCCGAATGATAGGGGAAGTCGCGGCGGGCGGGGAGGCGAATGCCGCACAAACGCGCGCGTTGGTGCGACCTTAGACGCCTTCACCCGTGCTGGATGAAGGCGGCCCCACCTCGCTCACCGGATCCGACGGCTTCGACGTCGCGGAGGTGTCCGTGGGCTCGAGCGGCGGAAGGTCGTCGTCGGACGTTCCCGGACCGACCAGGTAAATCTCCTGCGTCGGCGGGTACGTGTCGCGCGTCTCCTCGAGGTGCGCTTCACCCGTTCGCAGATCCTTCACCGTTTTGACCTTTTTGATCGACAGCCCGCGCTTGCCCTTCTGCTTGACCTTGAACTCCCCGGCGGGGACGTAAGCAGCCTTCTCGAGCTTGCGGGAGTACTTGAGGACGGCGAGGGTCTCGGTCGCGAGCTCGACCTCCACCCGCCGCTCTTTGCCGAGCATCTCGAACCGGAGCATGCCGGGCTCGACCTTCGCGCTCAGGACGACGGGGAAGTCGTAGGGGTTCTTGATGCGGAGATCGAGGACCGGGAAGGAGACGGTCGCATCCATGCCGGGTCGGATGTAACCGCTCGGGCGCGAATGGTTTCGTCGCTCGACGATGTCGAAGCCGCCGAAGAACGCCGCCGCGTACAGCGTGCTCGCGACCTGGCAGGAGCCGCCGCCGATCCCTTCGCGCATCTCGCCCTTGTAGATCTCCGGGGCGGAGAAGAAGCCGTTGTCCACCGACCGAGGACCCACCGTGTCGTTGAAGCTGACGGTGTCGTTCGGCATCAGGACGAGGCCATTGAGCTGGCTCGCCGCTCGCTCGATGTTTCGATTTCGACCGGGCGGGCCCCCGAAGCGCGTCTCGAAGGAGGAGACGACGGTCGTTACCTCCGCGCGCGTGACCGCCTCCTTCGTCGCCGTCGGCATCGAGCGGAACGGCGAGAGCTCCACGTTCGGATCGCCCGCGCGCGCGGCGACGAGCACGGCCTCGGTCGCCGCGTAGACGTCGAGGTAAGCACCTTCGCGGTGCGGGACGATCTCGTCCTTGTTGGCGGAGCGATCGATGAGGCGTCGGGCCGGGATTGGCGCGAGGTCGAGGGTCTCTTTGTAAGGAGCGAGCGCCTCCGCCAGCGCATCGACCGGCACGTCGACGGCCAGCGCGATGTCGTAACGACCGCGCTGTGCGGCGCGCGCCTCGGCGGCGCGGCGGTAGATGTTGCCTTCGTGGGCGATCGACTCGATCGACGCGAGCGCGAAGTCGACGTCGGCTTCGGCGCCGAGCGCGCGGAGCGTCGTCGTGGTGAGGACCGTCCCCTGGTACGCGAGGGTCACCTTGCGATCGAGGATCTCGTCGGCCCTCGCCTCGACGAAGTCGTCGTAAGCAACGCCGCTCGGGATGGCTTCACCGTCGACGCGAATGCCGGTCGCGGCGACACCCTCTTCGGGCAGCCCGTTGCGAACCGCTTCGACCTCGTGCTTCTCCCAATACCAGCCGCCGCCGGCGAGCAACGCGGCGAGGAGGGTCGAGCCGAGCAGCGGGGCGAAGCGTAGAAGCATCCTCTTCGAAGAACGCCGCTCGAAGGAGCGCCATTCGCGGGGCCATCCTACGCGACGGACGAAGAAGCGGTAAGACGCTCGTGTTTGGGGGGCGCGTGTCGGTCTGCGCACACCCTCGGTTCGCGCCGCACGGGCATTTTACGCCGAGGTCATTTACCGATCGCTTGTCGGTAGACCCAGCCCTTCTTGCCCTTCGAAGTCTCGATCTTGAACCAGTCGCCCTTCTGCTCGACGACCGTCACCTTGGTGCCTTGCGGTAGCCGAGCGACGACCTTCCCCTCTTCGGGCGCTTCGCGGACGAGCGCCTTTTCCCAGGAGACCGTCGCGCGTCCGAGGCCGGTGTCACCGCCGGCTTCGTCGGCGGGCTTCGTCTCGTCGGCGACCGGCGGAGCCTTGCCGGGCGGGTAGAACGCGAGGTCGTACACGAGCGTGTACTTTTCGTGCGTGTGCGGGATCTTGTCGAGCTCGACGCCTTTGAGCTGCTTCGCCGCGCACTGGATGACGCCGCGGATCGTGTCCGAAGGAAGGCCGCTCTTCTTCTTCTCGCCCTCGACGACGACCTCGTTCTTCTCGAAGTTGAGCGTCAGCTGAAGCGCGATCGACCCTTCGAGACCGATGACCGCAGGGCAGCGCTCGAGCTCTGCGAGCCGCGCCTTGCCGATCTTGTCGAAGTTGATTTTGCCGCACTCGTCGAGCTTGTCGTTCTTCTTGTTGCGACAGCCGTCGACCTTGCCGTCGCCGACCACCACGGTCTGCTTGTTGGTGACCGCGTCGGCCGTCTCTTCCGCGGCGGGCTCTTCGGCCGCCGCGGAGTCCGCAGGAGCGGGCGCCGCCGCCGAGTCGCCAGGGGGAGGCGCGATTTTCTGGGAGCTGTCGTGCGACTTGGAGCCGCTGCCCGGAACGTCGGGGCCGACGCTCACGCCGAGCAGCCGCGGCCAAACCACGCCGACGGCGAAGCCGACGACCGCGACGATGCCCACCTTGCTCGTGAGGGCGCGATCCTCCTTGGCGGAGGGCACCTCGATGGCGACGGAGTCGCTCTTTTTCGCGAAGAGGGCCATGGGCCTGATCCGGGCGTTAACACATCGCGCACTGCCGCGCGAATTCCTGGGGAAGAGACGAGAGGGGTCGCCAAGAGCGCCAACGGGAGAAAGAGGGAGAAGAGGGTTTGGACAAGCGAGAAAACATACTCTCGCTCTTCTTCCTCCCTCTGCCCTTGGCGCCCTTGGCGACCCCTCTCGGTTCTTATGCGCGGATCTTCGCCAGCTCGCGTTGGGCGGCGGGCAGGGTGATCTCTCGCGCCTGGACGATCGCGCGGGCGACCTGCTCGACCTCTGCGCCCGTCGCGCCCGCTTGCGCGGCGACGCTGCGAGCATGCAACGTCATGTGGCCGCGCTGAATTCCCTCCGTCGCGAGGGCTCGGAGCGCGGCGAGGTTCGACGCGAGGCCGGCCGAGGCGGCGACGAGCGCGAGCTCGCGCGCGGTGGAGACGTTCAAGAGCTGCATCGCCAGGCGGGCGCCGGGGTGGACCTTGATCGTGCCGCCGACGATCCCGAGCGCGAGCGGGAGCTCGATCGTTCCTTCCAGGTTTCCGTTCGCGCCGGCTCGCCACGTCGCGAGCGGGCGGTACGTCCCCGAACGCGAGGCAAACGCGTGCGCGCCGGCCTCGACCGCGCGCCAGTCGTTGCCGGTCGCGATCACGACGGGGTCGATGCCGTTCATGATGCCCTTGTTGTGGGTGGTCGCACGGTAAGGGTCGCGCTCGGCGAACAGCGAGGCCTCGACGATGCGATCGCGCACGTCGGGGCCGGCGATGCTGTCGGTGGCGAGGGAGTCCGCGGGTGCGGCGCAGCGAACGCGCACGCAGCGGCGCTCGGCGAGGTTCGTGAGGATGCGCAGGCCGACGCGGCCACCGGTGATTTCCGCAACGCGATGGGAGATCGACTCCGCCATCGTGTTGACCATGTTCGCGCCCATCGCGTCGCGGACGTCGACGTGCAGGTGCACGACGAAGAGCCCGTCGCCGCGATCGAAGGTCTCGATCTCCTTCGCGCCGCCGCCGAACTTCACGATGTCCGGGAAGGCTTCGTTCGCCGCTTGAATGAGCTCGGCCGCCTTCGCCATCACGTTCTTGGACGCGTCGGGGTCGCGCACATCCCAAAGCTGAATCTGCGCGGTGGTGATCGGATCGTCGGCCTCGCCCTGGAAGCCGCCGCCTTCGCGGACCATGCGCGCCGCGTTGCTCATCGCGGCGACGACCGACGGCTCCTCGACGACCATCGGCACGAGGTAGTCGCGGTCGTTGAGGCGCAGGTTCAGGCCCATGCCGATCGGCAGCGCGTAGAGGCCGACGACGTTCTCGATCATCTTGTCCGCGATTTCCGGCGTGAGGCCTTTCACGAACGCGTTGTCGATCGTGGCGTCGTCGACGCTGCCGCGTCGCGCGATCTCCGCACGCCGTTCGTCGATCGATCGCTTGTAGAAACCGGGGATTCGCGAGTCCGTTGCCATCGGCAGGTCCATTGGTCAATTCGCTCGCGCGCGTAAAGGGCCTGTCTTGCTCGTCGCCCGTGTCGAGGCCCCGTTTTCGATGACGCAGGGCTTCCTTTTCGCGCCTGTCGCTCGCATGCTGCCTTCGTACCCTCGATGAGCCGCCCGTCATCGCGCCCGACCAGCGCCTCCGCCTCCCGCAAAGACACGACGCTCGCTCCGGGGCGGGTGTTGCTCGGACGCTTCGAGGTGGTGTGCCTCCTGGGTGAAGGCGGGATGGGCTCCGTCTGGCTCGCTCGGCACACGGCGCTCGACATGGCCGTGGCGATCAAGGTGCTCGGGGCGCCGCTGTCGAGCGAGTCGGCCGACGAGAGCCTCGTGCGCTTCGCGAACGAAGCGAAGGCGCTCGCCCGCATCGACAGCGAATACGTCTGTCGGCCGCTCGATTTCGGCACGCTCGACTCGGGCGCGCCGTACCTCGTCCTCGAATACCTCGACGGCGTTTCGCTCGCGGAATACGCGCGTGATCGCCGCCTCGGGATCGAGCAGGTCACGGACATCGCGCTCCAGGCCGCGGCGGGCCTCGCCGAGGCGCATCGCGTCGGCCTCGTTCATCGCGACGTGAAGCCGTCGAACATCATCGTGACGCGCGGGCGCGGTCGTCCCGTCGCGAAGCTCGTCGACTTCGGCCTATCGAAGGCCCTCGGCCGCGCATCGATCACGAATGCGGGCAGGGTCGTCGGCACGCCGCAAGTCATGTCACCCGAACAAATTCGCGGCACGACGATCGATCACCGCACCGATGTCTGGTCGCTCGGTGTCGTCGTCTTCTGGATGTTGACCGGCACCTATCCGTTCGACGGCGTCACGACCGCAGCGCTCTTCGCGAGCACGCTCGACGACGCGCCGGTCCCGCTCGCGTCGCTCCGTCCCGACCTGCCTGTGGACCTCGTCTCCGCCGTCGACGCCTGCTTCGAGAAGAACCCCGTCGACCGTATGCCTTGGATGGGCGCGTTCGCAGCCAGGCTCGCGCCCTTCGGCTCACTCGCAGGCAAGCTCGCGGCAGAGATCGCCCTCGCGACGCATGGCTCCTCCACGGTCACGAACAGCGCGCCGCTCCGAAACACCGGCCTCGCGGCGCTCGCTGCAGGCTCGGCCGTCACCGCGGCGGCAACGGTCGTCGCGCCGGCTCGGATCGAGCCTTCTCCGCCCTCGACGGTCCGGATGCCGACGGTGATCTCACCGGAGCCGCACGTCGACCGCGGGCGCATGACGGTCGAGTTCACCACCCCGACGCGTGCGCCTTCGGACGCTCAATCCGACCAGGGCTCTTCTTTGATCTCGAAACGTCCGAAGTCGTAGGGCCGTTGCGGCGCAGCCTCGACGGGCACGAGCTTCTCGCGCACACCCTTCTTCTTCAGCTGGATCACACGGTGATAGCAAAACGGGTTGTTGCCCCGTTTGCCGAGCGTCGTGTGCGCCATCCACGAGCAACCGCCGCGGCATTGGTCCGCGTAGTAGCAAGTTTTGCAGAAGCCCCAGAGCTCCTCGAGCGTGCGGTCGCGCGCGAAGCGGATCACCTGCGACATCTGCCAGAGGCCTTCGATCGTCATGTCGCGGACGTTGCCGCCGTCGTACGGCTCGGTGGGGAGTGTCGGGCACGCTTTGACGGTGCCGTCGGACTCGATGCCCATCGTGAAGATGCCGGCCGGGCAGCCGGACCAATGCGCGTCGCCGCCGAGCGGTCGTGACCGAACGAGCTGCTCGTGGGGGCCGAAGTATCCGAGGTTGTTGTTCGCGAGCACGTTGAAAGGAATGCCGGTGCCGTCCCACGCCGCTTGCGACTCGAGCTGGATCGCCGCGAGGGTGTCGATGACAGGCACCACCTCCCACGGATCGAGGAGCCATTCGGCGCGATCGGCGGCGCGGCCGAGCGGGCCGGTGAGCTGCACCTGCCAGACTTGTACGCCGCGCTTCTTCAGCTCCTCCGCGAGCGGGCGAAGCTCGTTCATGTTGAGCTTGTTCACCTGCGTGTTCGCGGTAACGACGAGGCCCACCTCGCGCGCGTTGTCGATCGCGCGCATACACGCGGAGTAGCTGCCGAGGTTGCCGCGCAGCTTGTCGTGAGATCGCGCGAGCCCGTCGATCGAGACGCCCAAGCTGTCGAGCCCTGCGTCCTTGAATTTCCGCGCGCGCTCGATGGTGAAGGCGCGGCCACCGGTCTGCATCGAAACGCGGATCCCCTTGTCGGTGAGGAACCGGATGATGTCGGCGCAGTCTTCGCGAAGGTACGCCTCGCCGCCGATCAACGTCACCTCGCGCGTACCGAGCCGAACCAAGCCGCGCGCGACGTCGAGGATCTCCGCCGTCGTGAGCTCCGAAGGCCTGGCGCGACCGGCGCGGGAGCCGCAGTGCTGACACGGCTGGTCGCACTTCATCGTGATCTCCCACACGACGTAGATCGGTTTCGCAGTGGTTTGATCGTCGGCACGAAGCTGACGCACGGGCGATCGCTCGGACATCGAGCCAAGTATAGAAGGATCGACGCGCCGCGCTGCTTGACGGTCGGTGGGTTCCTTCGCGACGATGCTCGGCATGCGAAGCCCCCTCGTCGCGTGCCCTTCTTGCGCTTGTCACGTCCAGCGAGCCGAGACTGTTTGTCCTCACTGCGGTGAATCGATCGCCCGCGGGCCGACAGGTGTGCCGCTCACGAAGGGCGCGGCGTTGCTCGGTCTCGCCGTGAGCCTCGCGTCCCCTGCGCTCGTCGCGTGCGGCGATGACGGCTCCGGCGGCAATGGTGGCTCTGCGGAGGGCGGCGGTGCAGAGGGTGGCGGCGCCGAGGGCGGCGCTGCGGACGGCGGCGCTCCTGTTTCGGGCGGCGGCGGTGAAGGCGGCGCGGTCCAATCGGACTACGGCGCAGCGCCCTCGCGCTGATCGAGGCTCCCTCAGCGCTTCGGCGGCGTCTTGATCGACGCGCTGGGCGTCGCCGACGAGCTCGCGCTAACCGACGACGTCGGCGGCGTCGGGGCCGTCGCGCTCTGCGTCGCTGAAGCGGCGGAGCTCGTCATGATCGGCTGAGACGAGCGCGCGCTCGACGTCGCAGCGGGCGAGCTGGTGTCGCTCGAGAGCCACCACGCGCCCGCGACCAGCGCGATGTTCACGATGGTGCCGCCGACGATCGACGCGATGACCAGCAGGCGGTTCTTGCGGGCGCGGCGGACCGGGTTGGCGAAGGCGGCCGCCGTCTCCATGCCGAAGCCGTCGCGCCGGTATGGGTTGGCGATCATTCCGCTCGATACGTCACCGAATGCGGCGTCACCGTACGATTGCGAGAGGGCTGGAACACGCTGGGGAGCAAGCGGTGATTCGAAGTGAGCGCCGGACTGCGCGAGGCGCTGGTTCCGCGCTTCGATCGCCATCTTGACGGAGCCGTCGCTGAGCCGCGTCGTCGGCGCGAAGTCGCTCGCGTCCGGCGTCGGCTCGGCGACCGCACGAGGAGGCGAGACGGGTGCCGCCGAAGGCGGCGGCGGAACCGTGCCGGGCGAAGATCGCGCAGGCGTCGACGGGCGCGGAGTGGGAAGGGGCGGGCGCGACGCGCGCGGCGGTGCAAGCGGTGGCCGCGACGGGGGGCCACGTCGTGACGAAGGTGCCGGAGGGGCGACCGCGCGCTGCTCGATCTCGGCGAGCGACTCGCGGGACTGCACCACCGTCTCACCCGTATTTTCGTCCGACGGCGGAGGTGGACGTGGAGGCGCCGGCCGAGGCGGCACTGGAAGCGCATAGCCCGCGCGCGCGAGTGCCGGCTGGAGGTCGTCTGCCGTGAGCTTGATGGTGAGCCCGTTCGAGACGAGCCCTTTCAGCGCGACGGCTTTCCGTGCCTCGTGTACGCGCGACAGCCGCTCCGTCGTCACGACATCGGGATCGATCGCTGTCGCGTCGGGGTAGAGGCGCGCGATCGCTGCGAGCGCATCCGCGAGCTCCAGCGGGGTCGCGAAGCGATCGTCCTTCGACACGGCGAGGGCGCGATCGAAGAACGCATCCAGCGCTCGAGGCAGCCCCTCGACGAGCTGGGTCGCGCGCGGCCGCTGACCGCGCAGCACCTTCTGCCCAATCATGAACGGCGACTCCGCTTGAAAGGGCAGCTCGCCGGTGAGCAGCGCAAACGCGACGACCGCGAGCGACCAATTGTCCGTCCGTGCATCCACAGGGAGCGCCTGCGTCTGCTCGGGGCTCATGTACGACGGCGATCCGACGCCGACGTTGGTCTTGGTGATCTCGGTGACGTTGTCCTCGAGGGGCTTGGCGATCCCGAAGTCGAGGACCTTGAGGACGGTTTCGTCCTCGATGCGCGCGAGAAACAGGTTCCCCGGCTTGATGTCGCGGTGGATGACACCGGCCTTGTGCGCGGCGTTCAGCCCGCGGGCCGCTTGCATCACGATCTGCGCGACCTCGGTGAGCGACCAATAACGGCGCTGCGTCCGGAGGAACGCGAGGTCGTCGCCCTCCAGCAGCTCCATCACCATGAAGGGGCCGATCTCCTCGACGCCGTAGTCGAAGACCTGCACCACGTGCGGCGACCGAAGCTGTCCGAGGGCGCGAGCCTCACGCTCGAAGCGGGCGCGCAACACCTCGTTCGAAACCGCCGATGGCGCGAGCAGCTTCACGGCGACGAGCGAGTCGAGATGGAGGTGCCTGGCGACCCAGACCTGTCCCATCCCCCCTTCGCCCAGTAAGCGTTCGAGGCGGTAACGTCCAGCAATGACCGTTCCGACGCTCACCAAACGCGAGTGAAGCCGAAAACGGAGTGCAGCGTCAATGTCGACGGGAGAAGGAGCAACGACGACACCGGGAGCGAGGCACACGTACACCGTGAACATCCAGCCGGACGGGCGCTCGGAATGGGCCTCGCTCGATCCCGAGGGCTTCGATGAGGTGAAGTCGACTCGTCACCAAATCACCCCTCGTACACCTCGTCCTGCTCGATCCGCGAGAGCACCCAGTCGAACTGTCCGGTCGTGACCTTCGCTTGGCAGTGGCGACAGATGCCCGCCATGTTGATGTCTGCGATCGGCCCGCCGCAGTTCGGGCAGCCGTCGTCGGCCTTCGGTGCGCCGACGCGATCGACGCCTCGAATGAAGGTCCAGTACTCGCTGTATTGGCGGACCGCGCGCTTGCTGCCGCCGACGACATCGCCGCTCCCGTCGATGGTGTAGTCGACGCACGACGCGTAGACGCGCACGGTGACAGCATCGAAGTACTTGTCGGACGTGATGCGGCAGAGGTGTATCGCGGCGATCGCTGGTGACTCGGTGACGTTGCGCAAGCCCGCGGCCTTGTAGGTGTCGACCCAATAGCGCTGCGTCTCGAACAAGTTGTCGCTCAGGTAGGGGCGCACGCCTTCGAGCGCTTGGGCCGTCCAGGCCTCGTGGAAGCGCGAAAAGACGGTGGTCACGCGGTTCGAGAACGCGAGCCAAGTGAACGCCGGATCTTTCGTCGTCAGCGCCGCGAGCTTTGCTTTGACGTCGACAGCGACGCGCGTCGGCAGGTCGGTGCCGACCTCTTCGGTCGTGCCGGTCAACATCGGGCCGCGCGGCTCGCGGGACACGAGACTCACGGTGTCGACGCGCCAGTCGCGGCTTCCCGCGGCCGAGGTTGCACCGCAATGGCGGCATTTGCCGGCGACGATCTTGTCGAGCGGTGCGCCGCAGCTCGGGCAGTCGACGACGGACGCGCGTTCGGGCGGTCGCGATTGCACGTCGGCGTCGCGCGACAGATGCCACGTTTCCTCGACGTAATAGCTCTGCGCCTTGCCCTCGAGCTCTTCGGTGTAATTCGCGGTGAACGTGGCGCGCGCGAGGATCCGCCGCGCGGCTCGGTCGATGTCGACCAAGTCGATGCGCAGCGCACCGACGATCACCGTGCTCACGGAGTCCGCGGGCGTCGCGCGAAGCGATGCCAGCGCCTCTTCCGAGATATACGGATCGAGGCGAGCGGTCCCCTTCGTCCCGCGGAGCGTCTGCGCTTCGACGTAGAGCGCGTGCAAGAAATCCTCGAAGAGCACCCAAGAGAACGCATCGTCGCTTGCGCGAAGCTCCGCAATCGCGGCTTCGATCGTGGGGAATTGCGAGGGTACCGACTGCGGCTCCGCCGGGCTCCACGCATCTTCGTCATCGGACGATACGCCCGAGGCCCACGCTTGATCGGCGCGCCGCCGCGCGAGACCGATGATCGCCGCGAGACCGACGAAGCCGCCGACGAGCACGACGGGGAACAGAAATGCCTGGCTCATGCCCCGCTCGGAGGGCGGCGCGAATTCTTGCGGCGGCGCGGGTTTCGGCGCGGATGCCTGTCGCTGGGCGGTGCGCGCTGCCCGCGCATCGGTGACACAAGTGCTCGTGCAACGCTCGTATTCGCCGGAGGAGCTACCTGTATATACCTTCGGCATGCAGCGATTCATGCAGTCGATTTCGGCGTTCGCCTCGTCGATCTGGCGCTGTAGCTCGTCGCTCCGGTACGACGAGTAATCCGAGCCCGACGATGTCGACCCCGAGCTCGAGCCGCTGCTCGAATCTTTTCGGCTCGATCCGGACGACCAGCTGCTCTTCGAAGAGCCACCCGAGCCCCACGAAGACCCGCTCGAGGACCGGCCTGACGATCCGGTCGAGCTTCCCGAATAGCTCGACCGGCTGCTCGAGCTCTTGAAGCTCTGCCCTCCACCTGGGCGCGCGAACGCGTGCACCGTGACGAATGCGACGATCGAAGCGAACAGCCACGCAATGGTTCGCGACGCTTTCATCGGCCCGCCTGAATGGGCGCGTCGGGGAGCTCGTTGATGTCGTCGGCGCGTTTGGGTAGCGCCTTCGTCCACGTCGCCGCGAGCGAGCCGAGCAGGCCCGTGAAGCTCCGGATGTCGCCTCGGCGCACGGCCTGATCGAGGCGGGGCGCGAGCGTCGATAGCCCTTCGATCCTGGGAACGCCAACGTCTTTCACGACGCGCGCGGAACCTTCGAGCACCGATACGAAGACGAGGACGCCGGTTCGCGCGCGTGTCCGAGCGATGGAGAGATCGTAGAAGGCCGCTTTGGCAGCACGGTCGACCTCCCGCGCCATGACCGCGCGCGGCGTGAGGCATCGCTTCACGGGCGCGACTGCGCGCACCACGAGCGCACCTGCCGCGAAGGCGCCCATCATTTCGAGCGGCAGGAACGTGAAGTCGAACGGATCGGGGTAATAGAGGAAGAACGCGAGCCACATCATCGCGAACACGCAGCCGAGCAGGTACTCCGTCTCACGGTAGTTTCCGCTCCGCGGGTGAACCGCGACGACGACTTCGACGGCCGAGCCGAGCTCGAGCTCGGCCACGATCTCTTTGATCCTCGCCTTTGCGACCTCGCCGAAGAACGTGCTCGGCTTCCAAGGGCTCCCCATGCGGCCGACGATACCAAGCGTTGGTACGTTCGTTTTCGATTCGTTTCGTCGTTCGTCGCGCGCGTGGAACGCTCCGTGCTTCCAATGAGGCAGGCCAGCTCGCGCATCGCGACGGAGGAAAAAAGTGGAGACCGCGCTGGGACCTTCCGGCAGGGCGCGACGCCCGAACGTCGCGCGAGGGCGGTTCGATCTCGGTGTCCCACGGTTGGGCTTGCTATTGCGCCTCCTCGCTTTCGCGGTCGCGTACATGGTCGCGTACGAGGCGAGTCAAGCGTTCCGCGTGCCGGATGTGGCGCTCGAAACGTTCTGGCCACCGGCAGGGCTTTCGCTGGCGGTCATGCTCCGCACGTCGCCGCGGCAGCGACCGCTCTTTGCGCTCGTCATGCCCCTCGTCGAAATGGCGGTGGAGATCGAACGGCCGCTGCCGGTCACGATGTTTTACGGGACGGCAGGCGCGATCGGCGCGCTGCTCGGCGCTGCGATGTTGGACACCGTCCAGCGGCCCTTCGAGCTCAAAACGGTGCGCGACGTGCTCGCGCTCGTCGGTTTGGGTGCCGGCGTCGCATCCGCGGTGAGCGGCGTTCTCGGCGCTGTCGGAAGCGTCATCTTTTACGGCACCGATTCCGGGGCGAGGGTCTGGTTGGTCTGGACGCTAGGCGACGCCCTGGCGGTCGTGCTGTTTACGCCGCTCTTGCTGTTTCTGTTGTCGCGTGAGCGCGTCGACGGCGCGCGCGTGGTCGAAGGGCTCGTCGCGGCGGTCACGCTCGCGCTCGCGGTGCACATCGCGTTCGGCGAACCGAATCTGCCGGCGCCGGCGCTCGCGCTCGCATACGCGACATTGCCGCTGATGCTGTGGGTTGCGCTCCGGATCGGGATGATTGGCGTCTGCATCACCAGCGCCGTCGGCGGAAACGTCGCGGCTTGGCACGTGCTGCAGGGGCACGGCCCGTTCGTCGGTCTCGCGAAGGACCATCACGTGCAGATCCTCGCGGCCGAGTCGCTGGTTGCGGTGGTGGCCGTATCAGGCCTCCTGCTGGCGGCATCGCTGCAAGAGCTGCGCAGATCCGAGTCGGAGCAGCGGACACTCGCCAAGGCCGGGATGCAGGTCGCCGCGTGGTCGGCGGAGCCGCGCGCGCTCGGCCGCTTCGCGTCGACCATCGCGCCCGCGCTCGTCGACGGCTGTGTCGTCCTCATTCGCAACGAGCTCGGCCGGCTCGCGGCCGCGAGCAGCGCGCATGTCGACGCGCGTCGCGTCGACGCCCTTCGGGCTTCTGCCGAGCGCGCGCACGAGCTCGCTGCGGGGCCCGCTCCGATCATGCTGCGCGAGATCGACGAGCCGGCGGTCGAGCGGCTCGCGGGGCCGGTGGAGCGTGATCGAGCCCTGCTTCGGGAGCTCGGACCGACCTCCTGGATCAGCGCGTCGATCGAGGCGGACGGTCGCGAGCTCGGCCGGATCGTGCTCGTATCGTTCTCGCGCCATTTCGATGCGGGCGATCTCGCCGTCGCGCAGGACCTCGCGCGCCGATGTTCTCTCGCGCTACAGACGCGGCGAGCCATCCAGCTGCGCGACGACTTTCTCAATGTCGCGTCGCACGAGCTCCGTACGCCCCTCACGCCTCTACTGCTGAGGTTCTCGATGCTCGAGGCCAGCACACGCGCAGGGCAGGTGCCGAGCCAACAGGTCATCGCCGCGCAGAAGCGGGATCTGCAGCGGCTCCTCGCGCTCATCGATCACATGCTCGACGCCTCCAAGGTCGCAGCGGACAGGCTCGAGCTCCGCGTCGCGCGCTCCTCGCTGACGGACGTGGTTCATTCCGTCGTCGACCGCTTCCGGCGCATGGCTCCCGAGCGAGCCATCACACTCGACAATCACCCCGAACCCATCGACGTCGAGATGGATCGGGATCGCATCGATCAGGTTTTGTCGAACCTTCTAATCAATGCGATCAAATACAGCCCGCCGGATACGCCCATCTCCATCGCGCTGACGCTGTCGCACGACCACGCCCAAGTCGAGGTGTCCGATCGTGGCCTCGGCATTCCACCAGCCGACGTGGGTCGTGTATTCGATCGCTTCTTCCGGGCCGCCAACGCCCCGGTGACGTCCTACGGCGGCCTCGGCATCGGGCTCTATCTATGCCGCGACATCGTCGAACGACACGGCGGGAAAATGCATGTCGTCAGCGCCCTCGGGGAGGGATCGCGGTTTTCCTTCACCCTGCCGCTCGGCGATTCTTGAAGTGGGAAGGGGCACCTATGGCTGGACCGAATCGCTATTACGTATTGAGGACAAAGTGGGTCCGGTCCTTCATCCCGGGCTCTAGCCTTTGCGTGGTCAGAGCGAACAGTCCCGACGTGGAACGTCTCCCTACGACGGAACAGGCGCGGGAGACGTGGCACCCTGAATCAGGTCAGCCGGCCCTTCCTTTGGCCGACTATACGCAGAGTCATCGGTACGGATTCTCACGGCCACCACGCGACCTTCCGATGAATCGACCCACAGTACCAAATTCGTCAGCGCAATGCCCACCAACGGCTGAGCACGAAAACCGTCCGCCTTCGCCCTGCATCTAATAAAACGATATTCGTCGCACCGACGCCGCGCCCCTTCGACGGATTCACCCAGCTGGATCCTGCTGCGAAGGTCCAACAGTTCGCGTTCGGCGTGTCGATTAGAAGCTCGAATCGCAAGAATTGCCAAAATAAACATTCCAGCAGTCGTCGCGATCACAGCTGTCGCTTGCCGCCGCGCCCGCGATCGACGACTAATCATGGGAGCGCGCGCCGGTCATCATTACAGGCGTCGTAGCAGGCATCGAAAGAGAGCGCTGCCTCAAGTGCGTAGAGGTTAGTATAAGTATCGCCAATCGCCGGTGTGCGTGTGCGCATAGTCGACTTGTCCGCTGATGTCGTATTTGTGGTGCTCGGTGACCGTTGTCGGGCCTTGCAGTACGGTATCGAGCCCTAGGAGCCCTCGTGCACTCGCGTATCGAGACCTCCCTGAACCGAGCGCTCTTGACGCCACGGATGGATAAGGCGGGACATCGAAATATCACGATCCGCCGTGAATAGGAGGAATGCGTGCCAAGGGGACGTACGAACTCGCCGTCGAGTCTGCTGGCCAGACCAGATAATGAGAACTGCGAAGTCCAGCTCTGCCACCAACGGCGATGGCGGAGTTGCGCGGTGTCTACGCGCGGCGCCGCGTAACGGTCTTGCCGCCCCACTGCTCGGGTGCCGTGTCGACGAGCGTCTGTGTCAGCACCCACTGATGATTGAACACGTCGTCGATCGCGGCCTGGCGCTCGCCGTACTCCCAGTCATGCAGCTCGTCGATGACCAGCGCGCCCTTGGCGACCGCGCGCGCGACGGTGGCCGCTGCGTCCTCGACCTTGAGCAAGATCTGATGCGATCGACCGTCGCTCGGTACTCGGCGCCCCGGGCGCACCTCCGCGACGATCAGCTCGGCGCCGCTGGGCAGGCCGAGCTGCGCGCGATGGCCCTCGCCGATCCGAACGTGCTCCACGAAGCCAAACACGTCGGCGTACCAGGCGACCGCGGCGCGCACGTCTGCGACGGTGAGCACCGGTACGACGAGGGCGTGTGGCGCGGACCGATTCGTCAACATGGCGCGATTCTACACGAGCGGCGGACCGACCCCATCATTCCATCTGAGAAGAGGTCGCGTCCGGTCCCTGGCGACCAGGCGGCTCGCGTGAACCAGCTGGTCCACACCCGCATAACTCCAGCGCGAGCAACGACGCCAGGATCGAAAAGGCTGCAAATCTCCACCCCAACACCAACATCCGCGGGTTCGACTATGAAGTAGAGGGGTGGAATCGGCCTAACCACCCGATCTACTTCATTGCAGTCGTGTGGTGCGCGGAGCGGCCTTCAGACGACCACAACCCCGCGCATGCCCTTGCCGCAATCCTCCGCTTTTACGACTTCGCGAGCACGCTCGCTAGCTCACGCAATATCCGCCCGCCATCTCCCCGGTACGCGGCGCCGTGCATCGTCGCGAGGACGGCCGGCTCGAGACTCGCCAGGCGCTCGAGCGTGACCGCAGCGAGCGTTGTATTCGAATAGTACGTGAACATCTTTCGCATCATCTCGCTCGGCCCGAGCACGTCGCCTTCGGTCGCCGGGGGATGGTTGTCGCCGGGCTGGGCGAGGATGTCGCTGCAAAATAGGGTTTGGGTGGTGGTCTCGAACAGGAGGCCGGCGTCCCAGCCGTGAGGTACGTGCGGGGTATCCAGCCATTGCACGCTCCTTTTGCCAATGGCGACGGCCTCACCGTCCGCGAGCACTCGCGCCGCGCGATCGACGGAGTCTTCGACGGAGTACATGAGGTTCATTTTGCCGCAGAGGGGGGCAGCGTGCGGCGCGGCGGCCAGCCACTCGTTGAGGGCGCCGCTCTCGTCGCACTCGTGGTGCGAAAACGAGACCCAGCGCAGCTTGTCGATCGGCATGACGCGCGCCACCGCGTCGCGGACGAGGGGAAAGATCCTGCGCATGCCGGCGTGAAACAGCAGCGGCTCGTCGTCCACGATCAAGAACTGGTTGAAGGTGAACCCCGGGGGCAGGTCCGGGCTGGGCGGGACGGCCGTGCTGATTCGATAGATGTTTTCGCCGATCTCGTCGAGACGGGTAGTCATGGCAATGGCTCCTTTGCCATGGACGTGGCGCTCGCGGTCCGGGCGTTACAAGGCAGGCCAAATATGATCGATGACGTACGATCCGACCTGGCGCCGCGCACCGCCCTCGGTGGCATAGACGCGAAACGCGGGCGCGTCGCGGTGCGCCTCCGGGGACCTCCGGAAGTGCTGCTGGCACGCGACGAGCACCTCGCCGCGAGCCGCATCGAAAGGCACGGCGAGGAGCTCGACGAGGAGGTTGCCCTCCGGGTCGTGGATGTCGACGTCGACGCGCTCCGCCTTGCTCAGGTCTCCTCGCAGCGCAAAGACCATGAGATCGATTTCGGGCGCGAAGTAGGCCTCCCCCTCGGTGTCCGGCTCGAACGCGAGGTCGCGAACCATCAATCCACGCGCTGCCAGCTCGGCGCGCTTGTCGGCCGTGATCACGGGCGGGACGATCGTGCGGGCTGCGCCGATGAGGCGGCCGAGCGCATCCGAGGCCGCCGCGCATTCGTCACACTCGAACAAGTGCTCATCGAAGGTCGCCGCTGCGTCGGGCGCGAGCTCGCCCACCCATAGCGCAACGAGATCCGGATACGGGATTGGCGTCGCGCACTTCACGGTTCACCTCCGACGCAGGCTTGCAGGCGAGCGAGCGCGCGGTGCCGGATGACACGCACGTTGCCCGCGGTGAGCGAGAGGTCTCGTCCGATCTCCTCGGTGTCGCGGTCATACGCAAAGGTCGCCAGGATGACGGCGCGCTCGCGCGCTTCGAGCTCGAGCAGGCACAGCTCGACGCGTGTGCGATCCACACCATCCCACTGTGGCCAGTAGCCCTCGGGTAGCGTCGCTGCGTGCTGCTCGGCAATCTTCCGCTGCCGCAGCTCGCCGCGCTGCATGTCGCGAACGGCGTAGCGACAAGCGCCGAACACGTACGCGCCGAGACGCTCGGGGGTCTGGATTTCGCCGGCGCGGACGGCCACGAGCACTGCGAGCAAGACGTGCTGGACGAGATCCTCGGCAGCGGCGGCGTTACGAAGGTGTCGGAGTCCGTAGCCGCGGATCCGGGCTCCATAGCGGTGGCAAAGCTCGCGCTCCTCCTGCGTCGTCACGACTGGCAATGCTAGCCCGCTGTCCCGCGCTGGTGGAGGTTTTGCGGTCCCCGCCTGGTCACTTGCTCTGCGGCTTTTGGTCTGGGCAAGCCTCCTCGTCGCGCGTGAGCTCCTTGTCCCCTTTGAATTGGATACCCTCCACGCAGAGCTCGAAGGTGACGGCCGTGTCCGGCAGCTTGTCATCGTAGGTTCCGACTCGGATGTTCTCCTTCTTGCCGGCGTGGATGCCTCCATCCTCCCTCATGTCCTGCCAGTTGAGGGACTTCGATCGACCCACTTGTTTCCCGTCTTTGTCGTAGGCGTAACCGACCACCAACAGGAATACGATTGGCCTCTTTCCCAGATTGACGGCCTCGAAGTTCCGCCAGCCGGATTCCTCCTTGTCTTCAAGGAGTCGAAACTGCACCGCATTGAACGGCGCCTTGGTCGAACGCGAAATTTGCACGACAGCGCTCGCGCTTGCGCTGGCAACAGGCGCAATTGGGATCGGCATGGGTGTGGCCGACGCTGAGGTAGACGGTGCGGAACGAGCGCTGGCGGTCGCAATGGATGTGGATGGCTCCGCCGATGCGCGCGCAGACCGCGCGTTCGTCGCAACGGTAGGCGCGCTCTCCGCACTCGCCGTGTCGGATTTGTCACACGCGGTGATCGAGGCAATGGTCGCCAAAAGTAAACCAAAAGTTCGCATTGAAACCCTCTGTCGAATTGTTTGGTGTGGTGGGTCTTTGCGGCAGGTGTCGATTATTCATCGAGCGGGCACGCGGCTTCGCAATCGTCGGTCATGCACGCATTCAAGTCTTCGATGACGAACGTGCACGGCCCGGGGATCTCGCAGTTGAAGCGGCAATTGTCGTCGTCGCATCCACACTCGTTCAAACACGCGACGTAGGGCGCGCAGTCGCCCTCGGGGTCGAGGACGTCGGTGATGCATTCGTCCTTGGCGCACTCGAGGCATTCCATCGATGTTTTCAGCTCACATTCGACGCCCGACTGTCCGTTGCAGGTCGGGAGCTCCGATGAATCATCGCCCCGCTTCTCCGCGGCTGCGCACTCGTCCGCGCAGCACGCCCCCTTCGCGAAACGCCCATCGGCGCGGCGACAGAACCCATCATCGTCGAGCTCGGCGCCCCCGCAGACTTCGTCGCAGCAGGCGGTGGGCGCGAACTGCCCGTTGGACTTGCGACAGACCCCCTCGCCGTCGAGCGCCGCGCTGTTGCATGCGGAAGCGGACGCGCAGCAAGACGCGCTCGCGAACGTACCGTTCTGCGCGCGGCAATAGCCGTCGTCATCGATATAGGCGCTCTTGCAAGCACTCGTCGCAAAGCTCTCCTCGGAGCCCTCACCGCCGGCGTCGCACGCGCCGAGCGCGAAACAAGAAACGAGGGTGAGTGTTAGGAGCCCCGATACGGTTCGAAGGATCATGCGGCGGCCCTGAGCAACCAATGTGCCGAAAGTCCGGAGAGCCGCACATATCCCAAGCACCCCGGAATTGCACGATCGTCCAGCCATAATGTCCGAAAATCACAGACCTTTCTCTGGATAATGATGGATCCATGGATCGGTCGGGGTGCAGCAGCGTCGCGTTCGAGAGGCTCAAATCCCAGCTGACCTCCGTGCTCTTCGGCGCGACGAGGAGAGCGCCGCGTACTTCACCGAGGGCGGCGGCTCGCGCGTCGATTGAGCGCCGTCTTATTCGAGTGTCGGTTCCGCGTACTGTTCGAGCACGCGGAGCGCGGGATGTGCAGCGATTGCCGCGAGGGCGGCGCGCCGAATGACGATCACCGGCTGGTCACTGTTGGCATTGGCCGTTCCCAACGGAAACCGCCCGCCCAGCTGCTTCACGAGCTGCTTGAACTCGGCGCTCTTGGTAAACAGGGCCGCCGTCAGCTCGACCTCGGCTTTGGGCTCTTGCTCAATCCAGTCCGCAAGTGCCTTCAGGTGGGCGTCGAGGCCCGCATCGTCATTTGGATCAGACGGCAATAGATGGCTCAGTCGTTCGCGAACACCGTAAGCGCCCAGCCAGGTGACGAAGTCCATCTTCGCGAGTCGCTCTGCGGCCGGACGATTCGCCTCCACGACGATCGTTGCCGGACCAGGCGTCTCGAGGAGTTTCGCCCCGCGCTGGTCAAGCTCGTTAGCGAGATCGGGTATCGCATGGGTCGGCAACGCCAGCTGGACTAGGTAATAGCGCGGCGTCGCGCTGTCATGAAACGGCGCTGGCGGCGGACGCAGCGCCGCGGCTGGGTCATCGCGGACATTCACACCGCGAAGGAGGTCGACGCCGTCGCGGTAGTTGGTCCAGAAGCCGTCTCGGACGAGCGCCATTACCTGCGCATCGGTCGCTCGCGCCCACATCTCCAACGAATTTTCGCTGAGGACGCGCTCCACCCGCGGGCGCGCCGTGGCGCGGGCCAGCGAATCGCTGCTGGTGGCAAACGTCACCACGACGGTGTGCATCGTCGCGTCCGAGTGGTGGGCCAGGGGGTGGCGGTCCTCGGGGGGCGCCATAGCGGCAGGCGGCGATGCGCTGCTCGTGACCACGAACGCTTTTCCTGCCGCGGTCGCGGCCGGACAGGCTGGCGTCGCGAGCTCGTAGATCCCGCCCAAGTTGTGGTCGGCGTAATAAATCCGCCCGCCGTGTGCCGCGACGGCGTGAACGTCGACTCCCTCGACGAGGGGCACCTCCACCCCGCGCTCTATCTCGAACGCGAGAAGCTCGGTCCCGCTCGCCGCGAAGACGAAGCAGCCCTCTTGCGCGAGCGCTCGAACGCCGCCCACGATGCGTCCAAGCAAGGTCACGCGGCCGTCTGTGCGCGCGACGCGGTAGACCGAGCCGTCGTAGGCGCCGACGAAGAGCGCACGCGCCGACAGCGCGAGGACCGAGGGGGGCGTGGGGAGGTTCGCGAACGTCTCGAGTTGTCCGCCCGCCCGCACGCGCAACACCGCCTGCGCGCTGACGCTCGTCGCGAACACCTCGCCCCCCTCGACAGCGAGGTCCGAGAGGGGATCGGCGATCGACGCCACCGCCTCCACGGGCGGCAGCGGCGCGGTGGAGCCCGATGGCGGCGCTCCAGATGGGAGCAATATCCGGCGGATTCGCGGTGCGCCGCCATTGATCCAATACAGGTGCGTGGCGTCGCGCGCGATGGTCTGGACCCGCTGGCCGCCGGCGAGCGCCACGCGCGTGCCGTCGAGGCGGACGAGGTCGATCGTTTCATCATTGGCGAGCAACACCGCATCGTCATTGGCGGCGAGCAGCCGACCCGGATAGGGCGTCGGCGACTGGAACGACGTTTGGGTCCGCTGGGCGTCCAGCAACACCCGGTGCAGCAAGCCGCGCTCGTCCGAGGCGAGCACATCGCCGTCCCGCACGAGCAGCGCGGAGGAGCGCATCGCCGTCACCAGGTGGCGCGGCTCCGCGGCGACCGGCGACGAGATCGACGGGCCCGGCGAGGGCGTGCGCTGCTGCGTTTCCACATTGGCGGAGCAGGCTGCCGTCGAGAGCGCGAGCGCGCACAGCAGGACGAGGCGGGAGGGCATCGAGAAGGTCCAGTTTCGTCCATACGCAAGTCGATCGGGCACCATTGATTCCCAGCGCACCGACGAAATCGAGCTTCTCCGTCGCTCCCGTGCGACCATGCTGCGTTCATCCCATGACCGCTGACGAAGCTATCCGATTGATCGAAGCCGACGATGAAGCCGGGTTGAAGCTGGCGCTGACGCGCGACCCGAAACTGATCTCGGCCAAGTCGATCCTCGGCGACACGCTGCTGCACGAGGCTTGCCGCGAGAAAAAGCTGTGGGCTGTGACACTGCTGCTCGAACACGGCGCGGCTCCGAACGCGCCCGGCGATCTCGGCTTCACGCCGCTCCACTGTGCAGTGCGCGATTGCCCGGTGGCGAGAGCGGAGCCCGTCGTCGCACGCTTGATGAAGCACCACGCCGACCCCTCTTTGCGAGACGCATCCGGCGCCGATGTCTTTCAGCACGTCGTCGATCGCCATGAGATCTGGGACGACCCATCTCGCATCGTCGCGCTACTTCGCGGTCACTGAGCAGCGCGCCCGTCGCAGGCGCCCCGACTAGCTCCGTTTCCACCTTCATAGAGCGATGCGGTTCGTTCAAAGGCCGCGTCGATCCGAAGTCGCTTGGTTGAGACCGAACGTACCGACTTCGGATCACAAAACACGCAAAACACATGAGTAGCGACGGCAATTGTTGCACTCGGCAGCACGTTTTCCTCGGCAACCGCGATCCGATCCGCGGGGGTTCAGTCCCAACCACACCACTTCGGATCGGGCGGGCCGCCGTTGCAGACCGAAAGCCGGTCGGGCAGGGCGGCCCCCCTCGTTCAGCGCTTCGCGCGCTCCCACCACTTGAAATTGGCAGTCGCATCGACCGCCGGCTCGATGACCTCCCATGCTTCGGCGATCCGCCCGGCTTCGAGCCGAAAGATGTCGACCACCACGATCTCCGGTCCAGCTGGAAGCCGGCGTCGCGAGTGCATCACGACGTGATCGCCGTCGGCCACGAGGTGCTGGATGGCGACGTCCATTCCGGCGAGCGGCACGAGCGCCGCCTGCACGGCGGCGAGCCATTCCGATTTGGTTCGCCTCGCGTCCGGCCTGTGGTGGACGAAGTCTTCCGTCATGAACGGTGTGAGGGCGTCGACGTTGCGCGTTCCCAAGAGCGCGGAGAGCGCCCGCTGGACGATGTCCTTGTTGTTCGTGGTCATGGCCGCAATGTTTGGTGCACCGGCGAAGTGCGTCGATGAACTGGCATTTCATGGCGCGCGACTTCATGCGGGCTAGCCTCGAGCGGTGCGAACTGTCGGCGAGCTCGTGCGTCAGTGGCGGAACCGTCGCGGGCTGAGCCAGCTCGCGCTCGCGCTGGCGGCCGGCGTGTCACCCCGTCACGTCAGCCTCGTCGAGACGGGCAAATCCCACCCGAGCGCGGAGATGATCCTTCGGCTTGCGAAGTGTCTCGACGTGCCGCTGCGTGATCGCAACCAGCTGCTGCTCGCCGCGGGCTTTGCGCCCCGGTACGCCGAACGGCCGCTCGACGTCGGTGCGCTGTCGGCCGTTCGAGACGCGGTCGCCAGGGTGCTCCGCGCGCACGAGCCCTATCCGGCGTTGGTGTTCGATCGCCATTGGAACATCCTGATGACCAATCGCGCCGTCGATCATTTCCTCGCGCGCGTCGCCCCCGACTTGTTGCGACCGCCGGTCAACCTGGTGCGCTTGGGGCTGCACCCGCGCGGCCTGGGATCCCTCGTCGTCAATTTGGCGGACGTGCGCGCGGCGTTCCGCGCGCGCGTCCGGCGCCAGCTCGCTACCGCTCCCGACGCGGAGCTCCTCGCGCTCTATGAAGAGCTGCTGGCGCCGGATCCCGAAGAGCCTCCGACACCGACCGTGGAATCCGACGTCGTGATCCCGATGATCATTCGCATCGAGGGGAGGGAGCTGCGCCTCTTCTCGACCATTACGACGTTCGGCACGCCGATGGACATCACGCTCGACGAGATTGCAATCGAGTCCTACTACCCCGCGGACGACGAGAGCGCCGCGTACTTCGCCGACCCGGCGGTCAGCGCTTTCGCCGTCGAGCCATCGTGACCAGCGCCGCAATGGCGGCGAGCGCAGCGACGCCGCCCCGGTCGCGTCCGTCGACGCGGCAGCTGCAGCCGTCGCCGCCTCCGTCGGTCGCATTGCCGTCGGCGCTCGAGCCGCCGTCCGTGCTGCCACCGCCGGACGACGAAGGCGATCCACCGGCTCCTCCGCCGCCGGATCCGTTCGACCCGCAGCCTTCGAGGGCACCTGCGACGAAGACGGCCGCTTGCGCGCGATCGAGCGCGTCGGCCGGACAGAAGCCTCCCGCATCGCAGGCCTCGGATGCGCAATGGGCGACCAGCGCTTCGACGTCGCCATAAGCGGCGTCGGTCGCAGCGACGTCCGAATAGGTCGGCGCCGCCGGCGACTCTGCCGACCAATCCATTGCGGTGCGTACGAATGCCGCCGCTTCGGCGCGCGTCAATGCGTCATTGGGGCAGAAGCTCCCGGCTTCGCATTCGAATGTGAAGCCGGCGGCGGCTGCCGCCTCGATCTCCGCGAAGTAGGGCGAATCCGTCGGGACGTCGGCGAACGTCGCGACGGCAGGGGGCGTCGACGTATCGAGGCCGAGTGCCCGCACCAACATCGACACGAACCCGGCGCGGGTGATATCGCAGCTCGGGCAGTAATAGAGGTCAGGGCTCGAAGCGCACGCTTCGACGATGCCGCCGTCGTAGAGCGAAGAGACCGCGTCGTGTCCGGGCGCGGTTGCCGGCAGATCTTTGAACACTTCGCTCTCGGCCCCCGCGAGTGGAACCGGATAACACCCACCCGGCTCGAAACAGCTGCCGGGCTTCTCCGGCTGGCCGGAAGCTGCGCCCGCATAAACGCCCCACAGGTTGGCGACCAGCCTCGGCGTCCCGTCGGACGGGGTATTCAGGTACCCGGCGCCCTCCATCCACATCGCGGTCGAGCCGCCGCCGTCCAGGTTGAATGCCTGCCACGCGCCGAGATCTTTCATCAGCGTGGCGAGCTCGGAACCATACATACCGACCGAAGCGGGCTCGTCGCGACCGTCGACGGCGACGAGGATGAACGTGCGGCGATCTTCCGTCATGCCCATTGCGGTGCGCGGGTGGCGAGCGCGCATATCGGTTCGATCCGGGAAACAATCATCCGCGGTGGGTGAGCTGCACGTATAGACCTGCCCCTCGATCACGAGCTCCGGAAAGCCGCTCACCAGCGATTGCGTGCCCTCGGGCAGAGCCTCCGTGAGCTCGGTCGGATGAAAGCCTTGGTGGACGCCGAACTTCTCCGCGTCGGCCGTCTTCGTTTGCTTCGTATGGTTGAACTCGACCCACGAATCGCCGAACGCGATCCAGCCGTAGTCCTGGTAGTACCACTCGCCTTCGGCGCTCTTGCCCGTGTTCTCGAACGGCCACGGAATGCCATTGCCGACGGCGTCCCCATACACGCGTACCGGGTCGGTCTTGAAGAAGTCGCCGTTCGTCGCGAGCTGCACACCGAGCTCGTCTCCCCAACCTCCGGGCGTGCGCAGCCCCGTCGGCGGCGTGCGCGCGATCACGTGCACGTGCGGCTCGCACAGCGAGACGTACGCCGCGTAAATGCGGTTGCTCGGGTTCTCCTCGATGCGCGTGACCACGTCGATGCCGGGGAAGGGGTGGGTCGTCTCTTCCGAGACGACGTCGCCGGCGAAGGCAGCGGAGGGGGCGAGAAGGATCAGCGCGAGAGGTCCGAGCAAGCCGCGAAGTGGACGCATACTCTCCCGACTAACATGGAATCGGTTCGCGCCGAGACAGTGGAACCTCTCGAACCTTGCGATTTGACAGCTGGTTTCCCGTGCGGCTCGAATAATCCAAAGTAGGCGCGCGCGTGCGCTCACGACGATCGCGCGGACGCCCGCGAGACGCGCCAACGCATTGGAGTTTCATCCAACGAACTGTCACTGGACGGGAAGACACCCGCCGGGGCATCTAGGGTTGCTTCCATGAACGCTTATCTCTCCCTCCTCGTGCGCCGACCGGAATTCCGCCGGCTCTGGGGAGCGGAGCTCGTGTCGCTCGTCGGGGATTGGTTCAGCATCGTCGCCGTGAGCGTTCTGTCGCTCGGTGCGCCCGGAGGCGGGGTCATGGCGCTCGCGACCAGCCTCGCCGCGCACCTCTTGCCGCAGTCGCTCGCGTCGCCGCTCGGTGGTTTCGTCGCCGATCGGTTCGACAAACGACTCGTGCTGATGCTCGGCTCCGGCATCGAGGCGATCCTCACGCTGGGCATGGTCGGTGCCGCGGCTTCCTCGAACGTCGTTCTCTTGCAGGTCCTCCTGGCGCTGCGATCGATCGCCAGCGCTGCCCGGGAGCCCGCGAGCGCCGCCGCGCTGCCTCGCCTCGTCGAAAAGCACGAGCTCGCGGACGCGAATGCATTGAGCGCCTTCACCTGGAGCGTCGCATTCGCCGTGGGGATGAGCCTCGGAGGGCTCGCGACCGCTTTCGGGCCGGAATTTGCGCTCTTCATCGACGGTCTAACGTTCGTGACCGCGGTGCTGATCCTCCGTGGCATCGCCTCGCTGCCACCGTCGGCGCGCCTGTCGAATCGGCAAAACGGATTGGCCGAGAGCATCGACATCGCGCTCGGGGCGGTGCGCGGTCCGATGCGCAGGAGCGTGTTCGGGCTGACACCAATCGCGCTGGCTTCCGGCGCGGCATGGCTTTACCTGAACCTCGCCGGGCACGCGTTTCCGCTGGTCGCCGGCGCCGCGACCACGGTCGGTTTGCTCCAAGCGATTCGCGGTGCGGGCACGGCGCTCGGGCCGCTCGTCGCGCGCAAGCTCGACCAGGCGCAGGCGCGTGGTGACCTCGGGCTCCTCGCCGCGGCGACGGTCCTCGTCGGAACGCTGGCGCTCGCTTGGTCGCCGTCGCTCGCCGTCGCCACGGTCGGCGCGACGATGTGGGGCGCGGGCGGCGGCGCCCTGTGGGTCATCGTCACGACCGAAATCCAGACGCAAGCGGACGATGGATCGCGAGGCCGACTCATCGCGCTGAGCGGGCTCGGCTTCACCATGACGATGAGCGCGGGCGCGCTCCTCACCGCCGCGGCATCCGCCGCTGGGATTGGGGACCTGACGGCTGCGCTGCCGATCGTCGTTCTCTCCGGCGTCGGCTTCGTGTTCGTTCGTAGGCGCCGTGAGCCTGTCGCAATGGCCGCTCCCGAGCCTGCGCTCGAGCGCTGATCATTGCGACCGGGCCGCGCTTTTCAGCCGCGCTTCTCGGTCGTGCAGGCGCCGCCACCGGACATCCTGGTCACCCGCGGCAGCGAGAAGAGGTACACGAGGTCGGCGAGCGTGACGGGGGCTACGGCAGGCTCGTCTTCGTCGAAACCTTCGAAGTCGTCGATCCAATCGTCACTGGGCGGCGCGTCGACGAGCGCGAGCTCCTCGAAGGTGATGTCGCCGTCCATATCGGCATCTGCGCCCGCGAAGCGATTGAATTCTATCGGCGCGTCGTCGAGCGGCGCGGATCGAAAGAGCTCCTCGCCGCGAACGGCGATCGTCCGCTCGGCTTCGCCGCCTCCCGCAAGCTCGAGGACGCTGATGTAGCCGTCCTCGTCCGGATTCGGGCACCGATCGACCTCGAACCCCTGCCGAAAAATCCATTCGAAGCGTTTCGATTCGTCGCCGCGGACCGCCTGACCAGAAACGCGAAGTGAAATGCGCTGCTCTTCGACGTACGCATCGCTCGCCTCGGCGCGCATGAATGCGACGTCGTCATTCGTTACGCCGGGCCCGAGCACGGTATCGTCGGACGGCGCGCGGAATCGATATTCCACGCTGCAGGTCCCGAGACCATAGACGATGCCGACCTTTTCGTTTCGCGCGACGGTGAAGTCGAAGAGCCAATCGTAACGCGCGTCGGAGTACGCATTGCAGGAGTCGTCGGCCCCGTCGGGGTCGCCGTCGAGGTCTACGCTGCCGAGCGCCGTCACGAAGCGGTCGAAGGTGAGGGTCCACCCGTCGTTCGTCGTAAAACCATTCGCGGTCGATTCACTGGGTACGGCGCGCACGAAGACGGAGCCCGGCTCGGGGCGGTCGTCGTCAGGCAGGCACGCGAGCGCGGTGAAAGCCAGGATCACGGAGGCGCGTCGTGCGTCGGGCATGCTCAAAACCCTCCTTCCAAGCCGATGCTCGGAATCGTGACCGGACCGACGTCGTTGCCATTGATGGTTTCGGTATTCAGCGTGGCATTGACCATTTCGATGACGAACGAGATCCATCCCGTGGCAGGCAGCCTCCACTTCTTTTCGACGCGAAAATCGAGTCGATAAAACGGAGGATCTCGCTCCGGATCCGACGGACGATAGATGTCCGGCAGACCCGGCACCTGTAGTTGCGGCGCGCCGGTATAGAGCGAAAAGCGCGCGCCGCTCCGCCACCCGCGGCCCAGGTCGAGGCTCAGCGCCGAATGAAGCACGTGGCTTCGGTCGAACGCGGCGGGGAACTTGTAACCGTCGATCGAGCGGGTCGTGCGCGAGAACGTGTACGCGATGAAGCCGCCGAGGCGGCTCGAGAGCGAGCGTCGAAGGTAGACCTCGACCCCTTTTGCGCCGCCGGTGCTTCGTGGGATTTGCGTCGCGTCGTCGCCCGGCGGTCGCACCCCGATCGTGTCGGTCATGTCGAGAAAGACGGAGTCGAAGAGCGTCGCCGTGGCTGTGAGCGAAAGCGGAAGATCCACCTCGACGCCGGCGGCGGCCTGAAACGACCGCTGGAGCCCGCCGCGCAGGCTCGCGACGGCGACGCCCGGCAGGGGGACGATGAAGGAGGGTGGTTGGTGCGCCATTCCGAATGCGTGGAGCAGCCGGACACGCTCGTGCACGTTCACCACCACCGCGAGCCTCGGATCGGCCGATACGGCGTCCGCGCCATTCGAATAGAAGCCGTCGATTCGAACGCCGGGCGTTATCGAAAAGCGAGGATCCACCTGCCAGACGAGATCCGCCCAGGCGCCGATCGCCGCGTCGTTGCGCGGAGGAAAGAGCGAATTGAAATCGTCATTCGAAGGGTCGTCCGGGTCGACATAAGGCCGCTCGTTCGCCGAATAGATGTCGTGTTGGACATCGACGCCGGCGCGAAGGAGGACATCGTCGGTCAGCGGCTGCTCGAGCTCGACCCGCGCGCCGAGGGAGATGTCGCGGGTATTGCGGCCGTCTGCGATACGCGTCTGGTCGTATCCGAAGGTCACCGCCGTGCGCATTCGTCCGCCGCCGGGGAACCGCACGTCGTAGCGGCCGTCGACGCGATAAAACTCGGAGCCGAAAATGACGGTTTCGATATCGTTGGTCGTCTGGGAGAGGAAATCGTAAGCGCCGAACGCGAATAGCGAAATGCGATCTCGGCTCGTGAGATCGTAGGAAAAGCGCGCCTGATAATCGCGGTAGTCGAGCGTGATGTCGGGCGAGATCAGAGAAAACAGGCCCGCGGTATACGAATATCGACCGCCGAGCAGCGCCGTGCCCCGACCGTCGGCGAATCCACCTTCGACGAGCGCGCCGGCGTCGACCAGGCGGAGATTCGCTTCACCGTGCCAGTCGGTGCGTGGCTCGGTGGCTTCGGCTGCGACGATGGCGCCTGCATAACGACCATATTTCGCCGGATAGCCGCCCGAATACAGATCGACACGGTCGACGATACCGGGGTGTACGACCGACGGGCCGGCTGCCGCGTGGAACAGGTAGGGCACCCGCACGCCGTCGAGGAAATAGCCGACGTTTCCCGGCGGGGCGCCGCGCACATAGAAGAACGGAAGGCCCGACACGATCGGCGTTACGCCGGGGAGGATCTCGATTGCGCGAAATGGATCCCCGAATGCACCCGGAAGCTGTCGAACCTCGGCGCGGGTGAGGGACGATACCGATGGCGGGTGTTTCATGCCCGTGACGGTGACCTCGACGTTTTCGAGCTCGGGCTCGGGCTCGGGCTCGGGCTCGAGCGGCGGCGCCTCTTCATTCGGCGGTGCGGGCTCGGTAGCAGGCGGGGTGGCCGGCGATTGAGCAGGCGGCTCGCCGGGCGAATCCTCCTGACCTTCCGCGTAGCGGGACCAGCTCATCGCGGCGCCGAGCATGGCGGAGGTGAGGGTGACGTGATTTCGTGACCCCCGCATCGTCAAAACTCGACCGTCGTCAAAGCGCCGGCGAAGCCGGGCGACACAATCGGCACCGTCTTTACCGAGCTCGTCTTGCCGTCCCGCGACGGCAGCTTGGGATCGTCGAACGAGAACAGGAGCGCACCGGTGACGAAGAGCGCGAGGCCGGCACCGGCTGCGACGCCCGATCCAATACGATCATTGTCTCGCGCGGAGATCGCGTCGTCGTAGGTCTTCTGATCCGCTTCGGACAAATCACCCGAGCTGTTGTCGAGCAGATCCTGCGCGCGCCGATCCTCGACCACGGCGAGCACGCCGAATACGACGCCGGTCGCGACGCCCGCTGCGCCTGCGCCAATCGCGACCCATGCGCCGATTCGCTGCGGTGTCGGATCGAGATCGACGGTGATCGATTTCGTTTTGCCGCGCTCGAGCTGCACCCGTTCGATGTGAGGATGGTGCCCGTTCTCCGTGACGATGAGATCGTGAGGCCCCGGGTCCGCATCGATCGGTGTGAGCAACGGAGCCGTTCCGACGACGATACCGTCGACTTGTACCTCCGCACCGCTCGGTGCTTCGACACGCAGGCGCGCCGGGATGGGGCCCGGCCCCGGCGGCGGAGCCGGTGGTGCAGGCGCGGCGCACGCGACGAACAGCGTCAAAAGGCTGCAGATTGCGAGCGCTCCCCCCTCACGAAGTGAGGGGGGCCGGGGGGGAGAAATTGCGGCCATATGCCTCCCAAATGATAGGCGGGCCCTTTTTCAACAGCCGGTCACTTCTTTCGAGGTCTCGGCAGGCCGAGCGCGTCGAGCTTATGAAGCAGTGTCCGACGCGATATGCCCAATAGCTCGGCGGCGCGCGATTGATTGCCTGCGCACTTCTCGAGCGCGACGCGAATGCGCTCGGCCTCGTCTGCGGGCAGACCCGACGACGAGCTCGGTGGAGGCGCGGACATCGGTGCGCTCGGTGGGCCGGGGGGTATCGGGTTTGCGGGCACGAGGTTCGCCGACGCCGGGGCGCTCGGCTTCACCGCCATTGCGCGCGATGCGGTCGGGTTGATGCTCGCGAGCACCTGCTCGCGGCCGATGACGCGGTCGGCGAGGAGCACCGCGCGATCCATCGTGGAGATGAGCTCGCGAACGTTGCCCGGCCACGCATACGAATGGAGCGCATCGAGCGCGTCTGCCGAGAGAGCCGGCGCCGGCTTGCGCAGCCGCTCTGCAGCCGTGGTGACGAAGGTTCGAGCAAGCTGCGCGATCTCCCCGCGGCGCTCGCGGAGCGGCGGAACCACCAGGGGCAGGCCGGCGATTCGAAAGAACAGATCCGAGCGGAAGCGCCCCTGCTCCGACAGCGCCTGGAGATCTTTGTTCGTCGCCGCGAGAAAGCGCACGTCGAAGCTTCGAGGCTTCACCGCGCCGACACGCATGACCTCGCGCCGCTCGAGCGCAACGAGCAGCTTGGCCTGGGTCGCGGCGGAGAGCTCGCCGATCTCGTCGAGGAACACCGAGCCCTCGTTCGCCGCCTCGAGCAGGCCGGGTTTCGCGGCGTTCGCTCCGGTGAAGGCTCCGCGCTCGTAGCCGAACAGCTCGCTCTCGAGCAGCTGATCCGGAAGCGCGGCGCAGTTGATGTGCATGAATGGGCCGCCCGCTCGATGCGACCGCTCATGAATCGCGCGCGCGTAATACCCTTTTCCGACACCGGTCTCGCCGAGGAGCAAGACGGACATGTCCGTCCCGGCGACCCGGGCGATCCATTGCTCGAGATCTTCGGTGGCGTGCAGCACGGGGGCCGGCTCGACGTGCTCCGCCCCTGCGGCGCGGACGATCACGACCACACTGCCGAGCTCGACCGCTTCGCCCCACGGTACCGAGACGCGCTCGTGGGGGGCGAGCTGCCTGCCGCGGACGCGCGTGCCGTTCGAGCTGCCGAGGTCCTCCCACACGAGCCCCCCGTCGATCTCGAGCGCCGCATGCGCTCGGGAGATCGACGCGTGATCGACGACGACGTCCGACTGCACGCCGCGACCGATGACGACACGACCGCGCTCCGGCAGCGGCATCGCGATCGATCCGTTGTCCCAGACGGCGGTCAGGAGCGGGCCGCGTCCAGGCGTGCTGATCGTGGCCTGCGTCGCCTCTTCATCGCGACGTACGCTCATCCAAACCGAGGTCTAGCGCTCTCGGACGGCGCGCTGCAAGCGTTACTTGGCTGGGCCATCAGCTGTTCGACGGCCACCTCTTCGCCCGTCACTCCGCAGCACCCACCAGCACGACGGCGCCGGGGTCGACGCTCGCGATCACTGCGGGGCTGCTGCTCGCGAGGATGAGCTGGACGTCCTCCGCCAGGGACCGCGCCCCTGCGAGCCACGTCGCGAACGACGTCTCGTCGGCCGACCGCTCCGGCCGATCGATGAGGACGATGGATCGCTCGAAGTGGATGAGGGAAGCGGTCGCCGCGATCACCACGGCGTCGACTTCGGTCGAGGACAGGTCCTTCGGATGGCAAGCCGAGCGACCCGGAGCGACGATGCACCGCACCGGGTCGCCGCGTTCGGGTCGCGCGTAGGAAAGCCGCGGGCAAAGCCGGCCGAGGAGGGTCGCGAACCGTTGCGCCTCCGATTCGTTCTTCGCGAGCGTCGCGAGATAAGCCGGAACGAACGCGTACTTCGACGGGCTCTTCGATGTCCGCAGCGAGCCTTGATCGTCCGGGAACAGGTGCGGATCGACGTAGGATGCGAGCCCGCGCGACGCCGGGAAGTATTCGATCTTGCCGGCGCGCGCCGCATGCTCGTACTGCGAGAGAAGCGCGACGAGCGCGTCGTCCGCCTCGCGCGAGACCTCGTCGGACGTGAAGAGCGCCTCCGCGAACGCTGTCGCCTCGAGGCCGAAGCGCCGCTGCTCCTCCGCATCGATCGCGAACGTGAGCTCGATCTTCGCCGAGTCGGCGTCGTCGCGAACGAAGGCCTCCCCGTCTTCCGGCGGCGCGTCGTAGGGCGCGATGACATCCTTCGCGACGGCGAGCGCCTCGAGCACGCGCGTCTTTCCGGATTGCGCCGGCCCGGTCACCACCGCGACGTCGAGCGGAAGCCCGGTGTCCGGATGCACGAAATCGCAGGTCAGATCCGGGAGGCCTTTGATCGACAAGAACGTCGCGCGAGCGAGCTTCATCCGACGTACACCTGGCGCGCCACCTGCAACCGTTGCGCCAACCGCACCTTAGAGAGAAACCGCAAAGACGCGAAGAGAAGAAAAGGCAACCGCCAAGGCGCAAAGAGAAGAAAGAGCGCACAAAGGGGTTCAGAGAGAGCCGATCCATGGGGCGGCTACCCGCGTCCTTCTTCGCGCGCAAAAACGAAGAGCGCTTTCTGGAACCAGCCGTTGGCCCGCGCGCGCGGACGAAAAAAACGCGTCAGGAGCCGGCCATCGGCCGGCGTCGGCTCAACCAACCAGCGTGGAAATGGGCGCGCACAGGCTTGGGTGCCAGTGCGACCGCAGGGAGCACACCCCCAGGCGGGCTCCAAGCCGTCGTGCGCGCGCGGATAAACAAACTGCGCAATGGTCAGCGGGGTTCGTACAAGCGGCGTTGCGCATGTTGCGCAAACCGGCCTGGTGGGCGGCAATTCATAGGGAAAAGCGGTTGGCGCATCGGTTGCACTGGGTGCGCCCTATGCTCCTCGGGAACCAGAACTCCTTCGCTCTCCGGTTGGAGAGCGGCGACCCGCTCGATGTCCGCGAGTTCACCGTCGACGATGGCTTGTCCACCTTGTTCTCGATCGACATCGTCGCGCGCTCCCAGGATCCGGCGCTCGACTACGATGGCGCCGCGGGGAACACGGCGACGTTCACGGTGCAGCCGGAGAACGGCGGGGCGCAGCGGACGTTCCAGGGGATCATCTCGGAGGTCCACCAGATCAAGACCGAGGAGAGCGGGCTCACGACCTACCAGCTGACGCTCGTGCCCAAGCTCTGGCTCTTGTCGCGCCGGACCAACTGCCGCGTGTTCCAGCAGGTCACCGATCTCGACATCGTCAAAGAGGTCCTCAAGGAGTGGGACATCGAGCCGATCGTCGAGGTCACGCGCCCGCTCAAGACGCGCAAATACCGCGTTCAATACCAAGAGAGCGATTACACGTTCGTCTGTCGCATGCTCGAGGCCATCGGCGTGACGCACTTCCACCGGCAGGTCGAAGGCGAGACGCGGCTCGTTCTGTCGGATGCCCCGGAGAGCGGAGAAGGGCGCGCCATGCCGCTTCAACACGTGAACGACGTCGACACGATCGGGACGTATGCGCGCGGCTTTCGCGCTTCACGCCTCGTGAGCCACGGCAAGATAACGCTCTCGGATCACGACCATCGCCTGCCGAACCAGCCGCTCCTCGAGAGCGCGCGCACGGGCGCGCACCCGATCGAGGCGAGGCTCGAGCAGTTCATCTACCTGCCCGGCCAATTCCGCTACGGCGTCGCCGGTCACGCCGAGACGCCGCACGCCGACGACCGCGGCCGCACGCGGACCGACCCCGACGAGGCACGCGCCGTCGCAGAGAACATCGCGGCGGCGCACCGAGCGCGCGCGCATCGCTTCGCGTTCGAGACGAACGCCGTCGACGTCGCGCCCGGCGGCATCCTCGGCATCAGCAATCAGAGCCGCGCGGAGCAGCACCCGCGGCTGCTCGTCACGCGGGTCCTGACGTCGGGATCGGTCGACGGTGGCATCGAGAGCGCGATTACCGCCGTTCCCGCGAGCCAGCCCTACCGGCCCGAGCCGATGACGCCGCGGCCGGCCATTCACGGTGTGGAGACGGCGACGGTCGTCGGCCCCTCCGGTGAGGTCATCCATTGCGACGAGTTCGGTCGCGTTCGCGTCCAGTTTCATTGGGACCGATACGGCAAGATGGACCACATGAGCTCGTGCTGGGTGCACGTGAATCAGCCTTGGGCAGGCGACGGATTCGGCGCCATCAATCTGCCGCGCATCGGACAGGAAGTGATCGTCAGCTTCCTCGCCGGCAATCCCGACGAGCCGCTCGTTCTCGGTCGCATGTTCACGAACCTGCTCCGCCCGCCGTTCGCGCTTCCCGCGAACAAGACGCAGAACGGCTTTCGCAGCAACAGCGTGCCCAGCACCGGCGGCTACAACGAGCTCATGTTCGAGGACAAAGCGGGCAAAGAGCTCGTGAACATCCAAGCCGAAAAGGACATGAAGACGCTCGTCAAACACGATGACGACAAGACCGTCGGCCGCCACCGCACGACGAAGGTGAAAGGCAACGACGCGGAGCACGTGTCCGGCAATCAGAAGGCGTCCGTGCTCGGGCAGCTGATGGAGTCGGTGGGCGGTGACAAGATGACCGGCATCCTCGGCAACCTCGTCTCGCAGGTCGGCAAAGAGCGCATCATGAAGACGCTCGGCGACTTCGCCTCCGCCGCAAAGGCGCATCGAATCCAAAGCCTGGAGGGCACCACGCTCTCGGTCGGCGAATCGATGATTCACCTCACCCCCGACGCGATCATCATCCAGTCGCCGAAGATCCTCCTGAACCCGGGCCCCGAGACGGGCCAAAAGGCCGCGCTCACCGGGCGCACGCCGTCCTCCGGAGGCTGATTTGAAGCTCTTGCACGCATCGTTGAGCGGACTTTCGGGCTTACCCGACATCTCGCTCGATCTTTCGGATCCGCAGACCGGCGGGGCCCGCGACCTGTTCGTCGTCGCCGGGCCACCCGGCTCGGGCAAGACGCGCGTCCTCGAGGCGATCCTCGCCGCGAAGGAGGCCGCATCTCCGTACGGCATGCTCACGCGCATCGACGAATGGATCGCCGAGGGCGCGGACGAAGCGAGCATCGTCCTCGAGCTCGCGCTCGACGCCGACGAACAGACGGAGACCGAGAGCGAAGAGCCCGTCGCGAAGCTGCGCGCCACCTTCACGCGATCCGGAGGCGCCGACGTCGAGGTGGAGGCGGGGCTCGTCGAGCTCCTCGGCCGTTATGAGCACGACGCGCGTTCGGCGAAGGTCGAATACCTGCCGGCGAACCGCGCGTTGCCTCCTCCCGGCGCAGCGCACGGCCTATCCGCCGTCGAGCAGCGGTTTTTGCGCCTCTGCCGCGATGCCGACAAATACAGCTTCGTTCCGCGGTTCCTGGTGCACGCCGCCAACGACGAGCGTGCGCGCACGCGGCTCGAGGATGGCCTCGCGGCGCTCGCGCCCGACCTGCGGTTCGTCGTCGACCCGGCCGATCCGCTGAAATGCCTCTCGTACAAGGGAGCGGGGGCCATGCTGCCGAGCCAGCTCGGCGACACTGCCTGCGACGCGCTCCTCGTCGCGGCCACATCGGCGCTCGTCCACTACGACCGATCCATCGTGCTTTTGGATCGGCCGGAGGCCTCCTGGGACGAGCGCAACATCGGAGGTTATCTTCGAGGGCTTCGCGCCCTCGTGCCGAACGGTCAGCTCATCGTGGCGACGAACAGCCCCGCGCTCCGGGCCGGGGTCGAAGGACGCGCAATCTTCACGCTCGGGACCGCGTGACGCGAAGGTAATCTCGCGGTCCACGCGCGCGGCTCTCGCGCGCTCCTCCCACTGAGCATGGCCACCTACTACATCAACGAAGCCGCCTTCGATCTTCCCGACCTCGGATTTTCCGACCAAACGGTTCACGTCCTTCGTGCAAAAGCCACCAGCGATGGGGAGATCAACGTGCTCGTGTTCCGCAACCCGCTCCCCGAGCCGAAGCCCGCGCGTGAGGTCGTCACGGCACATCGGGACAACGAGCGGCGTTCGCTCGCCGGATTTGCCGTGTTGTTCGACCGCGAAATCGAGCTCGACGGCACGGTCGCAATCGAGGCAGGCATTCGTTTTCGCCACGAGCGCGGAATGGTTTATCAGCGTAATGCCCATTTCGTATTTGCAGATCAGCATTTGCTCGTCGTCGCCAATGCCCCATTCGAGGACAAAGACACCTGTGATCGCGTGATGGATCACGTGCTCACGACGCTGCGATTCCGAACCGAATGAGTCGTCCACGTCCCAGCACGGACGCTGCGCCTTTTGAGAGGAAGCCATGTCATCGCCCGCCCCTGCATGTAGAAAAGCGCTTGAAGACGCGACGCGCCGTTGGCCTCGCCGCAACCGAGCGAGCGACGGCATCATGGGCGATGCGCGGCACCAGGCGCGTCCGAGCGATCACAACCTCGGCAACGCGTTCGACATCACGCACGACCCGAGCACCGGCTGTCACGGCGACGTTATCGCCAGCGCCGCACTGCAGGATCCGCGCACCAAATACGTCATTTGGAATCGCAGGATTTGGAACCTCGAGCGAGGGGACCGCGCGTGGCGCCATTACACGGGTGACAACCCGCACACGCACCATTGCCATGTGAGCATTCGCTCGGGCGCGCGCAACGACACTCGGCCTTGGGGTTGGGCACCCGGCGGCTCGGCGGATGTCACGCCTCCGCCGGCCCAGGCGACGCCGCCCTCGAACGGGACGCCGGCGTTGCCGTCCGAGCAGCATCCATATCCCGGCGTACCGCTCAAGAAGGGCGACCGATCGGAGAGCGTTCGCGCCGTTCAAACGAGGCTTCGGCGCCTCGGTTGGCGCATCGGTATCGACGCGGTCTTCGGGCCGGAGACCGATCGGGTCGTGCGTGCGTTCCAGCGCCGCCGCGGCCTCGAGGATGACGGCATCGTCGGCCCCCGCACCTGGCGCGCCCTGTTTTCCTGACGACCATGCGGCCTTCTTACGAATCGGCTTTGCAAGTTCAGTGAATTTCGACGTCAATGCTCGTGTGACTTCTCGCGCCGCCTCTCCGCTCAAGGACGCGATTAGCCTCGTCGCCGAGGGACCGGTCGCGGTCCGCTCGCTGCTGTGGCGGCGCCTCTCCGGCGAAGAGGTCTGCACGATCGTCGCGAAGGTCACGTACGAGATATCGCCCGGCGAATGCGGCATCACGACGCCCGAGCCGATCCACGAATTCGATATCCCGTGGGACGAGGCTTCGAGCAGCGTGCGCACGCCGGCCGACCTCGTGCCGATGAAGGTCGCCCCCGAGGTGACGCTGAGCGGCTCGGCGTTTTCGGCCGGGGGCAGGGCGACCCAGCGCGTGACGGCGCGGCTCGCGGTCCTGTCGGTCGACAAGGTGCTCGAGGCGTGGGCTCCTCGACAGTTCGCACCTTCGGGCGAGCTCTTGATCGGTGTGCCGCGCGCGACGTTTCCGCTCGCCTTCGAATACGCGGGCGGCGGGCCGACCACCGACAATCCCGTCGGACCGGAGTCGGGCGTCGACGACGACGTCCCGAGCCTGCAGCCTCCCGGATTGATTTGGCGCGGCCCGACCACCCACGTCCCGACGATGACGTTCGCGCCGTACGCGTCGAATTGGCCGGTCCGGCAAAGCCTCCTCCGACGTGAAGACGAGTCGTGGCTGTCGCAGCCGCACGTGTTGCCGATGCCACGCGGTTTCGATGCGCGCTTCTTCCAAGTTGCGCCGCTCGATCAGCGGCTCGACGAGCCGATCCCCTCGGATTGCCGAATTTTGCTCGAGTCCATGCATCCCGACCTCGAGCGCCTCGTGATGAACCTGCCGGGGTTCGAGCCGTTCGTCGTCTTGTTCGATCCACAAGACAAGGTCTCGCGGATGCGCGCCGATTCTCTTCATATCGATACGGATCGGCGGCTCATCACACTCACCTGGAGGCACGAGCTCCCGCACGTCGCCGGCACGAGCGTGCGTTCCGTGGTGACGCTTCGCCGCTCGGCCGACACCCTCTACTTTTCGGACCTCAAGAAGCTCCGCGAGCACCACATGCTCCGGGCGGAGAGCCGGCGCGGCGCCGATCCATTCGAGCAGACGCGATCCGAGATGTTGCTCGAGGCGCAACCCTCGCCGGCATTGCCGTTCGCGGACGCGCCTCCGTCGGGCGTCGTTCCGCGCGTGATTCCTCCCGCACCGAAGAGCCACGCCCACCCGCCCGGCGTGTTGCCGTTCGGCGGCGCGCCGCGCACGTCGCCGCCCCCCGCGCCGCGGCGCACCCGCACCGTCGTTCCGATCGAAGAGTCGTCCACCGGGTCGCTGCCGGCGCAGGCGCTGGGCATTGCAGAGCCCGACACGGAAACACCCATTCAAGGTGAGACGGCGGAGGCTCCGGCGTTCGTCGCTGCGGTGAAGCCGCAGCTCGAAGGCTTGTCGAAGCCGCTCGCGCCCTCTGCAGAGCCTGCGCTCGTTCCCGCGCCGCCCGCGCAGCAGGCTCCTCCAATGGTTCCACCGATGGCCCCGCCGATGGCCCCTCCGCCGATGATCTCGGGGCTCGGGGGGCAGCTCGGCGGCCAGCTCGGAAGCACGGCGCCGAGGCTGCGGCCCCCGAGCGTCGCGCCGCCTCCCGCGATTGCACCTCCTGCGGCGCTCGCCCCGGCTTCCGCCGCGATTCCTTCGGCACCGCCGCCTGCGGTGCCGGCGCAGAGCTCGCTAGCGAGCACGGCCATCTCGCCCGGCGCACCGCTCGCACCGCCCCCTGTCTCGTCGCAGCTCAGCGGGCTCGCCAAGCCACAGCCCGCCGTGCCGGTCCTGTCACCTCCGCCACCGACGCTCGTCCCCCCCGATGCGTCGAAGAAGAAGGACGCGAGCGACGCATTCTCCAAGGCGTTCGGTGGACCGTCTTCATCGGGCAGCCGCCGCGGCAGTGAAGTCCCGCCGGCAGCCGTGCCTCCACCGCCCGCGCCGGTCGTTCCCGCCAACGTCTCACCTCGTGCGCCTGCCGCTGTAACCCCACGCTTCGAGGCCGCCCCGATGCCGCCACCCCCCCCGCCTCCGGTCTCGACTCCTTCGTACCTCTTTGGCGCGGCGTCCGCGGCAGCGATCGCCGCGGCGACCTCACCCCCAGCAGCCGCGCCGCCGGCTCCTCCGCCGCCGGCGACCTCGTTCTCGAGCGCGGGCTCTTCGACGCTCGGCGGGCCCTCGGGCCCCTCCAGCCTCTCTGGGACGACGCTCGGCTCACAGTCACTCGGCGGTTCGAAAGACGCGGGTCGATCCGCAAAAGATCTTTCCGACGACGCCGCGCTCGCCTCGAGGCCCGCCGCAGGGCGGGCAAGGGCCGACGACAATGAAGGTCCCGCGAAGCGGGCAGTCGTCGACCTCCTCTATTACCAACAAGAGATCGTGGCGCGCCTCGATCGCGATCCGTATTGGCGGGAAAAGACGGCGCAGGCTTCGCTCGGGTTGCGACGCACCGCAGACGCCGCCCGCGAGAAGGATCCCGACCAAGAGCGATTGCGACTTCTGAAGCTCCTCTGCACGGTCGAACCGATCATGAGCGGCGAGCTCCGCTACGCGTACGAGGATCGTCTCGCTGCGAGCTCCATTTACGAATTGCCGCTCATCCTTGCCGAGGGCGACCTCGAGCCCGCATTCGACGAGGTCGAGACGCTGAAGCTCATGCTCGCAGCGACCTCGCCGCTCGGCGTGAACGACAAGAAGCTCGGCGGCCTCGTGAAGGTGGCAAACGAAATGCTCGCCAGCAGCTGGCCGCCAACCGGTGAATCCGCGCTCGGCCTCGCGCGCCAGCTCGAGCAGGCAGCCAAAGAGCTCGCGCTTCCCCCGCGCTATCTCACGCAGCAGGTCGACCGCGCATTGCTCGAGGCGCGCCATTTCAAGAAGCGCAGCGTCTTCGGCGGCACCCATTTGCGCGCCGATTTCATCATTCCGCGCGCCGACGGCCACTTGCCGCTCTACGTGGACGAGAACGTCATCCCCAAGCTCCCGCTCCTCGGCTCCATTCGCGTGATCGCGCTCGGCGAGCTACGCCCCCAAGAAGACTCCGCCGAAAGCCACCCCGACGCATTCGTCGCCCTCGCCCTCGCGCGGCGCGTCGACGTGCGAAAGAGATAGTTCTCTTTCGCGCGCGCACGACGGCTCGGGTCCCGCCTGTGGGGGTGCTTCGCTGCGCTTCGCACTAGGCACCCAAGCCTGTGCGCGCCCATTTCAAGGTTGGGTCGCTGTGCCGACGCCGGCCGATGGCCGGCTCCTGATACCGCTCGTGCGCAGACCCGCGCGCATAGAAGCGTCGTGCGCGCGAAAAGGGAACTAACGCCCCAGGAGCTCGCGGACGAGCTTTGCCAGGTCCTGCCAGACGATGGGCTTCTTGATGAATGCGTCGGCGCCGGCTTCTTTGCTGCGCCGTTCGACGTCGGCGTCGTGTTTCGCGGAAGCCAGGATGATGGGGATTTTGCGCACTTCGGGCCGGCGGTCCGAGCGCAGGGCTTTGACGAGCTCCCAGCCGTCGAGCGCGGGCATGAAGATGTCGGAGATGACGAGGTCCGGCACCGTCTCCCGGATCTTGGTCAACGCGTCCGCGCCGTCCGATGTATCGATGAATTCGTAACCCTGGCCGACCAGGTACGCCCGCACGACGAGCCTGTTCGTACGGTTGTCGTCGACGAGCAAGATGGTCGGCCCCGAACGGGCGCCCTCACGGTTCGTCATTTGGCCCGATCAGAAAGCATATCCGGTGCTCCTTGGATGGCTAGTCGCTCTTCGTCGAACAGCTCTTCCATGCCGCGTATCTCACGGGCGAGCTCGGCGATCCGGGCGGCGACGTCGCCACGGTCTTTCTCCGTGGCCGTCTCGACCGTGTGCGCGGTTTTCTCCAGCTCTGCGCTCAAGCCTGCGAGCTTTTGTGCCCCGAGCGTGGCGCTGGTGCCTTTCAACCCGTGGGCCGCGAGTGCGAGGCTTTTTGCGTCTCCATGCTCGAGGGCGTTCCGCATCGCGACGAGTGCGTCATTGGCGTCCGCCTGGAATGCCGCCATCACGTCGAGCGCGAACGTCGGGCTGGTGCTCGCGACGCCGGCCGCCATTTCACGAATGCGCTGAATGAAATCATCCGCGCCGGGCGTCTGGATCGGTTCGGGCGGTCGTGCCTCGATCGACGCGCGCGGTCCGGATGGGGCGGGAAGCCATTTGTCGAGCATGTCGCGCAGCCCGGTGAGGGAGACGGGCTTTACGAGGTAGTCATCCATCCCGGATGCGAGGCATTTCTCTTTGTCTCGCTCGAGCGCCTGCGCGGTCATCGCGACGATGGGCACACGCGCCGACCGCTCGGTTCGGCGGATCGCGGCGGTGGCCTCGTATCCGTCCACGCCGGGCATTCGACAATCCATGAAGATGAGATCGAAGGACGCTGCCGCGGCCATATCGATTGCCTCTTGGCCGTTTTGCGCGATTGTCACGTCACACCCGAGCTTTTCGAGCATCGTGGCCGCGACCCGCTGATTCACGACCTTGTCCTCCGCGAGAAGGACGCGGCCGGACGCTTCACGCAGCGAACGCTCGGGCTGTTCGGTGAGCGCGGCGGCGGACCGCGCGGCGCGAGGAAGGGGGAGCGAAATCCAAAAGGTGGATCCCGTGCCGAGCGTGCTCGAGACACCTATATGACCGCCCATTTTCTCGACGAGCTCGCGACAAATGGCGAGGCCGAGGCCGGTCCCCTCGAATCGCCTGGTCGCGGAGGCGTCGACCTGCACGAATCGCTCGAAGATTCGGCCCAACATCTCGGTCGGAATGCCGATCCCCGAGTCCTCTACCGAAATGCGGATTGAGGCCATATCGGGCGCCGCGCGGTCGCTCTCTTCCTCGACGGTGACGACGACTCGACCTTCGGCGGTGAACTTCACCGCATTGCCGACCAGGTTCAAGAGCACCTGTCGAATCCGTCCCGCGTCGCCGACGAGATAACGCGGCGCGCTCGGGGGATATTGCACGACGAGCTCGATGCCCTTCTCGCCGGCCTTCGGTGACAGCACACCGGCAACTTGGTCGAGCGTCTGCGCAAGATCGAACGGCGCGGGCCGGATCGTCAGCTTGCCGGCCTCGATGCGGGAAAAGTCCAGCAAGTCGTTGATGAGGATCAGCAGCGCTTCGGCGCTCGTGCGCACGGACTCGGCGAGCTCGCGCTGGTCCGCCGAAAGCTTCGTATCGAGGAGCAAACCCGTCATGCCGATGACGCCGCTCATCGGGGTACGGATCTCGTGGCTCACACTCGCGAGAAAGTCGCTCTTTGCTTCGCTGGCAGCCTCTGCTGCTTTCATCGCCTCGTGAAGGTCTTCGTTCGCCACTTCGAGCTGCCGCACGAATGGGCGCGAGATCCAGAACGTCGCAGCGAGCGCCACGAGCACCTCTGCGAGCGTCATCAGCAACACCGCGAGGCGTGCATTGGCCACGCTCGCGTCGATCGCCGACCGATCGAGGCCGACGTGAATGATGTCGCCCGTAATGAGCTTCGCGGGCACGTCGATGACTTGCTTCCCGTCGACGGTCGCGTCGGTAATTCGCTGCGATTCCGTGCGCGCGCCGGCGGGGCGCGCCGGCGGCTCGCCCGGCCACGTATGTGCGACGAGGGTACCGTCGCGATGCACGACCTCCACGTAAGCGAGCCGTGCGGAGGTCTTCACGGAACGAATCGCCTCGCCCACGGCGGCGTCTTGTTTCGCCGCGATGATCTCCACGAGCGACGATGCCAGCGTCGACGAAATGGCGTGTCCGCGGGCAATCGCCTGCTCTCGAAGAGCTTGCGAGAAGTAATTGATGCCCACCGTACCTAGCGCGACACCGAAGACCAGCAGCGTGCCCGCGACCAAAACACCGATGACGAGCGGCATTCGCGCGCCGCCATTGCGACGTGTTCGTGCGGCCTTTGCGGCCCGCTCCTCCGAACGAATGGCTCGTGTATCGTCGCTTGCTCGGCTCACGGGCCACCCGCGCCCAGGTCGGCGCCGACTTGGCTCTTGTACTTCGCCCAGAGGTCGGCGCCCTCGGCCATCGTCACCGTTCCGGTGTCGTGGATGATCTGCTCGCCGTCGCTCGAAAATAGGAAGTTTACGAAGTCGGTGACGATCGGGTCCGGCTCGTTCGGGACCGTGATGTAGAGCGGACGATAGAGCAGATATTGACCGCGAATGACGTTGTCGCGTGTCGGGGCTTTGCCCTCGAGCGAGAGCATCTTCAGCTTTCGGAGGCGAGCGCTGCTGATCCCGGTGACGGCGATCGAAAGCGGCGAAGTCTCCGCAGCCTCCTCGAGGGGGCGCGTGGAGTCGAAGATCCGCGCGCGGGCGCTGAAGTCTTTGTCGATGTCGCCGAACAACAAGAGGCGCGTGCCGGCGCCGACGCCGGAGAGCTTGCCTTTGCGATCGAAGAGATCGAGAGGCGCGTCGGAGCCGCCCAAATCCTTCCAATTGGTGATCGACCCCTCCAGCACGTCACGCAGCTGCTCGAGGCTGATGTCCGAGACGGGATTCGTCGGATGAACGACGACCACCAATGCATCCCATGCAATGGGGATGAGCTTGACCCCGCGCTCCTCGGGGATGTCGAGCGCCGTTCGACAGGAGCCCCCCATGTGAGCGCTTCCGGCAGAGACATCACGGATGCCACGGGTCGCGCCGCCGTCCTCGATTTCGATGACGTTCCCCGTCTTCTTGGAATACGCCGCGACGGCGGCATCGATGAAGCTCGCGCGCGAGATGTCGCAGCCGACCCATTTGATCCTGCCCCCGGTCGGCGGCGGCGCGGACTCCGTCGCAATGGTTGCCTCGCTCGGCAGGTTCCGCGTTCGAAGCAGACCCCAGAGCGCGGCGCCGACAGCCGCCGTTGCGCCGATGGACAACACGACACCGACGACGGTGACGGTGTTGCGACGACGTGTCTTCCGCGCGTCCGCTTGTGTGGCCATGCCGCTTCCCCCAATCGGCCAATGAGCTCGAGAACCTCTATGATGACCGATCGCGGGCTCAGCGCGCATTCGATGCGAACATCGATTTGTCGCACGCGATCCGCGCGATCGTTCGAACATCTCTTTCGCCGCGGCGAACACGGACCAGTACCCCGGTGGTACAGTGTCGGGCCGATGGCGACGATCTATCGGTTCGAGGTGACCGTCTCCGACGTGGATCGGGGCGTCTATGAAACTCTCGACCTGCGCCTCGCGCTCCACCCGTCCGAGACGATGCGCTACCTCCTGACGCGCACCCTCGCGTATTGCTTGTGTTTCGAGGAGGGCATCGCCTTCAGCAAAGGTGGCCTGTCCTCGCCGGAGGAGGCGCCCGTCTCCATCCGGGACCATACCGGTGCGCTCGTTGCGTGGATCGACATCGGCGCTCCTTCTGCGGAGCGTCTGCACAAAGCGTCGAAGGCGGCCAATCGCGTCGCGGTCTTCACGACCGGGGACTTCGCCGCAATCCAACGTGAAGCCGCCAATCGGCCGATCCACCGCGCCGATCGGATCGAGCTGTTCTCGATCCCGCGCGCGTTCGTCGACACGCTCGAGGCGCGCGTCGATCGGAATTGCGCGTTCGAGCTCGTGCGCAACGAGGGACAGCTCTATTCGACGATCGGTACGACGACGCTCGAGGGCGAGCTCGCGACGACGACGCTCGCGGATCTGCTACAGAGCATTCGATAATCGTATTGCATTCGTTCGCGCAGTGATGAGCTTATCGATCGTGGAATGGTGACTCGGCAGAGGTCGTCCGAGCGGATTGACGTGGTGATGTCTCAGGCGATGTCGCCACGCTGCGCGCGTCGCGCGCGCTGCCAATAGCGCGCAATCTGCGTTTCTTGGATGTTTCGAGTCGCGACGACGCTGGAGCTGGATGCACCGGCATGTGTGCGCTGTGGCACGGGCGATGCCCCCTGGGTGGGGCAAGGAGCATTGCCATGGCCGACGTAATCCGTGAAGAACGACTCCCATACGGGGGCCGATACAGAGCTGACGACATTCGTGTCCATCAGCAAGGCGCCGGGCTGTCGAGGGGCCTGCTCTTCGGCTTACTCGGTCTGCTCGCGCTGGGCCTCTTTGCGCTGTTCGCATACCAGTGCAACCACGCCGCGCGGGTCAGGGAGGCCGAACGCAACCTCATGCAACCCGTCCCCGCGACGGAGCCGCCCAAGCTCGAGCCTGCGCCCGCCCCGGCCATCGTTCCTCCGAAGCTGACGGAAGAGGAATCGACGAAACCGGAGTCCACGACAGAGCCGAAGACGGCGATGGGCGAGCACGAGACGACAGTCGAAAAGAGCCCAGTTTTGCCGGAAGAGACCGTGAAGAAGGAAGAGACGGCGAAGACCGAAGAGACGCCGGGCATGGGCAAAGGCGAGGAGAAGACCGCGCCGAGCCCCATGAAGGCCGAAGAAAAGCCGATGAAGGGCGAGCAAGAGAAGCAAATGACGCGCGGAACGGCGAAGGCCGAACAGCCGGCTGCGCCAGCGCCGACCACCAAGGCCGCGCCCAAGACGGCAGCTGTGCCGAAGCGTGCGCAGGCACAGAAGACCCCTGGCATGTCCGAGCGCGCAGGGGCTACCCCCGCGGCCGGTCAGCGCGCGGAGCGCATCGATCAACCCTCGCCTGGCGGCGGGAAATGCACGCGGCTCAACATCTACTTCACCGCCGATCGCGCCGTCTTCACCGAGCGGGATCTGGGGATGATCGACAACCTCGCGTCTTGCCTCCGGGCGAACCCGACTGCGAAGGTCACGCTGGAAGGCAGGACCGACGGCAGGGAGACGAGGTCGCCTTATGTGCCAATCGACCGGCAACGGGCCGATGTCCTCGCGTCGGAGCTGCTGACGCGCGGTGTGGCTCCCAATCAGATGACGCTGATCGAGGGGCCTCCGCAGTGCTTCGACGATTCGCCGCTCTGCCTGCAGAAGAACCGCAGCGTCTCCGCCATCACCGAGTGACCGCGGGCGCTGGAATGCCGCCGGGCAACTCGGCGGCGAACTGAAAAGCTAATAGAGAAAGGACACTGCCATGCAAGGCGCGCTATCCCGGCTCCGCTCGTGGGCGCTGGATCACAAAGACCAAGACATTCGAGGATGGGCCGTACGAAATGCGGACGGGCGCGTTCTCGGCACGGTCGACGAGCTCATCGTCGACACAGACAGCAAACACGTCAGTCAAATCGTGTTGAGCGACGGGCGACGGTTCGCCGCCCACGACCTGGTGGTCGGCGACCATGCGCTCACCGTCACCTCGGTCGGCAACGGCGCCAAGCGGACGGCTGCGGCCGTCGCGGCCAGCAACGCGGCAATCGCCGCGACTCCGGTCAAACGCGATATCCCACCGCCGGTCGAGAAGAAGGCCCCGGTGGTCGAGAAGAAGGCCGTGGCCGTCGAAAAGAAGGTCTACGAGCCTGTCGCCGCGACGGCGGCGAAGGTCACGTCGACCGTCCCCAACGTCGCCGAGCTCGTCGTCCCGATCATCGAAGAGGAGTTCGAGGTCGGCAAGCGGCGGATCGATACCGGCGGCGTACACGTCGAGTCGCGCATCGTCGGCAAGCCCTTCGACCAGGATTTGCGTATTCGCGACGAGCAGGTGAAGGTCGATCGCCGCAAAGTCGACCAGCCGCTCAGCCTCGAGGACGCGAACGCGCGGCTGCGCGAGGGCATGGTCGAAGTCACCGCGAAATCGGAATACCCCGTCGTCGAGAAGAAGACCCACGTCGTCGAGGAAATTGTCGTCAATCGAGGGACCTCGGAGCGGGCCGTTCAATTGCGTGACAACCTCCGGCGTACGGACGTCGAAATCAACGAGATGCCGAGGGCGAAAGAGCCAATCTTCCGCCAGGAGGCGAAGCCGGTATCGGGTGGTGCCGCGCGCGTCCAAGGCAAGGACGGCAGCGTCGTCATTCCGGTCGTCGACGAGGAGATGAACGTCGGCAAGCGCGAGTACGAGGCCGGTGGTGTCCGCGTCACGACCCGCGTCGCATCGCGCCCCGTCGACAAGACGGTCACCATTCGCGAGGAGCACGTAAACGTACAGCGCCGCGCAGTCGACAGGCCGATCGACGCCGCCGAGGACGCCTTCCGCGAGCGCGCCCTCGACCTCGCGACCTACACGGAGGAGCCGCTCGTCCAGAAGCGTGCTCGTATCGTGGAGGAGATTCATATCCACAAGGACGCAAAGGAACGGGTCGAGCATATCCACGATACGCTGCGACACACCGACGTCCGTGTCTCGGAGTTGCCCGGCGAGCGCATCGCGACGCGCAACTACTACGAAGGCCACTTCAAGAAGAACTACCTCGGCCAGAACTACCAGTTCGAGACGGTCCTACCGGCTTATATGTTCGGCGAAGACCTGCGCCGGTCGATGCCGAACCAGACCTGGGAGATCATCGAGGTACAAGCGCGACCCCTTTGGGAGGCCAAGAACCCCAATACCTGGGACAAGTTCAAGATGGCCATCCGCAACGGCTGGGAGCGCATCAAGTAAGCGCCAAAGAGGGGGAGGAAGAGAAGGAGAGGGGTCGCCAAGGGCGCCAAGGGGAGAAAGAGAAAGAGGAGGAAGAGAGTTAGTTAATAAAACAAACTCCCTCTCTTCTTCCTCCTTCTGCACTTGGCGCCCTTGGCGACCCCTCTCTCTGTCCTATTTACCCGAGACGAGGTCCTCGAGGCGTTTGACGTCCATGAGCGAGACGGCGTACGTGGCGTCGATGTCGTCGCGGCGGGCGTAGCGGATGGGGACGCCTTGGAGGGCGCCCGCGCCGCCGATGGACACGACGATCGTTTTGGGATCTTCCGCGTCTTGGGGATTCTTTCGCGGGGTGATGCGGATCTTCATCGCGGGCTGCTCGAGGCCCTGATCGGCGGCTGCGGGGCCGGCGCGGACGGCGAAGATGGCGTCGAGCCCGAGCAGCTCCTTTTCGATTTCGGCGGCCCGGGCGTCGCTCTTGGTGGACCCGCCCGCCGCGCGCAATCTCAATTGGCGGCCGTCGCGGACCAGGGTCACCGTCGTCGTGCCGGCCTCGATTTCGATCTTGTCGGCGGCACCCGGGTTCAATGCGAATGCTTCGCGCGAGACGAAGCTCCGCTCGAACGCTTCCTCCAGGTTGCGGGGGACGAGGAACACACCCGTCTCGCTGCTCAAGGAGGCATAAACGCCGTCATCGGTGAACGCGCCGAGCTTGAGCTCGAGCGTCGCTGCAGCGTGATCGTCGGACGCTCCGAGCTTTGCCTGGATGACGTAACGGGGGTGATCGAGAGCGAAGTTCGGTTCGACCGTCGACGACACCCAGCGGATCGCCTGCAACGTCACGAACGCGCCCATTGCGCGGGTCGCGATCGCGCGGTCCGCCTCGAGGCCTTGGCCCTTCGGCTCGACCAGGGTGAGGTCCTGCCCCGATTGCGTGAAGACCTGCCGTTCGTCGCCGTGCTGTACGCGCAGCTCGAGCACGTCGGCGGAGTTTCTGTCGATGATCTGCGTGCTCTTCAAAAGGAGATCGCTGGGCTGGAGCGAGCTCGCCGCCGCCGCTCCGATGTAGAGCTTTGCGCCGTCCTCGTGGCGGATGACGAGGTGTTTTCCGTCGACGGCGGGGCCGACTTCGACGAGCTCTTCGCGCTTCGGGACGTCGCCGTTTTCGGTGGCGCCGCCTTGCGAAATGATGCGGACCCTGGTGACGGCGCCTTCGGGCATGGTCGCGTCGTCGGGCGCGAACTCGCCGCGGGCCTCGACGATGTCGGTCAATAGATGATTGCCGACCTCCGCCTCGATCTGGGCCTCTTTCGGCTCCCGGACATGGAAGCCGGTGCCCGAGCGCGCCATGTCCAATACGTCTTTGTCTCGCTCGATACGAAGCTCGATGATTTCGTCCACGGTCGCGCCGACCATCGAGTCGTCGACGAATTCCGTCGCTGGACGGGAGAGCGCGGACAAGATCCCCTTCGGAGCGCACGCCGCGAGGTAGCCCGGCGATCGGCGGACCACGACGACGAGGTCGGGCTCGGAGGGACACTCGCCACCGACCTCGATGACTCCGTGTTCTCCGATCTTCGGAATCATCGTAATGGTGACGTCCGCCTTCGCCGTTTTGTCGGCGTCGGCCTTTTCGAGGAACTTCTGCGCCTGCATTCGGCCGAGCGACACGAGCACCTGGTCGAGGCGGCCGCCGTCGACGCGTTTGCCCTTGGGTCCCTCCGAGCCTTCGGCGAAGCGGAAGCCGCTGCCGCGTCCGCCCTTCCAAGGAGCGCGCTCGAACTTCCGGGTGCCGCCCGCCCCGGTCAGATCGAGGCCGTCGAGCTCGGTGCTGAGATAGGGGACGAACGTGTGTGATCGAAGGTCGTCGGGCGAGACGTTCCATTGCTCGGCGTCCCCCTTCGAAACGACGTAAACGCCGCGCCCTTCGACTTCGGCGTAGACACCTTCGTTCGAGCTCGAGGGAGCCCCGATCGCAATGGTGTAGTTGAGATCGCCCATTGCGATCACATATCGTGCGCGCGGCTCGGTGAGCCCGAACGTCGCGCGATCCACGCTGGACGCCGGAACCTCTCGCAGGATCCTCGCGCGCTCGAACCCGAAGAGCAGGCTGTCGACGACCTGCTCCTCTGCCGGGTACGTCGTTTCACCGACGGTGAGGCTCCACGGGCGCGAGGTCGTGCCCTTCGGCGGGCGCGTCAGCGTATAGGAGGCGAGCTCGCCGCCGACGGGGTGGAGCTCGACCTGGACGCGGGTGACGTCGTCCGCGCGCCACGCCGGAACCAGGCGGTTCTTTCGTCCCTCGACTTCTTCGGTCGTGAGCGAATCCCGGTCGACGACGAGCACGTACACCGACAGCAGGACCGCGCTGGAGGCGAGGACCGCCGCCGACGCGTGCCGCTTGAAGAGCGTCGCAATGTTCACGCGAGGCTCCTTTTCGATTGGGGCCTACGCCTGCGTAGGAAATGAATCGCGATGCCCATACAGCCCATCGCGACGGGCATGACGAGTACGACGTAGCGGAACATCGAGCTCAACGCGTCTTCGGTCACGCGCAATCCGGTCGTCTTGAGGGGTTTGTCCGGGATATCGAGGAACCGCTCGTGCGAAGCGAGCCACGAAAACGCGCCCTCGACGAACAACGAATTGCCTCGGAACGACGGGTCGTTCCAGTTCGCGCCGAACAATAGATTCATCGAGCTCGCGACGACCATTCGGCTGCCGCGTTCTTGTCCTGGTTTTGCCGGGCGCTCGACCGCGACGGCAATGGTGCGCGGGCCGGGAAGGTCGACGGCGGTCGGCTCGATCGCCGGAAGCCTCGCGAGGTAATCGACGATTCCAAACGATTTCGCGCTGGTCGTGAGCAGAGGCTCGGGCTTAACCGCGCCTTCCAGGTCGGTGAGGCTGCTCGTGTAGTTCACGAGTGCGGCGGCGCCGGCCGCCTCCTCGCGCACCAGGCGCTCGGTCACCGGATGAACGCGAGATTCTGCGAAGAACTCCGTTCCGTTGCTGCCGCGTGTGCGCCGCGAAGGGTCGTATTCGTGAATGACGTCGTGCTCGAGCTTCACGCCGGCGAGCGCGAGGAGCTCGTCGAGCTGCAGATCCATGACGTCGGTCTGTGCTTTGTTCGGTACCGGCCCGAGCACCACGAATGCGCTCCCACCCTCTTCCACGAAGTGGGTCATCGCGAGCGTGTGCTCTTTCGGGACGGGCGCGGTCGGGGTCGCGACGACGAGCAGCTCACAGCCTGCGAGCGGATCGGCCGGGGCATCCGCCGTGGGTTGGAAGACTGTTTTGAGCTCGAAGTTGTTCTTCCGGAGCCGGTCGGCGAGCTCGGCCATCCCTTCGGTGCCGGCCTTGTCGAGCGAGAGCTCGTCGTGGCCGGTGGTGAAGCAGATGACCGGCGGCGTGGTCGCTCGAACGTGGCGGATGGCGCTCGTGATGGCGTATTCGAGGCGCGGCCTCGTGCGCATGTCGGTCGGATCGTCGACCGCGACGAGCTCGCTGCCGAGGACATAACGATGGCGCTCGCCCTGAATGACGATGAGCGCGGCGTCGATGATGACGTGTCCACCCGCCTCCGCCGCGAGCAGCCCGTAGAGCTTCTGCAGCTCCACGAGCCGGGCCTGATCGCGATCCGGATCGACGAACTCGATCTCGAGCTTGTTCGTGTGCTGGCGATACCCCTCCAGCATCTCTTCGAGGGAGACGCCGATGGGTGTCTCTCGCGAGACGAGCACGATGAGCTTGATGGGCTCGTCGATGCCTCGAAGCGTGTCGACCGTCCCGTCGGAGAGCGTGAACTCACCCGATGCGGAGTAATCCCAACGCTTGAAATGGCGCGACGCGAGGATGTTCAACAGCACGCCGATGACGATGACGCTCATCAGCGAGACGCTCGCAGCGAGCTTCGTCGCGCGATCCGACCGCCGCCGAGCGCGCCCGGCTTCGGCCTCAGGCTCGGCGTCGCGCGCAGCCTGCGTCGTCGTCTCCGATTCGGCGGCGGACGAGAGGCCTTCGGTCGTGTCGACGCTTGCGGTGTCGTCGTTGGTGGACGGAGCTTCGGGGGCGGCAGGCACCTTCTTCTTCTTGGTTTTCATCCCCACCGCCAGGACTCGACCGTTCGGATGGTCGCGTAGAGCGGGATTATTGCGAACGACACCCAGAAGACGAGCCGTCGTGAATCGACGAGGCCGCGCGAGAAGTCGTTCATCAGCGACGACACCGCGACGTGCTCGAGCATCGACCGCGTCGAGCCTTCGTCGAATCCGCGCGCCGCGTAGCCCATGACGAAGAACGCGAGGATGAACACCGTCGCACCCATCGCGGCCGCGAGCTGGCTCGATGTCAGCGCGCTCGCGAGCGTTCCGATCGCGAGGTACGCCATCCCGACGAGCAGCGTGCCTGCGTAGCCCGTTGCGACGAGGCTCCAATCGATCTCGCCGTGGCTCGACAGGATGAACATGTAGAGGACCGTCGGCGCCCACATGACGACGTACACGCAGAGCGTCGCGAGGTATTTGCCGAGCACGACCGCAGCCGGTGTCACGGGTGCCGTCAACAGCGCCTCGATGGTGCCGCTCTTTCGCTCCTCGGCGAACAGCCGCATCGTGAGCACGGGGCAGATCAGGACGAGCGGGAAATAGAAGAACTCCGACTGTCCGAAGAACGCCTCGGCCGGTCCCATGCCGACGATGACGTCGGATTGGGACGAGTAGCTCATGATGAGGAAGTAGAAAAAGAGCCCCTCGATGAAGAGGAACGCCGCCATGATCACCCAGGCGATCGGCGTGACGAACAAGCCGAGGAGCTCTCGCTTGAGGATCGGCCAGAGACCCCTCATCGTTGTCCCTTTCGTTTTTTCGCGTCACCGGCCGTTGCGGTGGGCGCTCGGGCCGTGAGATCCGCGAAGACTTGCTCGAGTGAGGAGCTCGGCACGACCTCCACGACACCGATCTGGACGCGCGAAAGCGCAGCGACGATGCGCGCCGTCGTCGCGTCGGCGTCGTCGGGATCGCTGAACGAAACGCTGAGCCGGGAGCGATCGGCGCTGTCTTCGATGGTCGTCTCGCCGGCTCCCTGAATGTCTACGAGCGCCTTCTTCGCGGCGGACGCGTCGCCGCGAATCCGGATGCGAACCGCGCGCGGGCGGCGGAGCGCGCGCAGCTCGGCGAGCGTCCCTTGCGCGATGAGCTCGCCACGCGCGATGAGCACGCCCTTGTCACACATGGCTTCGACCTCGGACAGGATGTGCGTCGAGACCAGGATCGTGTGCTTTTCCTTCAACCGGGAGATGAGCGCGCGCACCTCGCGGATCTGGTTCGGGTCGAGTCCGGCGGTCGGCTCGTCGAGGATGAGCAGGGGAGGGGACGCGACGAGCGCATCGGCGAGACCCACGCGCTGGCGGTAGCCCTTCGACAGGTGCCCGATGAGCACGCCGTCCATCCCGTCGAGCCCGGCGTCCGCAATGACGCGGGAGACCGCGGTTTTGCGTGAAGCACGCGCGACACCTTTGAGCTCAGCCCGGTAAAGAAGGTATTCGCCGACGCGCATCTCCGTGTAGAGCGGCGCCGCTTCGGGCATGTAACCGATCATCGATTTTGCGACGATCGGCTCGTCGACGATCGAGTGCCCGTTGATACGGGCGTCACCCGACGTCGGCCCGAGGAAGCCGGACAAGATGCGGAGCGTCGTGCTCTTCCCCGCGCCGTTTGGTCCGAGGAAGCCGACGACCTCGCCGCGCGCGACCTCGAAGGAGAGGTTCTTCAGCGCTCGAAACGAGCCGTAGTCCTTGCAGAGCTTGTGGCACGCGATCATGGGCGAGGGCTACGTGCGAACGCGCCAGTTGCCGTAGAACGTCCGGCCGACATCCTCCGCCGTCGGGTCGGTCACGATGATCTCGGGCTTGCCGTTCTGCGCGAAGATGATGGTGTTCTGTCGGAAGACGCGGCCGAAGGCGATCGCCTCGTCGCGATCCATTCCGTAGACGAGCCAACAAGGCTCGCGAAACGATCCTTCCCCTTCGCCCTCGGTGCCGACGCACGGCTCGATGCGGTAACAGCCGAGGATCAACAGGTCGCGCATGATGACGTGGCGACCTTCGTTCACCTTCCTCGGCAGCAGCATGCTGCGAGGGTTGTACGCGGTGAGCAGCGCGAACGTGCGGTTCAGCACCTCGGGGAGCACCTTCGGATCGACGGTGTTCTCCCCGTCGAGCGAGACGCGAACAGCCCCGTGCGGCGACGGAATTTCGTAGATGGTGCCGTAGTAGCCCCGCAGGAGGACCTGGTCCATGCCCCCTTCGGTAGCAGACCGACGCGCCAAAAAGTAGGCCTCGCAGCCGTCGTCGATAGTACCGTCCCCGGGTCTTGGACCCGAGAGCCCCCTCATCGACCGGCCCCGTCGCGCGCTCGTCGCGTGCATCTCGGCCGGCATCTCCGCGGGCGTCGCGCTCCGCCGGGTCGAGCCGGATGCCCGCGTGGTTATCGGTCGCCGCGATGATGATCGCGGCGGTCCTCGTCGCGTGTGGTCCCAAGCGCAAGGACTGCGACGCGCTGATGGGCCTCCTGAACGAGGGCATCACCGAGCTCGAGAACAGCCGTCAACAGCAGAAGAACGACCCGACCAAGATGGTCGAGCTACGCAAGCTCGCCGACCTGATGGAGAACCTCGCGCGCCGTGCCGACGAGCTCGGCATCTCCACGCCCGAGGTGAAGGCGCTCGCCCAGCGCTACGCGGTGATGGGCCGCGACGTCGCGAAGAGCGCCCGCGAGGTCGCCGACGCACAGGAGAAGAACGACGTCTCCGGCGTCGCTGCCGCGCGCACGAAGCTCAACGAGGTCCTCAACCGCGAGGACCCGATCGTCGACGAGCTCAACAAGTTTTGCTCCCAATGAGGAATCGGTAGCCGACGCCTCGCACCGTCACGAGGTGGTGCGGGCTCTGCGGGTCGGCCTCCAGCTTCGCGCGAAGCTGCAGGATGAAGTTGTCGATCGTCCTCGGTGTTCCGTGGTGGGCCGGTCCCCATACCCGCGACTGGATCTGATCGCGCGATAGGACCTTTCCCTCGGCCTGAGCGAGACACAGCAGAACGTCGAACTCCGTCGCGGTGAGCTCGACAGGTTTCCCCTCGCGCCGGACCTCGCGTGCACCCGCGTCGATCTCCAGGGCGCCGGCGCGAATGACCGTGTCGTTGCGCCGGGCGATCGCGTCGCGTCGCAGCACCGCTTTCACCCGGGCGAGCAGCTCCGCGAGACCGAACGGCTTCGTGATGTAGTCCTCGGCGCCGAGCTCGAGGCCCATCACCTTGTCCATCTCGGCGCCGCGCGCGCTGAGCATGATGACCGGGACGGCGTTGCCCTCTTGGCGGAGCGTCCGCACCACCTCGAAGCCGTTCATCTTGGGCAACATGACGTCGAGGACCATGAGATCCGCGCCACGTCGCGCGAGGCGGAGGGCTTCGTCGCCGTCCACCGCGATCTCGACCTCGTAACCCTCCGCGGAGAGGTTCATCTCGAGCCCCATCGCGATGCTCGCGTCATCCTCGACGACGAGCACCGTCGCCTTGCGCGCAGAGGCTCCAGCTCCGAAGAAGCCACCGCCTTCTCGGCTCGTCACGCGCCCCCTTTGGCGCTGAGCGCGTGGGGGCCGTCCGGAAGGAGCGCGTCCGTCACGGGCCGCTTCAGGGGGAGCACGAGGGTGAACGTGCTTCCTTGTCCCGGTGCGCTCAACACTTCGACCTTACCGCTGTGTGCCCGCATGACGTATTGCACGATCGCGAGCCCTAGACCGGAGCCATCCTGTTTGCGCGTCAGCTTGTCGTCGACGCGGTAGAACTTCAAGAAGATCCGCTTGTGCTCGCGCCGCTCGATGCCGGCGCCGTTGTCGCGGACGTCGATCCGCAGCTTGCCTTCGTCCGCGCGCGCCCGCACGTCGATCTCCCGCGGCGAGCCGCCATATTTGTAGGCATTCGACAGAAGGTTCACCAGCGCGTCGACGACGGCGGGGCGATCGCAAACGAGCTTCGGGAGCCCCGCGGGAACGTCGACGCGAAGCTTCACGTCGCGTTCGGTTCGCGTCGGCTCGAAGGCGCCGATCGCCTCCGCGATGATGTCGCTCACCTCGTGCGCAGCGAGCTCGAAGGTGCGGCGCCCACTCTCCATACGGCCCCAATCGAGGAGCCGATCGATGAGCGCCTGCAAGCGAGCGCTCTCACGATCGAGGGCTTCGATGCATCGATCTTCGGTGACCGTCTCGCCGCGGCGCATCTTCAGCGTCTCGGTGAACATGCGGATCGACGTGAGCGGGGTTCGTAGCTCGTGGCTGACTTTCGACACGAAGTCGGCCTGGAGCTCCGAGAGGTTGCGCTCGCGGCGGACGAAGGCCCACACCAAGATGACGCCCGTGACGAGCGTCCCGGTGAAGGTGAGGACGAGGATGCCCGCGAGCAGGTTGAGCGCTTCGCCGAGGATGAGAAGGAAAACGCCGATCGCGGAAAGCAGGACGCCCGGGATGATCCCGAGGTAGAGGAGCAGAAGGACGATGCGGCGGTATCCCATGGTCCCCGGCTACGAGGCGTCTGCCACGATGCGTCCGAGAACGAGCGGCGGAAGCTCGGGAGCTTCGCCGATCGTGAAGGCCGAGCGGATCCGCGCAACGGGCACGTCGGACGCGTTCCGCGCATGCACGATCGCGAGCACGTCGCCGGGACGAACCTCGTCGCCCGCCTTCTTCTGGAGGTCGATGCCGACGCCGTGGTCGACGGCCTGATCCGCCCGCGTGCGGCCCGCGCCGAGCGCGACCGCCGAGAGGCCCAGCTCGAGGGCGTTCACGCCCGCCACGTGGCCCGAAGCATCCGCCTTGATCTCGACCTTCTCCGGCGCGAGCGCGAGAAGCGACGGATTTTCCACGACGGCCGGATAGCCGCCCTGCGCCGCGATCATCTTTTCGAGCACACGCAGCGCTTCGCCGCTCTGGATTGCTTGGTCGAGCTGCTTGCGCGCGTCCGCTGCGTCGCGTGCGACGCCGCCCATGATCAACATCTCGTCCGCGAGCGCGAGCGTGCACTCGACGAGATCCGCCGGGCCGCCGCCGCGCAGCACCTCGATGGCTTCGCGGGTCTCGTTCGCGTTGCCGATCGTGAGCCCGAGCGGGTCGTCCATCGTCGTGAGGACGGCCACGACCTTCTTGCCGGCGGCCGTCCCGACGCGAACGAGCGCGCGCGCGAGGCGCTCGGCGTCCTCGCGCGTCTTCATGAACGCCCCGCGGCCGACCTTCACGTCGAGGACGAGACCATCGATGCCCTCCGCCAGCTTCTTCGACAGGATGCTCGCGACGATCAACGGGATCGACTCGACGGTCGCGGTCACATCGCGCAGCGCGTAGATGCGCTTGTCGGCCGGCGCGATGCGCGCCGTCTGACCGATCATGCAGGTTTTCACGTCGCGGACGACGCGCGCGAAGGTCTCCGTGTCGAGGTTCACCTTGAACCCGGGGATCGCCTCGAGCTTGTCGAGCGTGCCGCCGGTGTGGCCGAGGCCTCGCCCCGACACCATGGGCACCGGCACCCCGCAGGCGGCCACGAGCGGCGCGAGACAGATCGACACCTTGTCGCCGACGCCGCCGGTCGAGTGCTTGTCCACCTTGATCCCCGGGACGGAGCCCAAGTCGAGGACATCGCCGGAATGGAGCATCGCCTTCGTGAGCGCGACCGTCTCCTCGTCGCTCATGCCGCGGAAGAACACGGCCATCAGCCAGGCGCTGAGCTGGTACTCCGCGAGCTCGCCGGCCATGAACGCCGAGATCAGCCGCTCGATCTCGGCCGCCGAATGTTGTCCTCCACTACGCTTTTTAGCGATCAGCTCGACGAGGGTCTGCACGGGGCCTAGCCTACATCGGCGGCCGGCCCGAGCCCGGCGCCGTCACAACTTTCCACCCACGAGCCACCAGCCAAGGTGAAGGTCAACCTCGAATCACGCGGTCTCGAGCCCGCTCGGCCCCCTCGGGCCTGGCGAGGACACTCGATTTGTTACCCGGGGCGTAGGATTCCGCCCCCCCAGCGCGTCACATGCCTGAAACCCGAACCAAAGGGAGCCGGACAATCCATCCAATTCGGTCCTATTCCTGCGCGGGACGGCGAAGTCAGCGTGGTAAGACGCAGCAAACGGGCTCGTGTGGGGCACCACACTAGCAAAGCGAGCGTTGCGTGACGGTCGACCTGCGGTTTGTCGCAGCACGTGTTCGAGATGGTGACGCGGCAGCGTTCCGCCAAGTCGTCGACCACACGCGCACGCAACTGTACCGCTTGGCCGCCCGCCTCCTCGGAAACGTTTCGGACGCCGAGGACGCGCTCCAAGACGCGTATGTCAGCGCCTACCGCGGGCTCGTCGAGGGCCGCTACGACGGCCGATCGAAGGTGGAGACCTGGCTCTATAGAATCGTGACCAACACCTGCATCGACCAGCTCCGAAAGCGGAAACCCCGCGCCGACGAGGCGGAGGCGGAGGCTCGGTTCGACGGCCTCGTGACCGCCGAGGCCCGGGTCGCGCTTCGCGAGCTGGATGCGATGCTCGCGGCGCTGTCGCCGCAAGATCGAGCGGCGATCGTGCTGGTCCACGTCGAAGGACTGACGGTCAAAGAAGCGGCCGAGACTCTCGGCGCGACGGAAGGGGCGATGGAGCAGCGCCTGTTGAGGGCGCGCGCCGCGCTGAGGAAAAAGGGAGCAGAGCAGGAGGCGACAGGTGGCTGAAGGGCGCGACGAAAACCGAAGACTGTCCGTGATCGCCGACCGCACGTCGGACATCCGTCCTTCGGACGAATTCCCCGAAGCGACGATGGAGCGGCTGCTGCTGACGGAGCTCACGCGTGCCGGCGTGGAGACGTCGGGCATCGAGGTCGAGCCGAGCTTCACCGACGCGCTCATGGCGCGCATCGCCTCGGTCGACGCGTCCCAGGCAGCGAGCGGCTCGGACGAAGACGCCGCGTCCGTCCTGCGCGGGATCGCCGAGCGCACCCAGGCCATCCGCGTCCAAGACGGCTTCTCCGACGCCGTCATGGTCGCCGTGCGACAGGCTCCGCGACGGGCCAACAACGGTCGCTCGCTCCTGCCCGAGGGCCTGATGAGGACTGCGCCGCACACGTTGCTGTTCGCTTCGCTCGCGGCGGCCGCGTGCCTCTTGCTCTCCTGGTACACCCAGCGAGAGGTCGACGCGGACATCGTCTCGAGCGCCGACGTGGCCGAGGTGGAGTAGTGGACGAACCGGCTTCTTCGGTTGCGCCGAGCGGCCCGGAGTCCGTTCAATCGGACGCGCCGTCGCGGCTGAAGCCGATAGGTTTCATCGCCGTCGTGTTCTTACTCGGCGGTGTTTCGGGCGTCGCGGGCGCGCGCGCCTACTGGTTGAACGAGAACAAGCCGAGCTTTGGACGGCCGAGCGTCGAGAAGCGCGTCGATTCGATGGACCGCTACCTCGATCTGTCGGACACGCAGGCGCGCGCCATCTCGTCGATCATTCGGGAGACGGACGAGGAAAAAGACCGCGCGCTGGTTCCTTGTCGCGCCGACCTCGACGCCGCGCGATCGAAGGGCAATACGCGCATCCGCGAGCAGCTCGACGAAAAGCAGCGCGTCCAATACGACCAAGCCAAGGCACAGACGACGAGCTCCGCGTCGGCTCAGCGCTGACGCCTCCTTCACCGACGACAAAGACGAAACCGCCGGGGCCTCTCGACCCCGGCGGTTTTCTTCATGCCGTGAGCGTGGAGCTCAGAGCGTCGGGTTCGTGGTGAAGCAGCACCGGAAGCCCGTGTCGAAGAACTTGTACTCGTCGTCGACGGCGTAGAACGTGAAGTCGCACGACGCTCCGTTCTCTGCCTGCGTGTTGAACGCGCCGCCCATCAGCGTGTACGTCGTCGCGTTGGTTTTCGTGATCTCGCGAAGGTTGCCGGTGATGTCGAACAGCCGACCGCTGTCGTTGTTGGGGTTGTTCTGCAGCCCTTGCCACGGTGAGTAGCAGCTGTTGCCTAGCAGGAACTGCGTCGGCAACAGGCCATCCTGATCTCCAGCGACACCGCTGTTGAAATCATAGCTAGGCCCGATGTTGCAGAACTTCGATGCCGTCGCGACCGAGCGGCATGCAGTGCCGTCCGGACCGTAACCGAACAGGCAGTCGTTGCCGGAGATTGGCGTCACGTGGCAGGCATTGCGCCACAAGGTCGTGCTGCAGAGCTGACCGCCTGCTGCTTGGCAGGTTTGCTCTGCCTCGAGCGGCGTGACGTTGAACCACGGGATGCGGTTGCCCTCGGAGCAGCTCGGCGTCTCGTCGAGCGTCTCGCCGGGAGGTGAGCTCGTCCAGTAGCCGTTGCCACTTCCAGGCGCCGTCGACGTGGAGTTCGGACGGCTCGCCTCCTGCTGGTAGATCCAGGTGTTGGCCGCGATCTGGATCACCTTCGGCTTGTAGAAGTTCGCGACGTTCGTGCCCTTCGCCGTGTAGGGCTCATCGGTCGTGCCGTCGCAGTCGTTGTCGACGCCGTCACACTGCTCGGTGCAGCCGCCGGGCAGCGTGTTGCAGTCCGCCTTCATCGCGCTGCACGTCGTCGCGGCGCCTCCGTTGCAGACCCTCGTGCCGAAGGTGCGGCAAGCGCCGTGTTTCAGGGCGATGCCGTCGTCACTCGCGCATGCCTGCCCGAAGTCGGGGACGTTCTCGTTGAAGAGACCGTCGCAGTCGTTGTCGAGGCCGTCGCAGGTCTCGGTAGCCATGGCGCAAGACGGGCTGCAGACGCCCGCCGGGAAGGTGCATGCCCAGTCGCCGTTCACGCATTGGACGTTGACGTTGGTCGTGCACTCCGGGCGGCTCGCCGCCGGGCTCACGCCGCAGACTTGCTTCGGGGACGGAGCGACGACGCCTTCGTCGATCTGCCCGTCGCAATCGTCGTCATCGCCGTTGCAGGCTTCCTGCGCGGAGATGAACGTGCACTGGTATTCGCAGGTGCCGTTGTTGTCGAGGTCGTAGTACCCCGGCAAACACGCCTGGAAGGTGCACGTGCTGTTCACGCAGGTGAACGACGCGTGGTTCGACGGCTGGTTGGCGTTGCAGTTGTTGCTGCACGAGCCGCAGTGTGCTGGGTCGTTCGCGGTGTTCGGCTGGTTCGTGAGCGCGCCGTCGCAGTTCGCGTCGACGCCACACGTGTCCGTCGGTCCCGACGGGCCGGTCGAGCCGACACATTGAACCGTGCCGCCGAGGCACGCCTTCGTTCCGGCCGTACAGGGGCTCGTCGCGCCCGGCGGCGGCGGCACGGGGACGTTGCACGAGCCCATCGAATCCATGGGCGGCATGCCGTTCACCAGATCGATCGACCCGTCGCAGTTGTCGTCTTGGCCGTTGCAGGTCTCCGTCCCGGGGTTGATTGCTCCCACGCAGACGAGGGATCCGTTTTGGCACTGCTGCGTTCCGAACGTGCACGGGAAGATGTTGCTCGTGCCGCACGGATTTCCCGCGTCGGTCGGTGAGTCGTCGGCGATGCCGTCGCAGTCGTCGTCGTCGCCGTTGCACATCTCGAGCTGGTCGTTCTCGAAGAGGACGTCCGGGCCCATGCAGGTGACGACGCCGTTCAGGCAGGCCGTGGTGCCTTCGTGCGCGACCTCTCCGCACACGCCGTCCGGATCGCCGAAGCACGAAACGCCGATGTTCGGATCACCGGACAGATCGTCGGCGGCGTCGATCAAGCCGTCGCAGTCGTTGTCGAGCTGGTCGCCGCAGACCTCGACGCCGGTCGGCGTGCACTGGTACTCGCAGCCGGTCGCGTAGCTTCCGTCGAGATCGACCCAGCCCGGGTTGCAGGCGCCTATCTCGCAGTGCGTGTTGAGCTGCGTGCAGTTGGGATCGGCGCCAGTGTGGACGCAGATCGGCGTGCCGTTTCCGACGACGCAGATGCCGCCGCACTTTCCGCAGTTCTGCTCGTCGTCGCAGAGGTTGACGTCCTCGTCGATCGCGCCGTCGCAGTCGTCGTCTTTGTTGTCGCAGACGCTGTCGTTCGCCCCGGACGCGACGCAGTAGTACTCGCAGGATTGCCCGTCACCGTCGAGGTCGTGGTAGTCCTGCGCGCAATCGCCGTCGCATGTGCCGGGCTCCTCACCCGGCATGTCCGAAGGGGTGCAGGTGATGGTGGCCGGGTCGATGTTGAGAAGGAGCGTGTAGCAGTTGTTCGCGCACGTTCCGCACGACTTTGGATCGTCGTAGTCGATGTCCTCGATGTCATCGACGACGCCGTTGCAGTCGTTGTCGACGTCGTCGCAGATCTCGATCCCGCCGTTCGTCTCGTCGCACGGGCCGCCGCCGCCTTCGCCGCCCCCGCCCGTCGTGAACTGACCGGTGCTGCCGCCCTGGAATTCGCCGGTGCTGCCGGCTTCGCCGCCGCTTCCGCCCATCAGCGTGGCGGTGCTCGCGCCCTCGCCGCAGTCGTTGAAGCAGAAGGCCTGCGTGTCGCAGCCCACGCCGGCGGTGGCGACCGCCGACGCGACCGCCAATCCCGCGAGGATGCCGAGCTTCGAGGTCGTGGTCGTAAAGGCGCTCATTGCGACACCTCCGCGCCGTCACGACCTTCGCTCGAAGCGGTCGCGCTCTCTGGTGACCGCTTCTTCTTCCTCCTCCACCTGAGCGCGCCGATCGCGATGCCGAGCGCCACGAAGCCGAGCGGCGAGCGAGACGGCTCGCGGCCGACCTCGCAAGCGCAACCACCGCCGCCGGTCGCGAGACCCCAGACGCCGCCGTCGCCGTCGTCGGCGGAGCTGCCGCCC
>JABFXY010000008.1 GCA_013361525.1 Polyangiaceae bacterium | reverse complement strand
CACGAACAACGCTAGAAAAATCCAGGGCAACCAAACGGGCATGGATCGTTAACGTCTTATACGCGCGACGCCGGGCGCGGCCGATCACAAATACTCCGGACGAGTCATGGAGCGCTGTGATCCGCCGGCGAATCACGGTAGGTGGCGGTCATGCGCACGACCGTCCTGATCTTCGCGACCATGCTCGCCGCATGCGAGCCGAACGCATCGTCCGGCAGCGCGTCCGCTTCGGCGTCCGCGGTCGCGCCCTCGCCGGCGACGCGATCGGACGAGCAAGGGCAGGGCGAGGGGGAAGCGCCCGTCGTCTCGGAAGCAACGCGGAAGAACGTCCGCGCGTTTTTCGACGACATCGGGGATCGTTCGGCGGCTGCCGTGCGCGAGGTGGGCAAGCGCAAACCGAAGAGCCAAGTGGCATTCGCTGACGCCGTTGGGCTGGCTGCGCCTGCGGCGGTCGCCATGCACGACGATTTGCGCGAAAAGCGCGGAGTCTCCGTCGAAGACTATACGAGCGTGATGGCTGAAGCCGCGTTTGCCGAGGATGTCGGCACCCGCGTGATGAAGAAGGTGGACGCGGCCCTTACCGAGGTGGGTTACGACAAGCTTCCCGACGCGGACGCCGACGAATGCACCGCGGTGGCGCGGCGCCTCGCGGAGCTGTCGGGTGAGGACGCGAGGACGAGTGGCCTTCGTGGCGCGATGACGGTGAGCTTTCGACCGTGTCGAAAAATCCTGCCGAAGCACGTCGCCGCATGTCTTCCCGATCCCGGCAAGCCGACCGACATGAATGCGTACGACGCATGCGTCAAAAAGGGCGCTGAATAGAGGCCTCACGCCAGAGCACACCACTTCGTCAGAAAACCCTCGGCGTTCGCCCAATACGCGCGCGATGAGGCTGGCTTTGCTCATGACGGTGGCGTGCGCGTTGGGATGTGGCCGGGTCGAGGCGGGTGCATCGGCTCGGCGACCGGCCCCGCTCCAGGCCCAATCGAGTGCCCAGCTGGTAGCCGAGGTCGGTCTGCCGTCGTCGTATCCGCCGACCCGTCGCGAAGTGGTGAGCGAGCTGCTGCACGGCGTGGAAGTCCCCGACCCGTATCGATGGCTCGAGGATGCGTCCAGCGAGGAGGTCCAGCGCTGGATGGCTGCAGAGGACGACCTTGCGCAGCGCGAGCTGGCAACACTGTCAGAACGGCCGGCGATCGAGTCTCGGTTGCGGGAGATCCTCTACTTCGATGTCGTGTCGCCGCCGTTGAAGCGAAAAGGGCGCTACTTCTTTGGCCGGCGGCTCGCGAGTCAGGAGCGCTCCGCCGTGGTTTGCCGCGACGGCAAATCCGGCACGGAAAAGGTCCTGCTCGACCCGAACGCTTGGTCACACGCGGGCGATGCGCTCGGCGAATGGCTGCCGAGCCCTGACGGCAAGAAGGTCGTCTACCAAGCTCGCCCGAACAACTCCGATGAAGCGACGCTCCACGTCATCGACGTCGAGACGGGGAAGGTCTCGTCGTCGGACGTCATCGAAGGCGCGAAGTACTTCGACTTGTCGTGGTCGCCCCGGTCGGACGGCTTTTACTATTCGTGGATACCACCCAAAGACGACGTGCCCGCGGCGGACCGCCCCGGATACACGGAGATTCGCTATCACACGCTCGGGCGCCCGGTCGCTCAGGATATCGCCATTCGCGAAAAGACCGGCGATCCGACGACCTTTCTCTTCGGATCGCTATCGCATGACGGGCGGTGGCTCCTCGCGACGGTGCGGCACGGGTGGGCTTCGCACGACATCTATGTTCGCGATCTGCGTGGGGTGCATGGTAGTCCCACGAAGGGGGAGTGGAAGCCGATCGTCGTGGGCCAGAAGGCTCACTATCGCGCTATCGCGTTCAAAGACCAATTGTACGTTGCGACCGACGAAGGCGCCCCCAAATGGAGAATCTTCCGCGTCGACCCGACCCGACCCGAGCGGGCTCGGTGGCACGAGGTCGTCCCCGAGCGGAGCGACGCGACCCTATCCGATTTCTCCATCGTCGGGGGGCGGCTGGTTCTTCACTATCTCGAGGACGCGTCGAGCCGCCTCGAGGTCCGCGACATCGATGGCGGATCGATTCGGAAGGTGGCGCTCCCTGGAATCGGCTCGATCTCCGACGTTACGGGGACCCCGGACGAGGACGAGGCCTATTGGGCCTTCCAATCATTCACGACGCCGCGCGAGGTCTACGAGCTGTCGGTCGGGACGAGCGAGACGAAGCGATGGGCCACCACCAACGTCGCGGTGGATTCGACGGCTTACGACGTGGAGCAGGTGTTTTTCCCATCCAAGGACGGCACGCGGTTGTCGATGTTTCTCGTGGGGAAGAAGGATCGGCCGCGCGACGGGAGCGGGCGCGCCCTCTTGTATGGGTATGGCGGGTTTCAGCTCAGCATGACGCCGAAGTTCTCCGCGTCGGTGTACCCGTGGCTCGAGCGAGGTGGGTTGTACGCGGTCGTCAACCTGCGCGGCGGCGGCGAATATGGCGATGCGTGGCACCAAGCGGGGATGCTTTTGAAGAAGCAAAATGTCTTCGACGATTTCATCGCAGCGGCCGAGTACCTCGTCGAAAAGGGGTATACGCGACCCTCGCGCCTCGCGATCTCGGGCCGCTCGAACGGCGGGCTCCTCGTCGGCGCGGCGGCTGTTCAGCGCCCGGACCTATTCGCGGCGGTGATTTGCACGGTGCCGCTGCTCGATATGGTGCGCTATCACCGTTTTGGCTCGGGCAAGACATGGGTGAGCGAATATGGCTCGTCGGACGACGCTGCGCAGTTTGCCGCGCTCTTCGGCTATTCGCCGTATCACCATGTTCGAGACGGCGTGCGATACCCCGCGATGCTTTTGCAATCGGCGGATAGCGATGACCGCGTGGACCCGATGCACGCGCGGAAATTCACCGCGGCGATGCAGGTAGCCAGCGCGGGTGGACCGGTGCTGCTTCGGATCGAGCGGAACGCGGGCCATGGCGGCGCGGATCTCGTGCGCTCCGCCGTGGAACAAGGCGCGGATGCCTATTCGTTCGCAATCGAGCACACGAAGGAGTGAGGGCGGCCCGGTTGCGCACGAAGTCGCTCACGGGCGGGCACGCCGATTGATTTCGGCCATATCGATGCGTGAGAGCTCCGAGCGCGCTCTCTCTTCGATTTCCCCGTTCGCGCGCGCGCCGCTCGTCGCGATCACGCTCTGCAACAGCGGCTTGGCTTCCACAGAGCCGAGGAGGCCGAGCAAACCGACGAAGTCATGGAGCACTTCGTCGTCTGGCGAGTTTTGTAGCGGGGCCAGCGACCGAACGAGCGCCGTCACGAGGGTGGGGTCGATCTTCGAGCCGCATTCCACCATGGGCTGCACGGCTCGCAGTCCGCCGATGAGGTAGATGCGGGGGACATTGACCTTCTTGCATGGGTCCGCACCGTCGTCTCGCAGCAGTCTTCCGAGTGTCAGCAAAGCCTCCAACTGGTCGTATCTGTCGCCCTTCGCGGCAACCCGCGCGAGCGCATCCACGCTCTTGGCGCGCGCGGTGTCGGCAAGCCCGGGTATGGCTCGTGTCCGCCCTGCCCACCACTCGGAGCCGAGACGCTCGAGCCGCGCGATGCCTTCACGTCGAAGGGGTGACGCTTGAAGCGCCCGCCGAACCTCCGCCGGATCTGCACGGCCCGACGTGAGGAGCGCGCCGCGGTAGAGCCGCGGCACGTCGTACCCGTCCTCGATGAGCCGGTTGATCCCGTAGAAGTCCTCGGGCTGATTGATGGCGAAGAGGCGCTCGGCGACCGAGCCCTCGCAACCCGCACGAACCTCCGCCGTTCGTATGGCGCCTTTGACGATCTGGTCGTGTGTGCCGTTGACGTGCCGCGTGTGCCGATAGGCACGCTCCGCCTCCGCGGTCTCACCGAGCATTTCGCGTGCGCGTGCATATTCACGCAGGACTTCGAGATAGCCGGGCCCCTTCCAGTGAGCGGCGCCGTCCTCCTCCGTGCGGAGCGGGCCCGGATAACCGAGCGATGCCAAGTAGTCCCGCGCGGTCTTCGCGTATTGTCCGATGTCGCCTGCCCGATGCGCGGTGTCCATTTCGGCATTGAGCTTGGCGCGCAGCTGAAGATCGGGATGGCCGGCGGGTAGTGGCGATGAGGGGACCCACGCGTCGCTGCCGAACGCCGGGCCGCTGTCCCGGACAGCTGCGTACAAATAGGCGAGGTCGGCGCGTTCGGGTTTCGTCAGCCGTCGAACCGTTCCGGTCTCGGAGAGCACGAAGAAGTCGTCGAGGTCGGCGGAGGCGGTGGCTACATCGTTCGCGTCAGGGCGCTCGCAGGACTTGTGCGCTCGAAGGAAGCGTCGCTCGAGGATGCGCTCGATCGCGTGCCTCGCCGCGTACCACGCTGCCGTGTTCTCGAGTCGAAAGAGGAGCTTCAGGGTGTCGGTGCTTCCACTCTCGAGAGGGGCAGTCTCTCGCGCGAGCTCGAGCAGCGGGTAGAACAGCGCGCCCAGGTTCGATTCGGGGTCGCCGATCTCCTCGCAAGGTTGCGCGTGGAAGTCGCCGCCTTCGAGACAGGGGTCCGCGAGAATCGTCAGGAGCGCGAGCGGGTCCTCCCGCATTGGAAAGCTCGCGATCGAAGTGGAGACCGGCACATTCGCCGTCTCGCGTGCCTTTTGCCACCGAGAGACGAGGCGCCTCGCCGCGGACAGCGCTTCCTCGCGAGACATCGGCATGGCTCTGGGCAGCGGTTCGCCCAGCCCGGAAGACCCGGTGCGCGACGGCGGCAGATCGATCGGCGCCGTCGGTCGCGATGGAACACATGCCGCCGCGAGGACCAGGAGCGCAGCGGCGAAGGTTCCGATCCTTCTCACGGCGGGCTCAGACATGCGTCCGCTTCCGTGGTTCCGCAATCGGCAGTCGCTACTTGCCTTTGCCCTTTTCCGCGTCCTTTTGCTCCTTGTCGCGCTGCTTCTGGAGCTTGTCTTGGACGTGGGTGGGGATGCGAATCGTGGTCGTCGGGCGCGCGCTCGCGCTGGAGGTCGGTGTGCTCGTCGGCGTCGCCGTCGCGGGAGGTCGGGTCGTCGGAGGCTTCTGCGCCGTCGGCGTTTGGCTCGTCGCGTTGGTCGTCGTCGCGGTAGCCGCCGTCTGCGGCGTCGACGTCGGTGCGACGCTCGTCGCGGTAGCCGTGCTGACGCCGTCCTTCGCGTTCGCGGCGCGGTCGCCGGGGTCGTCTCCTCCACCGAGCAGCAGCATCACGGCGATCGCGCTTCCAGCGACGGCCATCAGCGCCGCGAGGATCACCACCGCGGCGAGCGGCGCCTTGCGCTCTTTTCGAGCCACCGGCGCTGCAGAGCCCCACGCGGCGGCCGTCGGGTGATGGCCGGCGGCGCTCGGGTACGAAGCATTGGAGAACGGTTGGCTCGGCGTCGGCTGGACCCAAATCGCGCTCGAAGGGACAGGCTCGGCAGGGGACGTCGGCTCGACCCCAGGCAGCTGCATTCGCTCCGTCGTGGGACGCGGGCGTGGCATCGGCGCGCCGACCAGCGTCTGCGCGGCGGCCGGGTCCAAACGACCATTGCCTTCGGCGCGCGTCGGGCGCTGGCCGGAGCTCGTCGGCATGTCGCGCGAGCCGGCCGAGACCTCTGCTGCGAGCGACGCGAAGAGCGGCTGCTCACCACGAAGGACTGCGCGGACGTCGGACTGCATCGCGCGCGCATCGGGGTATCGATGGTCGCGATCGAAGGCGAGCGCACGATCGACGATCTTCGCGATCTTCGGATCGACGTTCGGGTCGACGGACGCAATCGGCCTCGCTTGCGTCGAACCCATTGCCATCAGGAGCGCCGCGTCGGTCTCGGCCTCGTGAATGCGCTTCTTCGTGATGATGCGGAACATCGTCGCGCCGACCGCGAACAAGTCGGCTCGACCATCGAGCGGGCGCGCATGGATCTGCTCCGGCGCCATGTACGCGGTCGTGCCGAGCATCGCGCCGGTGCGCGTGTGGACGCCCTGACCGCCTTCACGCATGCGCGCGATGCCGAAGTCGAGCACCTTGAGGCGCCCATCCGACGTCACGAAGAGATTGTCGGGCTTGATGTCGCGATGAATGACCCCGCGCTCGTGAGCGACGGCGAGCACGTCGAGCAGCGTGTCCACGTAGTGGAGAAGCTCGCGCTCCGGGATCGTCCCCAGGCGAAACGCGCGCTGCCCGAGGGATTCACCCTCGAGCAGCTCCATCACCATGCAGGGTGAGCCGTCGTCCGCGACCTCGACCGCGTGCACTTGCACCGTCGCTGGGTGGCCGAGTCTCGCGACGGCCAGCGCTTCCTGCTCGAAGCGGGCGCGATGCTCTTTCGAGATCGCGACGTGCGGGTGGAGAATCTTGATCGCCTCGCGGCGGCCGTCGTGGTTTGCCGCGTAGACGGCCGCCATCCCGCCGACGCCGATGAGCGACTCGAGGCGCCACTTGCCTCGAATGACGGTGCCGACCCGCGCTCGGCACCGTTCCAGATCCTCATCGAAAGACGCAGACATCCGGCTGAGAAGGCTAGCAGGGGGTGGTCAAGCGGCAGCAGACAAGCCGCGAGCCGCGGTCAGTTTCCCTGAACCTTCACCTTCGCGTCGACCTTGACCTTCGCACCGCCCGACGGTGCCTCGCCTGGGGGCGGTGGTGCCTCGGTCGTGGCCTTCATGTCGAACGTCGGCTGGCGTTCCGGATCGCACTCGGGCGGGGGGCCGAAGCCGTCCGCGTTGAACTTCGAATCGAGCGACCCGCGACCCGAGGGATCCTTGCGGTTTGCCTCGATCGTGACCTCGTGATCCCCTTTTCGGGCGGGGGAGCAATACGAGAGCAGGTAGAAGCGCTTCATGTGCTGCTCGAGGCGAGCGGCGACCTCATTGAAGGACTCTTTGACCTTCGTCTTGTCCGTCGAGAGCACCGTCCCGTCGCGACCGATGTCGTCGAGGTCCGCCTCTGCGATCTCGGCGCCGACGCCGATCGCATAGATCTCGTAGTTGTCGTATTCCTCCTTCTTCATCTCGTCGAGCATCTCGTCGCGCGTGACACGGTTTGCGCGGTCGGTGCCGTCGGAGAAGACGACGAGGGTGCCGAACTTGAGCGGCCGGCGGTCCTTGTCGAGCTCCTTCTTGAGCTCGCGCAGACCCTCGACGACTGCGCCGTGGAGGTTCGTGGAGGGGTCCTTCGGCTTGCGGGTGCGGAGGCCTTCGAGACCACCTTGGACGGAGCCCTGGGCCTCGGTGAACGGCGTGACGGAGTGAATCTTCGCCTCGCCGTCGAACGCGTACACACCCACCTTCTGCGACTTGCCGACACGGTCGGAGAAGTCTTTGGCGGCGTCGACGAGGGCGTCGGCCTGACCCGACTCCGTGATGCTGCCGCTCACGTCCATGAGCAGCATCGTGTACATGACCGCCGCAACTTCGGGGTTCTGGATGATCTGCTTGCTCTCGAACTTCGAGACCTCGCCCCCGTCCTCGTAGATGACGAAGTCGTTCGCTGTGAGGCCACCGACAGGCTCGTCGCCGTCTTCGACGGTGAAGAAGACCCAGACGTTGTTGGGCTTCTTGTAGTCCTGATTGATCAGCTTCACGTCCAAGCTCGCACAAGCGGCGAGGAAGACGCAGAACGCTAAGGCAGCGGCCCTCGGGCCCTTAGGTGTTCGGTTCACGGGGACGGATTAGGGAGGAGGCGAAGAGCAAAGTCAACGTATGGATGAGGCACATTGACACGGCGTCCGAGCATGATTGTCGCGTGCACTCACGCTAGAGTTGAGGCCATGCGTCGTGGCTCGGTTGGCTTGCGTCGCGCCGCGATTCTGCGGAGGTCCCATGCTTGAGCCTCGACGCGTCCGCGTTCTCATCGTGGAGGACGACCGCGCTTCTGCTGCTCGCATGCAAGCGATGCTGGAGGAGTTCGGTTACGAGGTCCTCGCGATCGCGGACACCGCCGGCACGGCGATCAGCGTCGCAGCGTCGCAATCACCCGACATCGTCCTCATGGACATCCTCATCGACGGCGAGCTCGACGGCATCGACGCCGCGCAGGTGCTCCGGTCGCGCTTCGACGTCCCGGTCGTGTTCGTGACCGCGCGGACGGACCCGTCCGCGCTCGAGCGAGTGAAGCGCGCGCGGCCATGGGCCTACGTTCTCAAGCCCGTGCAAGCGGATGCGCTGCATTGGGCGATCACCATCGCGCTCGAACGACAGCGCGACTACCGCGCGATCCACGACAGCGAGCGGTGGTCGTCGACGACGGTGAAGCTGCTCGACGACGGCGTCATCTCGACCGATCGGCAGCTGCGCGTCCTCTACATGAACCCGTCCGCGCAAGCGATGTTGGGCGGCATCATCGGTCGCGGCGACACCATCACGTCGGTCGACGTGCTCGCGATGCTCCGCGAGCCGCTCGAGCGAACCCTGGCGTTCGCAGAGGTGATCGACGTCACCGAGCCGACGGTCCTCGGCGCGAGGACGGTCTTCAGCCGAGCGGCCCCCGTGTTCGATCACGCGGGCCGCGTTCGCGGCGCCGTCGTGATCTTACGCAGGACCGCCGACGACGCGGATCAGGACACGACGCTGCCTCCGACGGACGAGGGACGGATCTCGGCCGTCGACCCGGGCGAGACCAGCGAGCTCGAGGCGTCCATCATCACCCTCGACGGTTCGGCGAAGGTCAGCGCGAGCTGACGAAACGATCGCCGGCTATTCGGATTTCGGCGGGGGGCCCTTCTCGAAGAGGCTCGGGTCGACCGACACGGTTGGTGCCGGCTCGACCGGCGGAGGCTCCTCGGCGAACCGGCGAATCATCGAGATCTTCGTCGCCCCCGACATTCGCTTGAGCACGATGTCGAACCGCATCTCGGGGGCGCCACCGATGACGGCCGCGCTCTGGAACCGCGTAGACCCGGGACCGACCTTCACGTCACTCGTCTCGACGCGAGCTCGCACGTACGTCGAGACCTGTTCGAGCGGGAAGGGGAGGTCGATCTGTGCGCCGGTCGGCGACTCTTCCAGCACGACGGAGCGAAACGGAAGGCGCAGCCCGAACGCGACGTTCGGTCCCTCGATGAGCCCGCTCGGGTCGACCGCATCGGGCGCGGGCGCTTGACTCGCCGACGGTTGTGTCGGCTCGTCCTTCGGATCACAGCCGGCGCCGATCGCCGCGATCGACATCGCGGCCGCGGCGCCGGCCCACCAAGATGCTCGCTTCACTCGACGACGCTAACCCAAGTGCGCACGCGGGTCTTCGAGGACGGAGCCGGCAAATCCAAGGTCGCGTTCGGCGTCTTCGCGTCCTGGTGCTCTCCGCCGTCGACGTTCGTGTGGTACGAGAGCTGGTACTGGCCGAGGTTCGACTGCGTGATCGATTTGTACTGGCCGGCGAGCCACGGATCGGTCGAGACGCTCTCCGTCGGGGTGCACGAGGGCATCAGGTTGATCGACACACCGAAGACGACCTCGCCGTGCGAGAAGTCCTCGCAGATCGTGGCGCCGCTGCCCGTCTCCGGGTTCAAGTCGGTCGCGGGGATCGGTACGTCGCTCTCGCGGCGCACGTAGTTGAAGCCGCAGAGCCCACCTTTACCGGCCTGACAAGTCCCACCGTTCACCGGCGAGAAGTAGGCGAAGTAGAGCTGACCGTCGAAGAGGTTGAGCGGGCCGGTGACGCGCGCGCCGTCTTGGAAGGCGACCTCGACTCCTTGTGACGAATCGAGCGTCGCTTGGAAGTACGGGTAGTCGTCCTTCGGCACCTCGGGGAAGCTCGCGAGGATGTTCACCATGCCGTCGGAGACCGTGCGGAACTCTTCCTGATCACCGGTGGTGAAGGTGACGACGACGTTGCCGCTGTCGTCGAGCGAGAGCACCGGCGCCGTCTGGATCGGCTGGCCCATGAGCGCGGCATCGTCGGGGGCCGCGTTGTTGTCGAGCTGATTACCCTTGTTCGGGCCCGTCGCGATGTACGCCTTGTCGAGCGTGGAGTTCGTGCCCCTGTTGTACGCGTCGAAGGCGATCCGCGCTTTCCAGTCGTCCGGGTCCGGGCTCGATAGATCGATGCGCCAGAGCGCGCCGTCCGCGTCGCCGACATAGACTCGGTCGGCGACTTTGCCGATACCGGCCGGATACGCGACCGGCACGCCGGTAATCGGGCTGTCGAACGGCCTCTTCGCGGCGTCGGATCGGCCGATGGCGACGTGGTCGTGCAGGATGGTGCGCGTCAGGTTCGTCGCGTCGGACGGATCACGCGGGTTGTCGGCCATGTCGCCGACGATGCGGCCCAGGATCCGCCCGGTGGACAGCTCGACGATGGTGAGGCTGCGAGACGGCTCGCCGCGATCGAGGTCGCTGCCGGTACCCCAGTTGCGGACCCGCGAGCGAGGCTTGCGGGAGCCGTCCCAGTAGCTGTCGGGATCGATTCGGCGATCCACGACGCTGACGGGGGCCGACTTGATCGGCTTACCACCGGGCAACACGGCGACGGCCACGATCTTCTGCCGGCCGTCTCGCTCCTCGTATCGAATGTGCGTGATGGCGGCGCCGGGCGCCGACTTGCCGAAGAGCCTGTCGCCGGGCTCGCCGTTGGCGCCGTTACCCGCGTAGCTGAGCTGCCAGAGGAAACGCGGCTTCACCGGGTCGGTGACGTCGAGCGCATAGTAGAAGCCACCGAGCGCCGACTCGCCGCTCGCAGCGACGATCACCGTCCGGTAGTCCCAGTTCACGTTGTCGCCGTCCGTCGAGCTGACGCCGCCATTTTCACCGAAAGGTCGCTCGAACACGACGTTGTCCCAGGTGAGCTGCCCGTCGAGGAGGCGAACCTGGACGTTGAAGTTCGGGAACAAGGACGGCATGACCGCCGGCGGGATGAACGACCAGAGCTCGTTGTTGCGAAGCGCGTCGGTCTTGTTGACCGGCGTCGGCGAGGCGCTCGCGTCCCAGTCCGGATTCGTGCCGCCGTCGAAGTCGTCCATCGTGAGGACGAACGCGTGTAGCTGGCCGTCGGTGGTCTGCTGATACGCCATCATCGGGCGGTTCTGGTACTGCTCGAAGAACGACTGCTCCCCGTTGCTTCGGACACGGCCGAAGTTCTGCTCGTCGGAGTCGGAGGCCTGCGGAGGCGGGACGACGACCGGCGAGGAGTGATAGATGCCGCCGAGCGCGCTGCAGTTGTTGGAGTTGGCGCAGTGGCTGCTGCCCGGCAGACGCGACGGTGTATCGCCACCCGGATCGTCGTCACCCGCGAACCACTTCACCACGCGGTCGGCGCACTGTTCGAGGTTGTTGGTGCCGGTCGCGGCGTCGCACGCCTTCTTGTCGGAGTCACGCATGCCCATGACGACCGGGAGCTTCGGCACGTCGGTGAGGCCGTCGATACGGCTGGGAAGCGTGTCGACATCCACCGGAACGTCGAGCGTCGTGTCACTCGTGTTGTTCGGGAATCGACGGTAGTTGCCCTCGTCACCGCCATTGAAGAGATGATCTTCGTCGTTCGGATCGCCGGCGGTCGGGCGGAGCGAGCCCTGCATGCGAAGCGCGTAGTTCGTGACGTCGTCGTCGCCATTGCCGTTACCCACGTCGGCGAGCGGAGCGACCGTGAAGAACTTGCGCGACGGGCTCGCGCTCACGATGTTCACGTTCTCTTGATAACGATCACCTTTGCTCGCCTCGACGAGTAGCGGCGTCGGAACGGGCGATGCCCCGGTCGTGCACGCGTAACGGACGCGCTCGAGGTTGCCGCGCCACATCGTGTCGCCTTCGTTGAGGTGCACCGAAGAGCGGAGCTCGAAGTACGTTCCCTTGACCGACATCGGCGTCGCCTGCGCCATGAAGGTGCGCGGTGCGCTCGCGAACGTCGGCTGCGTCCGGCTGACCAGCTCGCCGCTGATGTCCGAGAGGATCTTGTTGAGGTCCTGCTTCACCTCGCTGGCGTTCTCGGGGAAGTAGGGTTTACCCGTGCCGCCGCGATACGCCGTCTCCACCAGGGTGCAGCAGGCGCGCAACTTGTCGGGCTCGGACCCGGAGAGAAGCGTGGCGTAGTCGGGGTCGGCGTACTTGAACCTCACGGGGTCGATCGGGTCCGGCTCACACATCTCGCCGGAGCCGAAGTCCGCGGGATAACTCACCGTGGTGCAATCCTTCGTCTCGGGGAAGCCGATGCCGAGCCAATGCCGATTCCATTGCACGTAGCGAGCTGCGGTGCCGAGGACGTACGTCTTCACGCCGCGATCGTCGTTCAGCTGCCAGGCCCAGCTCGCCGCGCGATCGTGGATGTCGTTCTCCGGCTCGCCGCCGGTGACGAGGACGATGTGCTGCTTGCGGCAGGCGTTCGCCGTGCCGTTGTAATAGGGATCCTGGCTGGGCGAGATCTTCCCCATCAGCGCGCTGTTCGTCGACGGGTCGACGTTGTGCGGGTGGGGGACATGGACCGCGACCGACGCGTTGTCGTAACGGAAAAACTCGTACGCGTCGCGAAGGGCGGCCGCGATCGGCGTGGAGGACGGAGCGTCGTGATTGCCCGGTAGCAAGAGCCCCGCGAGGAGGCCTGCCTTGGCGTCGGGCGACATCGCGGGGACACGCGCGAGCGTCTGTGTCGTGCCGAGGATCGCCTGCTGCACCATTTCGTTGTGGAGCTTCGTGCAGTCGTCCTCCGAGCTGCAGCCGAGCGCGCCGGGATCGTTGAAGTCCCAACTGGCGGCGCCGAAGCCAATCAACCTGCCCTGATCGGGGCGAGCGAGCGGGTTGCGCACGCCGATGTCGATGTTCGATTCGGCGACGGTGTGCCGGGGGAACGTGAGCGTCACGGACCACATCGGGTTTTCCGAGACGATGTATCCGCCGTAGGCGCGATTCCCGTTCAACCAGCTGTTGCCGTTCGCCTGGAACCAATAGCTGAACTGCGGATCGCCATAGTAGTTGCTGCCGAACCACGTATTGGCGTTTGCCAGATAACAACGGCCGCCCGTCGTGCCGAGCTGGCAGTTGTCGTTCTGACCGTATTTCACGTCCCCCGCGACGCGGTTCATCGCGTGGTACCAGTAGAGGTAGTCGAGGTCGTTGTTGGCGTTCTGCGTCGTCGACAACCCGTCGAACGCCATCAAACCAAAGCGCATCTGCGTGGAGTAGGTGTCGATGAGGCCGTCATCGATCTGGTCCCACTCCTTGTTCTTGATCTTGCAGAGCTCGCCGAAATTCCAGCTCGACCCCGCGCCACAACGGGTGTTGTAGTCGTTGTCGTACATGCTGTTGTTGTTCTTGCCGCAGTAGACGACCGTCTGGCGCCACTCTTTGTTGCCCTGGGTCATGTAGGGCCAGGCGCCGGGGTGGGCTGTGAGCGCGTCGACGACGGAGCTGTCCTGATTGAGATATGGTCGGCAGCCGTTCGAATCGATCGGAACGGCCTTCTCGCGGATGCTCGGCGAGTTCGAGATGCGGCCGGAGTTGCAGCGCAGATCGTTGACGCTGCCGGTGAGCGCCTCCATCAGGATCGCCCAACGGCCCTTGTCGCCGTCCTCACAGTCGGCCGCGGAGCCGTCCATGGCGCGGACCATCGACTCGGAGGTGTCGATCATGACCATGACGTTCGGCTTCTTGATGCCGTCGCTCCCCTGGCCATAGCCGTCACGCGAAACGCCGAGCAACAGGATCGCGCTCGCTCCGATGATTCCGCGCTTCACCAGGCGTTTTCGCGTGTTTGTGAGGGGCGTCATGAGTTCCTCCGGCCGAATCGGTTTGCGTGGTGCTCCACGCGAAGAAGCAATCGTCGTCACGACACGCGCAATCACTCGCGCGTGACAGGCGCAATCACTCGCGCCAAGTGGGTAATTCGTAAGTGGGAAATCGAAGACTTCAGGGTTTGACCGGGCCGACGACGACCTCGGCACGAATCATTTCGATGCTCGTTGCGTACTTGAAGGTGTCGTTCGTCGGGGGAAGCTTGTCGCCGTCGTCTTCGGTCGGGATGAGCTGACCCATGACGCGGACGGTGACGGCCTTGAAGACCGTCGAGGTGCCGGGGCCCGTGCCGGCGATCGCCATGCCGGCGGGGGGCGGGTCGACGGCGCGCTCGTCGGTGACCTCGATCGCGAAGTTGCCGGCGATGTTCGCCATGCCGAAGCTGCCGGGCAGGGACTCGTTGGCGCCGCCGATGCCCTTCTTGACGAAGACGTCGAGGGAGCTGTTGCCCGTGCGACGTCGCGCCGATCGCTCGACGGTGTCGTAGCCGAGGCGCAGACAGTTCGTCGAAGCGGGACGGAATGTCGGCTTCGACGGGTTCCACGGGATGTCCTGACAGGGATAGGTCGCGCCCGACACCGTGGCCGGCGGCGACGAAGCCTTGAGCTGCTCGAGGTATTGCTGGGAGTCGCGCGCAAACTCCGAAACGGTGGCGTGCATACCCGCCTCGGCCACGTAGTGCGTTTGCACCATTTGGCGATAGCGGCCCGAGTTCGTTACGCCGAGCTGCGACGAACGCGCAGCGAACATGCCGATGGCGCCCAACATCGTGATGACCAGCAACACCACGAACACGGTCATTCCGCGGCGAGAGAGAGCGCGGCGAGACAGAGCGCGGCGAGAGAGAGCGCGGCGAGACAGAGCACGGCGGGTACCGACACGCCGAACGAGCTTCTTCCCGATCACCACGGCACCACCCCCTGGAGGTTCGAGATCGCGACCTCGGTAAAGAACGTTCGGACCCGTGCGAAACGCATTCGATTCGTCGCCGTGCTCGTGAACGCTTCGAACCGCGGAAGCGGCTGCGACGCGTTCGGCACGACGGTGAAACCGCGCTCGGCGCGGTCGGCGAAGCGGGAGCGGGTCGTCATCCGAATCCCGAGGCTGCGGACCTGGTTTTCCGGGATGGCCCCGACCGCTTCGAAGTCGGCGAACTGGTGAGTGTTCGGCTGGAGCGCGTCGGACGCGTACCGCGCGCTGAAGTTGAGATCGACGAGGTAGTCCGCCTCGATGGTGGTGGAGTTTGGGAGAATCGCGCCGTTCGCGCCGAGCGCGCGCCGGACGAGCATCATGCGGCTCTCGTCGCCGGTCACGCCCGCATTCGTCGACTCCTGGGTCAGCAGGGTTTGGATCGTCGTGCCGAGGCCTTGCGACGTTGCGTTCAAATTGGTGAGGTGAACGGGGACGTAGTCGATGACGTTGACCGGGTTGATGTAGCCCTGGGTCGCCTCACCGCAGCCGGTTCCGACCGGGATGTTCACCGCGGTGATCGTGATCGACGCGTAGTTCGTCGCGTCGGTGTTGTCGGTGGTGGCGCAGCTCGCGACCTCGATGAAGCGCGTGCGGTTTGCGGCATCGACGAGCCGAGCGATGCCGCCGGCGGGGAAGGCCGAGCAGAACTCGTTTCCGCCGGCGAGGCGCGCGTCGTGGAAGATCCGCTGCACTGCGAGCTGGTCGACCTGCACGGAGATCTTGTTGCCCGTCATGTCGACGGGGCCGAGCCGGTACTTGTCGGAGGTCGTGTAGTTTGCGGCGAGCCGAATGCGATCGGGGGCGCGGTTGTTCTCCGGGCCGGTGACCATCGACGGCAACCCGAGGTAGTCGCCGGAGCCGTAGGTGCCGCTGTCGGCACCCTCGAAGACATTGACCGCCTTGAGCAAACCCGCGAGCGCACCCGTCGGAGGTGCGCAGACCTGCAGATCCGTGTCGGCGTCGGGGCTCGTCTGGAACCCGGCACGCTTGATGTCGGTCGAGAGCCGGTTCATGCCCATGACGTTGTTGAACTGGGCCGAGTTCATCCGGGCCTCTTGCTGGAAGACCTCGAGCGACGTCTTCGCGAGCGTGTAGGCACCGGCGCAAACGATGAGCGACGTGGTGATCGCGACCATGAGCTCGACGGCGGTGAAGCCTGCGCGGGCGCTCGGCGACGAGGCGCTCGAGCGATGCGTGTCCGGGCGCGTCGTCACGGGTTCCTCCGCACGATCGTGGACAGGTAGACGACGCCGTATTCGCTGCGATTACGGTTCAAGCTGAGCACGTTCTGGTCGGTATTCTGGAAGAGCGAGGTGACGTCGGCGCCCGAGAGATTCCTGCATTCGGGGGCGATGGTGCGGCCCGTCTTCGCGTAGTAGGTCCGAACCTCGATGCGGGCGGCGTCTGCGGCGTCGAGCGGCCCGACCGCGTTGACGTTGCCGAGGAAGATCGCGCGGACGTGCGTGCAGTAAGCGACCTGATCCGCGGGGTTCGCGGTGGTCGCGTCGACGGCGGCACCGTCGAGCCTGAAGCCGTGCTGGGCCGGAGCGACCCACGTGTTCGGCGCGGCGAGGGCAGGGCCGAGCCAGGCCATGTTGGCTGCGGTGAGGCTGCCGCCGGAGGAGTTGTTGACCCAACGATTCGACTCGAGGCTGACCGACTCGAGGACGGTGACGCCGATGTTCGTCGCGTTGGTGACGTGACGGCTCGTCATCGTGCCCATCACGGCGAAGCGCTGCAGCGCGACGATCGCCGCCGAGCCGACGGCCAGGATCGCGAGGCCCATCATGACCTCGACCATCGTGTAGCCGCGGCGAGAGCGGAGGCTGGACGCCTTGCCACGAAGACGCGTGCTCATAGGCGAAGCCTCGCGATGCCGTTGGGGTAGAGGTAGACGAAGCGAGCGTTCTGCGTGATGGTCGACGTGACGGTGAACTGGGTTGCGTCCGTGAGGTTCACCCAGCTCGGCGGCGGAGGACCCGCCGGGTCGATCCAAGCCTTGGTCCCGCCACGCGGCGTGAAGCAGAGGATCTGGGTCGCGCCAGCACCCAAGGCCGGCTGGCCGGCGATCTGCATCGTTATCGAGGTCGACTTCTCGCGATCGGTCGGGTTCCAGTAGCGGAGGATCGCGGACTGCGTGCCGGCGCAGGACGGATTCGGAAGGTCGAGCGTGCCGCCGGCGTCGATGGGCTGCATCGACTCGGTGAAGCGGATGCTCGAGACGCCGTTGGCAGGTGCCTGCGTGTACGTCACGAGGACGGCGGATCCGCGACCGAACGCGCGCGTGTGCGCGTCCTGGAGCATGTTGACGAGCTCGAGCGCGTCTTTCTGCGAGCGACGATCCTGGATGATGCGGATGACGGACGGGCCCGCGAGCGCCGCCATCATCGCGATGATGGTGACGACGACCATCATCTCGATGAGGGTGAAACCCGGCAGAGACCGGCGGCGCGAGGTCCGCAATCTCTTCCAATCGCGTCGGGTCGATCGCATAAGCGGGACGGTGCCTAGCAGGAAACGCGCCACGGGCGAACCGGGGTTCACGTGGCGTTCCGGGCGGCTGGCTACGAGCGGTCGACTGACGCTTCGATCGAGGAATGCAGCCCGCGGACCATCCGCACAAGGTAGGTAACTGCAGGACAAACGCGGCTCGGCCACCCGTTCGGTGCTGGAAGTCCTTGCGAGGCTATGAAAAAAGTTCGGCCTTCCTCGGAGGCATGAATGGCTCGAAATCACTACGCACAGAACCCCTGCGCCGTCCTCCTTCTCTCGGCGTGGCTCGGTGCGTGCGGCGGCGGTGAAAACGACAAGGTGCAGCCTGAGAAACGCGGCGCACCTCCGCCGCCCGCGACGACGGCGACCACATCCGGAAGCGCAGCCGTCGTGACGTGCACACGCGCGAGCGCCGACGACGAGCTCGCGAAGACGTTTCTACCGGCGAAGAGCGAAGGCTTCTGTCTCGATCCGAAGGAGGCCGACAAGAGCTTCGGCAAAGGCGCGCGCGAGCCGCTCGAGAAGATCGCCGATCTCTTCGACGGGGAAGCGAAGAACTACGAGGACTACGGCGTCGAGCGCGTCGTGCATGCGCGATACATCGCGGAGGCGGGCGGTCCGGTCTCGATCGACGTCAACGCGTCGAAGTTCGCGAGTGATGCGGCTGCCTACGCGATGTTTACGAAGCGCGTCGTCGGCGACGGCGATCCCGCCGATGAAGCGACGCCCAAAGCGACGGAGGGCGGCGGCGCAGCGGCGCTCGGGATCGGCAATGCATATCTGTGGCGCGGGCCGTGGCTGCTCGAGATCGTCTACAACGACGACGCGGCGACGCCCGACAAGCTCGCCCAAGACGGCAAGCGAGTGCTCGCGCCATTCGTGAAGGCGATTGGAGAGAAGCTTCCGGGTGAGAAGAGCCCGCCTGCAGAGGTTGCGCTTCTGCCCGCCGAAGGGCGAATCCCGATGGGTATGCGCTACCGACTATCAGGGCCGTTTCCCGGCGCGGCAGGCGACGTCGATCATCCGGCGAAAGACGCGATCGGCGGCGCGGTCGGCTATTACCTCGACGGCACGAAGCGCTACCGCGTCTCGGTCGTCGAGCGCGCCGACGACGCCGCGGCGAAGGCCGTCTACGCTGCGGCTGCGAAGTCCGAGGGAAGCAAGTCGGTCGCGGGCGCGGGCGACGAGGCGACGACCTACGACTGGAAGGAAGGCGCGCTGAAGGGCAACGTCGCGGTCGCGCGCAAAGGGAAACGCGTCGTCGCCGTCTGGGACGAGCTTCGCGTGATGCGCGGCGGGATGTCCGACGACGAGCGTGCGAAGCTCACGCTGTCGCCGGACGAGAAGAAGCAGAAGCTCACCGCGATCGCGGAGAAGCTTTAGTCACTTCGTGCGCTGCAGGATCTCGTAGCCGAAGGCGGTCTCGATGACCTCGGTCATGTCGCCCGGCTTCATCTTGTCGAGCGTCGGCTCGAGATCCGGGTACACGCCGCGCTTGAAGTTGCCCATGTTGCCGCCGGTGCTCTTCGCGCCGGCCTCGTCGGAGAACTCGCCCGCGACCTCGTCGAACTTGCTGCCGCCGCGGATCTTCTTCAGCGCTTCGTCGGCGCGCTTCTTCGCGTCTTCCTTCGAGCGCTCGGCGGGCTTCGGGTCGTTCGGCTTGAGCGCGCGCGCGCCTTTGAAGCCGATGACGATGCGCTTCGCGCCGAACAGGTCCGGATCCGCGGCCGTCGTGACCGTCGGCTTCGGCGCCGGCGGTGCCTCGGGCTGAGGCTTCGCGGTCGGAGCTGCCGTGGGAGCGGCGCCGCTCGTCGCGGGATGTGCCGAGCCTTCGGTCGAGTGATGCACGTCGCTCGGGTTGAGGAAACGCCCGACGATGCCGTTGAAGATCCCGAAGAAGCCGAGCACGCCGATCACGACGAGCACACCGAGGACGGCGTGCGGATACCACCAACCCGGCTCCTGGTCATGATCGACCGGCTCCGCCGGTTTGTGAGGCGAGGCCGCGTGAGGCGCCTTCTTCGCGGGCTGCTCCTCCTCTTCGTCCTCTTCTTCGTCCTCGTATTCGCCTTCTTCTTCGTCCTCTTCCTCGTCGAGCTCTTCTTCCGCCTCGGGAGGGACCGGGTCGGCCTTCTTCTTCGGTTCCTCGACTGCCTTGGCCTTTTTCGTCTCTTGCTTCGCCATGTTCGTTGTTCGCTCTGGTCAGCCTCGACCGATCACCGCGTATGCACTGCCTAGGACAGCTTCGTCGCGCTCAATGACGCTGGTCGTGAGGGCGACTTTACCCTCGCCGATGTCGAAGCCAGACATCTTCAACGTGTCGCCCGGCCAAACCGGCCGACGGAACTGCGCGCTGATTGAGCGCAGGCGATCCGGGTCGCCGCCGCACGCGTTCTTCACCACGGCGCGCGCAAGGAATCCGAAGGTGCAGAGCCCGTGGAGGATCGGCCCCTGCGTGAAGCCGACGTTCGCCGCGAAGACAGGGTCCGCGTGCAGCGGGTTCTGATCGCCGGAGATGCGATAGAGGAGCGCCTGCTCGGGACTGGTCGCCTCCTGCGTGGACCAATCCGGCTCGCGATCCTTCGGGGCGCTCGGGCTCTCGTCGCGCGGAGGTCGCTCGCCGCCGAAGTTTCCTTCGCCGCGGAAGATGATCGACCAAACCGTCTCGTAGACCAGCTCGCCGCTGTGGGTCGTGGAGGTCTCCACGATCACCTGCGCGAACTTCTTGATGTCGTAGATGGCCTTCAGGTGCGCGGTCGTCGAGAGCGTGCCCTGATCGGGAATCGAGCGATGCGCGCGGACCGTCTGCGCGCCATGGACGATCATCGCGAGGTTTCCGCCGGTCTTGGTGAGCGCCTCGACCACGGGGGCGTGCGCAGGCACGACGCCGAACGTCGGCAGCACCTTCATCCCGCCGGCCGTTCCTTCGTAGAGAAAAGGCAGCTCGTCGCGCTTCGCGCCGACGCCGAGCGCGTACGTCGCGAGCGTCCTCCAATCGTAGGAGAGCTCGTAGGGGCGGGTCGTCCAGCCGAGGGTGGTCAAGTCGATGGGCATCGGCGCACGAACGGGTAGCGACCACGAGGCGATGCGTCAACAGCTCGAACGGAAACGCGAGCGACGGGCGGGAAGCGCGTAGACGCGCCCGAGGGCGGCTGGTACCAATCCGCTCCCGTGACGGACCCTTCGACTGATCTGAAGCGCACGCCCCTTTACGATCTGCACGTTCGCGACGGCGGGAAGATGGTCGCCTTCGCCGGCTACGAGATGCCGGTGCAGTACAAGGCCGGGCTCGTCGGTGAGCACCACGCGGTGCGCAACGCCGGCGGCCTGTTCGACGTCTCGCACATGGGCGAGCTGTCCCTCAAAGGGCCGAAGGCGGGCGAGCTGGTCAACGGTTTGATCACCAACGACGCGTCGAAGCTCGTCGACGGCAAGGCGCTCTACACCTGCGCCTGCAACGACAAGGGCACGATCCTCGACGATCTCATCGTCTATCGCGCCGCGGCCGATCGCTGGCTCATCGTCTGCAACGCGTCGAACCGCGAGAAGATCGTGGGGCACGTCGGCGCCGCCGCGCGCGGCGTTTGCGACTTCGAGGACATCTCCGACGCGACCGCGCTCATCGCGTTCCAAGGCCCGAAGGCCGTGGCGATCGCGTCGCGCCTCGCTTCTTCCGACCTGTCGAGCTTGGGGTCGTTCTCGTTCGTCGACACGACCATCGCAGGCGTCACCTGCACGGCGTCGCGCACCGGCTACACCGCTGAGGACGGCCTCGAGATCTTTTGCGAGAACGCCTCCGCGCCGAAGCTCTGGGACGCGCTCCTCACCGCCGGCCGTGACGAAGGCGTGTTGCCGATCGGTCTCGGCGCGCGCGACACGCTGCGCCTCGAAGGGCGGCTTTCGCTCTACGGCAACGACATCGACGAGACGACGAACCCGCTCGAAGCCGGCCTCGCGTGGGTCGTGAAGCTCGACAAACCCGAGTTCGTCGGCAAGCAGGCGCTCGTCGCGATCAAAGAAAAGGGCCTGGAGCGGCGCCTCGTCGGCTTCGAGATGACGGGCCGTGGCATCGCGCGCCACGGCTACCCGCTCCTCGACAAGGATGGCGCCACGGTCGGCATCTGCACGAGCGGAAGCCCCGGGCCCACCGTCGGCAAGAACATCGGCCTCGGCTATTTGCCGACCGCGATGACCGCTGTCGGCACCGAGTTCGTCGTTGACTGCCGCGGACGCAAGGCGGAGGCGGTCGTCGTCAAGACCCCGTTCTACAAGCGCAAAGCATCGTAGAGGAGCACCCCCCATGGTGAAGGTGGTTTCGGATCGCAAGTACACGAAGGATCACGAGTGGGCGAAGGCCGACGGCGGAAAAGTCGAGGTCGGCATCACCGCGTACGCCGTCGAGCAGCTCGGTGACATCACGCTCGTGAACCTCGACGTCAAAGAGGGGGACACGATCGAGCACGGCAAGGCGTTCGGCACGATCGAGAGCGTGAAGACGCTGTCGGATCTTTTCGCGCCCGTCTCCGGCAAGGTCGTGAAGATCAACAAAGACCTCGAGTCGAAGCCCGAGCTCGTCAACGAGGACTGTTACGCGGCTTGGATGATTCAGATCGAGACCACGTCGACGCTCGACGACCTGCTCGACGTCGCGGCGTACGAGAAGCTCGTCGCCTCGCTCGATCACTGAGAGTCGCGACGCGCGATTCGGGCTCGGTCACTCACGTGCCTGCGCGAAGCGCTGCGAGCGCCTCGCGCAGGTCGGTTGCGGCCGCGCAGACGAGGACGCCTTCCGGGGCGTCCGCGGCGCGGCCTCCGAACCAGACTGCGCGCATGCCCGCGCGCACGGCGCCCTTCACGTCGGCCCCCAGCGAATCGCCGACGTGCACGATCTCGTTTTGCGGGTGCTCGAGCTGCTCGGCCATCATCGCGAAGATGCGCGGATCGGGCTTCTCGACGCCGACCCGGCCCGAGTCGACCACGGTATCGAAGATGCCGGCCCAGCCCAGCTCGGCGACGAGCTCCGCGGCGCGGCCCTCCGAGTTCGTGAGGATGCCGATGCGCATGCCGTCGGATTTCAGCTCGCGGCAGAGCTCGATCATGCCTGCGATCGGCCGGCGCCAGAGGTTCGCGGTGGGCTGGTCGTCCCACAAGAAGTCGACGGCTGCGTCGACCGCGCTCGCAGGCTCGCAGCGCGCTTCCTCGAGCAAGGTGCGCATGAAGAGCTTCCAGGGGTGACCCGCGATGCCCGCGCGGACGGCTGCGTCGTACGCCGCCCACGCAACCGGCAGTGCCCGCTCCAGATGTCCGACGTCGGCACGCATGCCCCGCCGCACGAGCTTCGTGAGGAGCATCGAGGCATCCAAGCTGGCGAGCGTCTGGCCGAAGTCGAAGGAGACCGCGCGAATCGGGGCGTCGTGCACGGCGGTATGGTAATCAAAGATCTTCTTGCTGCTCTCGAAGCTCGTCACGACAGCACGCGAGGCCGGTGCGTTTGCGCGGCAGGCGCTGCTCCTTCCACGCGACGTGCTCGCGCCGGTCGTTCCCGCGGGGGTCGAGCCGGACGATCACGTGGTCGTCTTGCTGCACGGCCTGTTCGCGACGGCGGGCGTGCTGCGCCCGCTCCGCCAGCGTATCGAGCGCCATCGCAGGATCCGCGCGGCGACGCTCTCCTATCCGCCGGGGCCGGGTGCCGTGACGATCGGAAAACGTCTCGAGGCTCTGCTCGACCGGCTGCCGGAGCGCTGCTCGGTTCATCTGCTGGGCCATAGCTTGGGAGGCATCGTCGCGCGCCACTACGCGCTGACGGTCGAGGACCCGCGCATCGTGTCGACCATCGCGCTCGCCGCGCCGTTCGGCGGGGTTCCTGCTGCCGCCGCGCTGCCGGGAGGTTTCGAGTGGGCGCGCGATCTCGACCCCGACAGCCCCGTCTTGCGCATCATCCGATTGACGCAGGCGACGCGGGAGATCCCGCATCTATCCATCACCGCGGGCGGTGACGTCCTCGCGTCATCGTCGCAATCCCACGCGCTGCCGTACGGCGATCATGTCGTCATCGACGGGATCGGACACAACACGATCTTGTTCGATCCGGGCGCGATGGATCACGTCGAGCGGCGCGTGCTCAGTCTGATGGCGATGCGCTGATCGGAGCACGATCGCGCCGAGGGATGGTGCGCGCGACGCCGCGTACCATGACCCCGTGCGCGCGCTGGTGCGGACAGGGGCGGTGGCTGCGGCGGTCACGGTGTCGACGCTTTCGGCGACGACCGCCCGCGCGGACGACGATTGTGTCGTCGAGGTCGACAACATCGGCTTCGGGTTCGTGCTCCCGGACTCGGGATGTCACTCGTCGATCCACTCCGACGTAACGATGTCGGGGGTGACCGAGGATTGGTCGACGTTTGGCCTTCGCGGCTCGGTCGAGATCGGGTGGCTCGGTCAGCCGCCTGGGTTCGATCGGTTTCAGCTCGGCCCGGTCATCTCCCTCGGCGGCTCACAGCTCGCGAAACAGGACGACGAAAACGTCTCGAGCGAGTTCGAGGCGCTCGCGCTCGTGAAGACGCGCTACTGGCTGCCCGGCGCGGACGAAACCTTCTACGTCGAGGCGTCGGTCGGGCCCGCGATGGTGCTTCCCCCGGACGGGCCTGCGCGATTCGGTGGATACGGCGAGCTCGCCGTGAGCGCACACGGCGTGCTCGGCGTGTTCTTCAGCGTCGAGCCGACGCTCACCGTCGATGGACCGATCACCGTTCGCTACGCGCTCGGCGGGAAGACGACCGCCGTCGGCTTCGCGATCGTCGTGGCGATCTACGCGTGCGCCGAAGTCGGTTGCTCGTAGGTCGCGTCGAAGCGTCAGAGCGCCAGGCGATACGCGAGCGTCGTCGTGAGCTCGAAGACATCGATGCGTCCCGAGAGCGAAGCGACGTCGCCGAGCGGCGTCGTGTCCGGCTCGAACGGCATGATCCAATTGCCGTATCGAAACAGGCCGCCGAGCGAGAAGTTCTCCGCGAAGATCCACGCGCCGCCGGCCATGATCGAAGCGGAAAGACCTTCAGTGCTGATGATGAGCGAGTCGGGTCCGACGAACTTCACTTCGTTGACGGGATCGCGATCGGCCTTCACCGTCCACGAGTCGCGGATGCTGACGACGCCGATCCCCGTACCGACCCACGCTTCGGCGGTGTGCGTCTGCACATACGCGTACCGGAACAGCGCCTCGACGAGGAAGTAGCGGCGGCCGTGCTCGCGCTCGAGATCCGGATCGCCGCGCGCGTCGTCGTTGCGGAGGGTGGTCGCCCAAATGACGCTCGCGCCGATACCGAACGGGCCGAATTCGTAGAGGTTGCGAATGCCGAGGCCGAGGCTGATTTCCCCGGTCGAGCACTCGTCGATCGAACGCGGGCAAACCTCCGCAGCGGGTAGCGCGACGAACCCGACGCCGGCTTCGAATACCGTGTACGGCAGCCCGCGTTCGCGCGCAGCAGCGGCACGTCTCGACGCTGCTGACGTGTCTTGCGCCGCCGCGTCGAACGAAAGCAGCAACGCCGCCGCTGCGCCCGAGAACGCAACCAGGGTTCGAAGGGGGTGCTGCGTCGGGAGCTGCGTTCCGATCAGAGCCACGGCCCGGACGAGCCGGTGCTCGGCGGCGGCGGGGGCACGTCGGGAACTTGAATCACGTCGTCGGGATCGTTGGTCTTGCCCGATGTCTTCGGAGCCACCGTCGACGTCGATCCGGACTTCGCGGTCGGCAGCTTGCCCGTGAGATTGGGCTTGCCGGAATCGGGCGGCGCCGCGGTGCTCACCGCGGTTGTTGCCGATGAAGACGCCGGCGTTTGCGCCGGTTGCGAGGCCGTCGCTTGCGATTGCGCAGACGTGGCCTGCGTCGCTTCCAGCTGCGCGACCAGGCCGCGTGCGCTCTCGAGCTCGGGTGCGAGCTCGAGGGCGAGCCGGAATAGACGCAGCGCCTCCGTGTTGTCACCAGAGAGACGCTTCGCGATGCCGTCGTTGACGATGGCGTCGGCGGCGGCGGCGCGCAGGCTGAGCACGCGGCGGTCGCCGGGTGATTCGGCGAGGAGCTTGTCGGTGAGCTCCTTCACGTTGGCGCCGGGAGGTGCGTCCCACGCGCGGCGTTCCTTCGCTGTCTCGGCTTCGGCGAGCATCGCGTCGAAGCCCTGCGTCTCCGAGGTGCGGCTGTTGAGGAGCTTCGCGGCGCCGAGCGCGACGACCGGAACGATGACGATCAACGATGCGATGAGCGCGAACGTGCGCCACGTGACGGGACGAGTCGGCGCAACGTCGTCGCGATCTTCGTTCGAGAGACCGCGCGGCTTCTTGATGAGCGGCTCCGCGAGCGTCGGCTCCGGCTTGAGGCGCGCGGCGGGCTTTGCGGGTGCCGGCGCTTCTTCGTTCGTCTCTGCAGCGTCGGCGTGTGCGGGCGGCAGCGGAGGCGGGTTGCCCTTCGGGGCGCCGCTCGGCGGGGCCAACGGAGGTCGGCTCGGCATCGGCGTGATGCCGGGATTCGATGGGATCGAAGCTCGACCAGAGAGCGCAGGAGCAGAGAGACCCGGGTTCGAAGGGCCTGGCCGCGAAGCGCCCGGTTTCGCTGCGATCGAGCCGGCAGCTGCGCCGTTCAACAAACCGGGATGAGACGGGCGGCCGCCTGGCCGGGAGCTGAGCGGACCCTCGACGCCGCCTTGATCGGCGAAGTCTTCCGTCGGCGTGGTCGACGCGGTGATCGCCGCGACGCCGTTCGCGCCGGTGATCGGCGAGCCCGGAATGGTCGGGCCCGGGCGCGGACGATCCTCGGCAGGCGTTGACGACGACGCGTCGAGCGTGCCGTTGATCGTCATGTCTTCGTCGTCGCGGACTTCTTGCGCGAGGTGACCGGGATCCCACGGCTCGTCGGGGAGCTGCGTGTGTCCCGGCGCGTCGAATGCGACCTGCGTCCCACCTGGACGTGCGCTGGCATCGCCGATCTCGGTCGGCCGCGGTCGCGCGCTGGCTCCGGAGCTGGATGGCGGGGGCGGCGCAGGTGGAACTGGCCTCGGCACCGCAGGTGCGTCTTCGAAGGTCGTGATCGGGCGAGGGGAGGCGCCCGCGACGACGGCGTCGATCGCCGCGGCGGCGCCGTTCGCACCGTTCGGGATCGAAGCGATTTTCGCCTTCAATTCAGCCGAGAACTCGTGTTGCCGCGTGCGCTGTTTGGAGAGCAGACGAAGGTCGCCGCGCGGCGCTCCGCCGTGCATCGTGTCGAGGTGCAGACCGGACTCGCGCGCGGCGAGCGCGAGCTCCCTGCCGAAGACGCGCGCGTTCTCCGAGCGGTCCTGCGCGTCCTTCGACAGGTTGCCCATCACGAGGCGCGCGATGGGCTCGGGGACGTAGGCAGCGCGCGGGACGGAGCGCAGATCGGTCGGTGTGCCGTGGATCTGCTGGACCAGCAGCGCCATCGGTGAATCGCCGAGGAACGGCGTGCGACCCGCGAGGCATTGGTAGAGCACCGTCGCAATCGCATAAACGTCCGCTTGAGGGCCGACGTGTTTGCCCTCTGCGCCTTCGGGCGAGATGTATTTCGCGGTGCCGAAGATGAGCCCGGCCTGGGTCGTCGACCCTTCCAGCGCGGAGTCGAGCCGCGCGATGCCGAAGTCGAGGACCTTCACGAAATCCGGATCCTCACCGCGGCGCACGAGCATGATGTTCTCGGGCTTGAGATCGCGGTGGACGATGTTGTTGACGTGCGCTTCGCCGACCGCTTCGCAGAGCTGAAGGATGATGTGCAGCGTGCGCGCGAGCGGAAGCGCGCCGCCTTCACCTTGCGCTGCGAGCGCGGACAAAAGCGAGATGCCGTCGAGGTACTCCATGACGAGGTGAACCTCGCCGCCGATGCGCGCGTCCTTCGAAGGCGGGAGCGACCCCGTCATCAGGACCTGCACGACGTTCGGGTGAACCAAACGGCTTGCGATCTTCGCCTCGCGGTGGAAGCGCGCGACGAGCTCGAGATTCCCCGTGAGCTCGCGGTGAAGAATCTTCACGGCGACGTCGCGCTCGACGCCGGCCTGGAAGGCGCGGTAGACGCGGCCCATCGAGCCGATGCCGACGAGCGCGTTCAACTGGATTTGACCCGGGAGCTCGAGAAAGAGATACGGATCGATCTCGTTCGGATGCGCCGCGAGCGTGCGTGAGCTCGACAGAGGAGTTCCGTCGAGCGGACAGAACAGCACCTCGGTGCCGTAGAGCCCCCCGCAGGAGGCGCAGGACTTCCCCGCGTTAGTCGTCATCGAGCGTGCAAGAGCGTAGCAGAATTAGGGAGGGCGCCCGCCAGTCTGTCGCGGCGGCGATGTGCTCGAGATCGCTCGTAACAATCGCGCCACGTGGGCCGTCGGGTGGGGGCGCGAGACAGCACGCCCCGGTTGTAATAGGGTCCGAACCCTTCGGGTCCGAGGTGAGGCAGATTTGAAGCGGGCGACAGCAGGACGAGCCAAGGACGCGAGCCGGCGATCCCGCCCGGGGCTCGCGCAAACCGGCCACGAGACCCGGACGAAGCAACCCGACGAAGCGACGCCCGAGGCGTCGGCGGAGAAGGTCGTCGGGAACGGTGTGCCCGCTGCGAGCGAGGGTGCGGGGCCGAATTCCTCGGCGCAGCCGGTGAGCAAGCCGGCGGAGCCCGAGTATGCGCCGGATGCCTACGTCGTCTCGCTGCCGACGTTCGAGGGGCCGCTCGATTTGCTTCTGCAGATCATCCAGAAGCACGAGCTGAACATCCTCGATATTCCGATCGGCTTCATCACCGAGAAGTACCTGGCCTACCTCGACGTGATGCAGTCGCTGACGATCGACGTCGCGAGCGAGTACCTCGTGATGGCGGCGACCCTCGCGTACATCAAGTCGAAGATGCTGCTGCCCGACGCGGGCAAAGACAGCGCGGCCGACGGCGAAGCCGAAGAGGAAGAGGAAGACCCGAGGGCGGAGCTCGTTCGGCGCCTCCTCGAGTACCAAAAGTACAAGGCCGCCGCGGAGGAGCTCGGCTCCCGGGACACGCTCGGCTCTGCGGTCTTTCCCCGTGGTCACAGTGAGCCCAAGGCTGAGGGCCCGGCGCCGTTCGCTTCGTTCAATGTCGTCGACCTGCTCGGTGCGTTTTCCAAAATCCTGTCGCGTACCGACAAGAAGTTCGAGCACGAGATCGTCTTCGACCGCATCAGCATCACCGAGCGCATCGTCGAGCTGACGGACCTGTTGAAATCGCGCGGATCCATTCCTTTCGAGGAGATTTTCATCCGCGAGTCGAAGACCCCCACGCGGTTCGACGTCGTCATCACGTTCCTCGCCGTGCTCGAAATGTGCCGGCTCCGGATGATGCGCGTCTTCCAGACGGAGCCGCTCGCCCCGATTCACGTCGATCTCGTCGTCGTGGACGACGATGCGGCGCTCGACACGCGTCCGGAGGATCGGCGCCGTCCGGAGGAGCCGGAGCCGGCGGCCGTAGAGCCGCAGCCTTCGCAGGCTCAGGCCGTGGACGCTCAGCCTGTTGAGGCTGCGTCCGAGCTCGAAGAGGCCGAGGCCGAGCCCGCCGTGGATGCCGGCGCTATGGACCCGGAGCCCGACGCGAACCGCCGGCCGGACGAGCTCGTCGACCTCTTCGGCGAGATCGAGGGCGATGCGAGCGAGCAAGCGCACGATGAGGACCAAGCCCCCGAGGCCGGACGCGCAGAGACCGAAGCAGACGGTGAGCTGGACGCGAGCCCGTTCGACTTCGGTGCCGAGCGCGTCGAGCTGGCGTTCGACGCGGAGCCATCCTTCGATCCCGACGTCATCGCGGGCGAGGGCTCGGTCGAGGCGGAACCTGTCGCATTTGCTCCGGACGCAGCGGCGGAGGCCGAAGCTGAGCCTGTCGTCGCCGAACCAGAGCCCCTTGCGGTCGAGCCGGAGCTCGAGCGCGCCAGAGGTGAGGAAGCAGTCGTCGCTGGTGAAGAGGTCGTCGCTGATGCGGAGCCTGCCGTCGAAGCGGAGCCGGTCGCGCTTGCTGTCGACGCAGAGCCTGTCGCGGAATCCGAGTCTTTTGCTTTTGCGGACGAGCCCATCGTCGAGGTAGCGGAGCCAGAGCCAGTCGCAGAGGCTGAGCCTGTCGCCGCCGAGCCCGAGCCCGTTGCAGTCGAGCCGGAGCTCGAGCTCGTCAAAGACGAAGAGAGTGTCGTCGCGGATGAGGCGGTCGACGAGGCTGTGCCTGCGGTGGAAACCGAGCCGGTCGCGCTCGCCATCGAGGCGGAGCCTGAGCCCGTCGCCGAAGCTGAGCCTGTCGTCGCCGAGCCAGAGCCCGTTGCCGTCGAGCCGGAGTTGGAGCTCGCCAAAGACGAAGAGGCGATCGTCGCCGGTGAAGAGGTCGTCGCGGATGACGCGATCGACGATGCTGAGCCTGAGGCGGTTGTCGAGGCTGAGCCTGCGGTCGGAACCGAGCCGGTCGCGCTCGCTGTTGACGCTGAGCCCGAATCTTTCGCCGTCGCGCACGAGCCCGTCGCAGGGGCCGAGCCTGTCGGCACCGAGCCGGAGCCCGTTGCCGTCGAGCCGGAGTTGGAGCTCGCCAAAGACGAAGAGGCGATTGTCGCGGATGAGGCGGTCGCCGGGGCTGAGCCTGAGGCGCTCGCCGAGGCTGAGCCTGCGGTCGAAACCGATCCGGTCGCGCTCGCTGTCGACGCAGAGCCTGTCGCGGAGCCCGAGTCTTTTGCTTTTGCGGACGAGCCGATCGTCGAGGCGGCGGAGCCTGAGCCCGTCGCAGAGGCTGAGCCAGTCGTCGCCGAGCCACAGGCCGTTGCAGGCGAGCCGGAGTTGGAGCTCGCCAGAGCCGAGGAAGCAGTCGTCGCCGGTGAAGAGGTCGACGCTGACGCGGAGCCTGCGGTGGAAACCGAGCCGGTCGCGCTCGCCATCGAGGCGGAGCCTGACGCAGAGCCCGAGTCTTTCGCCGTCGCGGACGAGCTCATCGTCGAGGCGGCGGAGCCAGAGCCCGTCGCAGAGCCTGAGCCCGTCGCAGAGGCTGAGCCTGTCGTCACCGAGCCAGAGCTTGTTGCAGTCGAGCCGGAGTTGGAGCTCGCCAAAGACGAAGAGGCGATCGTCGCGGATGAGGTGGTCGCCGGGGCTGAGCCTGAGGCGCTCGCCGAGGCTGAGCCCGCGGTCGGAACCGAGCCGGTCGCGCTCGCCATCGACGCGGAGCCCGAGTCTTTTGCTTTTGCGGACGAGCCGATCGTAGAAGCTGAACCTGTCATCGCCGAGCCCGAGCCCATTGCCGTCGAGCCAGAACTAGACGCCGCGAAAGACGAAGAGGCGATCGTCGCCGATGCCGAGCCCGTTGCAGACGCCGAGCCAGACGTCGTGGAGCCCGAGCCCGTGGCGCTTCATCCGGAGCCGGCGGTCGAGGAAAATCCGCTGCTGACCGCAGACGCCGAGCCGGACCTCGCCGACGATCCTGGCATCACCGAGCCTCTGCGGGAGGCTGCCGCGCAAGAGACGGACGCGGCGACCCCAGAGCCCGACGAGACGAACCGATGACGACGCAGTTTGCCATGACTCCGTCTGCGAACGACGACGGTCCCCGAATCTTTCGAAGTCGCGCCCGTGCGTGGTTCAAGCGGCACGGGCAGCCGGCGGCGAAGTCGGAGGAGACGCAAGCGCCCGCCCAACCGGCGGCGCCGAGCCTCGATGTCGTTCGTGAGCATTTGCGTGGTGTGGTGGAGGCGCTGCTGTTTGCATCCGACAAGCCGATGACCATCGGCGAGCTGTGCAAGACCGCGAAGGCTGAACGCAAAATGATGAAGAGCGTCGTCGAAGAGCTTTCCGCTTTTTACAAGAACCGTGGTTTTCGGCTCGACGAGATCGCCGGAGGTTATGCCTTCCGAACGAGCCCCGCGTACTCGCCGTTCGTGCGAGAGCTCACCGGTAAAAAGCCGGTGAAGATGTCGCGCGCGCAGATCGAGACGCTGGCGATCGTGGCCTACCGTCAGCCGATCACGCGGCCCGAGATCGACGACGTGCGCGGTGTCGATTCGGGGGCGGTCTTGAAAGCGTTGCTGGACCGCGATCTGGTTCGCATCCTCGGCAAACGTGACGAGCCCGGCCGGCCGATCATCTACGGCACCACTCCCGAGTTCTTGAAATTCTTCGGCCTTAAGTCGCTCTCCGATTTGCCGACGCTGCGTGAGTTCGCCGAGCTGACCGACGAATCGCGCATGACGTTCCAGCGCGAGATGGGCGAAGAGGCGCCAGAGCTCGGCAAGGAAGATCCGGGAGGTTTCGCGGGCGGCGAGGGCGCTATCGAGTCGCATGTCGTCGAGGGCGACGCGGAGCCGTCCATGTCCGAAGGCGAGGGCGAAGAGGCGAGCGAGCTCCCGAAGGCTGCGGGCGAGAGCGAGGACGAGCCCGACGAAGAGGATGAGGACGAAGACGAGTCCGACGACGAAGACGAGTCCGAAGAGGACGAAGACGAGTCCGACGACGAGGACGAGTCCGAAGAGGACGACGACGACGACTCCGACGAGGACGAGTCCGATGAAGACGAGGACGAGTCCGAAGAGGACGACGACGACTCCGACGAGGACGAGGACGAGTCCGACGAAGACGAGTCCGACGAAGACGAGTCCGACGAAGACGAGGACGAAGACGAGTCCGACGAGGACGACGACGACGACGAGTCCGACGAGGACGACGACGACGAGGACGACGAGGACGAAAACGACGACGACGACGACGAGGACGAAGACGACGACGAGGAGTCCGACGAGGACGACGACGACGACGAGTCCGATGAGGACGACGACGACGAGGAGTCCGGCGAGGACGACGACGAGTCAGAGGACGAAGACGAGGACGACGAGAAGAAGGGCTAGGAGCGGTCAGCTCCGCTCGGCTTCCGCGGGATCGGGATAGCGTTCGGCGAGGCGCGCCACCTCCTTTCGGAGCGTGTCGTGCGCGATCAGCTTCCGGACGAGCAGCCACAGGCCTGGATCGGCGAGCAGCTCCATCGGCGAGCCGCCTTTCTTCGGCTTCTTCACCACGGCGCTCGGCCCGCGCTTGCGGAGGTCCTCGAGGAGATCGACGTACCGCTTCGTCGGAAAGAGCTCTCCTTTTTCCCAAGCGACCAGGGTGTCCTGGTCCACGCCGATCGTCGTCGCGAGATCCCGCGCGGTGCATCCGAGCTCTCGTCGAAGGGCTTTCAGCTCATCGGGCGTCATGAGCGGAGTCTAGTCGCGCATGGCGAAGGCGGCGGCGCAGAAGAATCGACCGGCCTCTCGCTTTTATCGCGCAACTGGCGGCGCGGGTCGTCGACCTAACAAGCGATGAATGTGAACACCTCGTCGGCGGGGCGGCCGTGCGTCGCCCTTTGTCTTCTCGCGAGCTTCGTCGGTCTCCTTCTCGTCGGGGCGTGCCGCGCCGAGCTGCCGCACATCGACGGCGACGGGGAAGGGGGTGATGCGGTCGCGTTTGCGCTCGAGCCGGACGCACCTCTCGAAGAGGCGCCGCTCGTCGCGCGCATCCACATCCTCGGCGACGTCGCGCGAACCGTGGATCCTTCGGAGGTCGTGCTCGTACGGGGCGAGCTGACCAAGAGCAATCTCGAGAGCCTGGCCGCCGGCCTGCCGACGGAAGCGCTCGAAGAGCGGATGTTGCCCGCGACGGTCTTCTCTTCACGCGGCGAAATCGTCGTCGTCCCGCATGCGCCGTTCGAGCGGCTCGAGCGCTACGCCGTCGGCATCGGGTCCCTCGGGATCTCGGTGACGCTGCGCGCGCAAGCCGACGAAGCGGCGGTGTTGCATCGGGTGTGGCCGGTCGGACCCGCGGCAGGGCCTACCGTGTACTGCGGTGACACGGCGATCGCGGACGAGGTGGAGGAGCGCGGCTCGCTGACGCCCGGCGATCTGCGTGGCACCTTCCTTCGCGGGAGCCCACGTGGGGCCGCGCACCATTGCCTGCGGTTCGAGCCGGACGAGATCGTGACCCAAGGACGCTTCCACCCGCCACCGCTCGTCGCGGGGTGGGCGCTCGATCCGACGCCGATTGATGCCGCGATTTCGCGAACCGTCGACGTCGCAGCGTGTGAAGCCGACGAAGTGCGCGTCGCAGCGGGCTGCGCGCTCGTCGAGGACGATCGCGCGACGATTCGTGGTCCGAACGCGCCTGCGCTCTGGATGATGCACGGTGATGCCGGCGATACCGTCGCGGTCACCGAGGCCGGCTCACGCTTCGTCGTCGGCGGTCTCGCGCCTTCGTCGAGCGTCGAGCTCCGAGTCGATATGTTGTCGGTCGATGGCCGCTGGACCGCCGTCGACCTGGATTTCGTCACGGACGCGCCGAAGCCGCGTGCGGTCATCAACGAGGTGTACGCGAACGCCGTCGGACCCGAGCCGATCCAGGAGTGGGTCGAGATCGTGAACGCGGGCCTCGCACCGCTCACGCTCGATGGGCTCGTCCTCGAGGATGTCGGCGGCGTCACGACGTTGCCCGAGGGCTCCGGCGTGCTCGATCCGGGCGAGCTCGCGCTGATCGTCGGCGCCGAGTTCGATCCGAGCGGGACATATGACGTGCCGCCGGACGAGGGCACGATGCTCGTCCGTGTCGACAAGGTCGGCAAAAACGGCCTGTCGAACGACGGCGAGCCGCTGCGCTTGATTCGCCCGGACGGGTCGCTGTCGAGCACGTTCCCCGCCGAGCCGAAGCCAAAGGCTGGCAGGAGCGTGGCGAGGGCGACGCCGGCCGCGCTCGATGACGAGCCGACGTCGTTCTTCCTCGCGGAGGTGCCGACCCCAGGCGCGCCGAACGCGCCGGAGGACCGCACGGATTAGCGCATGCGGATCAGAAGTACGGGCCGCCTTCGCGTGTCGATTTCGCATCGAGGCACTCGAAGAACTCGTCCCGCTCGTGCTCGCACTCTTCGTGATCGTCGCGGTAGTGCCCGTCATCGCACTCGTGTCGATCGAGCTGGCACTCCCAGTACGGCTCGATGAGGTCGACGCAGTCGTACGCCTCCGCGATCTCGAGATCGGCCTCGACCTGGAGGTTGACCTCTTCGTATTGACGGTCCCCGCAGTCCTCGCAGTCGCAGATGCTCTCGATACGATCGCCTGCGACGTCTCCGCAGCCGACCAGCAAGAACAGCGAGGCGCCGAGCAGCGAGAGGACGGACCTAGATTGCATCGTCTTGGGCTTCATCAGAAGTCTCCTCCCAGATCGGCGCACTCATCGAGCCGTTCCCACTGCGAGCCGCAGCTGTCCTCATCGGGGTGATAGTGATCGTCGTTGCAGCGAGATTCTTCCTCGACGCACTCGAACCACTCGTCGAACTCGGACGCACAACCTTGGATGTCCGAGAGATCAGCCATTTCTTGAAACGCGATATTGCACGCGTCTTCGTCGAGGTCGTTGCCCCCTTCACACTGCACTGCTTCGTAGCAGTAGCCGCCGATGCCCCCGCCACAGCCGGCGAGCGCGAGCGCTGCTGCGAGGACCGGTACTCGGCCCCACACAGCGCGGACGAACCTCAAGTTTGAGATAGGAAAGATCGAACGTTCCACGCTCGCGAGCATACACGATGGGCCAAGACTTCAACCCGTTCAAACCGTGCTTTCGCGGGGGGTATCGAGGGGTCTCTATCGAACGACGTACGGCTCACGAAGAGCCCGCGATCGTCATTTTTGCGACGCGGAACGTTGGTGTCGCGGTCGCAGATCGTAGGTCCAGATCGTCGCCGACCGCGTCGATGGTCTTCAGCAGCTCGTCGAAATTCAACGAGATGGTGACCTCGTTGACGGGGTACGCGAGCTCGCCGTTTTCGATCCAGAAGCCTGATGCTCCGCGCGAGAAGTCGCCGGTAACGGGGTTGAACCCGAAGCCCATCATCTCCGTCACGTAGAGACCGCGCTTCGTGTCCTTCACGATGTCGGCGGCCTTCGTCGCCGTGGGCTTGAGGATGAAGTTGCTCGTCGAAGGGCCGACGCCCCCGCCCGCTCCGCGCGCGGCGCTCGCCGTCGGTTTGCGGCCGAGCTTGCGCGCGCTGTAGCTGTCGCAGAGGTATTGGACGAGGGTGCCCTTGTCGACGATGCGATTCGTCCTCGACAACAAGCCCTCGCCGTCGAACGGGCGGCTCCCCGGAGCGCGTCGAATCAACGGGTCATCGATGATCTCGACGAGATCGCTCGCGATGCGCGTGCCTTCGCGATCGACGAGATAGCTCGACTTGCGCCAGATGGCGCTGCCCATGATGCAACCCGCGAGCATGCCGATGATGCTGCGACCGGCGTCGGGATCGAACACGACCGGCGCCTCCGACGTCGACACTTTGCGCGCGCCGAGCTTGCGCAGCGTGCGCCTCGCGGCCTCTGCGCCGACGGCTTCGGGGCTCTCGAGCTCGGCGTCGTGTCGCTTGGCGCTGTAGTAGAAACCTCGCCGCTTCTTCCCGCCCTCGTCGTCGGCGACGGGGACGACCGAGATCGAGCTGTACGAACCCGCGGCGCCGCCTCGAAATCCACCCGAGAGCACCATCGCGAAGCAGCCCGTCGTGCGTGAGAACGTCGCACCGTCCGAGTTCGTGATGCGCGGGTCCGCGCTCCTCGCTGCGGCTTCACCGCGCACCGCGCGGTCGAGGCCCGTTGCCGCGTCGATCTCGCCGCACGCAGGATCGTAGAGATCGAGCTCCGGGAATGCTCCGTGATGGATGAGATCCGGGTCGGCGGGGCCGGCGAACGGGTCCTCCTGTGAGATGTCGACGAGCTCGAGCGCGTCGTCGACGAACCGATCGAGGCCGCTCGCGGTGAGGTCGCTCGTCGACGTCAGCGCGACGCGCCCCTTCTTGATGACGCGCATGCCGATGCTGCGATGCCCGGCTTCTTCGATGAGCTCCGGTTCGCCGAGGCGGACCTTCACGCTGAGCTCGGAGCCGCTGCGCGCGCGCACCTCGGCGACGTCGACACCGCGGGCGAGGGTACGGTCGCAGACGGAGGCCGCGAGCTCCATCAGCCGCTCGATCTCGACGCTCATCCGTTCATCCATCGGTCGTCCTTCTTCCTTCGAGGTTCGATTCCGCTCGTTTGGGTCGCGCGTGTCGATTCGCGATCAGGATCTAGCACCTGCCGCGCCGCGCGGGCCTCGGGGTGCGGCGGGCCCGCCGGGAGGTGGGCTGCGCCTCGGGTGCGTCAGTCGTGTGTGCGTTCGGCCCATTCGTTCGGACCTGTCGCGTTCCGCGTCTTCGAGGGCTTCGAGCTCCCGAAAGGTCAGCCATACCGCAGCCGCGAGCAGGAGGTCCATCAACGCGAGCCCGATCCCGAATCGCGAGCCGAAGAGCGATACGGCCTCGGCCGCGCGCCGCGCAGGCTCGACGACGAGGACGCGCGCGTGCAGGGCACCCAGCACGATCACGCTGAAGGCGAGGGGAATCGCGGCCGCGAGGATCCCGAGCGGCACGCGCGAGCCGTCTTGGTTCGGCATCGTCCCGAGCGTGCGACCAGCTCGATGACCGACGACGACGAGGCTCGACGCGAATGCCGCGACGAGGAGCGCCACGAACGACGGGATGCGGGAGGCGTCGACGATGTGCAAAAACGCCCAGCCCGGCTGGTAGAGGCCCCCGAAGGCGAGCACCGGAAAAAAACCGAGGAGCGCGAGCCAGACCATGCAGCGCTCGGCGACGGCTCCGCCGCGTGCACCGAGCGACCCCGCGTTGCGCAGGCCGAGGAACATGCCGACGGCCAAGGCGACGAGCGGGGCGATGACGAGCGGCACGAGGCTATTCGCCTTCGTGGTCGCACTCGGGCGGAGGCGACAGCTTGGCGATGCGAAGGCTGCTGGCGACGCGCTTGAATGCCGTCTCGGCGTCGGACGCGGCCTCGCAAGCGGCGGCGGCCGACAGATAACGGCTGCGGTCTTCGACGGGCTCCGTCTTGCCGAGCTCGTGCAGTTTCGCGCAGCAGATCGCGGCGGAGTCGGTGCGCGCACGCGATGTGCTCTTCGTCGACCGGGCTTTCTTCGCCGTGGCCTTCTTTCGTCGGGCTGCGGCTCCGGTCGCCGGCTCGTCGCCTTCTTCCAGGTCGGCGCTCGTCGCTGCGTCGGCGTTCTCTTCGTCGCCTTTGCCGAACGAGGTCGTCGCCGCGTAGAGGAGCCCGATCAACGGGACGAGCAGCAAGCCCGTGATCGGCAAGGCGACCCAGAGCCACGAAGGCGGGCGCACGCGCCCGAAGCGCGGTCGCTTGAGCTCGACGACCGTCGCGGCAGGTTCGTCCGCGGCGGCTGCTGCCGTCGGTGCCGCCGCGGGGGCGACCGCGGCGGGCGGTTGTTTCATCGAGGGCGGCTTGGAAGGCGGCGGTGTGGATTCCACGTGGCGCTCGATGATCGTCTAGAAAGGGAGCGAGCCTTGTGAGCCGCTCGGCGCCCGCTTCTTTGCGCTTCTTTCGTGCGGAGGACAAGGATTCGTTGCCTCTTGAGACGTGCCGTCCGCGCCGTCGCGGGCGCTCGCTTCGCCGCCTTCGATCGCGAGCAGGGCGGCTTTCGTACGAACGCCGCCCGGTGCGGAGAACCCGTGCAGCGCACCCTCGCTGCTGACCACGCGGTGACACGGGACGATGAGCGGCCACGGGTTCGTCGCCATCGCACGTCCGACGGCGCGCGCTGCCTTCGGCGAGCCCGCGCGCGACGCGAGATCGCCATAGGTCACCCGCTCACCGAACGGGATCGACCGCGCAGCTTCGTAAATCCGCGCGCGAAACGGCGTCAGCTTTCGTGTGTCGAGCACGATCGGCCGGAGGTCGACGGCCTCGCCCGCGAGCATCCTCTTGAGCAGATCCACCGCGCCGGCGACGGAGGCGGGCAGCTCGGACGTCTCGACCGGATCGCGGGTGAAGAGCTTGCGGGCGCGAACGATGTTCGCGAGGCACCGAACGGTGGCGGCGAGCGTCTGCGACGGCAGCACGGCCGCGACGATCCCTTCGTCCGAGAACGCGAGCCCGCACGTTCCGATGGGCGTCTCGAAGGTCGAATACGCAATCACGGCGACCCGAGATCGGTATCGCCTGCGGGCGCCCGCCACAAGGAGGCGAAACGGTTGGCCTGGCCTCGATTGTGCTACTTACCCGGACAGTAGTTCTCGGCCGTGCTGCGGCGCGATCGGGCCCCACCCGCGCACGGGTGAGGCAATGCGGCGACCATCACGCCCCGCGCCTTGCATGGCCCGCGGTCCTCGTCCGTCTACCCCCATAGCTCATGAAGGCCTTCGCCGTGACAAGACGCCAATTCCTCGTGCAGTCCTCCGTCGCGCTGGTCGCGCTCACCGCCGGCGGCGCAGCTTTGCTGGCCCCCTCGACCGCGATGGCGGGGCCGCCAACGCCGACGACCGCGGAGTCCGTCGCCAAGAGCGTTCAGAAGTTTTACGACGGGACCAAGACCTACCGAGCGAACTTCAAGCAGGTCTACTTCATCAAGGTCCAGAACAAGAAGAAGGAGTCGAAGGGTCGCGTCGTCTTCGAGAAGCCCGGCAAGATGAGCTTCGTCTACGACGAGCCGAACGGTAATCGGGTCGTGTCGGACGGGAAGATCATCAAGGTCTACGAAAAAGAAGCCGAGCAGATGTACGAGACGAACGTCTCGAAGTCGCAGTACCCCGCGGCGCTCGCGTTCTTGATGGGCGAGGGCAAGCTCGAAAAGGACTTCAAGCTGAAGCTCCTCGACGCGGCGACGATGAAGTTCGAGGGCGGCCACGTGCTCGAGGCCGTCCCGAAGGAGGTGTCGCCTGCGTACGAAAAGATGCTCCTCTACGTGGACGGCCCCACGAGCCAGGTCCGCCGCGTCATCGTCATCGACGCGCAGAGCAATCGAAACCGCTTCGACTTCACCGACCCCGTCGTAAACAAGCCGGTCGAAGCAAAAGAGTTCGACTTCAAGCCCCCGCCGGGCACCAAGATCATGAAGCCCTGACGCTGCGGCGCCGCTCGCCGCCGCGCCGATGATGAACCGCAAAGACGCGAAGGGCAGAAGAAGGACGCGAAGGAATTTCGAGCACGCAGGTTGCGAGGCCGAAATCCCGACTCTTCGCGAACTTTTTCTTCCCTTTGCGTCTTTGCGGTTTTCGTCCGATCAGCGGCGACGCGCCTTTTTGTAAGGCGGCGGGAGGCGCGCGGTGGAGGCGGCGAGGGCTTCGGTGAAGCGCGCCATGGTGAGGTGGGCGAAGGCGTTCGCGAGCGCGTCGGCCGCGTCGGCGCGCGGAGGTTGGGGGAGGCGCAGGAGCGAGGTGATGACCATCGCGACCTGCTCCTTCGTTGCGAGGCCGGCTCCGACGACCGCTCGCTTCACGCGCGTCGGCGGTATCTCGACGAAGGGGATTTTGGCGCGCGCGAGCCGCAGGAGCGCGACGCCGCGCGCGTGGCCGAGCTTCGCCGCGGCTTGTGCGTCCTTCGCGAAGAAGATCGCTTCGACGGCCGCGACGTCCGGCTTGTGGGCCGCGAGGATGTTCGAGAGTGCGTCGTCGATCTCGACCAGCCGCGGGCCGAGGCCTTGATCGGTATCGGTGTCGATGACGCCGTGATCGACGTGCGAAATCTTCGTGCCGATTTGCTCGAGCACGCCCCACCCCATATGGCGCGTACCGGGATCGATGCCGACGACTTTCAACGTGTCGTCAGCCTTATCCTCAAATGATCGCGGGTACGAAGGGATATTTTCGTTCGTCAGCAGGACCGGTGGCCACCTTCCGGGCGAGGGAAGATCTTGCCGGGGTTCAACAAACCGTTCGGGTCGAAGACGCGTTTGAGCCCTTGCTGAAGATCGATCACCGACTCGCTCTGCTCGAGCGGAAGGAAGCGCGCTTTCGAGAGGCCGATGCCGTGCTCGCCGGTCAACGTTCCGCCGAGCTCGACCACCCTGCGAAACAGCTGCTCCAGCCCGCGCTCGACGTCGGGGATCTGAGACACGTCGTCGTAGAGATAGTTGACGTGCAAGTTGCCGTCGCCCGCATGACCGTAGGTGAGCATCTTGATGCCGGTCGCTTCGCGGATCCGATCGACCTCGGCGAGAAGCGTTCCGATGTGACGGCGGGGGACGACGACGTCCTCGGAGACTTTGTGCTTCGCCATCGCCCGGGTCGTATGCGAGAGCGCGCGGCGCGCCGACCAGAGACGATCGCGCTGCGCCAGATCTTGCGCGACGAGGACGTCGAGCGCGCCTGCCGACATACAGGCGTTGCCGATGCGCTCCTGCTCGACGAGCGTCGTCGCCTCCGCGCCGTCGACCTCGAGGATGAGCATCGCGCCGGCTCCGGGATCGACGCCGACGCCTTGATTGCGAACGGCGTCGAGCGTCGCGCGATCGAGCAGCTCGAGGCACCGAGGAACGACGCGCGACTCGAGCATCGCCGCGACCGCGCGGCCACAGGCGTGCACGTCCGCAAAGAGTGCCAGCAACGTGACGACGACTTCGGGCTTCGGGACGAGGCGGAGCGTCGCGCGCGTGGTCACGGCGAGGGTGCCTTCGCTGCCGACCAGCAGACCGGTGAGGTCGTACCCGGTCACGCCTTTGCGCGTGTTGCGGCCGACCGACATTGGCTCGCCGCCGACCAGCGCGATGTCGAGGCCGAGGACGTAGTCGCGGGTGACGCCGTATTTGAAAGCGCGCGGGCCACCGGCGTTCTCCGCGATGTTGCCGCCGAGCGCGCACCACGCGAGCGAGTTCGCGTCGGGCGGGAAGAACAGCCCTTCGGCTTCGACCGCACGGTGCAGATCACCGAGCACGACGCCCGGCTCGACGACGGCGATGAGCTCGGCATGATCGATGTCGACGATCTTCGACAGCTTCCCGGTCCCGAGCGCGATGCCTCCGGCGACCGGGATGCACCCGCCCGACTTGCCACTGCCACCGGCCCGCGGCGTGATCGGGGCGCGCTCTTGAAGCGCCACAGCGAGCGCGATGCGGACGTCCTCGGGCGTCTCGGCCTCGACGGCGACGTCGGGAAGGACGGGCTCGTTCTCCGACTCGTCTCCGGCGAAGGCCGCCAGCCCGGCCTCGCTCGTAATGACCTTCGAGGGTCCGAGCTCGTGCTCGAGCCGGGAGCGAAGCCGATCCACGTGGGAAGGCGACAGCCTCGGCATGGGCGACTCGGAGCGGCGGAGCATTCGCGTGGATGTACCACGCGCGATCCTCGGCGCCTGGGATCGGGCGCCCTCGCGCCCTGTTTCCCGCTCGTTCGGGCGGGCGGTACCCGGCGTCACGTGATTTTGGTCCACCGGCCAAATGGGGTCGTGCTCGAGGAGCTCCCCGTGCGGCACGGTTTCGGAAACAACGGCGTCCCCCAATCGCGCTAATCGAGCCTAAACAGCCGCGCCGTCCTCTACGATAGAATGCACGTCATGAGGTCGCCGTCAGGTGCGAGCGACCAACTTTGCCTCACCGTATGACCTTCATCATGCAGGCCCCTTCGAGCAGCCGATGAGTCACGCGATGGAGTGCCCTTCCTGTGGCAACCGAGGGAAGCCGTCCGACGCGTACTGCTCGGAGTGCGGGTTTCCGATGGGTCAGGTCCGGGCCGAAGAAGCTTCGACCGATCCGCTGGTAGGCCGCTCGCTCTCGGGCGGATACCGCATCGTCGAGCCGATCGCCGAGGGGTCGATGGGGCGCGTGTATCGCGCGGAGCAATCGACGCTCGGCCGCCAGGTCGCGGTGAAGGTCATGAGCCCGACGCTCGTGTCCAACGCCGAAATGGTCGAACGATTCAAAAATGAAGCGCGTGCGGCGAGCGCGCTCAACCATCCGAATTGCGTGAGGGTTTACGACTTCGGCCAGACGCCGGAGGGACGGCCCTACTTCGTGATGGAGCTGCTGACGGGGCAAGACCTCGAAGCCATCCTCCACACGGAGCCACTCCAGCCGATCACGCGCGTGCTCGACATGACGCTGCAGATGCTCAGCGCGCTCGAAGAGGCACACGGTCTCGGCGTCGTGCATCGCGATCTCAAACCGGGGAACGTGTTCGTGATGCCGCAGCGAGGAGGCGGAGACCTCGTGAAGGTCGTCGACTTCGGCCTCGCGAAGCTGAAGAGCGGCATCAGCACCCAAACGGGCCGCGTGTTCGGCACGCCGGAGTACATCACGCCGGAGCAAGCCACCGCGAAGGAGACCGACGAGCGCACCGACATCTACGCGTGCGGCGTGATGTTGTTCGAGATGATCTCGGGCCGCTTACCTTTCCTCGCGAGGGAGCCGCGCGAGCTGCTCGAGAGCCACGCGTTCAAGCTCCCGCCGAAGCTCGCCGAACTAGCGCCGGACCGCAGCACCTTCGGCATCGAGGCGGTCGTGGCGCGCGCGCTCGAGAAGGATCCGAAGAACCGCTTCCAGAATGCGACGGAGTTCGCGGACGCCCTCCGCGAGATCGTCGCGCACCGCACGGGTGAACGCAGCGCGAGCGACAGGCGCTCCTGGGTGCGCGCGTCGTTTCGAGCGTGCACGTACTGCGGCAACTTGAACCCTCCCGCGGCTCGCTTCTGCGGCGAGTGCGGGGAGACGCTCGATCGCGACAGCATCCCGATGGCGCCACCGGTCGACCCGCATGCGGCGACGATGCGAACGCCCGCCGACACCGGGCCGATGCCGCGCGGCACCGCGCGCATCTCGGTGCGTGACGCGCCCGCGGTGAACCGGCTCGGGCCCGAGCCCCGCCCGGCCGCGCCGGCTCAAGCCGCCGAACCGGTCAGCCAGAAGATGCCGAGCCGACCTCCGCCGCGCTCGATCTCCGCGACGGCCGAGCACTCGATTCAAGACGCTATCAAGCAAGCCGAGTCGAGCGGTGATCCGAGCTCGGCGCTCGTCTTTCTCGAACAGATCGCGCACGGGCGTCTCAAGAAGAAGGACGCCGACGGCGCGATCGTCGCGCTCAAACGTGGCATCGATATCGCGCGGGCCGACCTCGACAAGGGTGAGCTCGACGACCCGATCCGTGTCGTCGCCATCTTCAGCGCGAAGCTCGGCGAGGCGTACCTCGAGCGCGGCGAATACACGAGCTCGACGCGCGCGCTGAAAGATGCGCTCGCTCTCTCTCGCAACGGCAACGAGCGCGCGCGCATCTGGTTGACGCTGTCCCGCGTGGCAGGCGCGCAAGGCCATCAAAAAGACGCGGCGGAGTATCTCGAAGCCGCCGAGCGCGAGACCGCGTCGTCGGGTCGCCGCCACAACAGCGAAGCCCCGCAAGCCGCGAGCGACTCCTCACGGCGCAGGAAACAGCAGCGCTAGAGGCTCGCTCGAAGAGACGGCCCCGCTCCACGGAAGGGCGCGCCGCGAGGCACGCCCTTCGCTCGTTCTTCTGTTTTGGCTGCTAGACGTCAGTCGAGCGGCGCCGCGCGGCGGATGCCGTGGCGCTGCAGGAGACGGTGCAGGTACATCCGATCGAGGTTCGCCTTGCGGGCGGCCTTGCTCACGTTGCCCTGCGCCCACGACAGGAGCGCTCGCAAATACCGCTTCTCGAAGTCGGCGATGACGTTGTCCTTCGATTCGCGGAACGTCTTCGACAGATCGACGTCGGCGATGGTCGGATCGACGGGGCGATCGCTCGAGGGCTCTTCGCGCCCGAAGCCGCGATCATCCGCCACGACGAACCGCTCGACGTAGTTGCGCAGCTCGCGAACGTTGCCCGGCCAGGTGTGACGCTTCAGCTCGGCGAGCACCTCTTTGGTGAACATCTCGTTGCGATCGCTCGCGCCGAGCTCTTCCAAGAAAGCGGTCGTGAGAAGCTCGATGTCTTCGACGTGCTCGCGCAGCGGCGGGACGTCGATGCGCAGCACGCTCAGCCGGAAGTAGAGATCCTCACGGAAGCGACCTTGGTTGATCTCGTCTTCGAGACGACGGTTGGTCGTCGCGATGACGCGCGCGTCGAGCTTGCGTGTCTGCGTCTCGCCGGCGCGCCTGTATTCACGCGCAGCGAGCGCGCGCAGGAGCTTCGGTTGGACGTCGACGGGGAGGTCGCCGATCTCGTCGAGGAGAACGGTGCCGCCCTGCGCCGCTTCGAACGCGCCGACGCGTGAGCTGTCGGCACCAGGGAATGCGCCCTTCGTGTGACCGAAGAGCTCGTGCTGCGCGTCGTTGTTTCCGAGCGAGCCGCAATCGACGATGTAAAACGGCTGATCCGCGCGACCGCTGCGCTTCACGATCTCGGCCGCGATCAGCTCTTTGCCGGTGCCGCTCTCGCCCTCGATGAGGACGTCTCCGTCCGCACGTGCGATTCGCTCGATGCGTGCGAAGAGGCGGCGCATGATCGCGGATGCTCCGACGAGCGCGCCGAACGACGGCGCGATGCCGGGTTGTGCGACGCCCGGACCCGGACGAAGCGCGCGAATGACGACGACGCTGTGACCGAGCTCGATGCGGCACTCGGGCAACGTGAGATCTGCGTCGCGCACGGACACACCACCGACGCGCGTTCCATTTAAGGAGCCGGTGTCGACCACACGCCACCCGTTCGGATGCGTGCGGATTTGGCAATGAAGACGGGAGACGAGCGGATCCTCGAGGATCAACTCGTTCGACGGATGGGACCCGATTCGGAGGACGTCCCCGTCGAGGATCGAGCTCTTCGAACACGCGGCCCCGCCCTCGCGCTCGACGACAACCTCGAGCCTCGGCATGGACCTTTCGACACTCAAACCCTCTGGCCGGGTCGCGCGCGGATCGGGAAGCGGCGCGCCGGTTTTGATTGGCTTCACGCGCGAGAGTCTACTCCCGAACTGGCTTCGACGGACCAGTGGTGGGCTTCAAACTTAAATGAGTTCGAACCTTCGGCTTCGCTCCGAGGAGCGCGAGCTGACCGCATGCAGCAGCGACGTCGTCACCTCGTCGACGTCGAACGAAGCATGAATACCCAGCCATCGTGAGCACCTCTTGAAAAGCGAGGACTCGATCCATCACCGGGGGTCCAAGATCGGAAGACGCGATTGGATTCATCGGGATGAGGTTGATCTTGACGCGGAGGCCCTCGAGCAGCCTCGCGAGCTTCCTCGCCTCCGACGGGTCGTCGTTCTGTCCGCGCACGAGCGTGTACTCGATCGTGATGCGACGACGGCGCGGAAGTGGGTAGTCGCGCAGCGCACGCATGAGCTCGACCAGCGGGTACTTTTTGTTGATCGGCATCAGTGCGCTGCGGTGCTCGTCGTCGGCTGCATGCAAGCTGATCGCGAGGCCGATCTGCCCTTCGAAGTCTTCGCCGAGACGAGCGATTTCGGGGATGAGCCCCGACGTCGAGACGGTGATGCGGCGGCGCGAGAGCGCGATGCCTTCGGGGTGCGTGAGAAGCTCGAGGCTGCGCTTCGTCGACTCGTAGTTGTGCAGCGGCTCACCCATTCCCATGTAGACGACGTTTCGAATCTGCTCGCCGGGATCGAGCACGCGCTTCGCGAGGAGAACCTGGCCGACGATCTCCTCCGCGCCGAGGTGCCGCTTCAACCCCGCGACGCCGCTCGCGCAGAACACGCAGCCCATCGCGCAGCCGACCTGCGTCGAGATGCATTGGGTCACTCGAATGGGCGCCGCCTCTTCGGGGGAGGAGCCTTCGTCGTCTCCGTCCTCTTCGTCCTCGGCTGCTGCGGCAGCGTCGGCGTCTTCCTCCGCCGCGGCGATCGCTGCGGCGGAGCCAGGACCGGACACGCGCGGGATGAGCACCGTCTCGATCGGCGCATCGTCGGAGAGCCGCACGACCATCTTGCGCGTGTCGTCGCTCGAACGATGGATCGTATCGACGCGACCGATCGAAGAGGCGCCCGCGAACAAGTCGGTGCGCAACGACTTCGGCAAGGTCGTCATCTGGTCGGGCTCGAGCTCGGCCCGCTTGTGGATCCAACGGAAGACCTCGAGCGCTCGGAACGAACGCTCGCCCCGCGCCGCGAGCACCGGGGACCAGTCGCCTGGCAAACGGGCAACCGGATGAAGCTCGGCGTTTTTCGTGCGGGCAGACATAGGGCCGAGTCTCTTAGCACGTTGGACGCCGTATTTCGGCCCGCCGCAGGGCAAAGCGGCGGTGTCCGAGACAGCCGGGGCTCGGCGCGGTAAGTCGAGGCCATGCCTCGTCCTTTCGATCCCGTCGTCGCCGTGCCGCTACCCGAACAAACAGGGTCGAGCTTTCCTCGGCTCGTGGAGCTGATGCAGCGATTGCTCGCGGAGGATGGCTGCCCGTGGGACCGCGAGCAGTCGTTCCAGACGCTTCGCCGCTACGTCCTCGAGGAGGCGTGTGAGGTGATCGACGCGATCGACAAGGGAGACCGCGAGGAGCTCCGAGCCGAGCTCGGCGATCTGCTCCTGCAGGTCGTGTTTCAGGCCGAGCTCGGCCGGAAAGAAGGATCTTTCGGGCCCGACGACGTCGTGAAGGCGATTTGCGACAAGCTCGTGCACCGCCATCCGCACGTGTTCGCGGACGTGAAAGTCGAAGGCTCGGGTGAGGTCCTCCAGAACTGGGAGCTCATCAAGGCCGAAGAGAAGAAGAAGGCGGGAAAGGGGGGGATCCTCTCCGGGGTGCCCCGAAGCCTCCCGGCGCTGGTTCGCGCGCAGCGAACCGGCGAGAAGGTCGCCCGGGTCGGGTTCGACTGGGCCGACGCGGCCGGTTCACGCGCGAAGGTGACCGAAGAGATCGCGGAGCTCGATCAGGCCATCGAGCGCGGTGACAAGGACGCCATGGAGGCCGAGCTCGGTGACGCATTGTTCGCCCTCGTGAACCTCGCCCGGCACGTCGACGTCGACGCGGAGGGTGCCCTCCGCCGCACAATCGACAAGTTTTCAAAGCGGTTCGAGCACGTCGAGCGCCGGGTCCACGAACGTCACGGCGGTTTCCCCAAGGCCGGGTCGGGCCAAAAACTCGCGCTGGAGGAGCTGGACGGTTACTGGGAAGAGGCCAAACGGCAGGGTTGATAGGTCGGTCGGCCGCCGATTTTGATATTGTCAGCGAGGTGAGCGTGGCGCCGGACAACGAGTTCACGATCCCTGCGGGGACGATCGTTCTCGACAAGTACCGCGTCGTCGAGACGCTCGGCATCGGCGGCATGGGCCTCGTCGTGAAGGCGATCCACGTGACGCTCGCGACGCCGGTCGCGATCAAGTTCCTCTTGCCGCAGTACACCGTGTCGCAGGAGGCGAGCCGGCGCTTCATCCGTGAGGCGCAAGCTGCGTCGAAGATCGCGAGCGAGCACATCGTCCGCGTGTTCGACACCGGCTCGTCGCATCCGCACGGCCCGTACATCGTGATGGAGTTCCTGCAGGGCGACGACCTGTCGAGGCAGCTGCGCGCGAAGGGCGCGTTCACGATCGAGACGGCGATAAACTTCATCGTGCAAGCCTGCCTCGCGCTCGCGGAGGCCCACGCGACCGGCATCGTCCATCGCGACATCAAGCCGGCGAACCTCTTCATGGTCGAGAATGCGGAGGGACCGATCATCAAGGTCCTCGACTTCGGCATCTCGAAGGTCGTCGAGCAGACCTCGCTCGAGGTCACCAAGACGACCGCCATCCTCGGGTCCGGGCTCTACATGTCGCCCGAGCAGATGAAGTCGAGCAAGACGGTGGATCACCGCACCGACGTCTACGCGCTCGGCGTCACGCTGTACGAGCTTCTCACGCGGACGCAGCCGTTCACCGCCGACTCCTTCGCGGAGCTCGCCATCAAGGTGAACATGGAGCCGCCGTCGGACATTCGCGGTTTCCGACCGGATATCCCGCCCGGGCTCGCGCAAGTCATCGCGGTCGCGTACGCAAAGAAGGCGGAAGAGCGATACCAGACCGTCGGCGAGTTCGCCGCGGCGCTGACCCCGTGGGCCGGTCCGCGCACCAAGATGAAGATCGAAGCGCTCGCACGTCGCGAGATGCGTCGCAGCATCGGGTCGCTCCCGAAGCACCTTCAGCTCACCAGCCGGCCGCCGGGGCCGGGCGGTGTGGGGGCGATGAGCGGCGTGACGACGGCCGACGATGCGCCGCCGTCGAAGCGGAGCTTCCCGCCCGAGCTGCTCGATCCGCATCCGAAGATTCCGCCTCCGCCTTCACTGCCCACTCCGAGCTCGATGGGCATGGATACGTTCGGCCTCTCGCAGAAGAACCGGTCGGACGCGATGATGCAGACCTCCGAGCAGAGCGTCGTATCGATCGACAAGCGTCAAAAGAGCGGCGTGAGCGGGATGCTCGGCATCGGCATCGCCCTCGGTGCCGTGCTCGCGCTCGGTGGCGCCGGTTTCTTCCTGTTGCGGTCGGGGCCGGCTCCACGCGTACCCAAGCCGGCGGGGGCGACGGCGCTCGTCGGTCCGGCTGCGCATGCGAGCGCAACCGGCACCGAGACGTCGCTGCCGACGAACGTCGAGGTCGTGCCGACACAACAAGACACGGCGACCACGACGACCGCCGCTCCGAGCGCGAGCCCGAGCGATACCGGCGGCGCGAAGACGGCGCTCCCCGGGAGGCTTCCGGGCACCGCGGCGACCGCCACCGCATCGGCTGCGCCGACACACACGCCGACGGCCGAACCTACCTCGCCACCCACGAGCGTCGTGACCACCGCGCCGAGCGCGCCGCCGCCGCCCCCTGCGACAACGTCGCCCGACGCACCGTGTAAGATGCGCGACATCAACGGCAATCTCATCGATTGCCCGTGATGCTTTTGGTCGGGGGCTCTGACTCGTTGCGATCTGCGTCATCGCAACGATTCGGTGACTTCTCCGCTGCTGAAACCTGAACGTTTTGGCGTATCCTGGGCGCCTTTGGCGACCACACGACCGAGCGGGATCCGAACTGTTGCACGTGCACTGGGAGACCAGCTCGTGTCGGTGGTCTTTCAGCCGATCGTCGACCTGCTGAACGGCTCCGTGCTGGCCTACGAAGCCCTCGCGCGCTGCAAGGCGAAGGGGCTCGAAAACCCGCTGGTGCTGTTCGAGGCCGCTGCGGAACAGAAGCTGTGCGGCAGGCTGGGACGTACGCTACGCGAGCTCGCGACGACGGAGTGCCCCGGTCACGCGCTGTTCTTGAACGTCCACCCGCACGAGCTCTCGGACCGCTGGCTCGTACAACCCGACGATCCGATCTTCACCCACGAGCCGGGCGTGTACCTCGAGATCACCGAGAGCGTGCCGCTGAGCCATCACGCGCTCGTGCAGGGCACGCTGCGCGAATTACGAAACAAAGGGATCGGGCTCGTCGTCGACGACCTCGGTGCCGGCTACTCCAATCTTCGTTACATCGCTGATCTCGCGCCGGAGATCGTCAAGTTGGACAGGGGGCTCATCGAGAAGCTGCACGAGGATCCGCGGCGGCTGAAGCTCGTGACGAGCATCGTGCGCCTCTGTGGTGACCTCGGCGCGCGCGTCGTGGCCGAAGGCATCGAGACGCCCGCCGAGCTCGCCGCCGTGATGGATGCCGGCGTGCATTTCGTTCAAGGTTATTTGATCGCGCGACCTGCGCTGCCGCCTCCGATACCGGTCGCGCAGGCAGGTATCCCGAACGGCCCGAGCACACGCCGTGAGGCGCGCAACGCTCGGGCACCGTTCGTGGACAAGCCCACCCCGACCCGTCCCACCTCCGACGTCGAGCAGGTGTCGCGCCGGCGCCGAACGACGGCGTCGTTCAAAACGCGGCGCTAGCTACGGCAAAGGTCGGTTGTCCTGACCGACCTTTGCGATAGCAACAAACGAGCGCCGGGTGCGGAGGTTGCCCGTGTTTCCCGCGGAAACGGCTCCTCACCCCTTGGGAGCCGTTGGAGCGGGAAACCATCTGGGCAACCGAAATGCGCTGCATCTCAGAACGAGCCGCGCACGACGAGACCGGTCGGAGCCGGCAACGCACCGATCCACGGCGCGAGAGGCTCGGTCGCGAGACCGGGAGTCACGCCGACCGAGATCCGCGGCCCGAGGCGCGCGTCCGTCTTCACCTTGACCGCGGGCTCCTCCGCTTCACCCGTGAACTCGCGCGGCGTCGAGAGCTTGGCGCTCGAGTCGTCGCCCGGATCCCAAACGAAGAGGAAGATCGAAAGACCGGTGAACACGCCGGCGCCCGCGAGGCAGCCGATCGCGACGCCGTTCAACGGATCCTTGAAGTCGTCGCCCTCCTCGAGCCCGTCGGCGTATCGATAGAGGACGATGCCGCCGGCGAGCGCGCCCGCCGCGAGGATCGTGGTGACGATCGCGCCGCCTTTTCCCGGCGCTTCTTCGAGCTTCGCGTCGAGCGAGATCTCCTGGCCGCGCGGGATCTTGAGGGTGCTCTCGTAGGCCTTGCGACCGTCGGCATCGACCTCCACTTCGTGCTCGCCCGCGGGCACCCGGATCCTGAGCGGCTCGTGGCGCTTCTTTTGGTAGATGCCGATGTCGTCGCCGTTGATCTCGACCTCGACCTCTTCCGCGTTGCCGGAGATGAGGAGGTAGCCGTACGGAACGCGCTCGAGCTGTGCGTCGACCTTGATCGTCTGGCCTTGGACGATCTCGATCTCTTTTTCGTACCGCTCGAACCCGACGGCCTCGATCGTCAGCTTGTGTTTGCCCGGCGTGAGCTCGATCGAGTTCGGGCCGACGGCGCGCGGCGCGTGTTTGTGCGGCACCGGATCGTCGACGTAGATCTGCGCGGTCGTGACCGGCAACATCACCTCGACGCGGCCGACGAAATCACCCTGCGAGAGCGACGCGCGGTAGACGTAAACGCGGCCTGCCTGGAACTCGAACTGCGTGCCCGTCGGGTTGTAGTCGCGGAACCCTTCGACGACGACGAAGTACGTCCCGTGGTTGAGCGAGAGGTTCGTCGGCGCGGTGAGGCCCGTCACGACGCGGCGGTAGCCGGGCTGGGTCGGCTTCTTCGGATCGAGCAGGCCCGCTTTCGGATCCGTCTTCTCGTAGATCGAGATCGGCGCGCCCGCGGGCTCGCTCTCCACGAAGACCAGCGCCTTGATGTCGGGCTGCTTCTGCGTCGGAGCGGGTGGCTCGGGCGTCTTCGACGTTTGCTCTTTTCGTAGCCGATCCAGCGTCTTTTCGATGTCGGCGCGGTCGGGGGCGTTGGGCTCGGCTTTGAGGAAGCGATCGTAGAGCTCGACGGCTCGGTCACGCGATCCTGCGCGCTCCGCGGCGACGCCCGCATTGAACAGAAACGCGGGGAACTTGTGCTTGTCGTAGGCCTGCGAGAACTCGTCCGTCGCCTCGCCGTACTTTGCGTCTGCGAAGAGCCGCTGGCCCTTCTCCATGCGCGACCGGGCGTCGTCGATCGCGTTCGGATTGACGTTGGGCGGCGGCGGATCGGTCTTGGGCGGATCGGTTTTGGGCGGATCCGCCTTCGGGGGATCGGCCTTCGGCGGATCGGTTTTGGGAGGATCGCTCTTCGGCGGCGGCGCATCGCCCGAAGGAGGTGATGCCGGCGGATGCCCGGAGGGCGGCGGCGCGTCGGGGCTTCCGCCGACGGGCGGTGGACCGGCGGGCGGAGATGCGGGCTGCGCGAGCGCGATGTTCGAGTCGACGAGGAGAAGTCCGAGCGCGATGGCGAGAGAGCGGAGCCGCATTTACTCCATCCGAATCTCGGCGAGGACACCGTAGTGGTCCGAGGGAGCGTGTCGTTCGGCGCCGTGACCGACGACCTCGGTGAAGACGACTTTCGCCGTGAGAGGCATCCCGCGCCCGCGCCCGTCCGGCCCCTTGACCAGGACGTAGTCGATGCGGCGCGGCGCTTCGTAGGTGAGCGCCGCGTGCGGGTTGTTCGGCGGATCGAAGGTGAACCCCGGGCCTTCACCGGCACGCTCGAAGCAGTCGGTGAAGAAGATGCTCTTCCGATCGAGCGCGTGCAGGCCCCGAAGGAAACGAATCTCGGTCGCGTCCGGCGCCGCGTTCAGATCGCCGACGAGGACCGCGGGTAAGTCGGAGGGCTCGACCGTCTCGTTGACGTAGCTGGCGATCGCGAGGACCTGATCTTCGCGCAAGTTGCCTTCGTCGAACTTCCACGACAGATGCGTGACGAAGAAAGGCACGGGGCCGAACGGCGTGTCCGCGCGCGCGAAGACGACACATCGCGAATCGCGCGTCGGCAAATCGAAGGTGCGCCCGTCGCGCAGCGGGTAACGCGACAGGATCGCATTGCCGAATTGATCGCCGCTCTCGTACGTCCATGCGGGGCCGAAGCCGACGTGGATCTCCGGCGGGCCGCCGGCGCGCGACCACGCGTCCGCGATCTGACTCGCTTGGCAAGCCTCGGGGCGGCCGGGTCGATGGATGACCTCTTGCAGCCCGACGATGTCCGGATCGAGCGCGACGATTTCCTTTTGAAGCAAGCGCAGCCTATTGTCCCACGGCCCCTGGCGGTTCCAAATGTTGAGCGTGAGCACGCGCAGCGGACGCATGGTCCGCCGTCGTAGTCCCGTCGGGCGCAGCCGACAATGTTCGCGCACACCTGCGCTCGTCGGACTGGCGCTCGCCCGATTGGTCGCGTTCGTGACCGCGATGCTCCTCGTCGGGTCGGCCCAGGCCGAGACGACGTTCACCGTCGCTTATAAACCCCCGGAGGGCTGTCCCGACCGCGGCGCGTTCATCCACGGCATTCAGAGCCGTTCGCGCATCGCGAAGCCGGTCGGCGCGGCCGAGCAGCCGGACATCGTCTTCAGCGTCGACATCAAGCAATCGGGCCCGGGCAAGTCGAAGGTGACGGGCAAGCTCGTCATCACGCAGGGAATCACCTCGAGCGACCGCACCGTGACCGGCGTTTCGTGCGTGGAGGTGACGACGGCCCTCGCGTTGATTGCCGCATTATCCATCGACCCGGACGCCGCGAACGTCGACATCCCGGAGCCGCTGCCGCTCCCGCCCGATTGGTCCGGGCCGCCGATTCTCGGCTCTCAGCCTGCGCTCCGTTCGGGGGCGGCGCCGACGATTCTGCCGGCCTGGGCGCCTCCGGTCTCCTGGCGGCCGGCGATGATTCCCCCGCCGACCGAGCTCGACACGATCGCGCCGCCGCTTCCGGCGGATGCTTTTCGACCCGGCCCCGCCGGGCCGTCGAAGATGGACATCGGCTTCGGAGCGCAGTTCGTGCTCGACGTCGGGCCGGCGCCGACGCCTCTCGTCGGGATCGCGGGGCAGGTCGAGCTCCGAGAGCTCGGGGAGATCCCGTGGTCCATGCGTGCCGAGTTGAGCTACGCCCTGACGGCGGAGTCCACGGTCGTCGACGCCGAGGAGACGGGACTCGTCGGCGATTACCGCATGTTGCGCGGTCGGTTCATCGGCTGTGTGCCGGCGTGGCGCCCGGTCGACTGGCTGCGTCTCTGGCCGTGCGCGACCTTCGGCGGAGGCGGACAATGGGCGGTTTTCCGCGTTCCCGAGGCGCTCAAGTACACGTCGGTCGGACCCTGGGTCGAGTCGGGGCTCGCGGCGCGCGTCGACCTGACGCCGCTGCCGTGGCTTGCGGTCGAGCTCCAGGCGGGCCCTTCTTTTGCAATCGTGCGAGCCACCTTCAAAGCGGGTGATGACCTGATTGTGTACGAGCCGCTTCCCGTGACCTTCGGTTTGGCCACCGGCGTGACCGCCGCCTTCTAGCCTGGGTTCATGGGGTCCGCGCTCGCCGCTCGGTGCGCGTGCTGCTAAGCAACCTCACCGTTGCGAAAAGCCGTCGCCTCGGTCAGCCCGAGACAGCGGTGCGCGCAGCGCGCGGTCTTTCTTGAAAGAAGCCGGGGGGCGCCGCTCGTGGTCCCACACCCGGCGCGAAATTGATGGATCAGTCGACGCCGAGCCGGGGATGAAGAGACCAGTGCTATCCAGCGAGGCGATGCCGCTCTTCACGGCAGCCTCCTCGTCACGGGAAAGTCCGATTTCGGATGTCGGCGCGCTCGGCCCTGCTGCCATGGGTTCGGCGCCACATTCGGATGATGAGCAATCGCTCGCCGATGTCGAAGGCGAGCCATGTGAATTGCTGGACGACGTTGACGAGGATCAGGCCGAACTCTCGGTGCAAGCGCACTCTCCCGAGCGTGCCGTTCGCATCAAGGGCGTCGTCGTCGACCACCACACGTTCGTGTGGCGTTCTCTCGTCCGCCTCGGCGTGCCACGCGCCGATGCGGAGGATGCTCTTCAGCAGGTCTTCATGGTCACCGCACGACGCATCGACGACATCGCTCCCGGCTCCGAGCGCTCATTCCTGTACGGAGTGTGCTTGCGGGTCGCGTCGCGAGCGCGCCGGACGGTCGCACGGCGTCGCGAGGTCGTTGGAGAGGACGCCTGTCCCGAGCGCGTCGACACGGCGGCGCGCCCCGACGAGATGTTGGACCGCGCGCGTGCTCGCGCCTTACTCGACGATATTCTGACCACCATGCCGATCGAGCTCCGCGCAGTGTTCACGCTCTTCGAGCTCGAGCAGCTCACGATGAGCGAGATCGCGACGCTGATCGGCGTTCCGCAAGGGACCGTCGCCTCGCGCTTGCGGCGCGCGCGCGAGCTCTTCGCCGAACAAAGAAAACGCATCGAGGCGCGGATGCGCTCCGCGCGCTCGGCTACGATCGATCGCGCGGCCGCCCCGACGGCTCGGATCGGTCTCACAGAAGGGGAGGGGACATGACGACGATGAAGCGCCTCCTCGACGAACCGGGCAGCGATCTCGATCGCGTCCTCCTCGAATCCGGCCTCGACGAGGCTCCGCCCGCGAAGTCTGCAGAGCGCACGCTCGCAGCGCTCGGCATCGGATCCGCCGTCGTGCTCGGCGCGGCCTCGACGACCACGGCGGTCGGCGGCGCGACGACGGGCATGGCCGCATCGGGCACCGCTGCCACCGCGACCGCGGTGAAGACCGGTGTTTTCAGTCTCACGCTGATGAAGCTCGTCGGCGGGCTCACGATCGCGGGTCTCGCGGTCGGTGGGTATGCAGTCTGGCGCGGTCAAACGCCGGCACCGGACCAGCATGCGGCCGTCCAAACGCCCGCGGGCAACGGCGCATCGGCGCAAGACGGCCACCACGAGCGGCAGCGCCTTTCTCCGGCGCCCACCGTTGTCGTGGAAGATCGCGCTCGAACCGTCGACCCGGAGGAGGCGAAGCACGACGAGCCGAACCCGACCCCGAAGGAGGCGTCACCTGCGTCCGCGCGAAGCGGAAAAACGAAGGTGAAGACGGCCGGCAATACGCCCGCCGCGGTCTCGACCGCGGGCGATCCTCCCGAATCGGTCGGCAACACGCTCGGCGCTGAATCCGCGCTGCTCGATCAAGCGCGCCGGGCGGAGATGGCCGGCGACGGCGAAGCCTGCCAAGCACGGCTAGCCGCGTATCGCGCGCGGTTCCCGAAAGGCCAGCTCGCGAAGGACGCCTCGGCGATTCGCTGCACGAAGTAGGGCATCGCGGCGGTAGCGCCCGCGGGCGTGCGCCGCGCGCGCGGCGCTCGCGCCGAGCTGGTAACGTTCATCCTGCGATGAGCGCCGCCAGCCGATTGCGATGGTTCGCCGCCGCGGCGGGCCTCGTGCTGTGCGTCGCGTGCGGTTCGAAGAAGAAGGACGCGCCGCCCGACGACGAGACGAGCCGGACCCACGCGAGCGGCTCGGCCAGCGCGTCCGGCGATGGATCGAAGGAGGCCCGCGGGCAGAAGCGGTATCCGTCGGGTGAGGTCGTCGACCTCGACTACCGCTTTCGCATCGAGCCACCGAGCAAACAGCACCGCGCGATGACGTTCGAGGACTCCTCGGTGTACGAGGCGACGGCGATCGCGGGGCTCGTCGCGCCAGCCGACGTCATCCTGACCGTCCACGCATCGGAGCTCGAGCAGGGCGACCTCGGCGCGATCGCGATGGGCATGTACGTCGACTTTCGAGCGCGCGGCGGCGCGGTCGACGAGCTGAAGGACGTCACGTTCCAAGGCCTGCCCGCGAAGCGATTCGGCGTCGTGAACGCCCTTCGGCGAAGTTGTTACCTCTATGTTCGGCGCCAGAAATTCGTCTTCGCCCTCGCTGTCGGCGCACCCGTATCGAACCCGCTCGCCTCGTCGTGCGACGTGCTCGCGCCGCTGTTCGATGCGGTGAAGCTCGACGATGGGCCGATCGTCGGCCCCCGCTACGACGAAGACGCGCCGGACGTGGCGACGCCTTCCTATCGCCTGCACGACGGGCTCTACGAGAGCGCCGTGGGGGGCTACCGCCTGTCGATTCCGCGCGGTGTGCGCACCTTGGTAGGGCTGAACGCCGCGCGCATGTTGCCCGGGTACGACGTGCTCGTTCAGACGGGTCAGCCGGAGTGCGCGCTCGGCGTGCGGCATCAAATGGTGTTCATGTCCTCGGGCCGCGAAGCGTTCATCGAGGAGACGCGGCAGACGACGGCACGCTCGATGGGCGCGACGATCTTGCCGGAGACGCTCACCTGGAGCGTGGCCGGTAAGAAAGCGAAGATCTCGCGGATGCTCACGCCGCTGCGCGAATACTTCTTCGGCATCGTCGAGCAGGATCACCGCACGCTCGAGCTGCTCGGTTGGTGTCCTCCGTCGACGTCCGACAAGCCCGGGGCGACGATCGAGCGCATCGCCGAGAAGCTCGCGTGGCTGGACGACGACGCGGCTTCGAGCCTCCGCTCGGAGCTCGCGTCGGTCGAGCCGATCGACAACGTCGCCGAGGGCGATCTGGCCTTTCGGCACGGGCGGCTCGACGACTACGCGTTTGGTCTTTCGTGGACCGCTCCCAAGCGCGGGTGGGAGGTCTTCATCGGCACGTCCGCGGGCTCATGGGCCGGGGGACAACCCCGCGCGGTCTACCGCGCAACGAGCCTCGAGCTCGGCGTCTCGACGCTCGTGTTCGGCCAGCGCGGCATCATCGATAAACCCGGCGAGTACCACGACTACGTCGTCTCCGGCCTCGGGACGTTCAAGCTCGGCAATGCGACGCCCACGAAGATCGGCACCGTCCCCGCGATCACCTCGACCGGTGAGGTCGACGCCTACCACTACAGGGTGACCACCGCCGCTGTGGGCGGCGCGGCTCTCGCCATCATCACGTCGGGCCTCGCGTCGACGTTTCGTGACAAGGAGAAAGCTGCGCTCGAGGCGGAGACCGGCCTCGGCGTCGCGACGTTGCTCGTGCCGTTCAAGACGGAGACGAATCGATACGTCGACAACCACCTCGGCTTCTCCGTCGAGCTACCGACTCCGTGGGTCATGGGCAACGAGATGGTCGACCTTCACCAGCGCCGCGTGCTTGCGCAGGACGGCGATCGGGTGATCGAAGTGCACGCCACGGTCGATGCCGCCTCGGCGCGCAGCAACGTGCTCATCGCCGGAGCAACCGCACAGCGGCTCGCGCTCCGCGGCCTGTCGTTGCCGACCGACGACCCTGCCGTCACCGAGCAGAAGGTCGGCTCGTTCACCGGACGGCGCCTGTCGTGGAAGCCCGAAGGCGGCGAGCCGATCGACGCGGTCGTCGTCGAGGTCGACCGCATCACGTACGTCCTCATCGCGCGCGGCAAAGGTGCGCTCGAGGCCGCGCTCAACGGAACGAAGCTCGTTCCCTAGCGGGACCGCGGGCGCCTATTTCTTTCGCGGTCGGACCAGTCGGTCGAAGCGGCTCGTCGCGCTCGTCTTCGCTTTCGCGCGCTCGGGGCGAGCGCGGGCGGGCAACGCCCCTTTGCGCACCGGCGCAGCGATCTGACAGAAGTGATCCAGCATGCGCTCCGTCAGGACCTTCGTGACCGGCTGGCGCAGAAACACGTTCCTCCGGAAGAGGACGCCCATCATGCTGTCGAGGAACATCTCCTTGTCGATGTCGTCGCGCATCTCGCCGCGCGATTGCCAGCGGTCGAGCATGGCGAACGCGCGGTTGCGCTTTTCTTCCTGCACGCACAGGGCGAGCTCTCGAACGTCGTCGTCGTCGGCGGTGTTCAACAGCAGCCGGACGAGCCCCAGCGCGCCGGGCGCGAAGAGCGTTCGCGATGCAGCCTCGATCATCCCGCGAAGATCGCCGCGCATCGAGCCGGTGTCGAAGTCGAACTTCACGGTGCTCGCGAGCCGCTCGATCGTCGCGCGCGTCAGCGCGGCCTTGGTCGGCCAGCGGCGGTAGATCGTCGTGCGGTTGACGCCGGCGCGCGCGGCGACACGCTCGAGGGTGAGGCCGTCGTACCCGGTCATCGCGATCTCTTGAATCGTCGCGTCGAGCACCTTGGCGACCACGGGCTCACCGCGCTCGAGGCGCTTCGAGGTCGTGGGCTGAATGGCTTCCGTCACAGACGACGAGAATGAACCAACTGGCCCACGGGGGCGAGCGTCGTCTTTGCCCAGGTCATCGCACATAGCAACATGAACGTTGCGATGAGAATCGTTAAGCGCAACATTTTTGTTGCGATGGACCTTGCCCGACCCCGGGTCCGGCGCTAGCTATCGCAACACCTATGTTGCGATTGGACCCTCGACTGCTCCGTCAGCTTCTCCCCGGGCTTTTCCTCCTGGGCCCGGCGTTGCTCTCCGGCTGCGGCTCCGAAGCGAAGGCGGACGTGCAGCCCGCGGCTGCTGCCATCGATGTCGACGTCGCGCAGGCGGAGGAGCGCGTCGTCCCGAAGACCATTCGGCTGACCGGTACCCTCCGGGGTGACCAAGAATCGAAGCTCTCGCCCAACGCGAGCGGCCGCGTCGTCGAGGTGAAGGTCGACGTCGGCTCCCCGGTGAAGAAGGGCGACATCCTCATGAAGCTCGACACGCGGGCCGCGTCGCTCGTCGCCTCCGAGGCGGGCTCGCAGGCGGAGCTCGCGCGGACACGTCGGGAGAACGCGAAGCGCGAGTGCGAGCGGGCGAAGCTCCTGCTCGAGGGCGGCGCGATCTCGAAGGCCGAGCACGACAAGACGATGGATCAGTGCAAGACGTCGGAGATCGACGTCCGCTCGGCCGAGGCCCGCGCGAGCCAAGCCGCGCAGACGTTGAGCGACGGCACGGTAAAGGCGCCGTTCGACGGCATCGTCGCCGAGCGGCTCGTCGAGCCCGGTGAATACGTCCGCAGCGACACGCCGATCCTCCGCGTCGCGACGTTGAAGAAGCTGCGGCTCGAGATCGAGGTGCCCGAGGCGTTCGTCAGCTTCGCCGCGAACGGGGCGAAGGTCGATTTCGGCGTCTCGGCGTACCCAGGCCGAAGCTGGAACGCGACGATCGACAGGCGCGGCGTCGCCGTGCGCTCAGCGAGCCGCGACGTGATCGTCGAGGCGCCCGTCGACAACCCGGACGGTGTCCTTCTTTCGGGCATGTTCGCGAGCGTCGACCTGACCGTCGGCGAAGAGCCGATGCCCGTCGTGCCGGCGGCGTCGGTCTTCGCCCGCGACGGCAAGACGCACCTCTTCATCGACGCCGCGGGGCGCGCTGAAGAGCGGGCCGTTCAGCTCGGCCCCAGGCTCGGCGGCGATTGGGTCGCCGTGAAACGCGGCGTCGCGCGCGGCGACTCGGTCATCACGAAGCGCCCCGATGACCTCAAGAACGGCGCACCGGTGAACTGACATGCAATGGCTCGCTCAAATCTGCGTTCGCCGACCGGTGTTCGCGTGGGTGCTGACGCTCATCGTGATGGTCGTCGGCGCGTTCAGTTACATCAAACTGGGCGTCGACAACTTCCCGAACGTCGACGTGCCGTTCGTCATCGTGACGACGCGTCTGCCCGGGGCTGCGCCGGCCGAGGTCGAGTCGGAGATCACCGATTCGATCGAGGCGTCGATCAACACGATCGGCGGCATCGACGAGCTGCGTTCGACCTCGACCGAAGGCGTCTCGCAGGTGATCGTCGCGTTCAAGATCGACAAGGACGGCGACGTCGCCGCGCAAGAGGTGCGTGACAAGGTCGACCTCGTGCTGCGCGACCTGCCGGAGGGCGTCGAGCCCCCCGTCGTCACGCGCATCGACCCTTCGGCATCGGCGGTCATGCTGCTCGCGCTCCGCGCGGATCAGCCGGTCAAAGAGCTGACGGAGATCGCCGATAAAAAGGTGCGACGGCAGATCGAGAGCATCGACGGCGTCGGTCAGGTGACCCTCGTCGGTGGTCGCGCTCGGCAGTTCAACGTGTGGCTCGATCCGGCCGCGATGCGGGCGCACGGCATCACCGCATCGGAGGTGCACGCGGGGCTTGCTCGGCAGAACGTCAGCATCCCCGGCGGCTCGCTCGAGGCGGGTCCGTCCGAGCGCACGATGCGCGTGCGCGGTCGCGTGGAGACGACGGATCAGCTCGGCGACATCGTCCTTCGAACGACCGCGGGCCGGCCCATCCGCGTGCGCGACGTCGCGCGCGTCGAGGACGGCGAAGAGGAAGAGACCACGGCTGCGCGCCTCGACGACGAGCCCATCGTCCTTTTGAGCGTGAAGAAGCAGTCGGGCAAGAACACCGTCGAGGTCGTCGACTCGGTGCTCAAGCAGCTCGGCAAGGTGCAAGAGCAGCTGCCGAAGGGCGTGTCGATCGAGGTCGTCCGCGACAACTCCGGGACGATTCGAACCGGCATCCATGCCGTGACGGAGCACCTCATCCTCGGCGCGATCCTCGCGGCGATCATCGTGCTCGTCTTCCTCGGCAACCTGCGCTCGACGCTCATCGCCGCGGTCGCGATCCCCATCTCGATCATCGGGACGTTCGCGATCATGAAGCTCGCGGGCTTCTCCCTGAACTTCCTGACCCTGCTCGCCCTCGCGCTCGCGGTCGGTATCGTCATCGACGACGCGATCGTCGTGCTCGAGAACGTCGTACGTCACATCGAGCAGGGCACGAAACCGTTCGTCGCCGCCGTCATCGCCACGAAAGAGATCGGGCTCGCCGTCCTCGCGACGTCGCTGTCGCTCATGGCGGTGTTCGTTCCGATCGCCTTCATGGGCGGCATCCCCGGCCGGTTCCTCGCGAGCTTCGGTCTGACGATGGCGTTCAGCATCGCCGTGTCGTTGTTCGTGAGCTTCACGCTGACACCCATGTTGTCGGCCAGGATGCTCCGAGGCGGTAGCCACGGTGCGAGCTGGCTGAGCAGGCTCGTCGACTGGTTCTACAAGCCGATCGAGCGCGGATACATGGTCGTCCTCCGCTTCTGCATGCAGCGGCGCTGGATCGTGGTGGTCGCGTGCATCGCGACGCTCGGCTCGTGTGTTCCGCTCGCGAAGAAGGTGCCGTCCGCGTTCCTTCCGCCGGACGACCAAGCCCAGTTCGAGGTGACGCTCCGCGCGCCGGAAGGCACGAGCCTCGACGAGACGCTGCTCATCGCGCAGCGCGTGGGAAGCGACGTGCGCCGCTATGAAGGTGTCACGCGCACGTTGGTCACGGTCGGCGAGGGTGACACTGCGCCGTCGAACGAAGCGAAGGTGTACGTGTTCCTCACGGATCCGGGCGCCCGCAAGTTCACGCAACAACACCTCATGCAGCGCGTCCGCGACGAGGTGCTGACCACACTGCCGAAGGAGATCCGCGCGGTCGCGGGTGAGGTGCCGGAGTTCTCGAGCGGCACGTCCCAAGCAACGGTGCAATACGCCCTCGTCGGACCGGACATCAACCGGCTCGCCGAGGCGACGCACAACGTTACCGAAGGTCTGCGTCAGTTTCCGAGCGCGGTCGACGTCGATACGACGATGGCGGACCCGCGCCCGGAGGTCGGCGTGTCGATCGATCGCGAGCGCGCGGCAGCCCTCGGCATCCAGGTGAGCGCGGTCGCCGATACGCTGCGCCTCTTCGTCGGCGGCTTGAAAGCGACGACGTTCACCGAAGCCGACGAGCAGTACGACGTGAAGGTTCGCGCGGACGAGCAGTTCCGCGCCGATCCCGAGACGCTCTCGCTGGTCGGCGTTCAATCACCGACAGCGGGTGTGGTTCCGCTCTCGCAGCTCGTGACGTTCGACGACTCGACCGGTCCGTCGCGCATCGATCGCTACGGCCGTCAGCGGCAATACACCGTGCTCGCGAACGCGAAGCCCGGCGTCGGAACGAGCGTCGTCGAGGCCGAGCTGAAGCGGCTCGTCGCCGAGCAGAACCTTCCGGCGGACTATCGCCTGCAGCCGATGGGCCGATCGAAGACGGGCGGCGAGCTCGTGGCCGGCTTCGTCATGGTCATCGCGCTCGGGTTCATCTTCATGTACCTGGTGCTCGCGGCGCAGTTCGAGTCGTGGTCGCAGCCTGCGATCATCCTCTTGTCGCTGCCGCTCACCGTTCCGTTCGCGTTGGTGTCGCTGCTCGTGCTCGGGCAGACGCTGAACCTGTTCTCGATGCTGGGGCTCCTCGTGCTCTTCGGCGTCGTGAAGAAGAACGCGATCCTCCAAATCGATCACACGAACCACCTCCGCGCGCTCGGCAAACCAAAGCTCGAAGCGATCTTGGAGGCGAACAGGGACCGTTTGCGGCCGATCCTCATGACGACGCTCGCGTTCGTCGCCGGCATGGTCCCGCTCATCTTCTCGCGCGGGATCGGCGCCGGGAAAAACCAGGCGTCGAGCGGCATCGTCGTCGGTGGTCAGCTGCTCTCGCTGCTGCTCACGCTGGTCGCGGTGCCCGTCGCGTACGACCTCTTCGACCAAGCGGCGACGGCCGTGTCCCGGTGGAGGAGGAAGCAGAAGGTCGACCGAGGGGAGGCGGATCTCGAAGCGTATCTGGCGGGTGGCGGTCTCCCGCACGAAGCACCGGTTGCAGCAGAGGAGTAGACGATATGAGCGCTATCCATCCTGTTCATCTGTCGGCAGTGAAGCGGGGCCGCCCCGTCAAGATTACCAACGAGCAGATCCTCGAGGCGACGCGAGGGGTGTTCGAAGAGCTCGGCGCAAAGACGACGTCGCGCGAGATCGCGCGCCGAGCGCAGGTGTCGGAAGGAACGATTTTCAAGCGGTTTTCGACCAAGGTGCAGCTCTTCCAAGCAGCGCTTTCGATCGAGACGGGTGACGTGCGAAAGCCGTTCGCGGCGCTGTGCGATCGGGTCGGCAAAGGCGACGTTCGCGACAACCTCACGCGCGCCGCGTCCGACTTCTGTGACATCCGCCGCCGCGTGGAGCCCATTTACCTCGCGGCGCTTCACGGCGTCGCCTCGCCGGAGAAGCAGCGCGCTGCCCTCTCCGAATACCGCGGTGACTGCATTCAGTTCGTCGAGCAGTACATCGAGGGAGAGCGGCGGGCAGGCCGCGTCGACGTGCCGCGCCCGCGCGCATGGTCCGTCGTGTTCGTATCGGCTCTCTGGGAGATCGCGATCGACATGCCCGACGATCCGTCGGTGCCGAACGTCGTGGACGCGCTCGCCGCCGGGCTCGGCCGCGCAGCCTGAGTCAACGTTACTGCGTTGATTCTTCTTGCGGCGCGTTCAGGCGCGCCGCGCGGCGCCTTCGAATCAGAGACACCGCTTGATGGATCGCGACGGCGCCGACGCATACCGCCGTCGACTGCCAAAGGTGCATGCGAAGCCACTCGACGCCGCGGTCGGTCCAGTCGGAGAGCGCATCGCCGAGGTAGTACATGAACACGACGTAAGCCGCCTGGCCGAGCGTGGTACACGCGATGAACGATCGCAGCTCGGTGCGGGTCACGCCCGCGAGCGCGTTCGTCGCGTAGCTCGGGAACACCACGAGCAGCGTCCGCTGGAAGCGCTTGAAGAGGCGCTCGAAGGCCGCGATGACACGCGCGATGCGAGGCAGCTTTCGCACCGACCACGCCAGCATCGCGCGCCCGTAGAGCACGCCCATGCCGTACGTGAGCGCCATCGCGAGCACGCGGCGGGGAAGGGCTATCGCCATCACGACCGGGAGTGAATACCGCGGCGCGACGAGGACGATGTTCCGGACGTCCGCGGACGTCCCGAGCAAGAGCAGCGGATGCTCGACCAGCAGGTACGGCAGAAACGCCGTGCCGATCATGCCGAGCCCCGTCGTCACCACGACGGCCGCGACGATCGTCTTCCGCGCCCACGGCGGTATGTCGCCTGGGAGGGGTGCTTCCGCCGTCGGGGGAGCGTCGGTGGTCAACGCCAGAGGTGTAGCAGGCTCTACTGCCCCGCGTTCGCCTCCGGCGAACCGAGCCTCGCGGGAGCCGCCCCGGCCGGTCTCGCTCCGCTCGACGTGGCCTGCCCCGCTCGGCTCTACTGCCCCGCGTTCGCCTCCGGCGAACCGAGCCTCGCGGGAGCCGCCCCGGCCGGTCTCGCTCCGCTCGACGTGGCCTGCCCCGCTCGGCTCTACCGAATCGGCTCAGGGCTTGCGCACGCGATGGTCCCTGGCACGTACTTCTTCACGTTCGTGCTCGGCCCATGCCTCGGCTTCGGCCTCGGCCTCGGCCTGCGCACGCTCCGTGGCGCGGCCGGTTTTCTGGCGCGCGATGCGGACACGATGCTCTTCGTGTCGCTCTTCGCGCGCTTGGTGGCGGCGGTGTTTCCGGTCGATGTTGCGCTGGAACGCGGCTCGATGTGCGGCGTCGAGCGCGACCGCCCGCTCTTCCTCGGCGATCTCTTCGCGGATGTCCTCCGGGTCGACGACGTCGGAGCTCGCCTTCACTCCGTGGCTCGCGAGGCCGATGCCCCACAAGATCGCCGGGATGAAAAAGAACGGAAACGCCACGCCGACGTTCAAGAACAACGCCGGGATGATGATCGCCAGGTTGACGCCGACGTACGCGATCAGGTGGTAGAGAAAACCGTGTTTGCGCTTGAGCAGGATTCGCCGCTTGAGCTCGTCGTCGGCGACGGTTTTCTCGCGCTCGCCGCGAATGGCGATCGCCGCTTGCTCGATCGCGTCCTCGCTGATGCCGAGCTCGACCGCCGCTTCTTTGAGATCGGTCTTCGAGTAGCCGCCGCGTTGCTCGAATTGCAGCGCCTTGCCGATGACCGCTTTGACGGTGGCCTCGCTGAAGCGCGTCTCGAATGCCGGTGATTTCGGCATCCCCGGCGCCTTGACGTCCTTCGGCTTCGCCGGCTCGGGCTCCACGTCCGGGTCTTGGCCGTCGAGCGCGCGGACGAGGTGACGCATCGTCGGAAATCGATCCTCGGGTCGCTTCGACAATGCCCGTGCGATCGCCGACGAGACATGCGCGGGGACGTCGGTTCGAACGGTCGTGAGCTCCGTCGGAATCTCTTCGAGGATGGCCGCGACGACGCCGAGCGCCCCCCCTTCCGCCTGCCAAGGCGAGCGGCCGGACAGCACTTCGTAGATCGTCACGCCCCAGGCGAACTGGTCCGTGCGGCCGTCGAGCTTCTTTCCTTTGATCTGCTCGGGCGCCATGTATTGCGGCGTGCCGATCTGCACGCCGGTGCCCGTCAACGTCGGCAGAACGTTGTGGGTCGGCGCGCTCGCGTCCTGCGGCGCCGCTCCTTGGCGCGCGATCCCGAAATCGAGGACCTTCACCATGCCGTCGGCGCGCACCATCAAGTTCTCCGGCTTGATGTCGCGGTGGACGATCCCGCGGTCGTGCGCCTCGGCGAGGGCGAGCGCCGCCATCTTCATCCATCCGACGACGTCGTCAGCGGAGGCACCGGAGCTCGCCGTTCGGAGCGTCTCGCCCTCGACGAGCTCCATCACGATGAACGGGCCGTGCTCGCTGTCGCCGGCGTCGTAGATCGCAACGGCGTTGGGGTGCGATAGCGCGGCGGCCGCGCGTGCCTCGCGAACGAGGCGCGCGCGCCCTTCTTGATCGGGGAGGCCTCCGGCGCCGTCGGACAGGACCTTCAGCGCGACGGCGCGATCGAGGTGCGTGTCGCGTGCGCGGTAGACGGTACCCATGCCGCCGCTGCCGAGCGGCGATTCGACGACGTACCGGTGCAGGACGGTGCCCGGGGCGATCACGGGCGGAACGCTAACGACGTGCCCGCCCGCTGACAACGTACCTCACCGGTTGCGCGGCGCGCGCTTGTGCGTTAACCCTCAATTCGTGACGGTCTCGTCGCATGCCCAACCGATGATTGTCCGAGCCCAGCAGGGCTTCGGCGGCCTTGGTTGGTGGTGGCCCACGATGCGGGCCCCCGTGCGCTGAGGCAAGACCGACGCAAGCACCAAGAGGCCCGCCCAACCGGCGGGCCTCTCGCATTTGGATCATGGCCCGCCGGAAACACCGTCCGGAGAAGCGCCATGATCATCGTCCTCAAGCCTGGATCGAAAGAAGACGTCGTCCGCGAGCTCTGCGATCGAATCGCAAAACGCGGGCTCGAGCCGTTGCACCTTCCCGGGTCCGAGCGTGTCGTCCTCGGCGCCATCGGCGACGAGCGGCTCCTCGCCGACCTTCAGCTCGAGAGCCACCCCGACGTCGAGTCGGTCAAACCGATTCTGTCGCCGTACAAGCTCGTGAGCCGCGAGCTTCAATCGCACGACACGGTCGTTCGGTTGGGCGAGCGCGCGATCGGCGCGGGCGCGTTTGCGATCCTCGCCGGCCCGTGCGCGATCGAGAGCCACGAGCAGCTGGATGCGACCGCGCGTGCCGTGCGCGAGGCCGGCGGAACGGGGTTGCGAGGTGGGGCCTTCAAACCTCGAACGAGCCCGTACGCGTTTCAGGGAACGGGGCGCGAGGGCCTTTCGATCTTGAGCCGTGTCTCGAAGGAGGTCGGCCTTCCCTCGGTCACCGAGGTGCTCGACCCGCGCGACGTCGACGTCGTCGTCGACCACGCGGACATGCTGCAGATCGGCGCGCGCAACATGCAGAACTTCGAGCTGCTTCGCGCCGTCGGCCGCGCCGGGCGGCCCGTCCTTTTGAAGCGCGGGATGAGCGCTCGCCTCGAGGAGCTGTTGCTCGCGGCCGAGTACATCGTCGCCGCCGGCAATCCGAACGTCGTGCTCTGCGAGCGCGGCATCCGAACCTTCGAGACGGCGACGCGCAACACCCTCGACCTCGCGGCGGTGCCGTACCTCAAACAGAGGAGCCACCTTCCGGTCCTCGTCGACCCTTCACACGCGACGGGCCTTCGTGAGCTCGTCGGGCCGATGGTTCGTGCGGCAGCCGCCGCAGGAGCGGACGGGGTCATCGTCGAGATCCACCCGGACCCGAGTCGAGCCCTGTCGGACGGCCGGCAATCGTTGGACCTCCAAACATTTGCGCGGCTGGTTCGTGATCTCCGTCCGCTCCTCGCCGCGCTCGGAAAGGAGGTCGCGTGAGCCGCATCGAACGAGGAACCGCGCTCGTCGTCGGACGCCGCGTCGGCCCGTGCCCGGACGCATTCGAGCTGTTTCGCTCGATCGCGCGCGAGCACCCGGATGAGGCGTTGCTCTTCGAGACAGGCGAGTCGGTCGGTGGTGCGCCGCTGCACCTCGTCGTGACCAAGGCCGCCGCAAAGATCCGATCGCAAGGGCGGCGCGTGAAGGTCGTGGCGTGCGACGCGGACGGGTCGGGGCTCGTCGAGCACCTGGCGGAGCGATTCGCGACCTACGTCGTGGAGCGGGCCGCGGCGCCCGTTGCGACGTTGGACCTTCAATTTCCGCCTCCGCCGCCTGACGATGATCCGGAGGAGGAGCTTCGAGCGCCGCACCCGCTCGACGTCATCCGAGCCGCGACCTTCGGGATCCGCACCTCGGGGTATCCGGATCGCTTCGCGCTGTTCGCCGCGGGGGTGGTCGAGCACGGGGGCGACTTCGAGATGACGATCCCGGCTTGTTCCATCGTGGTCGGCCCAGCGACGACGACGGTGCTCGCCGTGGCGTTCGGCAGCGACGACGCGGCTTCTGCGGCGCGCGGGGCGCGCGCCGCAGAAGCACGGCTCGAGCGCGCGGTCGCGTCGATCGAACGGCTCGCTTCCGATCCCGTCGATGTCGCAAGGGGTGCCGTGCGGTTGGGCGGAGCGATGCGTCCGGTCGATGCCGAGGCGGATCTCGACGACGCGGCGTTCGCATCGCTGGTGGATCGGCTCAAGGCGCACATCGTGGCGGGTGACGTGTTTCAGATCGTCCCGTCGCGGACGTTCCGCGCACCTTGCGCAGACCCGCTCGCAGCTTACGCTGCGCTTCGAAAAGCAGCGCCGACGCCGTACCAGTTCTTCGTTCCGCTCGCGTCCGGCGTTCTGCTCGGCGCATCCCCCGAGGCGAGCGTACGCGTTCGCAGCGAGCGGGCAGGGGCACCTCCGGCGATCGAGGTGTGCCCAATCGCCGGGACGCGGCGTCGCGGCGCGACACCCGACGAGGACGACCGTTTGGAGCTCGAGCTCCGGCTCGACGAAAAGGAGCTCGCGGAGCACGTGATGCTCGTCGACCTCGCGAGGAACGACGTCGCGCGCGTCGCAGAGCCCGGCACGCGCAGGGTCACCGAGCTGATGCACGTCGAGCGGTTCGCGCGGGTGATGCACCTGTGCTCGACCGTCGCGGGGGTGCTTCGAGGCGATCTCGACGCGCTACACGCCTTCGTCGCGTGTACGCCGCCGGGCACGCTGGTCGGCGCGCCGAAGCGCCGGGCCGTGGAGATCCTCGGCGAGCTCGAGACACGGCGAGGCGTGTACGGAGGCGCGGTCGGCTACGTGACGTCGGGCGGGGAGCTCGACATGGCGATCGTCATCCGGTCGGCGCTCGTACGTGACGGTGTCGCGTCGGTTCTCGCGGGAGCAGGCGTCGTGGCGGCGAGCGACCCGGTAAGGGAAACCGACGAAACGCGCCGCAAAGCGAGTGCGCTCCTCGAGGTGCTCGCCGCGACGGGAGGTGCGTCATGAAGCGGGTCGTCCTCCTCGACAACCAGGACTCGTTCACGCACAACCTCGCCGAAGCGATTCGACGAGCCGGGGCCGGCGTCCACGTGCTGAGAAACAGCGCGCCGGCCGATGTCGTGATCGCCCGCGCAGAGGCCGACCAGGGGGTCCTCGTGCTCTCGCCGGGGCCGGGGAGACCCGAGTCGGCGGGATGTTTGTTCGATGTCGTGCGCCGCGCGAAGGGGCGCATCGGGACGCTCGGCATCTGTCTCGGGCATCAGGCGATCTTGGCCGAAGCTGGCGCGCCGATCGTCTCGGCCGGGGAGATCGTGCATGGCCGCGCGTCGGTCATCGAGCACGACGGGCAGGGACCGTTTACGGGCCTCCAGACTCCACTTCGCGTCGGTCGGTATCACTCCCTCGCAGCGCATGTGGTGCCGACGGGATACGTGGTGCACGCGAGAGTCGGCTCGATCGTCATGGCCGTCAGCCACGCCGCGGCGAAGCAGATCGGGCTTCAATTTCACCCCGAGTCGATCCTCACCCCGGAAGGGGACCGAATCCTTCGCCGCGCGATCGAGGTGCTTTCGTGAGCGGCGCGGCTTTGGAATCGCTCTGCCGCGGGCGTTCCCTCGACGCGACGGAGTCCGCCGAGCTGTTCACGCGGATCGCAAAGGGCGACGTCGCGGAGGTCGAGCTCGCGGCGCTCCTCGTCGCATTGCGATGCAAGGGCGAGTCGGCCGACGAGCTCGCCGGCGCCGCGAGCGCATTGCTTCGAGCGGCGCCGACATTCCCGCCCTTCGAAGGTGAGGTCGCGGATGTTTGCGGGACGGGAGGCGACGGCTTCCGGACGCTCAACGTCTCGACGGCCGTTGCGTTCGTCGTCGCGGCGGCCGGCGTGCGGGTCGTGAAACACGGTGGTCGCGCGGTGACATCCGCGTCGGGATCCACCGACGCGCTTCTCGCGTTGGGGGTGCAACCCGCGCGGTCCTGTGAGCAGGCCTCACGCGACGTCGCCGACACCGGCCTCGCGTTCATCTCCGCGGCCGACGTGCACGTGGCGCTTCGATCGGTCGCGGCGGTTCGGCGGCAGCTCGGCGTACGAACCACATTCAACCTGCTCGGTCCGATGCTCAACCCCGCTCGTCCCTCGATTCGACTCGTCGGTGTCCCCGAGCCGCGCTTCGTGCGCCCGGTCGCGGAAGCCTTGCAGCGCCTCGGGACGCGCGTCGCGCTCGTCGTGCACGGATCGGGGACCGACGAAATCTCGCTGCGTGGTCCGACCTCGTGCGCGCTGCTTCGTGACGGTTCGATCGAGGACCGGACGATCGATCCCGGTGAGCTCGGGCTCGGGTTCCACGAAGTCGACGCGCTTCGCGTCGAGTCCGCGGCCGAGTCGGCGGCGAGGATCGAAGCTTGTTTCGACGGTTGCGGGCGCGACGCGGACGCCGCGGTGATCGCGGCGAACGCGGGCGGTTTGTTGTGGATCGCGGGCAAGAGCTCGTCGCTCGGCGACGGGGTGGCGGACGCGCTGGGCGTGATTCGGAGCGGTAGGGCGCGCGCGATGCTCGACGAGCACCGCGCGCGCACGGGAGGTGCAGCATGAACGTGCTCGAACGAATCGCTGCGGGGAAACGCGCGAAGTACGCGGGCGTCGCCGTACCGGCGGTCGACGTCGACGCGCCGCCGGTACGCGACATCGCTTCGGCGCTGCGTCGCCGCGACGACCGAACGCATTTCATTCTCGAGGTGAAGCCTGCGTCGCCTTCCGCAGGCCGGCTCCGCGATCACATCGAGCCGGCGATGTTCGCGCGGGCCTACGGGCCGGTCGCGGACGCCGTCAGCGTGCTCGTCGACCGCACACATTTCGGCGGGAGCTTGGAGCTTCTGTCGGAGGTGCGAGCGGCGCTCGACCGTCTCGGAACACCGCGACCCGTCCTCGCGAAGGACATCGTCGTCCACCCCGCGCAGATCATCGAGGCGCGGAACGCGGGCGCCGACGCGGTCCTGTTGATGACCTCCGTGCTCGACGATGCCGAGATCGATCGATGCCTCGGCGTCGTCGAGCGGGCCGGCATGGGTGTCGTCGTCGAGACCTCGAACGAAGCGGAGCTGCGTCGAGCGCTCGCGTTCTCTCCGCAACGCGCCCCGGTCATCGGCATCAACAATCGAGACCTCGGATCGCTGAAGATCGACCTGTCGACGGTGGAGCGTCTGTCACGTCTCGTGCCGTCGGACCGCGTCCTCGTGAGCGAGAGCGGAATCGCCTCGCGCCGGGACGTGGATCGCCTCGCGCCGCACGTCGACGCGTTCCTCGCCGGGAGCGCGCTCGTACGAGCCCCGGATCCATTCGACGCCGCAAGAGCGCTCGTCGTCGGACGCGTAAAAGCTTGTGGTCTTCGCACCGCGGACGACGGCATCGCGGCACACGTCTGCGGGGCCCGTTTCGCGGGGCTCGTCTTCGCGCCTGGGAGCGTTCGCGCCGTGGGCATCGCGGCGGCGCGAGAAGTCCTCGAAGCCTCGACACTTCCGGGCGTCGGCGTCTTCGTGGACGACGAGGTCGAACGAGTCGCACGCATCGCGCGGGACCTCGGGCTCGTCGCGGTGCAGCTCCACGGAAACGAGCCTTCGAGCGACGTCGCCCGTCTTCGCGAGACGCTCGGCGCTTCGTGTGAGGTGTGGCGTGCCGTCCACCCGGCCCACGTCGAGACCACAGCGGTCACGACGAATGCTGCCCCGGATCGCCGCGTGTTCGATGCGATCCCGGGAGGCAGCGGAGCACCGCTCTCGCTCGACGCGCTCGCAGGGCGAAACATCGATCGCGACATCGTCGCCGGTGGGCTCCGGCGTGAAAGCGCGCTCGATGCGCTTCGCCTGGAGCCCTACGCGCTCGATGTCTCGTCCGCGCTCGAGAGCGCGCGCGGCGTGAAGTGCCCGCGTGCGATGGCTTCGTTTTTCGGGGCGCTCCGGCCGTTCGGCCGTCGCCATCTCAAGGAGGCACCGTGAGCTTCGACGGTCGTTTTGGCGAGTTCGGCGGCGCGTTCGTTCCCGAGCTGCTTCAACCTGCGCTCGACGCGCTCGATGCGGCATTTCGAGAGGCTTCGCGATCGGAGACGTTCACCCGTGAGCTCGAGGGGCTTCTCGCGACGTGGGCAGGGCGGCCGACGCCGCTCACGAAGCTTCGGCGCCTCGATGTCGGCGGCGCGCGCATCTACCTCAAGCGCGAGGACCTGCTCCACGGCGGCGCCCACAAGACGAACCAAGTCGTCGCGCAAGCGCTCCTCGCGATGAAGATGGGTAAGACGCGTCTCATCGCCGAGACCGGCGCCGGGCAACACGGCGTCGCGACGGCGATGGTCGGCGCGATGTTCGGCCTGTCGGTGCGCATCTACATGGGTGCCGTCGACGTTGCCCGACAACGCCCCAACGTCGATCGAATGCGCCTCTTCGGCGCGGAGGTCGTCGCGGTCGACAGCGGAACGGCGAGGCTGCGAGACGCGGTCAACGAAGCGCTGCGCGATTGGGCGGAGTCGTATCCCGACACGCATTACGTGCTCGGCACGGCAGCCGGCCCCCATCCATATCCGAGCCTCGTTCGAGCGTTCCAGCGTGTGATCGGGCGTGAGGCGAAGGCACAATTCCTCGAGGCCGAAGGTGCTCTACCCGACGTCGTGGTCGCGTGTGTCGGCGGTGGCAGCAACGCCATCGGGCTCTTCGCGGACTTCATCGAGGAGCCGGGCGTGGAGCTCGTCGGCGCGGAAGCCGGAGGGCGCGGGTCGAAGGTCGGCGATCACGCGGCGTCGATCACACGTGGCACGCTTGGCGTGCTGCACGGCACCCGGACCCTGCTCCTTCAGGACGAGGAAGGTCAGGTCGCTGCGACGCATTCGATCTCTGCGGGGCTCGACTATCCCGCGGTCGGACCCGAGCACGCGCACCTCGCCGCGACGGGCCGCGCTCGGTATGTCGCGGTCGACGACCAAGCGGCGCTCGATGCGTTCCGTAAGCTCGCGCGCTTCGAGGGGATCCTCCCCGCGCTCGAGTCATCTCACGCCGTGGCAGCGGCGCTCGCGATCGCCGCCGAACGCCAGGGCGCGCGCCTCCTCGTCGGCCTCTCGGGGCGCGGAGACAAAGACCTCGCGACAGTGATGGCCGCCGACGCATCGACGGAGGGATCACGATGAACCGCTTCGACAGCATGTTTTCGCGCCTCGAAGGCGAACGCCGCGGTGCGTTCGTCCCGTTCGTGGTCCTCGGTCATCCGGATCTCGAGGCGAGCGGTCGCGCGCTGGATCTGCTCGCACGGAGCGGCGCGGACGCGATCGAGGTCGGGCTTCCGTTTTCGGATCCGATCGCCGACGGGCCGACGATCCAGCGCGCGACGACGCGAGCGCTCGCAAAAGGGGCGACGCCCTCGCGTTGCTTCGAGGTCGTCGCACGATTCCGCTCGTCGCACCCCGACGTTCCGCTCGGGCTCCTCACGTATGCGAACCTCGTTGTTCGACCTGGCGTCGACGCGTTTTACGCCGCGGCCGGTCGCGCGGGGATCGACGCGGTGCTCGTCGCCGACGTCCCGCACCGGGAGGCGCGCCCTTTTGCCGAGGCGGCAAAAAGCGCCGGGGTCGCACCCGTCCTGCTCGCGCCCGCCGACGCTCCGGCTGCAGCGCTCGAAGCGATCGCGACGCTCGGCGAAGCATTCACCTACGTCCTCGCGCGACGAGGCGTGACAGGCGTGCGCTCGGAGCTCCACCTCGATCACGCGCGCACATTCGACGCCCTCGCGAAGCTCGGCGCACCACCGCCGCTCATGGGCTTCGGCATCTCCGAGCCGAGCCACGTCCGCGCCGCCCTTACCGCCGGCGCGCGCGGCGTCATCGTCGGGTCGAAATGCGTCGCGATCCTCGACCGCGAAGCCGACGAAGAAACGCGTCTCGCGGAGCTCGGGCGCTACGTCGCGTCGATGAAAGCCGAAACCTGAGAGGCAGAGGGGTCGCCCCTCCTTCTGCCCTTGGCGCCCTTGGCGACCCCTCTTCTCTTTTCTGGGTTCTTCCTTTGACGCAGCGCCTTCGCTAGCCTTCCGCGCCGATGATCTTCGGTCGCCACGCTCGTCATGCGCTCGCCCTCGCCGGGGCGGGCGTTTTCGCGTTTCTCGTTTCCGTCTCCGGTTGCGGCAGCAAAGAGGCGGAGGGCATGCCCGAGAAGGAGTGCAGCGATCTTCGCAGCCAAGCCTTCAAGCTGATCGCCGGCGGGCAGGGGCACGCCGGGCACGGCTGTGCGACCGACGCCGACTGCTTCGAGACGAAGTGGCCGGAGTGCAGGCGCGCGGTGAACAAGCGCTACAACGGCGAGATCGCCGAGCTGCAAAAGAAGTTCGACGACGGAAAGTGCAAAGACACGACGGCGGAGTGCAAGGACAGCCCGCCCGTCTATTGCAAGCAGGGGCTCTGCGCGATGAAGGAGCCGGGTACGCCCGCGCCCTGACGAGGTCGAGCCATGGATGAACCGCTAGTCATCGACAGCTTCGACGAGCCGAAGATCGAGGCGCTCGTCGAGATGATGGTCCTCGCCGCGAGCGCCGACGGTGAGTTCGCACCGGAGGAGCGCGCTCGGCTCGAGCGCAACATCACGACGCTGACGAGCCGGCGCATCGAGGGCTCGCGGCTGACCGAGCTACTCGGCGCGCTCGAGAAGCGCATCGCCTCGGACGGGCGTGCGGCGCGCCTGGACGCGGTGAAGGTCGCGCTCGGCGACAAGGGCTCGCGCAAGGTCGCGCTCGATCTCGCCCTGCAGGTGATGAAGGAGGACGGGATCCTTCGAACGAGCGAGCGAGAGCTGATTTTGGAGACGGCGGAGGCTCTCGAGATCGATCCCTCCGAGGCCGCCGATATGGTGCGAGCGATCGGCTTATGAGCTGGGTTCGCGCTCACCGGTCCAATGGCGGATCGGTTTCCGCTGAGCCCCCGGCGCAGCGGTTTTTGGTGCGCCTCCGGCGCAACCGAGCGCGAACTTCCCACGGCCTGTACTAGTCTAGGCGGACGGTTCCTCGCCCGAGCCCCGCGAATCCGCCGTGACGCAGCCGACTGGTCCCAATGGTCTGATCCCGTTCCCCACGCAGGGCAGCACGCTGACGTCGGCGCGTGGGACCTACGTCGTCGGGCAGCTCATCGGCGACGGCCAATACGGGTCGGTCTACGAGTGCGTCGGGCCGTTCGATCAGCCGTACGCGCTGAAGATGCTGCGGCCAGCGAACAAGCCGTACCAGGTCGTCAAAGAAGAGTGGGCGACCGAGATGAAGCGGCTGGAGAGCTACCGCCATCCGAACATCGTCTACATCCACGACGCGTTCGAGCTGAACTTCCTCTTCTATCTCGCGCTCGAAAAGTGCGACACGTCGCTCCGCGGCTTGCTCGAGCTCGGCCCGCTGTCGCCGCCGCTGATGGTCGAGATAACGCGGCAGCTCCTTCTCGCGTTGCAGTACCTGCACGATGCAGGGCTCGTCCACTCGGACCTCCACTCGGGCAACGTGCTCCTGTCGCAGGTGGATCGGTGGCCGATCGTGAAGCTCACCGACTTCGGCGTGGCGCATCAGCTCGAGGGGCAACACTGGTTCCGGCCGCGCGTCGCGAACCCGAAGATCCTGACGCCCGAGCTCGTCATGGCCGGATACACGACACGCCAGAGCGACCTCTACCAGCTGGGCCTGTTGATGTTTCACATGCACACCGGGCGAAGCGCCACGGAGGGCGTCGATCAAGGCGCGGACGTGACGGGGTTCATCCAGGCCGGGACGCCGCGCGCGCTCGCGGAGGCGCTCGGTACACCCTTCAGCCCCGTCATCTCGAAGCTCTTGCGACGGCGCGAGGGGTATCGGTACCAGTCGGCGCGCGAGGTCTGGGAAGACCTCCGCAAATGCATCTGGTGGTGAAGTAGGAAGTCATGACGGACAAGACGATCAGCCTGACGCCCGCGGTGTTCCATCTGTCCGAGAAGGTGAACGCGGTGTCGCGTGTGTACGGCGCGCAACCCATCGTGCCGCGCGGGCCGGGCTTCGCGCCGCTCTTGCGCGAGGTGCGCGACGGCATCCGAACCGCGCTCGACGCGCCCGGGTTCGAGCCCGTGCTCCTCACGGGGACGGGGTCGACGGCGATGGCGGCGGTTCTGGGCTCCTGTCTCGAGGCGACGGAGCGCTTGGTCGTCGTGCGAAACGGAGCCTACGGCGACCGCTTGTACGAGTTCGCGAACACATTGAAGCAACCGGTCCTCGACCTCGAGCACGCGTACGGCGAGCGGCCGGACCTCGCCAGGATCGAAGAGCTGTGCGCGACGAATTCCGTCGACGCGATCGCAATCGTCTACGGCGCGACGTCGTCCTGCAGTCTCAACCCTGTGGCCGAGGTCGGCGCGATCGCCAAGCGCTACGGCAAGAAGCTCCTCGTCGACGGCGTGAGCGCGTTGTTCGTCGAGCCGATGGATCTCGAAGGGTGGGGGATCAGCGCGGTCATGGGCTCTTGCAACAAGGGCCTGCACAGCCACCCGAACCTCACGATGTGTCTCGTGCGCCGCGACCTCATGGAGGCGATGGCGAAGATCCCCGCGCGGGCGCCGAGCCTCGAGCTCTTCAAGCTCCACAAGGCGCAGTCGGGCGGCTCACACCCGTACACGATCGATCCGATGAGCCTGCTCCAGGTTCGCGCGGCGCTCGAGCACCTCGCCGATCAGGGCGGGGTGTCGGGTCGGCACGCGATCTACCAAGCGCGCTGCGCGAAGCTGCGCCAGGGATACGAGGCGCTCGGGCTGAGCATCGCCCGTTGGAAGGACATGCCGCTCTGCTCGATCGGCACCGCGCTCGAGATCCCCAAGTCGACGACATACGAAAAAATGGCCGAGCGGCTCGCGACCGAGTCGGTGGACGATCACCGCTTCGAGATCTACTCGGCGCAGGGGCGCCTCTCCGCGTCGCTGTTCCGCATCTTCCACATGGGCGACTACCCGCTCGAGGTCTACGACGTCTTCCTGAAGGCGCTGGCCCGCGTCGTCTGATTTTCTCGCTCTCTTTGAGTGAGCCGATTTCGCGCCGGTGCTCGCACTTCTCGAGCGGCGGTCGGCGCTGGTGGACGCCGCCTTCGAAGGAGCTCTTCGTCATGCGGCGCTCGGTCATTGCCGTGGTTCTGTCGTGGATTCCTCTTGTCGTCGCGTGCGGCGACGACGTGGTGATCGGCCGCGGCGGGCAGGGAGGCTCGGGCGGTTTCGGCGGTTTCGGCGGTTTCGGCGGCGCGCCTGTACAAGGAGGCGGGCCCACCGGCGGCGGTGGTGATGGCGGCGCGGGGGGCAACGCGAGCGGTGGTGCAGGCGGCGAAGGCGGAAACGAGCCGGTCTGCAAAGTGACGTGGGCAAAGTCGTTCAACGAGCAGCTCGCGACGGAGGTAACCGCGCTCCGCATCGGCCCGCAGGGCGACATCTGGGTCGCCGGCATCACGTCGACGATCGCTGATTTCTACGACGGCAGCTTCCGCGAGAGCGTCTTCGTCTCACGCCGCTCCCCGCAAGGAGCGCCGATTTGGTCGACGATCCTTCCGTCGTCGGACTACGCGTACCCTCGAGGCATCGTGGTGCGTCCCGACGGCACGGCGATCGTCGCCGGTACGTTCAGGGGAAGCCTCACGATCGGCGACACGACCTACACGAACGCGGATGTGAACAATGGTTTCATCGCACGCCTGGATGGGACGGGTCAGGTCCTCGGAGGCAGTCGGTTGGGCGATGCCGCGCTGGTGGCCGGTCTCGACGAAACGCCCGACGGCGATCTGATCATCGGCGGCTACTTCAACGACACGATCGATTTCGGCGGTGGTCCGCTGACGAGCGCAGGGGCGAGTGACCTCTTCCTCGCGCGGCTCACCGCCGAAGGAGAGCACGTCGCGAGCATCCGGCTCGGTGACGCTGAGTTCGACACGATGACGTCGCTCGATGTCGCCGATGACGGCACCATCTTCTTCGCTGGGGATTTTCTCGGTCAGCCCGACTTCGGCGGTGGCCCGCTGTCGGATGCCTACCTCGGCTTCGTTGCGTCGTTCACCGACGACTTCGACCACCGTTTCAGCTTCAGCCTCCCGATGGGCGACGTGTTCGTCTCGGCTGCTCCGAACGGGCAGGTCGACGTCGTCGGAAACGGGGCGGGTGACTTCGGAGGTGGGCAGGTCGGCAACCCGGGGAGCTCGAACCTCACCATCGTGAGACTCGACGAGCTCGGCGAGCACGTTCACAGTGCCGGCTATCCCACGATGAGCTTCGGCATGCTCCCGAGCGCCGTCAGCGCGCCGGACGGGAGTATCTGGATCGTCGGGCGAAACGAGAGCGGCATCATCATCGACGGGGACTTCATGCAGCCCGTCGACGAGGGCGATTTTTTCATCGGGCACTTCGACGACGACGCGATGCCGCTCTACGCGCAGCTCTACGGAGATGCGGGCGCCGAATATGGACGTGGGATCGCGCTGACGGCAGGAGGCTCGGCGGTCGTCGGCGGCTCGTTCGAAATCGAGATGGACACGTGCGCGGGCACGCTCATGCAACAGGGCGATCCCGACGGCTTTCTGCTCGAGATCGCGCCGTAGCGACGGACGTCAGGAACGCGCGGCCTGCTCGCGGGCCGTGGCCGCTCGCATCAAGGCGGTCACGCGCTTCTTCGGGGACGAGACCTTCGCGATCGCGGTCTCGACAGTGACGCGGAGCAGCTCTGCGATGGACTGGTCGTTGGTGACCGCGACCTCGATCGGTCCGTGCAGCCCGTCGATCGTGACCGCCAGCGCGCCCTCGCGCGATCGAACCTCGACCCCGTGCACCTCTCCACAGGCGACGGCGGCGCCGAGGCGACCTTCGGGCTTCGTATCGACGGCGCCTTCACGCGATACCCACGGCGCGACGACGATGCCGTCGTCCGCGAACCACGCGAGCGGCGCGCTTTTCCCTGCGTAACGAGCAGCGTACCGCGCAATCTCGTTCATCGCGAAGGCGCCGATGAAGACGACGAGCGGCACGACGCCGACGCCGATCAGCGCGGCGACGGGTGCACCTGCGTTGAGGCGCTCGGCGAACACCGCGACGCCTACGATCCCGAGCACGACCAGAATCAGCGCGAGCATCCGGTAGCGGCCGACGCGCTCGCGCGGACCGCTGCTGTCGTGATCGCGGAGAACGATGCGGTCCCCTTCGAGATGCATCGAGTAACGCGTGCTCGCCGAACGCGGAGCCGCTGCATCTTCGGGAGGCCGCGATGCGGGTGCATCCTCGCCGATGCCCGTGAGCGCGGAGAGAGCCGCGCGCATCGGCGCGAGCTCTGCCTGCGCCTCTTCTTCGGATGCCGCGAGCGACTCCGCGACGACGACCTCACCGCCGGCGACGCCTTCGGGCGCCGGCTGGAGCCGCACGACCAACGTCGCGGCGGCGCGCGCAAAGCCCCATGGCAGGGTGCGCGTGCGCACCTCGATCGCCGTGACGGTGGCTCGGTGCTCGGCTTTCCGTGCCGCGTCGACGCCCGGCTTCAACGTCACGTCGGCGGAGCCTTTGGTGAGCGCGATCGAGACGGGCTCGACAGGCGCGGGCCCGTAGTCGCCCGTGCCGGTGGCCGCCGTCGACGGGAACGCGCGGAGGATCGCGCTGTCGCATCGCGCGAGCGCGAACGCGGCCGCGTCCGCCGCGAAGAACGCGTCGATGAGACCGGTGGGATCCTCCGGCTTGGTCACGGGTTGCTCTTCGGCGCGTCGGCCTTCGGCTTGGGCGCGTCGGCCTTGGGCTTCGGCTCGGCCTTGGGCTTCGGCTCGCCGTCGCTCTTCGGCTTTGCGGTTGCTGGTGCGCCGGCGGAAGCGGACGTCGCCGGGCCCGCCGAAGCAGAGGTCGCCGGCTCTGCCGACGCAGATGCGGACGGCGCGGCGGAGGCGTCGGGCTCCGCGGAAGCCGAAGCAGACGTGGCGGCGGCAGGCTCGTCGTCGAAGCGAATCAGCTCGATGTCGAACACGAGCGGCGCGTTCGGCGGGATGTCCGGCTCCTGCCCGGCAGCGCCGTACGCGAGGTCCGCGGGGATGGTGAGCTTGCGCTTTCCGCCCTTCTTCATCCCGACGAGGCCCTTGCTCCAGCCTTCGATGACACCTTCACCGACGGTGACGGGGAAGGGTGCGTCTTTGTCTTCGTTCGCGTCGAACTGCTTACCGCCGAAGAACAGCTTGCCGACGTAGGTGACGAGGATCTTGTCGCCCGTCTTCACGACGCGATCGCCGGTGCCGGGGCGAACGTCTTCGATCTTGAGCTCGGTGGGCGCCGGCGCCGAGGACGCGCGCGGGCCCGGATCCGGCTCGGGGACCGTATCGCAGCCGGCGATCATGACACCCGCGACCACGACCGCGGCCCATGCCGAACGGAGGGACAGCGATTTCATGGCGCGCGTTCTAGATCCAGCGCCCAGCCGGGTCGACCGCTAAAAACGACAATCGGTTCAGTGTGCTGCGTGCTCGCTCGAGGAGCGCAATCGGTCCGGCTTTCGCGCGGCAAGCCGCGCGGGATCTGTAGTAGGACTCTCGGCGTGTCCGGGTCGTTCACCGTCGGCGCGCTGGCCGTTGCAGCGCGTGAAGCCAACGCGGTGGGCGCGGTGCGGCTCACGCTGCTTCCACGGCGGCTCGAGATCGAGCTGCTCCGCGCTGGATCGTTCGCGGAGGGCTACGTGCCCGGTGGGCTCACGCGGTTCGTTCGATTTTCGGTGCCGTACGCGGCCGTGCGCGGGCTCGTGCGCCGTTCGCGCGGCGTCGTCCTGAGCCTCGATCCCGGCGTTGCCGTCCCCTACAACCGCTTTTACCTGACGCACTTCACCGACCTGCCGCTCGAGGCGCTCGCGGCGGTCCATCGCCGCCGTTCGATCGCGCGCGGGCTTGCGTGGGTGTTGCCGCTTCCGTTCGCCGCGTGGGCTGCGAGCCGCTTGCCGGAGGCGCTCGTCAGCGGAGCGCTCGGCCGAGGGAGCGTCGCGCTGGTTTGTGCGCTGATGACCGCGCTCGTCCTGCTCGCGCTTGCGGGGTGGGTCGAGACGGGCGGACCACTGTCGCAACGGCTCCGCGACGCGCTCGAGCGCAAGCTCGCGCAGCGGATGGGGTTCGAGCCGACGTCGTTCCACGACACGGATCCGTTCGAGCTTCCCGAGGTCGACGACCAACGCCTCGAGTACCTCGCTGCGCCTGGGGCACCGGCGGTCGTACCTGCGGCGGCGCCGGTGCTTGCGCCTCGATACCCACCGCCCGCCCCGGTTTTGAACGACGCGCGCTCACGCCTCGTCGAGCCGATAGAGATCCCGATTACCTACGTCGACCCGCCGCTCGTGCACGTGCGCGAAGCGACGCCGCGTCCTGCCGTCACGCATCTGCGCGACGTGACGCCCGCGCCGGCCCCGGTGGCCGTTCGACGCGACGTGACGCCCGCGCCGCCGCCGGTGGTTCGGCGTGACGTGACGCCCGCGCCACCGCCGGTGGTTCGGCGTGACGTGACGCCCGCGCCACCGCCGGTCTCGCGCACCGCGCCTTGGCCGGAGCCGCCCGCGCATTTTCCGCCGCCGCCTGCTCGCGTAGAGCTCGGCACGGTGCCCGGGGTGGAGCCTGCGCCCGGACCGATTGCCGCGCCGCCGGCGCCGCCTCCCGACACGGTCGTGGTCGCGGAGTCGCGCGGCAAGCGCACGCGCATCGTCACGTCGGTCCTCGGTGTCGCAGCCGTCGTCGCCGGCCTCGCTGGGTACCGCGCCGTCGATCGCATGAAGAGCCAGCGCGAGGCCGCCGCCTCGACGCCCGCGCCCGTCGAGCCATCCACGCCGAACGAGCCCGTTGCCGAGACCTCACCGTCGGCCGCGCCGACGGCAGCACCCGAAGCCGTGTCCGCGCTGCCTGCGTGCACCTGCGCACGTAGCGACTCGCCGCTCTGGCGCACGGGGCTTCCGGTCCTCTCGATGTTGCCGATCCCGAACAAGAAGGACGGTAAGACCGCGGCGAGCATCGCGCCCGTCGTCGACGAGGAAGGCGTGTCCCGATACGACTTCGACGTCGCCATCGTGAACAACGCGGCGATCGGGCTGCGCGACGTGCGCATCGTCGTGACCTTCGCGCGGCGCAACTCGAAGGGCGAGCGCATCGGCGCGACCGACCGCGGCCTCTTCTGGGAGGGTGAGCTCGGCCCTGCGCGCAGCGTGAAGTGGAGCGTCAGCGGGCCGGGCACCGAGCTGAAGATCGAGATGGACGAGCAGCGTATGCTCGGCAAGGACGCGTCGCCGGCGAGCGCGGACGAGTTCGCGCGGCTGCTTCGCGCGCGGCAGTCCGCGGTGCGGCTGCATGCTGCGATGATGCTCGCGTACCTGGGCGATCCTCGCGCGGTCGACGCAGCGAAGTCGCTTCACGACCTTTCGGAGACGGACGCGCTCACCCAAGCGCGGATCGTTCGCGCCGCGAGTCCCATTCGGCTGTGCGACGTGTCTTTCACCGAGGCCGGGAGCATGAGCGCGTGCGCGTTCAACGGTACCGACGCGCCGGTCGACGGAGCTTCGATCGTCGAGGTGGGCGAGGGGTCGCTGCGGTCCGTTCCTGTCGGCGAGACCTTGCCGCCGAAGGCCGGAAAGAAGGTCACTGCACCTTCGTTCGGCCCCGAGGCCGAAGAGCTCACGATCCAGGTTCGCTGAAGCGAGCGAGCGGACGAACGCCGATCCCCTCCGCCGACGGGTCGAGCCTGATCCGATCGCCGTCGATCGGGTAGCCCTCGACCGTGGATCGATCACGCAGAAACAACGGCGTATCGAGGTCGACGTAGCGCGCGCCACCGGTGCCGACCGCGAGGTGCGCCGAGTGGAGCATCGCGATCTCGCTCTCCACCATGCCACCGATCATTAGGTCGAGGTTCGCGGCGCGCGCGACCTCGATGATCGAGAGCGCCTCCACGATGCCGGTCTTCATGATCTTGACGTTCACCGATTGGACCGCGTCTTGCCGAACGAGGTCGATCACGTCCGCCGCGCTGCGCGCCGACTCGTCGGCGCACAGCGGGACGCTCGTCTGCGCGCGGATCCGCGCGAGGGCGGTCGCGTCACCCGGCGGGATCGGCTGCTCGAAGAGGGCGATCGGCACCGCGAGGCGGTCGAGCACACGAAGAAGCTCGAGGGCAGCGGGTTCGTCGTAGCCGCCGTTCGCGTCGAGGAGGAGGCGCGCCGTGGGAACCTCCGCGTGGACCGCGGCGACGCGCGCCGCGTCGCGCTCGGGGTCGGCGGCCCCGACCTTCACCTTCAGCGTCCCGAAGCCTCGATCGTAGAAAGCTCGAGCAGACTTGCGCGCGTGCTCGACGTCGCCTGCGGTGATGGTCACGTCGGTGGAGAGCGGAGCCCCGAGGCCGCCGTAGAGCGATGCGAGCGGCGCCCCGAGCGCTCGGGCGAAGGCGTCGAGGATCGCTTGCTCGATGCCCGATCGAGCCGCGGGCTCGTCGTGTTCCGCTTCGGTCATCGTCGCGGCGATCGAGCGCCACTGGCTCGCGTCGCGCCCCGTGATCACGGCAGCGAGCGAGCGCGCCGCTGCGAGGGAACGCTCCTGCGTCTCGCCGCTCACCGCCGGAAACGGTGCGGCCTCGCCGAACCCGACGGCCCCACACGCGAGCTCGACGGTGACGAGCACGTTGTTCGCGACCTGCTGCGCACCGGTGGCGATCGCGAAAGGCTCGACGAGCGCGAGGTCCAACGTTCGCGCATCGACGCGGACGATCTCGAAGCGGGACATGTCAGCGCCTCGCCGTGGAAGCGCGCGACGTCCCGTCTTCCGAGCTCGCGACCGTCCGCGCGAGGACCTTGTCGGCGAGCGCCTTGCCGAGTCGGTACGCGTCGCCCGGCCATCGGCCCGAGATGTAATTCGCGTCGGTGACGATGAAGGCCGCGCGATCGTCGACGTCGGTGCCTTTCGCGAAGAGATGAATCGGCCCGCGCTCGAATTGCTCGGGGTGCGCGAGCGAGCGCTTCACCTCGTCTTCGACGTATTCGGGATACGTCCGGTAGTAGTCCCGGAGCTTCCACGCGGTGGAAAGCCACGCCGTCCGCTCCATGTACTTGGGCAGGCAGGTCGTCTTCCTGTCGAAGAGCACGCTCCGCCCCGTCTCGGGGTCGACCGTGCGCGCGAGGACGAGGACGCCGTGGCAGATCGCCGCCACCGGGCGGCGCAGTTTCCAGAACGCGCGCACTTGATCGAAGAGCGCGCGTGACTCGAGGTATTGACGCATGCCCTTCGCGTGGCCGCCTGGAAGGAGCAGGCCGTCGAACGACGCAACGTCCAGCGACCCGAAGGCGAGGGGGTATTTGAATGCGGCGGTCTTCGTGAGCGCCTCGTAGAGCGCCTTCGCTTCGGGCTCGGCGCCGAGCTTGCCGAACACGACCCCCGACAGGAGAAGCGGATCACAGGCAGCGGGCGCACCGCGCTCGGTCGCGAACACCACCTCGATGTCGGCGCGGGTCAAGATGCGCCACGGCACCGCCACCTCGGTCGTATCGAAGTCGTGGTCGGGCAGGGGAATGAGGACACGCGCGCGAGGCATCGGTGCTCGCATGTAGAAGACCGGGCGCAGGTCGTAAAGACGCCTCGGAGGCGCTAAGGTCCTCGGGCGACAGGTCCGCTCGATTGGGCACGGTCGCGTCTCCTCGAGGTTTCACATGCGACGGTGGAGCTCTTCTGATTGGCTACGCAACGCAGCGGCGCTGGCCATGCTGGTGTTTTGCGGCGCTTGCGCGAGCGCGAACGTCGCGGCGCCCGAAGCGGGTGTGGACGGTCGCGACGACGTCGCAGCCTCGACGCCGGTCCAGTTCATCGAGGACGACTTCGACCGCGCGGTCGCCACGGCGGACAAGGACGGCCGCCTGGTGTTCGTCGACGCGTGGGCGCCGTGGTGCCACACGTGTTTGTCGATGCGCGACGTCGTGTTGTCGCGTCCCGAGCTCGGCCGCTTCGCGCGCGACTACGTCTTCGTCGCGGTCGACACCGACAAGCCGTCGAGCGCGGCGTTCCTCGAGCGGTACCGTTTGCGCGTGTGGCCGACGTTTTTCGTCGTCGATCCATCGACGCGCGCGGTCGTGGCCATGCACGGAGGCTCGGCTTCGTTCGAGGAGCTCGAGGCGATGTTGACGAACGCGACGGCGCAACAACGCGGCGCGGAGCTCCCCGGTACGAAGGAGCTCGTCTCGGCGCACGACGCGTACGCGGACAAACGCCTGCTGGATGCGGCCCGCCTCTATGAAGACGCGGCGACGAAGCTGCCGGACATGCGCCGGACGGAGGCGCTGCTGGCGGCGATTCGAACCTTGTGGGAAGCCGGCGAGCACGCGCGCTGCGTCGAGCACGGCGAGCAACACGCGCGCGCCGTGCGCGGCTCGTCCGCGCCGAGCGACTTCGTCCTGTACATGAAAGAGTGCGCTTCTGCGCTCACTGACGAGGAGGCCAAGAAGACGGCGATCGCGTTCGTGCGGACGCGCCTCGGCGAGCTGGTCACTTCGCCGCCCGCGGGAGCGAGCGTCGACGACCGAGCCGACACGATGGGCGGGCTCGCGGAGATCCTGCGCGACGGCGGCGATGCTGCGGGCGCAAACGCGCTCGAGGAAAAGAGGCTCGCCCTACTCGAAAAGTCGGCGAGCGAAGCCGCGAGCCCCGCAGCAGCGCAGACGTATGACTACGCACGGATGAACGCGTACATCGCTCTGGGACGCGGCGACGACGCCGTGAAGATGTTCCAGCAGCGCATCCAGCAGCTACCCGACAGCTACGAAGCGCACGCGCGTCTCGGCTCCACGCTGCTCGAGATCGGTCGGCCGAAGGAGGCCGTCACGGCGCTCGATCGCGCGATTCAGCTCTCCTACGGGCCGCGTCGCTTGCGCTACATCGCCCAGCGCGCGAAGGCACTCGAGGCAGCGGGCGATCGCCCAGGCGCCGTCAAGGCGCTCGAGGCGGAGGTCGAAGGTTGGCGTGAGCTTCCGGCCTCGCAGCAGGACGAGAAGAAGCTCGCCGACGCGATGAAGAGGTTGGAGAAGGCGCGCTCGGGGCCGTGAGCGCGCCTACCCTCGCGGGTGGCCATCCGGTGCGAATGCAACGGTCCGCTGCATTGAGCCGAGATGAGGCCGCGGCATCGAGCGTGGGTGAAACGATTCGTTTCGTCCACGCTCCTTCACTGGCGTGAAGCGCCCAGGGTGGCGGCCGACGGCGGCGCGTCGGCGCTCGCCCCATAACCGCGGCACGCCTCGCGACGGAACCGCGGGCGGTTCTGCAACGGAACGCCGGCGCGGCATTTGAAAAGGCCCCCGAGCGTGAGGCTCTTTCACGTAGTTGCTCGCACATGGGGACGAACACTCTGCAGCCCACCGCTCGCACCTGCGTTGTGGACCGCGCTTCGAGCGGCATTTCCGGATGCGCTCTCGGCGACGCTCATGCCCGATCACGCCCACGTCATCGCTCCCGCCGAGAGTGCTCGCGATGCTCGAACCAGGCTCGCCGCTGCGCTGTCGGGCCTCAAGCGGAGTCGCGTCGGCGCTCACATGGAATGGCAGCCCACGACACCCCCTCCGGAGATTCCCGACCAGAAGCACCTCATGCGCCAGATTCGATACGTGGCTCTCAACCCGACGCGCTCGCGGTACGTGTCCGATCCGCTCGCGTGGCTGTGGTCGACGCATCGAGACGTCTGCGGGGCGGTTGTTGATCCCTGGGTGACACCCGACAGACTCGCTCGCGCGCTAGGCGAACCGACGACGGGATTCGCGCGGAGCTTTCACGCGTACGTTTCCAGCGATCCGTCGGTAGCCGTGGCAGGTACCGCGTTTCCCATTGCAGCACGTCCGTCGAACGCGCCATGGACGGGTCTTGGGCAGATGTTGGCAGCGACGTGCGCGGCTCACCGGGTGTTGCCGACCTCGATACGGTTCCGCGGCGAACCTCGAACCACGTTTTTAGATATGGCGCGTATGTCAGGTTGCATCGACCGGCGCGCGTTGCGAGCCGTCACGGGCGCGTCGCGCGTGACTCTTTGGCGCCACGCGATGCGGACGGCTGCCGTGCATGAGGCCGCTTGGCTCTGCCTTGGTGATGCGCGCCTGCTGGAGGCCATCGATCTTCCGGACCGGAGGTCGTTCATGTTGTCGGTGCGACGCGAGGCTGCACCACGCGTCGCTCTCAATGGCGCCGAATGAAACGAACTCTATTATCCGACGCGCATGAGGCATGCCCATCCCCGGTGCATGAAACCCTTCGTTTCACTCGCCCTCCGCGCAGCCCGCGCGTGCCCCGGCCCGAACGCGACTATCCGCTACTGCCCATAACTCCCGAACGTCGACTGTCCCGACAGCTCCGGGTTCGCCTGTCCAACCTGCACCACCACCGAGATGAACGCCGTGGGCTTGAAGCCTTCGTCGGGGCCGTTGGCGTTGGTGATGTACGTGATGCCCAAGCCCGCGAGGAAGCCGAACGTCGTGGTGTTGCCTCCCTCGCCGAGGATTGGCAGCGTAGGCGCGACGCCTGCGTAGCCCATCAACCCGATGCGGTCGTCCTCGAGGTTCTGGACGAAGCCTCCGATCTGTCCGGCGACCGGGAACGCCGCACGCTCGACGGGATCGTAGCTGTCGAACGCGAGCGCCACGCCGACGGCGCTGAGGACGCTGCGCGTGATGAGGGGCTTTTCGATCCACGGGGCGCGGGTGATTTGAAGCGTCGCGAGCATCGCGGGGATGGTGAGGTACGCGCGGATGCAGCTTCCCGCTTCTTCGAGCGTCTCGAAGTTGCTCTCGCCGCAGAGCGGGACCGTGTGCACCGTGATGGATCCGACGGTGCGCCGCGCGAGATCCGGGTTCGAGCCGAGGTCGTCGTCGTGCATCGTCGCCGCGACGCGGCCTGCGTCCCCGACGAGCACCGCCTTGCCGTTCGGGTTGAGCGGATCGCTGCGAATGATGAGCTTCAGGCGCGAGTTGCCGTCGAATCCTGAACGGAGCGCGGGGAGGTTGAACGTGTAGTCGTTGGCCGTGACGATCCACGTCTGTTGGTCGTCGGGAAGGAGGTTCGGCGGCTCGTTGCCGTCGACGCGGTCGGTCCGCACCAGCGACACGTGGAGCGCGAGCGGCACATTGAGTCGCGCCCGGAGCGGCGATTGCCACACGATGCGGCAATTGCCTTCTCGGAGCGGCTCCGGCGCGATGACCAGCGTGCCGTGGTTGAGCGGCTTCGCGCCGATTGCCCCCGGAGGCGGCGCCTTTCCGGCCTCGGCGTTTTCACGCCCCGTGGTCATGCCGATCCACGTGCCCGCCTTGCTGCCTGCGCCCTTCGCGTCGTCAGGCGAGACCTTGGCCTCCGCGCCGACGTCCGCGCCGGCCTTGGCGCTCGGCCCGCCCGCCCCCTTTGGCGGAGGTGGCCCGGCCGGCGGAGCGGCGGGCGGTGGCGCCTTTGGTGGAGGTCCTGTCGGCGGCGCGTCGTCCTCGCCGTCGTCCGGGACGAGCTTCATACCGGTGTTCGGATCGACCGGCGGCTCTTCTCCAGGCACAGGATCCGGGGCGACCTTCTTCGGCTGGGGCTTGGGGGGCTCCTCCACCGGGACGAGCTTCGGCCGGGCCTTGTCTTTGTGCGAGGGCGCGCCCGGAACGATCGGCATGCCGTGCGCATCGACGGGCCCACGTGCGAGCTGCGGACCGCAGTCGATGAGCAGCTCGTTGAGCTTGAAGTCCGGGAACAGAACCTTCGCAGGCTCCGCCTCGGAGTAGTTTTCGAGCGGCGGAACGGCGACGCGGTACGTCACCTGGACGATGTCGTCCGAGGCGGCCGCTTCGAGGTTGAACGCGGTGACGCGCAGAAAGCTCCCGCTCGGAAAGATGCGGAGCACGCGGCCGTCCGGGACGTTGCAGCCCCCGCTCACGACGTCGACGGCCGGCGCGACGAAGCTCCGCTGAAAAGGGTACACGAGCGCGTTGCCACACGAGTCGACGACCGCGAGGTACTTGAACCCCGCGAGCTCCGCCTGCCGCGGCCACTCGAACCCGAGGAAGATCTCGCCCTCGTCGGGGCGCCGATCCGCCGGTTCGCCGTGCATGCAGCGCTCCATCTGATCCGGCTTCTTCCCCGAGGACTTTCCGTCAGCCGACTCCAGCGGCGGGTACGCGCAGACGTGCTTGTAGTTGCGCTGCGTGAGGAGGCTCGGATCGAAGTCGAGCTTGCCGTTCGGGTCTTTGCGCGACCTTCGCCAGATCGTGACCGGCACCGGCATCGCCGGGGTCTGCACCTTGATGCTCTTCAGCATCGCGTTGCCTTCGAGCGATTCACCCGCGACGCCGCCCATCGCGCTGCAGTTCGCTTTGGTGCAGAGCCACTCACCACCGCGACGCGCTCGCTCGATCGGCACGGGATCGACGTTGTGCACGCTCATCGGCAGCTTCCGCGCTTCCGGAAAGATGTCGATGCCCAGCTTCGACGCGGCGTTCGGCGTGACGCCCGGCGCCTTGACGATCTGAAGGTGGCCCTTGAAGTCCGCAGCCGACGAGCCGTTCCCGATCCGCAGGCCGACCGGGGGCTGCGGCGGCGGCTCGTCCGGCTCGTCGGGCTCGTCCTGCGCGAGCCCCGTCTGCGGAAGGCAGAGGTGCGGCACGCAAAACGCGACGACGACGGCGGCGAACAGGACGAACGGTGCGAGGCTTGTCCTCGAGGGGCGCGGCTTCACGGAACTTGAACCTCGTGGCAAACGAGCTGCGCGGCGAAGGCCCGCGGAAACGCGACTAAGGAACATCGACGACGGTGACCGTATCGCTCACGCAACGCGGCTCCGCGAGCAGGCGCGGGGTCACGACGAGGCGGGCCGTTCCAGCAGAGGCGGGCACGACGCTCACGATGACCGGATCGGCGTTTTCGGGCGCGAGCGTGAGCGATGCTTGAAAGAGCTCGAGGACGTTCGGATCGTCCTCTTCCGTCGAGAGGTCGACGTCCATTTGGACGGCGCGAAGCGAGACGTCGTACGCGCTCACCTCGAACATCGGCTCCGGCGTCGTGGACGTCTCGATGTTCTGTTGCCCTTCGAGCACCGTGATCCGCAGCAGGCGCGGCTCGGGCTCCGCGAGGACCGTGGGTCCCGGATCGATGATCTTTTCTCCGCTCTGCACGCCGAACCGCACCTCACCGCCGAGGTCGGAAAAGCAGGCAAAGAATCGCTGACTCTCGCCCTTGTCGTCGAGGAGCACGCGCAGCCGCGTCGTTCGATCGGCGCACGACTCGTCCGTGGCGAGCGCTCCCTCCGCATCGAGCGACTCCACGATGGCCGGCGCGTTCTCGAGCACCCCCGGTTTGCCGACCGGTGCAGTCGCGCGGACGAACACCTCGCGCGAGCGAATCCGCCCGTCTGGCCACTTCGTGCCGAGATCTCCGGGGAGCGCGTCCACCGAGCATTCCAAGGCTTGGAAGGTCGGCGGAATGACCTCTTCGTCGCTGATGCCGATGAGCTGGAAGTTGGAGGCGTCTTCGGGCAGCCCCGCCGGCAGGACGAGCACGTCGGCATCGGCCTCCAAATTCGCCCAGGTCACGACCACCTTCGCCTCGCCGGACCAATCCGCCGCCGACCGGATCGAAAACCGTGCGAAGCCCTCGGCGTTGCCCCGGCATCGAAACGCGCCGTCGTAGATGCTGCACGTCGGGCCGCTGCCGTCCTCGTGCACGGCGCCTTCACCCTCGGTATCGAGAGCGGGCCCAACGGTGAGCGCTTCCGGTGGCTCCACGTGCACTTGGACGAAGGCTCCGTGACCAACTTCGTCGTCTTCGGTGATTCGAAGAAGCACGTCCGACTCGAAAGGCGTCTGCCGCGGCCCCGCCGGATCCCCGTGATCATCGAGAAGATCCGTCGCGAACAGCGGCCCGTCGACGCTCACGACGACCTCGACGGCGCCGTTCGTGCCGAGCGGGTGACCGTCCGCCACGCAGGAGAAAACCCCGACGGCGGCGCTCGACACCGCGACACAACCAACGATGACCCGTTTCTGCATGCCTATCCGTGCTCGGGCGCAGCCGCGCCCGTCCCCCCAAAGGAGAAGCCGATCGCGTCCGCGCAACCCCATGCGCGAACCGCCCCCACTCGGCTCCTCACTGCGAGACGATCTCCGTGTATTCGGTGCCGAACGGGTGGCAGTGGTACGCGACCGTCGCGTGGTGGTAGCCGTTTTCGTCGACGTATTCGCACGGCCCGTATTCGACGTCGGTATGCCAGACGTTGGTCATCGTCGCTTGGTCGACGACCATGCCGTGCGCGGTGACATCGTTCTGGGGGGTGGTGGCGTCGTGCGCGAGCGCGAGACCGTCCACGACGTACGTCTCCAAGACGGCCATCGGCACGCGCGCGACGCGGCCTCCGGGTAACGGGATACGGACCATCGGGGCCTTGTCGTCGCTCTTCTCCATCGTCGTCTCGCCTCTTTCCGACCGAGTAGCCTATCCGAGTATCGAAGCGCCCTGGGGTTTCCCGAGGCCCGCAGAAAATCAAACAACCACGCCCGCACGCGACGAGGTCGCCGCCGTCTCGCGACAGCCCTCGCGCGAACTCTGCTTTCGACGATCCATACGCCAAAAAAGTCGATGGCATTCACGTCGCCGCGCGCGCTTTGGTCCGCTCACCGAGGCAGTCCCGTGCGACGCACGGCCGAAAGGCCTGCGAAGACACACCTCTCGCGGCGGCAAGACCGTTGATACGGCTCTCGGCCGCCGGTAAGACCGCTAGGTGACCTCACCCGGCGGTGACCAACCTTCAGGCTCGAGGACATCGCTTCGGACCATTGTGGGGTATTCGGCGATGCTGGTCGGCGCGGTCTTCGCGTTCCAAGCGATCCTCGCCTTCGGCCGAAACCTCACCGCGCCGCCCCCAGCCGGCGAGCCGTTTGCGAGCGGACCGGCGCCGGCCCACTCGGCGGCGTTTCTTCACGTCCTGCTGGCGCTGGTGGTCGTGATCGCCGTCGCCCGTCTCCTCGGGGCGCTGTTCAAGTACATCCACCAGCCTCCGGTCATCGGTGAGGTCGTGGCGGGCATTTTGCTCGGCCCGTCGCTCTTCGGCCGCATCGCGCCCGAGGCCGCCGCGTTCGTCCTACCCCCGACGGTCGCGCCGTCTCTCGGCGTGATCTCGCAAATCGGGGTCATCCTCTACATGTTCCTCGTCGGCGTCGAGCTCGACACCGATCTCGTTCGTCGTCGCGCGCACGCGTCGGTCGCCGTCTCGCACGCGAGCATCATCGTTCCGTTCGTTCTAGGCGGGCTCCTCGCGCTCGCGATCTATCCGACGACGTCCACCAGCGACGTTCCGTTCACGGTGTTCGCCCTCTTCATGGGCGTCGCGATGAGCGTCACGGCATTCCCGGTGCTCGCTCGAATCCTCTCCGACCGACAGATGAGCCGGACGCGTCTCGGCAGCATCGCGCTCGCCTGCGCGGCCGTCGACGACGTCACCGCGTGGTGCCTGCTCGCGTTCGTCGTCGGCGTCGTGCGTTCGCGCGTGGGCGGGGCCGTCGTGACGGTTGCGCTCGCTACCGGTTACGTCGCCTTCATGTTGCTCTTCGCGCGGCCGCTTCTCGCGAAGATTCTCCGGCGATTCTCGGCGCGTCCAGCCTCGCGACCGCACGTCATGAGCGTCATCTTCGTCGGCCTGCTCCTGTCGGCGCTCGCGACCGAAGCGATCGGCATCCACGCTATCTTCGGCGCGTTCCTTCTCGGCGTGTGCCTGCCTCGCGATCTCGATCTCGTCGAGCGCGTCAAAACGCGGCTCGAGGAGGTCGTGACCATCCTTCTGCTGCCTGCGTTCTTCGCGTTCACCGGGATGCGCACCCAGATCGGGCTCGTCGATGGAACGACCGCTTGGCTCATCTGCGGCGCGATCATCGTCGTCGCCAGCGTCGGTAAGTTCGGCGGCACCTTGGTCGCGGCGCGCATCGGCGGCTTTACGTGGCGCGATGCTGCGTCCCTCGGCATCCTGATGAACACCCGCGGCCTGATGGAGCTCATCGTGCTCAACGTCGGGCTCGAGCTACGGGTGCTGTCGCCCACGCTCTTCGCCATGCTCGTCATCATGGCCGTCGTGACGACGATGGCGACGACTCCGATTTTGGGTCTGCTCACACGAGGGACCGATCTTGCGCCGAGCTCGCTGCCGAAGACGACGTGAGCCCAACGCCTGCGCGAGACCGGCCGTTCATTTTCGACCCGTGTCGCGCTACGCTCCTTGGCCCCAGTGAGTAACGCGAACGAGGAGGGGCGAGCGAGCGCGCCCGATGCGCACGAGGCCAATGGCCCCCCGTCGATGAGCCACACGACCGGTGCGGCGACCCTTTGGCTGACGGAGGACGCGTGGGCCCTGTCGATTTGGCGAGGGGAGGTCGACGCGCCCGATCGCCTGCGTGTCGACGCGCGCGACGGTTCCGTGCACGAGCTCCGTCTCGAGCGATCCGTCGGGGCATCGCGGCCCGTTCGGCTCGGTCGTGCTCCGAGCGTCGGCGCCGAGGTGAACGATCTCGTCTTTCCCGACGTCGCGTCGCGCCTCGCGGCGTTGTTCCGCTACGACGGCACACGCTGGTGGATCCAGCGCCGGGAAGAATGCAGCGTTCCCGTCGAGGTAGGGCCGCGCGCGCTCGGCAAGCTCGAGGAAGCGCCGCTGGTTCACGGCACGTGCATCGTCGTGGGCGGTATGCGCGCGATCTTCGCCGATCGGCGCTATGTCACCTTCAGTGTTCCCGCCGGTGCCGTCGACCCGGCGACGGGTCTGCTGGGTCGCACCGGGCTCGAGCTCGAGATCGCCATCGCATTGCGCCGCAAGACGAAGGCGTTCCTCGTCGTGGCCCGCGACGAGTCGTCGACGTCCCTCGGCGGCCCTCCGAGCTCGCGGCACGTCCCTTCGTCGCGCACGCCGAAGTCCGAGAGCAAAGACTACTCGCCGCTCGCGAGGTTCGCGCTCGCCGCGCACCGGGCGAAGAGCTCGCTGCCGATCGCGATCGTCGACGGCACGGTGTTCCTGCTCGTCTCCAACGAGTCGGACGCGAGCGCGATCGAAGCAGTGGCGCCCGCGGACGTCGTCCTCGGCCTGTGGCCGCTTCGAGGCGCGAGCGCCGAAGGTGCCGGTCGCGAGCTCGAGCTCGCGATGGCGGCGATCGCCATGCGCGCGCACAGCCACGCGACCTCCCACGCGAACGCCGAAGGCTCGACGCGCGTCGGCTTCCTTCGCGAAGAGGGCCAAGTGGAGATCGCGACGCCCGAGGCCGTCATCGAAGCTGCCCGAAGCGAAAAACGCGCCCTTTTGCTCCTCGGGATCGAGGAGCAGCACGCGCTCGATCGCGTAGGCCGTCACGTTCTCCCCGGGCTCGAGGAAGAGCTCGCCGCCGTCGCGAAGGCGCAGGGCGGGGCAGGGGTGACGGTCGCGCCGCTCGCGCGCGGGGTCATCGGCGCGGCCGTTCCGCGCAAACAGGATCCGTCTGCCCTCGCGAGCGCGATTCAATGCGATTGGCACGCGCGCTCGCCGATCGTCGACGGCCGCGCGGAGCTGCCCCGCTCGCTCTCGTGGGAGGTTCACGCGGTGAGCCCCGGGGCAGGGCCGTCGGCTCCGGTCGATCGCGCGGTCGCACTGTCTCGAGAGTGCGCCGATCCGAGCGGTGTCCTCAGCAGCCTGGGTGGCGGGCTTCCGTATCCGATCGCGGGCCGCGTCGCGCTCCTCTCCTCGGCTCGCAGCGGCGTCGAGCGCGTGAAGATGTTGTTCGACGTCCTCGAGGGCACGTGGCGCTTCATGGCCGCGGTCGTCTGCGCCGCGTTCCTCTCCGTCCCGGGAGATGGGCACCGGCAAGCGAACGGCGCGGTGCAGGAGTTCATCAAGCGCAACGCGACGCGCGACGGTTATGCGCTCGGGACGTGGCGCGAGCTCGCGCGTCACGCCGTGTCCGGGCTCGAGGGCCGCACCGATCCGATCGCGACGATGGCGCGCGAGGTCCTCGGCGTGCGGCTCGCCGAGAACCAGACCTTCGATACCCTCAGCAACCTCCTCCAGGCGGAGCGAAACTCCTTCGCCCACGGCCAATACACGGAGGCCAGCGCCGCCGCGGACCTGCTCGAGTTCGAGCAGATGACACGCACCCTGTTGCGCGCGCTCAGGCCGCTCTCCGTGTGGACGCTGGTGACGGTCGAGGCGACCGAGCCGGACATGTACGGCGAGCAACAGACGGTCGAGTACATCGATCACACCGGCCCGAGCGTCTCGGGCGTCCGCCGCCGCATCGGCTTCATGAGCTCGATTCGGCTCGCGAACGTCACGTACCTCGCGCGCTGGCGCGAGGGGCTCGTCCTCCCGCTGGAGCCGTTCCTCCGGCGGCTCCCCATCGGCGATCGCTTCGAGCTCTATTGGATGGATCATCTCCCGCGCCCCGGAAACTGCGCGATGAGCGCAGTCGTTGGAGGTCAAACGATCAAGAGCGCCTGCGACGCGCGCCGCCTCCCGCCGCTCCTCCGCAAGCTGGTGGGGGCATAAGAGGCTTTCCGTCTCTGCTGACCGCCGGTCGGTAAAAGGCCGCTAAACACCCCGGGTTTCGACGCAAGCCGCGTATCCCTGTATCGTTCAGCCGATGGTGCGAATGGATCGCCTGCTCGAAGCCTGGCGTACCGACCCTCGGGTCGACGCCACGGTGGAGCTGTGTGCGATGCTCATCCGCGCCGCCTTGAAGGCGGGGCCGAACAAGCTTCTGCCCGACGACTTCGTTATCGGCTTCGCTAACGAGGCCCGGACCCGGCACCCGTCGAACATCGACGTCTCGATCGCGATCACCGACCTCTACCTCTCGACGGGGCTCATCAACCAGGCGCTCGCGGTGCTGGACATGGCGGCGCGCGCCGCGCCGACCGACAACCGCGTCAAAGAACGCCTCGAAAAGCTCGGCCGCCGGCGTCGGACGCAGGAGTTCGCCGCCGCGAGGACGCCGGATCCGGAGACGCTCGACGCCCCCACGACGCCGCTGGATCCCCCGACCGAGCCGGTGAACCGGGGCGCGCCGCCGCCTCTGCCGGTGAATCCCAACCGCAAGGCCACGGTGATCGGCCTCTCCGCCGCGCCGCCGCCGTTGCCTGCGCCGCGCGCCGAGCACCGAACCAAGAGCACCGACTCGATGCGGCCTCCGCCGGATCCGAGCGGGATACCCGATCCCGAGACGACGCGCACCGAGTCGGGCGTCCCGGCTGCATTACAGGTGCTCTCGGAGGTCGCGCGCCCGAAGGCCGACGACAAACCGAAGGCGACCGCCTCCAACGGTGCCGACTCCGCGCCGACCGACAACCCGCGCCGCCGGCGGACGTTCCTCTTCGGCGAGATGCCCCGCGTCGGCGCGGACGTGCGCGGAGACGGCGAGACCCACGACACCACCGACAGCCCCGCCCCGAGAATGGAGCCTCAGCCGGAGCCGGCCAAGCCCGCGACGCCGAAGCCGACCGACGTCGCGGCGGTGAGGCCGCGCGCCCGTACGGCCCCCATCCCTCGCACCGACGACGACGCTGGGCCTGCGACGAAAACGAAGGTGGACGAATCACCGGCCGCGCGCGTCGCGGTCGAGCGTGCCGCGGTGGGTGCGCCGGCGAAGCGGACCCTTCTGTCGACCCCTTCGCCCGATCGCCTCTCGCGAACCGATGCCGATGGGCCTCCGACCCGCACCGCCGTCCAGCCGAGCCCGGACGCCGATCGCGCGCCCGACGGATCCCCGAGGCGCGCGGCCGTCCGCCGGCCGGTCCGCGCGATGGCGCCGCTCGAGGGCCCGTCGGATCACGAGCTGCCGACGAAGATCGGCCCCCAGCCAGGGGCCGCGGCGACCATCGATCCGATGATTCGCCCGCGCTCCGATCGCCGAGGCCTTTCGCAGGAGATGCCTGCGATTCCGGCTCCGCCGCCGAGCGACGAGGACTCCGAGCACGAAGTGCCGACGTACGCGCGGCCGCTCGGTCCAGCGGGTCAGGAGGCGCTCGCGTCGCGCAACGCCGGATCCTCGCGCGCCTCGAACCGTGCGGGCTCGCAGCGCGAGAGCTCGACCGGAACCGATCTCGCGGAGACGGCGCGGGTGATTCCGCGCCCGCCGCCGAGCGATCCGGAATCGGAGACGTCGACGGCGATTCGGCCTCTCGCCAGCGCGCCCCCACCACCGTTCCTCGCGAGCCAGCCCGCTTCGGTGATCGTCGACGAGCCGTCGGGCGTGATGCTCGAGGAAGACGATCACGACGACGAGTCGGTCACGGGCCTGCGCGAGCCTCCGCCGGCGCCGCCTCGTCCCGCGCGCTTCGGGACGGAGAGCACGTTCGATGGCCGCGACGTGGCGGGCCCGGGCCCTATCGTCAAAGGTGGGACGTTCTCGATGAACGTTTCGGGCCAGGTGCCCGAGCAGTTCCCCGGCGTTCCACCATCCGGACCGGAAGACGACGCGCCGCGAACCCACGTGCTCTCGGCCGCCGAGAGCCTCGCCGCTGCACGCGTCGATCCGCGGTCGCCGCACGGGCGCCCCGATGAGCGCGCAGCCGCGTGGGGTGGTGGGGCCGGCGGTCACGGAGGCCACGTGGTTCAGCGCGGTATGACCCTGGGCGCCGGGTCGTCGCAGCCGCCGGCGTTTCATGGATCGGATGCTCCGCCCGCCGCGCCGACGTTCGGTCCGCCCCCGCCGAGCTTCGGCCCCCCGCCGGTTCCGCCCGGCGGATCGTTGGAGGCCCAACCTTTTGCACCGCCGGCCTCGATGCGCGCACCCGCGCCGTATCAGAGCTTCAGCGGCTCGTTTCCGGGTCTGATGCCGCCGGGCGGATCCGGCCCGCCGAGCCAGGGCGGGGTGATGCCCTATCAACACTCCGTCTCGATGTATCCGGGCATGGTCGACCCGGCGTCGGTCCAGTCGGGGGCGTGGCGCAACCCGCAGCAAGCCCCGACGGCCGCTCCGCCCCTTCGCCGGACGAAGCTGTTCGTCCCGGTGTTCATCATGGTGGCGGTCGTCGCGACGCTGGTGGCGTATGCGACGTACCTTCTTCTGCGCTGACCGGCCGTCGCGCTACTTCAAGCAGCTCTGGTCGATGAGGCGGAGCCACGCGCGCTTCGACTTGATCGTCGGGCTCATCACCTCCGTCCAGACGGCGGCGAGGCGATTGCCACCGAGCGCGATCGCGGGCGGATCCAAGACAGGCTTCGCCCCTTCGGAGATGCGCACCGCGGCCGGAGAGACCGCAGCGTTCGGGTCGACGCGAACCAAGACGAGCTGGTCTTCGGCGTCCTCGACCTTCGCGAGCATCGCCACGATCGCACCGTCGCCCGAGGAGATGACGCTCGGATGTTTCCCGGTGCCGACGACGACGATGTCGCTCGCAGGCTTGCCTGCCTTGTCGAGCTTGCGAGCGAGGATGCGGTCACCCTCCTGCCAGGTGAGCAGGCCGCCGTCCTTGACGCGGGTCAGATCGAGGTTGTCGCGCTTGTCGGCCGGCTTGGCGATGATCGCGCCGGCGCCCTGCTGATCGCCCTTGTCGTCGAGGCGCGTCGCGACGATGCGGTTGTCCTCTTCGAGCCAGGCGACGGTGTAGCCCGTCTCGTCGGCGGTGACGGCCGGATCGTGGGGCTTCTTGCCGGCCTTCGTGATTCCGACCGCGCTCGCCTGGCGCTTGCCCGCCGTCGCGAAGAGGAACACCGAGAGCTGATCGCCGTTCGTTCCGATGTGCGAGGCGACGATGAGCGATCCGTCGGGCGTGCTGCCGAGGGCGACCTCCGCGGGGTTGATGGCCGTCGCCGCCGAGAGGTGCTCGATCTCCGGCTTCGCGTTGGTGTCGAACCTCGGGTGGGCGTACGCGAGACCCTGCTCGTCGAACCACACGACGGTCCAAGCGTCGTCCGTGGAGAAAAGCTTCGGCGCGTGTTCCTTCGCGTTACCAATTCCTCGATCGCGCGCGACGCGTCGAGCGAGGTGGTCGTAGCCCGCGAAGCCGATCTGCGATCGACCGTTTTGCAGCTTCACGAGCCACGAGGCGGCGAACTCGGGCTTCTTGTCGGCGGCTCCCCCAGGCAACCCCGCGAGCGTGAGCTCACCGCGCTGAAGATACTGCGCGACCTCGAACTCGGCGTCGTTGCACCCCGATTGGCGATCGGTCGCCTTGATCACGCTCGTGTAGCCGGTGCCGACAGGCTCACCGGCAGGAGCAGGATCCGGACCGGCTTGGACCGGGGCGGAGCTCGCCGAGGTCGGAGGCTCCGGGGCGGCGGTCGTGGAGGCGCTGGTGCCGTTGCGCTCGTGCGCGTTGCCGCACCCCGCGAGAAGCAGGAAAAGCCCTAAACCTGCTGCACTTTGGCGCAGGCGATGCCACGTCGCGGCCCCCTCTCGACGTCGACGAACATGTACCGCGGCTCGAGATGCGATCGGAGCGGTCACGAGCCGTGAGCATTAGCATTCCTCGCTCCACGAAAACACCCCCACGGCAAAAAGCCACGGGCCGACGGGCACGGCGTCCGCGCGTTGGCTATGCTCCAATCGTGACGGCGCCTTCGCAGATCGGAACGACAGAACGCGGTTCGTCAGTGCAGGGGACCGACGTCGGACCCGGCTCGCCACGCCCGAGCGACGCACACGCGAGCGGGGCTCTCTCCCAGGCCGCGCAGGATGCGCGCGCTTCGAGAGACCCTGGTTCGCTCGGCTCGGGCACCTTGGGCTCCGGCCGCGACGGGTTCCTCTTCGATCCCTATGTCGGCCGGGCGCCGCCCCCGCCGCCGAAGAGGGATTTGTCGCCTGCGGCGATCGCCGCCGCCATCCTCGCGGTTCTGCCGATCGGCTCGTTCGCCGCCGTCTTCGTCGGCATACGCGGCCTCAAACAGACGAAGCTCGGCACGCTTCGAGGCCGAGGTCTCGCGATCGCGAGCATCGTCGTCGGCCTCCTGTTCACGCTCGGCTACGGCGGCGCGGCGTTCTACGCGGGCAAGACCTACTTCGATCAAACGCGCAGCGACGAGGCGCGCCAAAAGCGCAAGTGGGAGCGCAAGCAGCGCGAGCACGACGAAGAGGAACGAGCGCGCAAACAGCGAGAGGCGGAGCGCGAGGCGAAGGCCGATCCGAACGGGACGGCCAGTCCGAACGGCGGGCCGCCCTCCGCGAGCGCCGATCCGAACAAGATCCCGCCCCAGGGCACGGTTCCGCAACAGACCATCGAGGCGAAGATCGGCGTCATCCCCGTCGTCGACCTCGGCGTGAAAGAGACGAGCCTGCAACAAGCGCTCGCCCGCGAGGTGAAGGCCGCGCAAGCCGACAAAAAAGAGGTGGTGCTGATGACGACGCGCGGAGGCTGCGAGCCCTGCGCCGGCTTTATGGCGTCGCTTCCCGATTCGCGCATGCAGGAGGCGCTCGCGAACATCCGCCTCGTCCGGGCCGACGTCGAAGCCTTCCGCGAGGACCTCGAGCAGCTGCACGTGAACACCGTCACGCTCGCTGGGTTCTTCCTCCTCACCGCCGACGGCACGCCGAAGGACGGCATCAACGGCGGCGAATGGGGAGCCGACATCGCCGAGAACATCGCCCCGGTCATCAACCCGTTCGTCCGCGGTCGCTACACGAGCCGAAAGAACCCGTTCCCGCCGCTTCCGCGCGGCAACGGTGGCAACGGCACCTTCCTCTGACATGCCGCCGCTCGTCTGCCCGCGTTGCCGGCGTCCACGCGACGCCGCGCCGGGGGCACGGTGCGAGGTCGAGGGTACCTTCCTGGTCACGGGCGAGGCGCTCGCCCGTTCGGATGGAGATCCGCTGCTCGGTGCGTGTCTCGCGGATCGCTTCGGGCTCCTCGGTGCGCGTGCGTTCGGCGGCGAGGCGACCGTCTTCGATGCATGGGACGTGCTCGAAAACAGCCTCTGCGTCGTGAAAGCGAAGCGCGGCGGAGAGGAGGCTCGCTTCGCGCACGAGGCACACATCCTCAGGGCGCTGCCCTCCGGCATCGGGCCTCGCTTGCGCGCGACGGGGGCGAGCGACATCGCAAGCCCGGAGAGCGCTCGAGCCCAGTACCTGGCGACGGACGTGGCGAGGGGAGCGGTGCTGTCGGTGCTCCACCCTGCGCCCGAAGCCCTCCCATCGATCGCCCTCGCCGTCGCGTCGGCCTTCGCGCGCGTGCACGAAGCCGGCTTCGTGCACGGCGACCCGAAGCCGGAGCATCTCTTCGTGTCTGACGGCTCCGTCACGCTCGTGGACTTCGGCTGCGCGGCCCATCCCGAACATCCAGCCCTCGAGCCGTTCTGCGCGAGCCCGGGCTACCTAGCGCCCGAGATCGACGGAACGCCGCCGACGCCGGCGTCCGATGTCTATGCCCTCGGCTGCGTCCTATTCAGGCTCGCGTCCGGACGCCTTCCGTTCGTCCGGCCGACCCTCGAAGCGTTGCGCTCCGCACACCGAAGCGAGCCTCCGCCCGCGCTGCCCGAAGCGGTCCCGGCGGGTTTTCGAGACGGCGTCGCGGCCGCTCTGGCGAAGGACCAGGCCGTCCGACCGGCCGACGGAGCCGCCCTCCTCGCCCTGCTGACCGGGTCGTCCTGACACCGCCAAAACGCCGCGGAAACCCCTACTCAAAGGTGTACGTCGGGAGACGACCAAGGTAACTTGCGCGAAACTGATGGACCCCCGTGAAATGGAGATGCTGATCCAGCGTCTCGTGCGCAATCCGCACGATGAGGAGGCGCTGGCGTATTCCCACCAGGCGGGCGCCGCGGACCCTCGGTCGTACGCCATCCTGCTCGAGAAGGTGGGCATGGCGACGACGGATCCCGCGTACGCAGCCCACTGGTTGAGCGAAAGCGCGAACGTGTGGGCCGTCACCGTGGGTGATGCGCACCACGCCGCGCGCACGTTCATGGCGGCCATCGAGAAGGACCCGACGTCGACCGCGGCCGCGGATCGGCTCGCGACACTGTACCGGGAGCGCAACGAGACGAAGCCGCTCGTCGCCCTGCTCGAGAAGCTCGTGAAGCTGCTCGGCCCGCTCGTCGCGCAGCAGGACGTTCGCCGCCGCCTCGTGGGCATCCACGAAGAGCTCGGCAAGCTCTGGGCGGACCCGCCGCTTTCGCGCAAGGATCGCGCTTGCGAGAACTGGCGCAAGGTCGTCGAGCTCGACTCGAACAACGTCTACGCCATCTACCAGGCGCGTGAGCTCTTGAAGGAGCTCGAGCAGTTCGTCGAGGCGATCCCGCTGTTTGCGATGGAGCACAACCTCGTCGACGATCCCGAGCGGCGCCTCGCGCTCTACCGCGACGAGTCGGCGGTTCGTCTTCGCGCAGGTGACGGCCCGGGCTCGAGCGCCGCGCTCCGCCACGGACGCATGCTGGCGCCCGACGACGTCGCGCTCGCGCAAGAGTTCGGCGCGAGCATCACCGCGCGGCTCGACCTCGGTGAGGACGTCCCGGCCGGCGAGCGTGAAGAGGCCCGCGCGATCTTCGCCTCCCTCGCGGAGTCCTACGACGGCGAATACGGCCTCGGCTACGCGACCAGCGCGCTGCGCTGCGTGCCCGGTGACGATCGCGCCATGCAGCTCGCGGATCACTACGCGAAGGGGCTCAACCGGGTGAACGACATCCGGCCGCTCTATGCCGCGTACCTCGCCGCGAACCCGGCCGGTTACCTCGCCGTCGAGGCGCGCGCGCAGGCCGCGCTCGCGCCCGC
>JABFXY010000230.1 GCA_013361525.1 Polyangiaceae bacterium | reverse complement strand
TCCGCGCCGCGCTGGTCGTGGTGGACGAAGGCTACCTGCTGGATCCGGAGGTCGAGGTCCGCCTGGTCGGGTAATCGGCGATGAAAGCGACCACCTACATCCCGCCTCCACCTCGAAAACCGCAGAAAATCCGACTGATTGGTCGTCTTCTACGTTCCAAACAGAGGTATCAGGCGGGCCGTGACCGAAGTATGACCATCTCGTGATTCGTTCCAAAATTCTCGGTCTCGGTTCCTACGTCCCCGATCGCATCGTCACGAACGAAGAGATCGCGTACCTCGACGCCCGCCACATTCGGCACGACGAAAAGCAGACCGATACGACGCCGGAATGGATTCGCACTCGTACCGGCGTCGAGGAGCGCCGGTACGTCCCCAACGACGAGTCGACGACGTGCAGCGATCTCGCGCAGCGCGCCGCGGTGCGCGCCCTGGAAGACGCGCAGTGTTCCGCCAAAGACGTCGATTGCATCATCCTGGCGACGCTCTCCCCGGATATTCATTTCCCGGGCACCGCCGTATTTCTGCAATCGCGTCTCGGCATCGACGGGGACGAGGGTTGCCCGTGCTTCGATATTCGCCAGCAGTGCTCGGGCTTCCTCTACGGGTTGCAAATGGCCGACTCGTTCGTGAAGTCCGGCCAATACAAACGCGTTCTGCTCGTCGGCGCAGAGCTACACAGTCACTCCCTCGATTACTCGACGCGCGGCCGTGACGTGATGGTCCTCTTCGGGGACGGCGCCGGCGCCGTGGTGGTGGGACCGAGCGAGTCCAATGGCCCGCGAGACGGCATTCTCTACACGAAGCTCGGAGCCGACGGCTCGGGTGCTCAGGATCTACACCTGAAGGTCTTCGATTCGCAGAAGATGCCTCATATCCAGTACGACCCCGCGTGGGGGACGCCCGATGTCGCGTACCCCCAAATGAATGGAAAGAAGGTCTTCCTCAACGCGGTGCGCGCGATGAACCTCGGGACGAGGGCAGCGCTCCAGGCGACCGGCCTGACGTGGGACGATGTCGACTGGTTCGTCCCCCACCAGGCCAATCTTCGTATCAACGAGGCTGTCGCGAAGTTCGCGGAGATACCGGAAGAGAAGGTGCTCAATAGCATCCAGTTCTACGGCAACACCACCGCCGCGACCGTGCCCCTCACCATCGATCACCACCGAAAAGCCGGTCGCGTGAAGAAGGGCGACCTCATCGTGTCGGCGGTCTTCGGAGCAGGCTTCACCTGGGGAGCCTCGGTCTTCCAGGTGTGATCGTTCTGCCCCGGCACCCCGGACCTACCTCGAGAGCACCACACGCTCGCCGGTGACGCGATCAGTCGCCGTCAATGACCCCATGTATAGATCCGTCGAAAGCAGCCATCCGTGCGTAGCGTCGACGGTCGCGCCCTGCATCGAGAGGCCTGGTCCCGCGCTGTCTGGATTGCTGATCTGGAGACGCTCGCCCGTCGCGAGGTCGACACGGAACCAATACTCGGCCCCGCTGACGAAGAGCGCGTCGCCTTCCAGCGTGGTTTGCCCCACCAATACGAGCGTGGGCCCACGACCGACGTTGGACCCGCTCAGCTCGACGCGGTCGCCGGTCGCTGGATCGACGGCGAAGACTCCTGCGCTGTCGGCGGTAGCGGCGGTGACGACCAGGCGATCGTTGTCGGCGTCGTAAACGATGTCGCGTGCCGTCGTGAAGATCGGACCGTCGCCGGTGACGGCATCCGAAACGGCGGTGCGATCGCCGCTCGTGGGATCGACATGGAAGACCGTCCCGTCGAGATCGACGGCCCAGAGGTCGGAAGGCTGATCGTCGCTTGTCGCGACGCCCGCTAGGCTCGAGAAGTTCGGGCCGCCTCCGACGTCGGCGTTGCTGATTGTCGTGCGATCCCCGGTCGCGAAGTCGATCCGGGTGATGTTCGTGGACGCGACGGCGATCGCGGCACCATTCACCGCGACGAGGTCCGCGGCTTGAAACATCGAGGGCCCTTCTCCGATTTGCAGCAAGGAGCTCGAGAGAAGCGCTCGGTCGCCGTGCACCGTGTCGATGCTCATCAGGCCTTCGTAACGGCCATCGATCGCGAGCGCCCGTCCGTTCACGTCGTCCCACGCGAGCGCGTTGGGCGCGAGCGGATGTGGCCCGTCGCCGATCGCGAAGCTCGAGACCAATGACCGCTCGCCCGTCGTGCCGTCGATCTCGACCAGCGCGTCGAGCGCGTAGTCGGTCGCGAGGAGTCGCTGTCCGTCGTGGCCGAGCGACGTGAGACCGAGCGTCGGAGATCCGCTTCCCACGAGCTGGCTCGAGATCAGCGTTCGGTTGCCGGTCAACAGGTCGACTGCGATCACAGTCGGGCCGACGTTGTCGGCGATCCACGCCGTGCCGTCGTTCATGGTGAGGCGGGAGGGGTACGGGAGCCACGGGCCGCTCCCGATAGACGGGCTCGCGAGAACGCTGCGCTCGAGCGTCGTCAAATCGATCGCGTAGACGAAGTTCTCGAAGCCGTTGGCCGCGATGATGAGGCGATCGTTGGTCGTATCGAGAGCGATGCCATTTTGGTCTCCATCGAGCTCGGGCCCACTACCGGCCGGCGGCCCATTGGAGTTGTTGGAGGCGAGGCGCGTCGTCGCGAACGTGGATAGATCGATCGCCGCGACCCAGTCATTCAACGAATCCGTCGTGAAAATGATCCGGTTGTTCGCTGCGTCCACGACAGCACCATTGTCGTCGCCGGGCCACGGATCCGGGCCGGCGGGGTTCGCGTGGAGAATCGTGCGCGCCCCCGTATCCGGGTCGATCGACCAGAGACCGGCGTAGTCGAAGGCGAGGATGCGCTGACCGTTCGGGTCCCAGCTCAGGGTGTAGAAGTCGTCTTGGAACGAGGGACCCGACCCGACGGCCTCGCTCGAGACGACGGTCTGGGTGCCGCTCGCGAGATCGATCTCGTAGACGACCGTGACCTCGCCGATGCCAGCTGTCGCCGTGAACGCGCGGCCTCCTTCCACGTCGACGGCGAGCAGCACCGGCTCCGTCATCAGGCTGGAACGACGATCGACTTCGACGCTCGCGACGTTCACGGGCTCGCCGTCGACGACGGCGTCCACGGACAGCATTTGCGTGCCCAAGCTCAGGGGTACGGCCGCCTGCCAGTTGGTGAAGCCGTCGCTACTCGTCGCGTCGACACCCGCAACCGAGACGCTGTTCACGTCGCCGTCGACCGACGCGGTGCCGCGAACGATGATGGTGTCCTCGTCGGTGATCGAGCTCGGCGGAGGAAAGGCGACCACGATGCCGTCCGGCACCGGGCCGCCGCCACCCCCGCCGACATCGCCGGCGCCGAGACCGCCGCCGCCGGCATCGGTTCCACCAGATGCGGTGCCGCCGCCGTCGCTCCCATTGCCTCCGCCGCCGCTCCCACCGCCTCCGGGCGAATCATCCGAGCAAGCAACGAGGGACCCGCATAACGCGACCAGAAGCAAACCGAAGGTGCGCATGCTTCGATGGTCGCAGAGCCGGGCCTACGATCCCAATGGGATTGCGCGTCGAAAAGGTGCACCAACGGCTTAGCCGCTAGGACACAATGCTTCGAACACGCCGTTCAAGCACGTCTCCGCAGCGTCGCAATCGCCCTCCAAACACGCCGAGAGCTCGGTATAGGCCTGCGCTTCGAGGATCGTGAAGGCGCAAAAGTCGTTCGAGAACGTGTGGCATTCATCGAACTTCACCATACAAGCGTCGATGTACTCTTCTTGGCCTTCGACGGGGTTTGCCTGGCCGACGCTCTCGTAGCAGCCGTCGTCCGACTCAGCGCACGGCCGCTCATAGAGGCATTCCAATAGCGGTCTTTGGACGTCTTCACGGAACGATTCGAGGAAACAACTCAGCTCGGGATCGGCGAGGCATTCCTTCATGGTAATGGCGTCGTCGGGTGAGCACATTTCTTCCCAAGCGGTCCGACCCTCACATATCTCTTCCGCCGTGACGGGTCCGGAGGCGGCACCGCCGCCACCCTGCGATTCCCCGCCCTGCGACTCCCCGCCTTGGGATTGTCCGCCATCGGAGCTTCCACCAGGCTGGTCGCCGCCCTGTCCGCTGCCGCCGCCACCGGGTGAGGTGGAATCGTCTCCGCACCCGACGAGCACGAAACCGAGGAATGCAATCAGCGAGAGTCGGTTCATACAGTTGGTCATCCGTAACCTCCATTCGCCCGTCCCCACGGGCGTGGAGGCTTCCCCAGCAAATGGGACGCCACACTACGATTGACGGAAATTTCCGGTGATGGCGCGTGCCGGATTCCGACGTTGTAAACGCAACGCGAGCGTGGGCGTAATCGCGCGTTGACGATCTGCCTATTTGCAGGAAATCAACGCGCAGAAATACGACGGGTCGCCTTGCGCGCGTGGCGAGGGCAAGGTCCTCAGCGCGTCGGCGGACGCTGGCTCATCGGAACCTCGGTCGCCTCTTCCGGGAGGCCGGCGGCGGTACGGCGCAATAGATCCAGCGCTGCGTGCGCCGCGTGAATCTGCACCTCATTGCGATCGCCGTGGAAGACGCGCTCGCGGACGATGGTGCCGCCGGGGTGTGCAACACACCAATAGACGAGGCCGACGGGTTTGGTCGAAGTGCCGCCCGAGGGGCCCGCGATGCCCGTCACCGACAATCCCACATCGACCTCGCAGAGGCGGCGCGCGCCGCGCGCCATTTCGGCTGCGACCTCGGGGCTCACCGCGCCGTGGCCGCGGAGCGTGTCCTCGGCGACGCCGAGCAGACGCGTTTTCGCGCTATTGGCGTAAACGACCGCCGAGCCGATGAGGAAGTCGCTGGCGCCGGGATACGAAGTCAACAGGTGCGAGATGAGACCGCCGGTGCACGACTCCGCGACGGCCAGGCGCCACCCGCGCGCTCGCAGGGCGCGACCGGTGATGCTCGCGAGGGTCTCGTCGCCTTCGCCGTAGACGACGTCGCCGAGCTTGTCGCGGACGACGCTCGCCACCTCGATCGCGCGGGCGCGAGCCTCGGATTGCGTGCGACCGCGCGCTTGGACTTTGACGTCGAGCTCGGGGAAATGGACGCGATAGCCGAGCGAGATATCCTCGAACTCGCGCTCGATCCCCTCGAGGAGCTGCGCCGCCGTCGACTCGGGAAGACCGAACGTGCGCAGGCGGACGACGAAGGTGTCGTGGGGCGCATTGGGGCGTAGGCGCGTGATGACGTGGTCGCGGAACATCCGCTTCATCTCGCGCGGGACACCGGGCAAAAAGAACATCGTGCACCGGCCGAGCTGCACCGAAAAGCCGGGCGCGGTGCCGTCCGCATTGGGGTAGATCTCGGCGCCGACCGGGATCCGTGCCTGCTTCTCGTGGTGGGGCGTGAAGTTGCGCCCGCGCGTTTCGACGCGCCGTCGAATGGCGAGCACGGCGCTCTCGTCGAGGACGAGCTCGACGCCGAGTGCGCGCGCGACGCACTCGGCGGTGATGTCGTCGCTGGTCGGGCCGAGGCCGCCCGTCGCAATGAGCACTTCGTGCTCTGCGGCGAGCCTCGCAATGGCAGCGCAGATGCGCTCGGGGTCGTCGGGGACGGTATTCGTCGAAGCGACCTCGAAGCCTTCCTCCGTCAGTGTGGATGCGAGCCAAACGGCGTTGGTGTCTAGGATTTCACCGCGCGTGAGCTCGGTGCCGATGCTGAGGAGGGCGATGGACATGTTGGTCTGTGGAGCGAGCCCGCTGGTCGTCGGTTATGAGCCGGGCGGCCGGCGGGGCCGAGCACGCTAGTATCGAGTCGAACCTGCTGCATAGACACAACGGAAACCGACGTCGTCCTGGCGGGCGTCCGGGACGTTTGTTCGGTAGGCCCACGTTCGAAGCGAGGCTGCCGCGTCGTCTCGGAACGAGCCTCCGCGCACCTCGACGATCGAACCATCGGCCGACCGGCTCCACTCGGCGACGTTGCCGGCGAGGTCGTGAATGCCCGTCGGGGTCGCGCCGTCGGGGAAAACGCCGGCGAGCTCCGGGCCCTTGGCGTCGCGAGCGCACGGGCCCCGCGCTCGACCCCAAGCTGCCCGCCGGCAAACCGCGCCCGTTGGTCCCCATGGATAGCGGTGGCCCTCGGGACCAGCGCCGGCATAGGCGAGCTGCTCCGGCGTCGGTAAGGACCCGCCCTCGAATGCGCAGAACCGAACGGCTTCGTCGGCGGTGACATTCGTGATCGGGAGGCCCGGCTCGCCTGTGAGGTCGAGTCGAGCGCACGCGCCCGCGTCCGCGCACCGAGCCCATCGAGCTTCCGTCACTTCGAACGCGTCGATGTCGAAGGCGTCGATCGTGATCCGCCGCGCGGCGACGGCGCCGACTGCTTCCCAATCACTCGCGCTTCGATCGAGGACACCTGCGGCGATCGAGATCCGCGCGGGCTTCGCGACGCAGCCGCCGGCCGTGCGTTCGAGCGGTGGAGGGCACGATGCCGGCTCGCCCGAACATCGTCCCGCTTCTTCGCGTTGGCCGGGCGCACAGCAACGCGTCGTTCGCGGCTCGAGGCCGGGCCCACAATGGAGCGTCGCGCGCGCATCTCGTGAGGAAGCAAATGCGACGACGCCGGCCACGATGAGGCCGGCGACGATCCAAGGAGCGACGCTGGCAACGGGACCGCGACGCTCCGAGGCCTTCACGTTTCGCAGTTGCTACGAAGCGCGGACGGTTGCCTCGAGCGCGCCGATGCCGCCGACCGTGATGCGGAGTCGATCGCCGGCGACGAGCGGGCCGACACCTTCGGGTGTGCCGGTGAGCACGATGTCACCCGGCTCCAGCGTCATGACGTCGCTGACGAACGAGAGCACACGCGCGATGCCGAAGATCATGTCGCGCGTGTTGCCCGCCTGACGAACGTCGCCGTTGACGGTGCATTCGATCGACAGCGCGTCCGCGGACAGCCCGGTCACGAGCACCGGACCGACCGGGCAGAATGTGTCCATGCCCTTCGCGCGCCACCACTGGCCGTCCTTCTTCTGGAGATCGCGCGCGGTGACGTCACACGCGATCGTCAGGCCGAAGATCGCTCGCGCGGCGGCTGTTTCGTCGGCGTTGCGCAGGCGAGCGCCGACCACCACGGCGAGCTCGGCTTCGTGCTCGATGCGCGACGAGATTCGCTCCGGTGGAAGCAGAATCGAGCCGCCGGGATCGAGGAGCGCGGTCGTCGGTTTGTAGAACAGCATCGGCTCGGCCGGTACCTCGTTGCCGAGCTCTTTCGCGTGGGCTCGGTAGTTTCGGCCGACGCAGAGGATCTTGCGCGGGTCGACGGGGGCGAGCCGCGGAAGCGGACCGCGCGCGTCGTCGTCGTAGCCTTCGAGACGCTCCCCCGTCGGCTCACCGCCGACCCAGGGCGCGGCCGTCAGGACATGGGCGGCGCCTGCGATGAGCTCAACGTACGCGTCGTCGTGGGGGCTTTTCTGCAGGCGAGCGAACCTTCGTACCATGGGTCTCCGAGTCGATCGTGAGGGCTTGGACCGAGGGCGCGGCGTAAGCGCCGAACTGCGATGTCTTCGGCTGGATCTGCGTCGCCTTGAGCTTGTCGAGGCGCTCGACGATGCGCGCGAGCGCATCGAGCATGGCTTGCCGGAGGCGCGCGTAGCTCTTCGGGCCGATGTCGCCTCGCTGTCGCGCGCGCTCGAGCGCCACGAACTCGTCGAGAAGCGCCTGCTGCGCCTCCGTCAGATCTTCGAGCGAGTCGGCGGGCGCGACGCCTTTTCCGCGTCGCGAGACGACGTACATGGCGCCCGCCGCGAGCGCGACGACCGCGAGCCCGGCTGCAGCGTACGACCCCCACGGCTGCGTCGGGAGCCCGGTGAGGTGGACGTTCGCGCGCTGGATGAAACCGCCTCGCAGGTCCTGCATCTGGTAGCTCGACTCGAGCCACGAGCCGTTGTCGCCGTTCTTGCGGACGGACGAGCTGAAACCTTCGACGTCGAGCCCCATCTTTTTGGAAGCGGAGACGCGCACCGTCGAGTTGACGACGTTCGGCGGCATCGGGATCGGCAGCGACTGTTCGCCGTCGTCCTCGAGCGGGACACGGAACGAAAACTCGATGACATGCCGTCCCGGACGAAGCGTCCCTTGGAGGCGCGCGCCGTTGTCGGTCGCGACCACGGTCGGGTACTGCTGGTCAGGCGCGTCGACGGCCTTGAAACCCGGTGGCAGGTCGAGTGACTCATCGAGCTGCAGCGCGTACGGGCCGGGGTTTTCGTAGAGGAGGGCGTAGTCGACGACGAGCAGATCCTCTTTGTGGCTGATGCCGATCTCGGTGAGGCCGGCGACCTGCGCGAGCATGAAGTCGTTCGTCGGCTCGAACACGTGGAGGAGCGCGACGGCGCCCGCACGATCGTCGAGGCGGATGTTCTTCACGCTGAAGGACGCGCCTTTGTTCTGAGCGCGCACCATGTACGTGTTCGCGCTTCCGACGGGGAGGTCGTCGAAGACGGCGAGGCCTTCCTCGTTCGTCCGCCCCTTCTTCGTCTCGCGCGTTTCGCCTTGCGCGATCGTCGAGTGCACGATGAGCAGCTCGAACTCGAAGTTGGTCAACGGCGCCTCGAACGCGTCGAAGATGCCGATCTTGAGCGTGCCGGGCTTCAGGCTCGGCTCGCGTGCAGAGCCATCTTGCGGAACGCGCGCGCGGCGTTGGTGCGGATCTTCACGCGGTGGTTGCTGAGGAGGCGGTGCCGGCTCGGCGTCGGCTGCGTCGGTCGGTTCGTCGGTCGGTGCGGCGGAGCCCGACGCGGCCGGCGCGGCGGACGCAGAAGCTGCAGGCGCGGCGGATGCAGAAGCTGCAGGCGCAGCCGAGGGCGAGGTAGCGGGCGCGGCGCTCGCGCTGGGTCGAGCCGAGGTCGCGGGTTGCGCGAGCAGCGACCCGCCGATGCCGATCGTCAAGCAGCCGACGAGGCACGCGGTCAGCGTGCGCAAACGTGAACGCTCAAACATCGTCGCGCTTCTCCGCGGAAGGCTCGGTCTCGGTCTCGGTCTCGCTGGATGCTGCCGGCGCTTCTGCGGGCGTCGCTTCCGCCGCAGGCGCCTCTGCGGGAGGAGCTTCTGCCGGAGCAGCTTCTGCGGGCGCCGCTTCCGTGGGCTCCGCTTCCGCGGGCGTCGCTTCTTCGGTGGGCTTGGGCTCGAAGGCCGGTCCGCTCGGTCCCGTCGCGAACCCCGCGCGCTCGAGCCGCGCGTTCACGATCGCCTCGGCCCGACGACGTTGCTCGGCGCTCGCTTCGTCGAGGATGCGAAGCAGACGTTTTGCGTCTTCGCGATAGCGATGCACGAGAACGGCGTAGTCCTCGTCGCTGATCTTTCCGACGGCGCGCTCGAACTCGAGATCCTTGAGGGCTCGCAGCACCGCGCGCTTCTGCTCTTCCTCCGCGCGGGGTGCACCAATCGCGAATGCGTCCGCGCCCGTCAGGCGAGTCTCGCCGATGAGCGTGCGCACGCTGCTCCAGAACGCCGCGATGACGCCGACGAGGGCGAGCGCCGCGAGGATCAACACGACGATCGGCGCGCCGAACTCCAACCAGCCGAACGCGAACACTGCGATGAGGATCAGCAGGCCGCCCGCGATCACGCTCGTCGGGATGCCGGCGTCGACCGCGACCTCACGACGACGCACGGCCGGTCGAGGCGCATCTGCAACCGATGGCCCGGTCGATTCTTTCGCCGTCGCGTCTACCGCCGGCGCCGCTTCCTTCTCGGACGCCGGCTTCGATCGATCGGCGCGTTTGCGCTTCTGCTTCGTGGCGGAAGGCGCCCCGTCGGTCGTCATTATCGATCGAGCTCCTTCAGCTCGTCGTCGATGCGGTCGTCGTACGCGTCACGCTCCGTCGAGCTTGAAGCACCCGCAGCCGCGGCTTTGGCGCCATTTTTTGCGCCACGCGCCGTCCACCGCTTGAGGAGGAACGCAACCAACACGGCGCCGCCGATGAACGCGACGAGCGGCAACGCCCAGATGAGCGCGCCGATGCCTTCGTTCGTGGGGACGGCGAGCGCGTCGGTGCCGAAGCGTGAGGCGTACGCCTTCTGAATGGCCTGGACGCTCATCCCCTGACCGAGGAGGTCGCGCAGCTCTTCGCGGCGGGAGCTCGCATAGTCGCAGGTGCAGGTGCCCAGCGTCTCGCGAGGGCAGCCGCATTTGCAGATGAGGCTGAAGAACAGGTCCCGCTCGGTCTGGTTCTGAATCCCGACGGTCCCGCCGCGGTCGACGTGCGCCTGACCGACCGCGCTGCCCGGGTAGACCGTCGGCGCGATGATCGCGACGGCGAGCACGACGAGCAGGCGCCGGATCCACCGGCGCGCCGGCTCCTGGGAGCTCGACGAGCGCCGGCGCCACAATGACAACGAACGGAGGAATTCAGGCGACTTCATTGTTCCAGAGCGGATACCGGCGCGTCTTCGAGCCAGGCCGCGTCGATGGGTTGCATCGGTCGGTGCTGGACCTTGGGCCAGAAGACGAGAGAAAGGAAGAAGATGATCGTCGTCGCCACGCCGGCCATCGCCCGGACGTAGCTGAACGCCGTCACCTCCTGTTCTTGCACGTCGGGGAACATCGATATCACCGCGCCCACGATCATGATCAGGCCGGCGAACACGAGCAGCGCCGCGAACGGGTTCACGTAGATGTGGAACGTCGCGATCTTGGTCTTCGGGTCGACCGAGCCCTGCGCGATGTAGAGGTCGTCACGAGCCGTCACGAAGCGATCGATCTCGGTCGACGTCTCGCCCCGGCGCGACTTGTAGATGTTCTGCGCGGGGTGGAGGACCGTCTTCAGCTTGCCGCGTTCGTAGACCTCGACGTCCGAGATGACCGAACGCTTCTCGGGGTCGTTGCGCATGTGCGTGTCGACGTAGCGAACCGAATACGCCTCGTCGATCTTCAAGGTCTGGCCCTTCTCGACGGAGGCCTCGACGTCGGTCGCCCAGGCGCGGCCGGTGAAGTGGACGAACACCAGGACCATGCCGAGGTGCACGATGTACCCGCCGTAGCGACGGCGCGATTTCCAGACGAGCTGCAGCACCGACAGCGGAAGGATCTCCGTCTCGTTCTTCTGCTTCGCGGCGCGCTGGCGAGCAGCGGTGCCGCGCGCGAACTCTTGGACGACGACCGCGAGCTTGAACGACGCGAGCGCCGTGACCACGAGCGGCAGCTTGCCGTTGGTCCACGCGATCGCCGCGCCGACGTAGTGGATCACCTTCGCCGACAGCAGCGAGAACCCACTCATCCCGGCGGCGATCTGCGGCTCGGGCAGCGGGTACAGGTTCGTTACATGCACGAACGGCCACATGCGGAGCGGCTTCGCGATCGCGAAGTGCAACGCGATGCCCGCGACCATCGCCAGCGTCGGCCAAAAGAAGCTCTTTCTGAAGAGCTCTGGTGATGTCTTTCTCCAACCGAGGAGCGGCGCGATGCACATCAACGCGAAGACGACGATGAACGGGATCGGCAGCCAGAAGTTGTAGAACGTCGGCCCGACCGCGGACTTGTAGTTGAGGAACTTCTCGCTGAAGAGCGGCCAACACGTCGCGACGGCGATGAACGTACAGCACGCGAGGAGCGACCAGTTGTTGAGGACGAACGCCGTCTCGCGCGACAGCGGGCTCTCGAGCGAGTTCTCGCTTTTGAGCATCGGGATGCGCCACACCACGAGCGCGATCGACGTCGCCGCGAGCAGGCCGAGGAAGAACAGGAAGTAGGGGCCGATGCTGCTCTTCGCGAAGGAGTGGACGCTCGAGATCATGCCCGAGCGCGTGAGGAAGGTTGCGAAGATGGTCAGCCAGAAGGTCGCGACGATGAGGAAGACGTTCCAGATTTTGAACATCCCTCGCCGCTCTTGGATCATCGTCGAGTGGACGTAGGCGCTCGCCGTCCACCACGGCAGACACGCTGCGTTCTCCACCGGGTCCCAGGCCCAGTCACCACCCCAGCCGAGCTCCTCGTAGGCCCACATCATCCCGAGGATGTTGCCGATGGAGAGGAACAACCACGAGAACACCATCCATCGGCGGGTGGCGTTGATCCACTCTGCGTCGAGGCGACCCGTGACGAGCGCGGCCATGCAGAAACCGAACGGCACCGCGGCGCTGGTGAAGCCGACGTAGAGGCTCGGCGGGTGGATGATCATGTACCAGGTGCGAAGCTGGTAATTGAGACCGAGACCTTCCGTCGGAGCGCCGCCGATGTTGGTGCCGAAGGGCGCGACCGCGAAGATGAGCAGCACCGTTTCGAACGCGATGACGCTCATCAGCGTCGCGAGGACGTAGGGCTGCAGCTGTTGGTATCTGCGGCCCATCCACGCGATGCAGATCGCGCTGAAGAGACCCGTCAGAAAGATCCACCAGAGCCAGCTTCCGTCTTGGCCGCCCCACAGCGCCACGAGCTGATAGGCCGTCGACATCGTGCGGTCGCTGTTCTCCGAAACGTATCGGAGGCGGTAGTCGCCGCTCACGAAGCCGTACATGAGCGTCAACACGCCGAGACCGATCAACGCGATGGTCCCGTACGCGCCATGACGCGCTGCTTGCAGAAGCCGAGGCCGCCCCAACCCCGCTGCTAACGAGACGGCCAGCGTGTATCCAGCCGCCGCGAGGATGGCGTAAAGGACGACTGTGCCGAACTCAGGGAGGGATTGCCACATGAAGGGTCACCAAGCTTAGGGTCTGGGCCGGGCATAAGCCATGCTGGTCGGCTGTCTTTTGTCCAACGCCGTCGTTGCTTTCGAACGGCCTTCGGGGGACAGATTGCCGTCCAGTCGGCGCATACGCGCGAGGTATACTGAGCCATGAACTCCGCCGGGGACCAAGCCTCACAAAACCCTCCCAGCTCCTCGGCGTCGCCGTCCTCACAAGGCGACCTCATCTACGACTGGAACGAGGTCGGACGCCGCGGACGCCTATTTCCCGAGGGGATCACGTTCTTCGACGAGACCCTGCGCGACGGGCTGCAGAACCCGAGCGTTCAGGATCCGGACATCGAGTCGAAGCTCAAGCTGATCCACTTGATGGAGAAGATCGGCATCCACGTCGCGGACATCGGCCTGCCGGGCAGCTCCAAGCGTGCGTTCGACGACGTGCTGAGGATGTGCCGGGAGATCACCGACAACAAGCTGAAGCTCCGCGTCGCATGTGCAGGTCGAACGGTCGTGAGCGACATCACGCCGATGATCGAGATCTCGCAGCGCGCCGGGATCCCGGTCGAGGTGTACGCGTTCATCGGGTCGAGCCCGATCCGCCAGCTCGCGGAGGACTGGGACATCGCGACGATCGCGAAGCGATCGGCCGAGGCGATCGACGTCGCGGTGAAGGCGGGCTTGTCGGTCGCCTACGTGACCGAGGACACGACCCGCTCGCGGCCGGACTCGCTCGCGACGTTGTTCAAGAACGCGATCGATCACGGCGCATCGCGGCTCTGTCTCTGCGACACGGTCGGTCACTCGACGCCGGACGGCGTCCGCAACCTCATCGGCTTCACGCGAAGCATCGTCGCCGGGATGGGCGCGACCGTCGGCATCGACTGGCACGGCCACAACGATCGCGGCCTCGCCCTCGTCAACGCGATCATGGCGCTCGAATGGGGCGCGGACCGCACGCACGGCACCGCGCTCGGCATCGGTGAGCGTGTCGGCAACGCCCCGATGGAGCTCATTCTGTTGAACCTGAAGCTCCTGCACTACCTCGAGGGTCAGGACCTCACGCACCTGCTCGAGTACTGCAAGGTCGCGGCGGACGCGGTCGGTTGGAGCGTTCCGATCAACTACCCGCTCGTCGGCGCGGACGCGTTCCGCACGGCGACCGGCGTACACGCGGCGGCGATCATCAAGGCACAGCAGAAGGGCGACGCCTGGCTCGCCGATCGGATCTATTCCGGTGTTCCGGCGGGCATGTTCGGGCGCCACCAGGAGATCTGCATCGGGTACATGTCCGGCGCTTCCAACGTGAACTTCTGGCTTCGCCAGCGACAAATCGAGCCGTCGAAGGAGCTGGTCGACGCGATCCTCAAGAAGGCGAAGACGACGCCGCACAACCTGACCGACGACGAAGTCATGTCGGTGGTCGCGGAGGTGCGCGGCTCGTCGACGCGAATGTGAGGCCCGTGAGGGTCTCCGCCGAACGCGCCGCACGCATTTTCGATCGTGTGCTCGTCGCCCTCGCGGCGGCGGTCTGTCTGCTGTTTGTCTTCACGCTTCGCGACGTGCGCATGATGCCGTGGCAGCCGCCGGCGATCCTGGCCGCCGTCGTGCCGGCGCCGGCGGGTGACGTATCGCTCGACGTTCACGTCGTCGACGGCGAAGGCCGCGCGCTCGCGAACGCGGTCGTGCGCGTGTTCTATGTCGATCCCGAAGGTGAGGTGTTCTTCGCCGGGGAGCAGTGGACGCGCGGCGCGGAGGTGCTCTCGTTTACCGGCGAGCCGCGCGGTGAGCTGTGGGTCGTCGCTTACGGTCCGCAGAAGAGCCGCGCCTCGACGCGTGTGTTCGTCGGACCGGGCGAGCAAGAGCTCCTCAAGCGATCGGTCACGCTGGCCTTGCGCGACGCGAGCGCGCTCGCGGTTCGTGTCGTCGACGAGAAGGGCGATCCCGTTGCGCGAGCCAGTGTCTCCGTCACCGGTTCGGATCCGCTCGCGCACGTGATGCTCACGGGTGACGACGGCAGTCTCACGTTGGATCGACTCGGTCCACCGCCCTGGGCCGTGTCGGTCGAGGCGGAGGGGTACGACGTGGTCGCGCGCAGCGGTGTGTATCCCGATGTCGCGCCGCTCGAGATTCGCCTCGAGCGACTCGGCGGGCTCGAGGTGACGGTCGTCGATCAAGACGGTACGCCGGTGCCCGATGCGGAGGTGCTGCTGTCGGGTCCGGGCATCTGGCCTGCGCGAAGCGCGACCACCGACGAGCAAGGTGAGGTGTCGATCACCGGGCTTTACGCCGGCCTCTACGATCTCAAGGCCCGAAAAGAAAACCGGGTCTCCGCGACCGACATGAGCATCCCGCTCGCGCAGGGAAAGCTCGTCCAGCGCACCCTGACGCTCGTCGATGGCCGCTTCATCAGCGTCACCGTGACCGACGGTCCGATGCGCGCCGATGGGTACGAGCCGCGCAAAGTCGAAGGTGCTGCGGTGGTCGTCGTCGAGGAAGGCCTGTCGTCCTTCCCGATGGAGGCGCGCACCAACAAAGAAGGTCTGGCCGTCGTCGGACCACTCACCGAAGGCCTCGTGTCGGTGTCGACGCGCGCGGAAGGTTTCGTCGGCCGGACGATGGGCGGCGATGCCGTGGTCGACAACGCGGTGACGATCCCGCTGCTCCGCGGCGGAACGATCGTCGGCGACGTGCGCGACGAGCGAGGCTTCCCGATCGACGGCGCGATGATCGAAGTGTTCGGTACCGACGTCGACGGCATGCCGATCCAAGAGTCGTCGGATCGTTCGGTCATCCGCGACGATCTCTTCGAGTTCGCGATGCAAGGTCCGGTGCCGCTCATCCCGCGCGGCGAGCTCGGCGTCATGCCGGGGCCGATCCCCGATATCCCGCACGCGGGCGGGGCGTTCAGCGGCGACTCGTCGCTCGGCGGAGCTGGTGGCGGCGACCCCTGGGTCACCGGCGACGACGGCACCTTCCGCGCCTCACCTGTCACGCCGGGGCGGGTGCAGGTGCTCGTTCGTCACCCGGAGTACACCGAGTCGATCTCCGACGTGCTCACCATCAAGCCGGGCGGCGAGATCGAGATCCACGTGGTGCTCTACCGCGGCGCGCGCCTCGAAGGCCGCGTGCTCGAAGAAGATCGCCTGCCGGTCGAGGGTGCGCGGCTCGAGATCACCGGACTCGAGGGCACGTACAACCAGATCACCTATTCGACCGAGGACGGCTCCTTCGCCGTGGCTTCGGTGCCGCCCGCGATCTTGATCAGCGTCTACCGCGCCGACGGTGCCGGTGAGGTCGCCGCGCGGCTCGAGCTCGATCTCGAGCCCGGTAAGCGAAAGAAGATCGAGATCATCCTGCCGAAGCAGCGCGAGCCGACGACGCTCCGCTTCGTCGACGAGCGAGGTTTTCCACTGTCTCGCGTCGAAGCGAAGGTCGTCTCGCTGGATCTCGCGACCGTTCTCTATCGGACGCACTTCACCAACGACGACGGCACCGTCGAGGTTCCTGGCGCGCGTGGTCTTCCGCTCCGCATCACCGCCGAGCGCCCCGGTCGCGCCCCCATGGTCGAGACGATCCCCGAAGCGAAGAAGGAACACGAGTTCAAGCTCACGCCGGGCCTGGCTCTGCGGGGTGACGTCACCGGCAAAGGCGGCCGCGTGAAGCTCGAAGGCGCGTCGCTCACGCTCTACACGCTGACCGGCGCCCGCCACGTCGAGACGAGCGAAGACGGGACGTTCGAGGTGCAAGATCTCGCGTCCGGAAGGATCCGCATCGTCACGCGCGCGCAGGACTACGCCGAGGACGAGCGCGTGTTTGCGTTCGCCGGGGACGAGCGGCGGCCGGTCGAGCTCGAGACGATCGATCTGCTTCCGGCAGGTTCGGTCGAGGGCGTGGTCATCGACGATCAGGGAAACGCCATCGCCGGCGCGCGGGTCGGACGCGACGCGGTGCCGACCTACTTGCCGATCGGCAAGCTCCCCTATGGACTCGCGCAAACCGATGCCGACGGTAGATTCGAGCTGAAAGGCCTTCCTGCCGGCATGGTCGCTCTGGAGGCGTACAGCCCGGAGCTCGGGCGTGGACGCGCCGCGGACATCGAGGTTCGTGCAGATCGGGTCACGCGCCGCGTGGAGATCACGATCCCCGCGCAGGAGTACGACCCGCGAAAGATCCGCGCCGCGGGCTCCGTCGCGGTCACCCTCGCCGAGCGCAACGGAGGCGTCGTCGTGTTGGACGTCCCCGAAGGCGGAGAAGCAGAGCTCGCCGGGATCGAGCCGGGCGATCGGCTGCTGAAGCTCGGCGGGTCCGACGTCCGCACGATCGAGCAGGCGCGCGATCGATTGAGCGGACCGCTCAACGAAGACGTCATCGCCGAGCTCGATCGTCCCGACGATGGTGGACAAGGTCTGCGCCTCATCCTGCGCGTTCGTCGGGAGAGCGTTCGGCGCTAGTCGTAGATCACGTCGCAGTGTGGAAAGCTCATGCGTCGTTGGCCTTCTTCGGGTTGACGAGCGCGCCCCCGAAGGCCCGCGTCATCGACGATCGGACTCGCCTGAACGCGGCGTCATTCAGGATCATCAATAGCTCGACCCTGTCCATCTCCAACACGGACTCGAGCCGCTCCACATACCGGACGAGCGCCGGGTCCGTTCCGAGTCGGACACGGACTTCGGGTTGCGTTTGAACGACGTCACACAACCGCGCGTCGCCCAGCGACCGGACCGAGATCGACACCGCGTCGGGCGAGGCGCCCAGCAGCGTTTCGAGCTCTTCTTTCGACCAGGATCGATTGGGTGAGCGGGCCAGTGTCACGAGGATCTCGACGTCGTCGAGCGTCTCCAGATACCGACCAATGAACCAGTGCATATCGGGCGGGATCGAATTCATTGACCGCTCCGGTTGATTGAGACCCTCCTCTATCGGCTTGCGATGGATGCGTCAAATGCTCTTGGTTCGTCGCAGTTCTCTTTCGTGTGCGGCGGGGCAGAAAGCCGCTGCAACTTTGATACAATGCGCCGACGCCGACTCCATATCAGTGCCATTTCGTCTCGCTATGCACGCCGCAAATAGGAGGATTGTCTGGGTGCTGCGTGGTGGGCGAGGTTGCGCCGTTGCTCACGGTTCGGCTCGGTCGCGGTTCCCAGCCACGCGGCTGTGGCATTCGTGTCTCGTGGGGCCGAGGCCGCCCGTGTTTCGACGCGACGCGGGTTGCGGCATTCGCGGTTTGTTCTGTCCGCGAGAGCACTTGCACGAACTCGTCTGGGCAGTTGACCAGATCGAATTTGCCACGCTACAGGACGGGACTGACGCATCCTGCCTCGGGTAACCGTGTGACTCCACGCAACATTTGCACGAATCCGTGAGGCACGGAGACTGCATATGCGCCGCGTCATGCGTTGCGGAAATCTGTCGTTAGGAATGCCGGCCGCCTGACGTTGCGGTCGGCCCACGACAGCAGATTGCGGCGATACTCGCTCACGTCGTAGCGCGCCGCTATCGGTGTGTCCGTTCGGGGCAACGCCCTTCGAACGGCGTCGGTCTCGGCGTCCGCGGCGGACCTACGCACCAGCCACGCAAGAACGCGCGATCGAAAATCGCGGGAGCGAGCATATCTATCTTCGTTCGTCGTAATTCATAATTTCTTCATTTGTAGTCTCATAGGAGATACCGATCACATGAAATCATTTGGAATGGCTCTCGTGCTCGCGGGGGCGCTCGTTGCTTGTGGAGACGACACGAGCGGTGGCGGCGGTCAGGGGGGAGGCACCGGCGGCGCTGCGACCGGCGGAAACGGCAATGGCGGAAACGGCACCGGTGGCGCTGCGACCGGCGGAAACGGCACCGGCGGAAACGGCACCGGTGGCGAGGCGGTTGGTGGCAGCGCGACCGGTGGCGCCGGCGGTCAGGGCACGGGAGGCGACGCGGTGGGCGGAGCCGCGGTGGGCGGCGCAGGAGGAGCGGGAGGAGCAGCCGACGGCGGCGGCGGCGGCGCGTAAGCAATTCGTATCCCGAGACGGAGGCATGGAGTCGCCGTGCCCCGTCTCAGGGGTCGATGATTGCGCACGTTCCACGCTATCGCGCGAAGCAGATCGAGGAGGCGATCTTAAGGTTCGCCCGCGGCGATCCGCTCGCTCCGGGCGATGAGCTCCGGAACGTTTCTCTCGCGCCTTGGTACGGCGCTCGTGCTCTGTGCAAGCGCCGTTTTCGGTGGGGGCTGTGGCGCTAGCATGTTCGATCGCGCAAATGGTTACGATGCGCAGGGTTGCGTCGAAGACGCGCTCCGAAAGAACCCCGACCCGACGCTCGCGGTGCAGGTAAAGGCGGAGCTCGAGCTCGGGTGTCGCGCTCGCGACGCGGGCGCTTGCAGCGCGCTCGGCGTCACGAAAGAGCTCGGCATCGGTGAACCGAAGAACCTGCGCGCAGCGCGGAACCTCTACGACCGCGCCTGCCAACGAGGGAACAAGCGCGGTTGCGTGAATCTCGGCACGCTCGTTCTATCCGGCGCCGGGACGGATGCGGGGGCGATGCACAACGGCGCGTTCGCGAAGTCCTTGTTCACGGCGGCGTGCGACGCCGGTGAGCCGAGCGGCTGCGGTGCGCTCGCTCACATGCTCGCGAAAGACCCCAGCGCGTCGAGCGAGGTCGTCGAGAACGCGTTCGGCAGAGGGTGCTCCGGCGGTGATGCGGACTCGTGCTTCGAGCTCGGCGAGCGGAGCGCGGCTCAGCAGGCCGCGGGCTTCTACGCAAAGGCTTGCCTCGACGGTCACGTGCGGGCGTGCGCCCGGCTGCGCATGCCGCCAGTGCACGTCGCTGGTGGGGACGCGCCGAAGCACGCAACCGTGGCGCGATGAGCTGTTCGCTCGCCGGCCCGTGTCATTCGCCACAGCGCCGCAGAGAGCCATCGGCGTCCTGCGTGTAGCAGCCGGGGCCTGAAGAGCTCGCGGTCGGTGCCGCCGAGGCAGACGGTGCGCCGACGGACGCCGTCGCACCAGCGCTCGAAGGCGTCGCGGCTGTGCCCGGAGGTGTGGCGCTGGCAGGCGCTCGTTTGGGGGCGCGCTCAGAACCCGAGGGCGCTGTGGGCGGAGCCGACACCGCGGACGCCGCAGCGCGCGCAGTGGGTTCTGCTCGCGCCGCCGCCTGCGAAGCATCCAGGCTCTCGTCTGCGAGCGACACGGACGCCGCGGACGAATTGGTGTGTCCGCGCCGCATATAGAGGGCGGCGGTGGCGAGAGACAACGCCACGCCGACCGCCACTCCGACCGCGAGGAGCGACCGGGTGCTCCGCTCAGCCTGCGGCGTCGGCGTTTCGGCGTGTGTCCGTCCCCAGGGATGCATGGACCCCGTTGCCGACTGGGCTAGAGGTGCAACGATGGAATCCTTTTGTTCGCTGTTCGTTCCGCGGTCCACGAGCGGGGCCGAGGCTGGCGGCGGAGGAAGCGACGGCAGGGAGCTGGGGCGACGCCTCGCATCGACGCGGACGATCGCCTCGATAGTGTGCCGTGTGGACGGCGAGGCCCACGGAACCAGCGCGCTCGCGAGCTCTGCCACCGTCTGATACCGATCCTCGGGACGCGTTCGATACGCTTTGGCGAGCGCCGCCGCGAGGTCGGCAGGCACGTCGGGACGGCGCACGAGAAGATCCGCCGGAGGCTCGAGATTGACCTTCATCACGAGCTCGGAGAACGACTCGGCCTCGTAGGGGTGCACCCCAGCAAGCAATTCGTACATGCTCACGCCGAGCGCGTAGACGTCGGTTCGGTGATCGACGTTCTTCGCAGATCGCATTTGCTCCGGCGACATATAAAGCGCTGAGCCGAGGATCGCGCCGGTGCTGGTCGTGTGTAGCGGAGCTTGCTCGACGACCTTCGAGATGCCGAAGTCCAGCACCTTCAACCAAGCAGAGCCGTCCGAGCGCTGCACGACGTAGAGGTTCGTCGGCTTGACGTCGCGATGCACCACGCCCGCATTGTGGGCTTCGGCGAGCGCGAGGGCCGCTTGAGCGCCGTAGTCGACGACCTCTTCGATGGGGAGGCCGCCCCGCTCTCTGAGCTCGCGCCCGAGGTCGCGGCCCTCGAGGTACTCCATGATGATGTACGGCCCAAACTGCTCGATCGTGCCGGCGTCGAAAACGCGAACGATGTGCTCGCTCGAGATCCGCGACGCCGCTTTGGCTTCTTGGACGAACCGTCGCGCCGCGGTGGAGACTGCCGCGAATTGGGGCGACAGAAACTTGATCGCGACGGGTGTGCCGAGCGTCGTGTGATCGGCGAGCACGACGACGCCCATGCCGCCGACGCCGAGGGTTCGTATGACGCGGTACTTGTCGAGCAGCACTGTGCCCGGCGGGATGAGGTCCTCTCGCTCGCCGTCGGTAACCACGCCCCGACTCTACACGCATTTCAAGCAGTTGGAGCCGATCAAGCGAACGGCAATATCGCTCGAAACAAGCTGTGCGTCATTGCGCCACGCTGGGCATTTGCGGGGTGGTCCTATCTATCATTGACGTGCTCGCAAACCGAAAAGGCCGAAGTCGGTCGTGACTCGGCCAGTTCGATCTACCGCTCGAATCGACGAGCGAGCAAACGACGCTTTCACTCTTTGTGCATCAAGAGCTCGATGCCGTTTGCGAGCGTCCAGCGGAGCTTGTCGTCCTCGAGGAGGGTGAGGCGCGAGCGATCTTCGCCGCCCGCCTTGCGCTTGAACACGACGTCCATGTCTTTGCCTTCGGTCTTCGTGACCTTGAAGGTGCCGGAGCGAGCCTCTTCCGCGGGGATCGCGATCGTCACGTTGCTCCCCTTGAACTCGACCTGCACCTGCTTGGCCCACTCGTCCGCGCGGCCGGCCTGGGTCGCGTGAACCTGCGCGACGCCGTCGCCGATCCACTTTCCTTCGAGACGATCGCGCGGGGACTTTTCACAACCGACGAGGCTTGTCGCAAGGAGCAGGGCAAATGGGGCGAGTAAGCGGACGCGCATCGGCACCTCCGTGACGGCGGACGAAAGGGTGCGCGCCGAACCGAACGAGCTCGGCGCGTGGGGTCGCGCGAGGGCTTTCGCGCGTCGCACGACGAAGCGCGCGCTCTCGTCGCGTGCTCGATCGTGCTTTCGTCATGAAGCGTACGGAGCGCGAAAAGCTCGGGCCAAAGAAGTGTAAGCGTTTTGCCTACATCTGATCACTTGAGAAGTGACGCGCGCGCCCATCGAGAAAACCGTCTCCCCCCGGCGCCGCCGGACTATGCCTGCGGCCGTGGAAGGAGCCCTCGGTTTGAGCCCATCTGCGTTTTACCCGCGTCGTCTGGCCTCGAATGCTCGCGGTGAGCTGCTGAAGTCCCTCATCGCGATGTGCAAGCTGGTGCCGGGCCAACCGGCGCCGGTGCTGGTCTTCGATCTCGACGGCACGTTGCTCGACAACCGGCCGCGCGTTGCGCAGATCTTCCGCGAGCTCGCCGACACCTGGCGCGATCGCCATCCGCGGGAAGCCCAAGCCCTCGCGGCCGTCGCCTCCGACGACATCGTCTACGGCATCAAGGAGAACCTCGCGCGGCTCGGCGTCGTCGATCCGACGCTGGTCGACGAAGCGTGCGGATTCTGGAAGGACCGCTTCTTCACCGACGAATATCTCCGCTACGACACGGAGACGCCGGGCGCGCGCCCGTTCGTTCGAGCCTGTTACGACGCGGGCGCGACGGTGGTCTACCTCACCGGCCGCGACCTTCCGAACATGGCGCTGGGCACGTTCGCGAGCCTGCGCGATCTCGGCTTTCCGATCGGCGTCGTCGGCACGTCGCTCGTGACCAAGCCGGCGTTCGACATCCCCGACGCAGATTTCAAGCATGAGGTCGCGCCGTCGCTCGTCAGACACGGCAACGTGGTCGCGACGTTCGACAACGAGCCCGCCAACTGCAACCTGTTCCTGAAACACCTGCCCGCGGCCCGCTGCGTGTTCCTCGACACGCACCACGCACCTGATCCGCCGGCCCTCGACCCTCGAGCCGTCGTGCTCGACAGCTTCGCGCCGCATGGCTGATTTGCCCCGCGTCCGCACGACGGCGCGGGTCCCGCGCGTAGCGGTGGCGCTGCTGTCGCTCGTGCTCGGGTGCGGAAACGAAGGCCCGAACGGCGCGGGCACGGGTGAGATCCCCACCAATGTTTCGCCGCCACCGACGGTGTCGCCGACGATCACGCCGGAGCAGTTCGCGGACGAGGATGTTCCGCCCGATGCCGCGGTCGGGCTCGAGTTCGATCCGGTCTCCGGCCGCCTGATCATCCCCGAGGCGGGTCCGCCGGAGCCGAAAGCGTTGCGCGCCGACGCGAAGCTGACGACCGACACGATGCCGCGCGACGAGCAGGCAGGCATGTCGCTTCAGGCGACGTTCCTGCCGCGCGCAGTGCCTGCGGCTTACGGCGGTCCCGAGGTGAGCGCCGAGGGCCTCGCCGGCGCGTCGAAGCTCACCGCGCCTCTTCTCACCATCGGCCTCACGGCGATGGGCCGCATGAAGATCATCTTCGAGTCGCGCTCGCTTCCGCTCCCGTACCGGTCGGAGCTCCGAGCGCGCTTCGATCGCTACGGCCATCTCGTCTTCTGGCCGAGCTCGTCGATGTACCGAATCATTCCGCCCGGTGCGCTTCGCACCGTGCTCGGCGAGCGGCGTGTCGACGTGACGCCGCTCACCCCCGCGCAAAAGCTGAAGTCGGGCACGGGTACGCGGCTCGAGCAGCCGACGCGCGTGGTCGAGCTGGAAGGCTCGCTCGGCACGATCAAGCTCGAGCTGGTGAGCTTCCCCGAAGCCGGTCTGGGCGGACCGCTCCTGTGCCGCGCGCTCGTCGAGACGATGGGGATCGATCCATCGACCTCCGAATGCAAACCGGAGGAGGTTCCGTTCGGCGCGAGCCTCAACTGGAAAGGCGGCGACGGGATCGACTTCGTCGTCACCGGTTTCGAGCGCAGGAGCGACGTCGCACCGAACGAGGTGATGGTGCCTCCGCCCGCCTCCGAGCGCGTCGACACGACGTTGCCCGACTCCAGCGACGGCGTGTACCTCACGCAGGAGGAGCTCGGCGCCTTTCGCACGAAGGCCATCGACGTCAAACCGGCGGATCCTTCGGCGCCTCCGGACGGCTTCATCGCCGAGAACGGCCGCGATCAGCTGATGGTGTTGTGGCTCGACGGTGTTCCCGTCGTTGCCGTGCCGGCGCTCGATCGACGCTTCATCATCGGGCCGCTGCCGGGTCGTTACGTCGCGCAATGGCGCACGTTCCTCGGAGACCGCATCGACGAGGCGCGTGTCGTCGAGCTGCCCGGTATCGTGCGGAGCGTCACCGCCCCGGCCGCCGCCGACGCCGGTCCGTGATCAGGTCCACTCGCTCTCGGGCTTCTCCGGGCTGGTGAACGCTTCGGCGATCAACGCGGGGATCCGCTTCGGGCCGAGATCGTCGCTCACACATGCGAGGAGCGTGTGGCCTTCGCACAGCAGGTCCGCGCCGCGCGTGATCTGGTAATCGAACCGAATGGTTACCCGCGTGAGCTCCGCGCACGTGGACGCGACCACGAGTCGATCGTCGAATCGCGCGGCCTTGCGATACCGAAGCCTCGTCTCCACGACCGGCAGGTGGATCCCTTCACGCGTCCACTGCTCGTACGAGATGCCGCGTCGGTGCAGGAAGTCGACCCGGCCCAGCTCGAAGTAGGTGAGGTACGTCCCGTGGTGGACGATCCCCATCAGATCGGTTTCGACGAAGCGAACGCGGAGATCACAGCGCGAGGTGCGATGCGGCGGGATATCGGCCGTCTGGATCTTTGCAGGCACGGCGCCCGCATAGCACGAATTGCCGTAGCTCCTCTCTGCCGGTTTTGGTACGCGGTGGCGCGTGTCCCAACGCATCGTCACGCTGATTTCGGAAGAAGACATCGCCGCGCGCGTCAAAGAGCTCGGCCGACAGATCACCGAGGAGTACCGGGGGCGGAACCTCGTCCTCGTCTGCGTCCTGAAGGGCAGCTTCGTCTTCACGTCGGATCTCGCGCGCGCCATCGATCTGCCGATGCGCATCGAGTTCCTCGGTGTCCGCAGCTACGGCGAGGGCACCACGACGAGCGGCGTCGTTCAGATCACGCAGGATCTCTCGCGCCCGATCGAGGGTGAGGACATCCTGATCGTCGAAGACATCATCGACACCGGCCTCACGATCGCGCACTTGCTCGATCTGTTCCGCACGCGCCGGCCGAACAGCATCAAGGTCTGCGCGCTCCTGCACAAGCCGTCGCGCACGCGCATCCAGGTGCCGATCGATTACCTCGGCTTCACGATCAAGGACGCGTTCGTCGTCGGCTACGGCCTCGACTGGGCGGAGAAGTATCGCAACCTCCCCTCCATCAGCCTCGTCGAGAGCGACTAGCTCATGAGCAAGCGGCTCGCGTTTTTGGAGAAGCTCGTCGCCGACGGAAAAGCCGACAGCTTCGGGCACTACTGCTACGCCCTCGAGCTGAAGAACGTGGGGCGCGTCGACGACGCGCTCGCCGCGTTCGACACGCTGCGCGGCAAAGACGAACGGTACGTGCCGATGTATCTGATGTGCGGCTCGATGTTGCTCGACGCGTCTCGTCCGGCGGAGGCGCGTGTGTGGCTCGAGCAAGGCGTTCAGATCGCGTCGTCCGCCGGCGACGCGAAGGCGCTCGGCGAGATCAGGGACGCTCTTTCTCGGTGCGAGCCCTGAGCACGGCGAGCCGCTCTTTGATCGTGCGCTCGAAGCCGCGATCGGTCGGCTCGTAAAAGCGCGTGCTCGCGATCGAGTCCGGCAGGTACGTCTCGCCTTCCGCGAAGCCCTCCTCTTCGTTGTGCGCGTAGCGGTAGCCCTTGCCGTAGCCCTCGTCCTTCATCAGCTTCGTCACCGCGTTGCGAAGCTTCATCGGCACCTCGAGCGCGCCGTGCTCGCGCACCGCTGCTTGTGCCGCATGCCATGCGACATTGCAGGCGTTCGACTTCGGCGCGCTCGCCAGATAGATCGCGGCCTGCGCCATCGGGTACATCCCTTCGGGCATCCCCATGCGCCGGAAGGCCGCGTCCGCCGCGACGGCGACCTCGAGCGCGCGCGGGTCGGCGTTACCGATATCTTCGCTCGCGAAGATCATCATGCGCCGAAGAAGAAAGAGCGGATCGTCGCCCGCCTCGACCATGCGCATCAGGTAGTAAATCGCGGCGTCGGGATCCGAGCCGCGCATCGATTTGATGAAGGCCGAGATGACGTTGTAGTGCTCTTCACCGGCCTTGTCGTAGAGCAGCGTCTTGTGCTCGGCGTGTGATGCGACATCTGCGACGGTGACCAAATCTTCGCCCCGAGACTGCACCTCGTCGGCTGCGAGCTCGAGTGAGGTGAGCGCGCGCCGAGCATCACCTTGTGCGAGCCGCGCGATGGCGCTCAAGGCTTCGGGCTCGGCACGAACGTGGCCTTCGAGCCCATCTTCGGAAGCGAGGGCTCGCTCGAGCAACCGCACGAGGTCGCCCTCGTTGAGCGTCCGCAGGCGATAGACTTTGCAGCGCGAAAGGAGCGGCGCGTTCACTGAAAACGAAGGGTTCTCCGTGGTCGCGCCGATCAGCGTGAAGGTTCCATCCTCGACCTGCGGCAAGAGCGCATCTTGCTGCGACTTGTTGAAGCGATGGATCTCGTCGATGAACAAGATCGTTCGGCGGCCCTGCATTCGACGTGACTCGCGCGCAGTGGCCGTCGCTTCGCGGACGTCGGCGACGCCCGACAGCACCGCGTTCATCGCGACGAAGCGCGCCTTCGTGATCTCGGCGACGATGCGGGCGAGCGTCGTTTTGCCCGATCCCGGCGGGCCCCAGAGGATCATCGAGCGGACGCGATCCGTCGCGACCGCGTGAGCGAGCGGTGAGCTCGGACCGAAGAGGTGCTCTTGGCCGACCAGATCCGTCAACGCGCGAGGACGCATCCGCTCCGCGAGCGGGATGGTCCCCTTGATCGAAGGGTCCCGACGTTCCGCCGCCTCGAAGAGCGTCTTGTCGCCGGGTTCTTCGCGGGCCTTTCGAGGCGGCATTCGTCAGCCTTTCGGTGCCTTCGCCGCGCGCGGTCCGAAGATATCCGTGCCGACGCGCACGATGGTCGCGCCTTCTTCGATCGCGACGTCGAAGTCGTGCGACATCCCCATCGACAATTCGAGCGGCGCTCGCACGAGGCCGGCGTCGACCAAGCGCGATCCCATCTCGCGCAGCGCGCGGAAGTGAGGACGTGCACCTTCGGCATCGTCGGTCACCGGTGGCACGGTCATGAGGCCTCGAAGCACGAGCCCGTCGAGCTTCGAGACGTGCGAAGCGAGGCTCGTCACCAGATCGGGATCACATCCGGACTTCTGCGGTTCGCGGGCGACGTTCACCTCGAGCAAGACCTCGATGGGGCGAGGCGCGCGCTTCGCGATCTCGTCAGCGAGCTCGGGGCGATCCACCGTGTGGATCATCGAAGCCACCTCGACGACATCGCGCACCTTGTTGCGCTGAAGGTGACCGATGAAATGCCAGGCGACCGAGAGATGCTCGAGCTCGCGGGCCTTCGACGAGAGCTCTTGAACGTAGTTCTCGCCGATGTCGATCTGGCCCGCCGAAACGGCTTCGACGATCGCCTGGCTGGGTTGGCCCTTGCTGACTGCGACGAGGCGGATCGGATCTGCTCGACCGGCCCGGCTCGCAGCGCTGGCGATGCGTGCGCGGACGAGGTCGAGCCGTTCCCGGATGGTGGACATGCGGGCGCAGCTTGCCAGTGTTCCCCCCGGCGCGCACGACGGTTTGGGCCCGACTACTCGTCAGATGCACCTCTGGCGTGGCACGGCCGGGCTTGTGCCGAACTGAGCCGCCGAAGACCTGCTCGTGGACCAAAATCCGCGAGAAGTTGGTGGTACGATCGGTGCACACTGACTCCAGCCCGATGATTTGCCTTCGCCGACACCTATTCGCTTCGATGCTCGCGGTTGCGACCGCGACGTCGATCCTGGGCGTGGGCTGTTTCGATCCCCAGCCCGATCCGCCGGACGGATTGGATGACGGGAATGGTGGCTCGTCCGAGGGTGGAGCTTTCGGTCAAGGCGCTGCGAACGGCGTCGGCGGGGAGTCCGCGGGCGAAGGTGGTGGTGTGAGCTCGGGCGGCTCGAGCGACGGCGGCGCAGCGCAGGGTGGTGGTGCGCAGGGTGGAGCCAACGCTGGTGGAGCAGGCGGCGCCGGTGGTTCCGGCGGCGAGGGCGGCATCGGTGGTGAAGGCGGTGCCGGCGGTGCCGGTGGTGCCGGCGGAGCGGGTGGTGCAGGCGGCAGCGGAGGCGGGCTCGTCGATCCGTCGGGAGGCGGCGGTGCGGGCTGAGATGGGACGAGCAGGTCGTATCGTCGGGTTCCTCGCGCTCCTCGGCTACGCGTTCGTCGCGGCCTGCGTCTTCGATCCTCAACCCGATCCGCCGCAGCTCGGCGACGGCGGCGGAGCCGCGAATGACGGCGGCACGAGCGCGCAAGGTGGCTCGGCCGCGAACGGCGGCGGGAGCGACGCGGGCGGCGCAGGACCGTCTCCCGGTGGTGGTGCTTCCGAAGGCGGCGGTGGTGGCGGCGTGAACGCCGGCGGCGCTGGTGGAGCCGGCGGCGGCGAAGGTGGAGCCGGTGGTGCAGGTGGAGCCGGCGGCGGCGAAGGTGGAGCCGGCGGCGCAGGTGGAGCTGGCGGAGCAGGTGGAGCCGGCGGCACAGGCGGCGAGGGCGGCGCCTGAGCGAACGCGCCCTCAAAAAAACCTTCGCGCGCTTCTTCTTCCCTTTGCGTCTTTGCGGTTTGTCTTCGCGCTGCACGCCCCTCAGCGCCGCGAGTAGGTCTCCGCCAAGTTCGCCATGACGTCGGCGAGAATGCCGTCCGCGACGCGGAGCCTGCGCGACATCTCGCGCGCGATGTTGAGCACCACGATGGCGTAGGCCTTGATGTCGCGCCGGTAGAGCACGTCGAGATCGTGGGCCGACATCCTGAGGACGCGCGCGGGTGCGAGAGCGCGAACGGTCGCCGACCGCGGCATGATGTCGAGGATCGACATCTCCCCGAACCAATCGCCGGGGCCGAAGATCGCGACGCGCGACTCGCGCTGCGTCTTCGAGTGCTTCACCACTTCCATCTCGCCTTGGAGCAAGACGAACAGCTCACGGCCCGTTTCGCCTTCACGAAAGACGACCTCGCCCGGGCTCAGGCGAAGGATCGGCAGACGCTGGACGAAGTTCGCGATCACCTCGCGATCCAAGCCCCCGAAGAGGCCGATCTCGGCCAGCTCGTCCACGCTGGGCACGTCGCTCGGTACGCTCATCGTTTCCTCCTCTGCGGCTCACGACCGAAAATCACGGGTTGCAAACCCCGTAGTGTACGTTGCCGATGACCAAGGGGACGCCTTCGGCGGCATCCAATCCCGTGCAGTTAGGCAAATCGCCGGGGCAAGCTGGTGCGCCGACGTTGCACCACTGGAAGCAGCGGCTGTCGCCGATGTCCGTCGGTAGACACACGAAGCTCGGCGCACACCCGCTCGAGTCGGTGCAGACCGTCTGGGCGACGCCGGTTCCCGATGGGGCACAAAGGGTGAACGGCTCGTTCGTGTCGGTGATGCTCACCTGACACGACGTCGAACCGACGAAGCAGCCCTGGCTGGTCGCGAGCTCGCAGTTTTCGGTGCAGATCGGCGCGCCGTTCACCTCGAGCGCGCACTTGCCGCCGGGGCCGTCGCAGTCGTCGTCGGTGTTGCAAAACGTCGCGCAGCTCGACCCGTGATCCGGGTAGCCCACGCACAGCGTCCCGGCCTCGCACTGCTCTGCCTCGTCGCACAGATCGCTCTGCCCCGACGAGCCGGCCATGATGCAGGCGCGCGACCCCGCGCCGTCGGGCACGCACGCGAAGCCGTCGTCGCAACCGCATTGAGGCGCGACCAGCTTGCACGGCTGCTCGTCGCACATCGGGCCGGTCGTCGTCGTGTCGTTCGTCCCCATGACGGTGACGTTCGTGGTGTCGCCGCCCTGGTTGCCCGCGCCGTCGCCGCCGCCCTGGGCGGGCCCGCCGCCGTCGTTGCCCCCGCCCGAGCCGGCGAGCGAGTCGCCCTTCGCGCACGCGAGAGCGAACACAAGCAGGCAAGGCACGGCGAAATAGCGGGGTGTAAGCATGTGAAAGCTCGTCACTAGCCTACCGTGCACGGTCCGAAACCGCGAGGCTTCACCCGACGTCCGCTCGAAAGCTCAGAGCATCTTTTCGAAGACGATGCGCGCGCGACCAGGTCCCGCGTAGTCCTCGACGGTGGTGACGGTGAATCCTTGTGCGAGGTGGAACCTCACCGACCCTTCGTTGCCGTGTGTGGTGATCGCCTTGAGGCCGACGCATCCCGCGTCGCGGCTCGCGTCCTCGAAGGCCTTGTAGAGCGTTCCGGCCACACCGCGCCGGCGGAAGTCGGGGTGAATCCCGACGAGGTGGACGAATCCGATGCGGGCGTTGGCGCCGTCCGCGCTGGGCGAGCCCCCGCGGTAGCTGTCGGCCACGAAGCCGAGGAGGAACCCGACGAGCTGCCCGTCCTCCCACTCGACCACGCGCGCGAGCCGTCCGAGCTCGTAGAAGAAGATCGGATGGGCGAGCGCCGTCGTCGGCCCTTCCCACCACTGATCGATCACCCGGACGATGTAGTCGTAGTCGGCTTTCTCGAGCGGCCTCGTCACCATCGTCGTCGCCGAGCCTAATTCAGCGAACGCGATTCGGCTACACCTGGTCAGGTTCGAGCAAGCGCGCTCTGGCCGTGGGTCAGGGGGCAGGCTAAGCCAAGGCCCATCAGCATGGCTCCGAACGGCCCCATCGTTGCTCCCTCGGTTCTTTCCGCGGATTTTGGTCGCTTGGCCGAGGAGGTGCGCGCCATCGACGCCGCCGGCGCCGACTGGGTGCATGTCGACGTGATGGACGGGCGATTCGTTCCGAACATCACCATCGGCCCGTTGGTGGTCCAAGCGATTCGCCGCGCGACCAAAAAGCCCCTCGACGTGCACCTGATGATCGTCGAGCCGGAGCGCTACATCGACGAGTTCGCCGAGGCCGGGGCAAATCGGCTGCTCGTCCACGTCGAGTGCTCGCCGCACCTCCATCGCCTCCTGCAATCGATTCGCAAGGCTGGCTGCAAAGCCGGCGTCGTGCTGAACCCGCACACCCACGAGACGTCCATCGAACGTGTCCTCGAGCTCGTCGATCAAGTCCTCATCATGAGCGTGAACCCGGGCTTCGGTGGGCAATCGTTCCTGCCGACGGTGCTGCCGAAGATTCAGGCGATTCGCAGCTGGATCGAGCAGCGAGGTCTCGATGTGATCATCGAGGTCGACGGCGGCATCAACGGCGAGACCGCGAAGATCGTCGCCGACGTCGGCGCCAACGCGTTCGTCGCAGGCAACTCGGTCTTCTCCGCCGCTTCGAAGCTCTCGCCCGACGCAAGCTTCGAAGCGCGCGTCGAAGCCTACCGGCAGGCGATCGAGACGATTCGAAAGGCGGCGATGTGATCGACCTCAAGTCCCAGCGCTGGCTTTCTGGCAGCGCCTCGCTGCTCGCGCTGGTGCTCGGCGGCTGCGCCGGATCAGCCTCGCCCGACGCAGGTTCCGCATCGAGCGAGCCCGTCGCGAGCGCTCCCGCGCCGTCCGCGTCGACACCTACTCCCAGCATCTCCGCATCGGCCATCGCCTCGGCCGACGCCGCGCCCACCGCACAGCCTTACGCGCGCGCGATCAAAGAGACGCTCGAAGAGGTCACCAAGATCCGCAAGCTGCCGGTGAAGTCGGACGTGAAGTCCTTCAGCTTGGGACGCGAGGCGCTGCTCGAGAAGACCAAGAAGAAGATGCGGGAAGAGATCCCGCCGGGCGTCGTGGAGCTGCAGAGCGAGGGGCTCCGCGGGCTCGGTCTCATCCCCGTCGACTACGATCTCGAAGCCGGTTTTCTCCGGCTGATCTCGGCGCGCGTCGCAGGCTTCTACGACCCCGACGAGAAGGCGATGTACCTCATCGACGATCTCAGCAAGGCGCAAGAGGACGAGACGCTCCCTCACGAGCTTGTCCACGCCCTTCAGGACCAGTCGTTTTCGATCGGGTGGATGCTCGACTACAAGCCGGGAAAGAGCGACTACCTCGCCGCGATCCAGCATCTCGTCGAAGGTGACGCGACCCTCGCAGGCATGCTCGCGACGTACGGCAGCGAATTCGAGATCGATCCGGAGGCGATGCGAACCGCCTTCTTCTTGTCGACCGCGATGAGCCCCGTCGGCGCGGAGACGCCGCCGCTCATCGTGTCGAGCCTGATCTCGCCGTACACCGACGGCTTCGCCTTCGCGAAGGCCTTGCACGACGAAGGCGGGTGGGCCGCGGTGGATGCTGCGTTCAAGCGCTTGCCCGAGACGACGGAGCAGATCCTCCACCTCGAGAAGTACAACAAGAAGGAAGCTGCGCTCGCGATCCCCACCATCACGACCGAGGCGCTCGGGCCGAGCTATTCGATCGGTCTCGACGAGACGAATGGCGAGCTCGGCCTACGGTTGATGCTCGAGCAATGGACGGCGCTCAAACCCGCAATGGCCGCGGCCGCGGGCTGGGGCGGTGATCGCTATGTCGTCGCGCAGACCAAAGACGCGCAGAAGTCGTACGCCGTCGCGCTCTACACCAGGATGGACAAGGCTTCCGATGCGCTGGAGGTCGCGCAGGTTCTGAAGAAGCAGTTCGGCGCGGCGTGCAAAGAGCGCAAAGACCTCGGACCGGTCGCGTGGGCACATCGCGGCCAGGACGTCGTCCTCGTCGCCGGCCCGTATACGAAAGCGACCGCTCCGACGAGCGCGGCTGGTTGCAAGGTCGCTGATGCGTGGCTGAAAGAGATCCTGGCGGCGAAGTAACGGCGCGCGCGAAGCCGTCGTGCGCGCGCGAGAAAACAAATGCTCAAACCACGATCCGCGCCAGCGCGTCTTTGATCTTCTTCACGACGGTGGGCAGCGCGTTGAACGTGATCGTCGAGCTTCGACCGTCCTCTTGATAACGGAGCGTCAGCGTGACGAGCGGCAGGCGAAAGCCCTTCCCGAAGCTCGACTCGGTGACGGTCTCCAGGCGCCATTCGATGTCGGTCAGCACCTTGCCGTGCGCGTTTATTGTCTTTCCCAACAGCTCGCGTTGGACTCGTTCGCGCGCGACCTCGTAGCCGCTCGCGATGAGCGGGACCAAGGTATCGGCGCGATCCGTCGTGAGCGCCCGAATGTCCGCTCGTAGCCCGTCGGCCGGCAGATCCGCGCGGGCGCCGTGGCGATAGAGGGCCCGCACCGCGCTCGTGCCGCGCGCAACGTCCTCGGCTTCCAAGCCGTGTTGTCGCGCAAAGGCCGCGATATCGCGCTCGGCGTACGAAGGAACCGGATCACCGAGCGTGACGTCGATGAGCGAGCCCAACGCATTCAGCGCGGCGTCCGGCCAGTCGGCGAGGCTCCGTAGATCCGCGGCGAGGCCCGGTGGCGCCGGCGCGCCATCCAAACATTGGAGACGTACGCCGGCATCGTGGCTCGAAGGGTCGGACATCGTGGCGACGATACCACCGGCCCCGTCGAGCCTCGTCATCCCTTGCGCGACGCGATCGACGTGAGCTCGTAGTGACGCATCTCGCGAATGCTCGGGATGAAAGGCCGAACCGCAGCGACGAACGGCCCGAACACCTCCGATTTGCGAAAGCCCTGGAGGTGGCCTTCGGTCGAGTCCCACTCGATTCGAAGGATGAAGGAGCTCGGCTCTTCCGAGCAGCGGGAGAGCTCGTACGCGAGGCAATGGGGTGAAGCGTCGAGCGCGGATCGCGCGCTTTGGTACGCGCTCATGAATCCGTCGACGTCCGAAATTTCGTACCGAATGTATTCAATCACCATGGCGAGCGATGTACGCACGCCCCTCAATCGTTGCAACGAACCAAATGGTTCGTTGCAGCACGTTGCCCTTCGGTCACACTCCCGCGCGCATGAAGCGAACCTACGGGTGCGCGGTGGAGCTTGCGCTCGACGTGCTCGGCGGCAAATGGCGCACGGTGATCCTCGCTCGAATCAAAGAGGGGGCTCAGCGATATGCGGACCTTCGACGAAGCGTGCCTCACATGAGCGAGAAGATGTTGACGCAGCGGCTCGCCGAGCTCGTCGACGCCGGCCTGATTCAGCGAAAAAACGGCGCCTACGTGCTCACGTCGCGCGGTGAATCGGCGAGGAACGTCTTGCAGGCGCTGCACGCGTGGGGCGAGCGCGTCGGCCCCGAGCTCGGGGCGCGCGTGCAAGCGGCGCCGTCGAAGGCGAGGGTCGCTTGATCGGTCGGCGCGCCTTCGTCGGCGGATTGGCAGCCACGGTCGGCGGATGCGCGGCGAGCCCGCCGAGCCCTCCAGCCGAAGCATCGACGGTCGTCGATCTGACCCACCCCTTGGGCCCTTCGTCTCCCTACATTCAGGTGCGCGACGCGACGTTCCCATTTCGACGTGCGCCGATCGCGACCATTGCGACACGCGGCGTGTACGCGAATAAATGGGAGCTCACCGAGCACATCGGCACGCATATCGATGCCCCGTGCCATTTCGCGGAGGACGCGCCTTGTCTCGAGGCGATACCGCTCGACGACCTCTTCGCGGAGGCCGTCGTGATCGACCTTCGCGCACGCGTCGAGGCGAACCCCGACACCGAGCTCACCCTGGCGGATCTCGAGCGCTGGCAAAAAGCGCACGGGCCGCTGCCGCAGCGATCGGTGGTCTTGATGTGCTCGGGGTGGGATGCACGCTGGCCTTCGCAAGAGCGGTTCGCGAACCCCGACGCCGGGGGCGTGATGCACTTCCCCGGCTTCTCTCGCGCGGCGATCGAGCACCTCGCCGCTCGCCCCGAGATCCTCGGCATCGGTGTCGACACCTTCTCGATCGATCCGGGTCGGGACACCCGCTACGAAGGTCACCGCGTACTTTCGGCCGCCAAGAAATGGGCGCTCGAGTGCCTCGCGAACCTGTCTCGCTTGCCGCCTTCCGGATCGAGGCTATTCATCGGCGTTCCCAAGGTCGAAGGCGCATCGGGCGGCCCTGCTCGCGTCGTCGCTTGGGTCCCCCACGATCGAGGTCCCCATTGAGCGACGTCCCCTCCTTGTATGAATGGCTGGGCGGTATGCCCGCGCTCGAGAAGCTCACCGCGACCTTCTATGGGCGCGTCCCCGACGACCCCGTCCTCGCGCCGATCTTCGCGCACATGTCGCCGGACCATCCGCGTCACGTCGCACAATTTCTCGCGGAGGTATTCGGCGGGCCCGCGATGTACTCGGGCGAAAATGGCGGTCACGCGAACATGATCCGCCACCACCTCGGCCGCAGCCTTTCACAAGCGCAGCGCCGCCGCTGGGTGGAGCTGCTTCTCACCTGCGCCGACGAGATCGGCCTCCCCGACGATCCCGAGTTTCGATCCGCGTTCGTCGGCTACCTCGAGTGGGGCACGCGTCTCGCGGTCATCAACTCTCAGCCGGGCGCGACCGTCGTCGAGGAGGCGCCCATGCCGAAGTGGGGCTGGGGCGAGGTGGGCGGGCCCTACGTCCCGAAGGGCTGATCGGTAAGCGCGATTCCGTCGATGTGGAGCGCCGAGCTTGCGTTTCGGGCGATGTCGGGTAGGGTGCACCCCTCACACGCGACATTTTGGCGAAACGACCGGACACGAGCCCTCGAGGGGATCGCGACGCGTTCAAGCCTCCACAAGCCAGCTTCTGCTGGACTGGAGGCGCGCCCTCACAGCGACGAGCGCTGCCGAGGGGTTCCCTTTGGTGTCACGACAACGATCGAGGTTCTGAAAATGGGTCAGCGTCTTTATGTCGGTAATCTTTCGTTCAACGCGAGCACCGAGAGCGTTCGCAGCGCCTTCGAGTCGATGGGTCAGGTCACCGACGTCCATCTCGTGACCGATCGCGAAACCGGCCGTTCGCGCGGCTTTGCCTTCGTGACCATGGGCTCGCAGGACGAGGCGAACCGCGCCATCTCCACGATGAACGGCACGATGCTCGACGGGCGTCCGCTCCGCGTGAACGAGGCCGAGGAGCGACAGCCCCGCGGTGGTGGCGGCGGTGGCGGCTTCGACGGCGGCCAGCGACGCGGCGGTCATCGCGGCTGGTGATGCAACGAAGGCCGTGATCGCGCCGAGCGCGGTCACGGCCTCGTTCTTTTTGTTTCGTCGTGCGGTCGCTCAGAAGTCTTCGCAGAGCGCCTGCACCGTCGCGTCGCATGGCTTCAGGCCCCACGTGCCGTCGACGAGGAACGTCACGCATTTGTCGCCTTGAGCGTCGTGAGCTTCGCCCGGGTCGTTCCACGGGGCGTTGTTCATCGGGAAGCTCTCGCTCTCGGTGACCCAATAGAACTGTGTCGTCGCGCCCTCGCGGTGACCGCCGATCCACGTCGCGGTGTCGATATGGCCCGATTGGCGCAGCCGGGCGTTTTCTTCGATCGTCAGCGTCGCGAGGTGTTTGCCGACGTCTTGGCATTGCGTGCGCGCCTGATCCCACGTTCGCGCGGTGATGATTCGATAGCAATGCGTGTCGGGTTGATCGGCTAGGGGGAAGTCGTCGCCGCTGCAGCCGGGCGTCGGATCCGAGCCGCCATTGCTTCCGCTTCCGCCGCTGCCCCCGCCTCCACCGCCGGTAGCTCCGCCGCCCGAAGGCGCGTGACAACCTTCCGCCGCGGGATCTTTCGCGTCGCGCGATTCGATGACACCGCCGTCTTCTCCGCAGGAGATCTTGATGTCGGTCGTGCCGTCGCCTGCATAGATATGGTCTACGCCGGCGCCGCCGTTCACCACGTCGCGCCCTGCACCGGCCCAGATCGAGTCGTTATCGCGCAATCCTTCGAGGATGTCGTCGCCGCCATAGCCATAGATGGCGTCGTCTCCTTCGCGACCCCAAATGGTGTTCTTGCCGTCATTGCCATGCAGTCGATCGGCGCCGTCGGTGCCCTCGAGGATTTCGAGGTTTCCCTCCATGTGTGTGCCGTAGGTTTGCCAATCGCTCGCGCACAGATCACTGAATGCGCGGCCCACGAACTCTTGGCGGTGCGCCGGCCCGTCGAACTGCCCGTCGAGCTGCGCGGTCAGCGGTCGATTGCCCGCCCGCGCGAACCCAGCGACGTCGATACCCGATCCGCCGCTGTAGAAGTGGCCGCCGCACGGATAGTCGACCACCAGCTGATCGTCGCCGTCACCCGCCTTCAAAATATCCGCGCCGCCGGGGTACGCCGAGCCTCGCAGATCCAGGTCCGCCTTGTAGCTCTCGCTGATGAGCGCGTCGTCACCGCCGTTTCCTTCGAGCACGTCCGCCCCACGACGACCGGTGAAGAACACGTCCTCTTCGTCGCCGCCGATGATCGTGTCGCTGCCCTCGCCGCCGTCGACGTGCACGGTGATGTCGCGCGGCCAATGTCCTTCGACGACGAAGCGATCGTCGCCGAGGTCGCCCCATCCCAGCACGTATCGCAGCGGATTGCCGCCGAAGCCGCAGCGCACCGACGTGTGCGTCGCATCGACGTGCGTGCAGCCGGGGCCCGCGTCGATCGTCGCCCCGTCGATCGATGACACGACTGCATCGCTGCCATTGCCGTGAACGCGAAGCTTGTCGCTGTCGCTCGTGCCCATGACCATCAGGCCGGTGTCGAAGCTCTCGTCCGTGAGGAACACGAAAGGCTCCGCCCGAACGGCAGGGCTCTGCCCGCCACACGCCGCGCCGTCGCAGGTGTCGGAGCCGAATCCGGGGATCACCTTGCGCGCGCCGACGTGAAGGAATTGGTCGTTGAAGGGTGAGCCGACGACACGCTCCACACCTTCGAGCGGCTCCGCATATCCGTCGCCGCTCGCTGTCTGCGCGGCGAAATCGATGACGATGCCATTCGTCGGGTTCGGCGCACCATTGACGTCTTGCGGCTGACCGGGCGGCATTGCGGTCGTGAAGCTGGCCGTGTCGCTTCCCTCGCCGCCGATGAGGGAATCGGTATTGGTGTCGCCGCGCAGCCAATCGTCGCCCGGGCCGCCGTGCATGTAGTCCGCGCCGTGCGCGCCGATGAGCAGGTCGTCGCCGTCGTCGCCCCACATCTTGTCGTCGAGAATGTCGCCGAAGAGCCGGTCGTTGCCCGCGCCGCCGTGAATCTCGTCGCCGCCCCCGCGACCGTGGATCGTGTCCCTGCCGGCGTCGCCGTAGATCTCGTCATTGCCGGAGCCGCCGTCGATGTAGTCATCGCCGTTACCCCCGCGGATCGTGTCCCGGCCTCGAAACGCGCAGATGATGTCCTCGCCGTCCGTGCCGCTGATGTCGTCGCCTTCGTCGGTGCCGATGATGAGCGCGCGGTTGTTGCCGAGCTGCTGTACCGTCACGCCTTTGGACGCAGCGTTCGGCGAAACACCCGCGCACGGATCGGGTCCCGAGGGGTCTTCCAGCGCGGCGAACGCCTCCGCTGCATCTTCGTCTTCCATCGCTTCGTCGGCCGCGACGCACGCAGCGAGCGGAATCGCGGCGGCGAGCCAGACGAGGACAACGTTGGTGGTTCGGCGGCGGCGGGCGATGGGGGCGGGCGGCGTCATGCCTCACCGCCCTCGCACGGCGCGGGCCAAGCGACGGGCCGCGCACTTGTACGGAAAGGAAGCAAATAGGCTTCGTTTTGGCTGCGACCCCGCCGTCGCGAAGCGCGTC
>JABFXY010000083.1 GCA_013361525.1 Polyangiaceae bacterium | reverse complement strand
GGTTGCCGGTCGCGTCGGTGGTCGTCGTGTTTGGCCCGGCGGGACCACCCGCGCCCCCCGGTCCGCCAGCGCCGCCCGGTCCTCCCGGACCACCCGCACCGCCGAGGCTCACAATCATGCCTTCGAGGAGCGGAGTCTGGCCGCCGCAATTCCCGTCCGAACAGCTGAGCTCGACGGAGATGTCGCCGCCTCTGCCGCCGTCCCCGCCGGGGCCGCCATTGCCACCCGGTCCGCCGTCTCCACCGTTTTGACATTCGGCGCCGGCATATCCGGGCGATCCGGTTGCGCCCGGCGACCCCGCCGCTCCTTGGCCACCTCTCGAGGCGATATGAAATGCCCGCACATCCTCGTCTTCGACGGCCGCGAGGTATGTCCCGCCGGGACTCGTGACGGTGAAGAGGAACCTCGCCGTTTTGCCCCGGTGAGCCGAGACGTTGAGCGAGGGCCCCGGCGAGCCGCTCCATTCGCCCTCGAATACCATGTCCGCGGGGCGCTCGTAGCGAAGCTGCCATTCGAAAGCGAGCAGCTCGTGCCCTCCTGCGACGATAGGCAACTTGAACGCGTCGCCGTCTTTGGCCAGCGCCATTGCGTCGTTCATCGAGATGTCGTCCGCGAAGTGAAAGACGCCGTCTCGATCGAGATACGCGAGGTCGTTCGTAATCTTCACATCCGCCGGCGCGACACAAGGCGTCGGATCGAGGGCCGTCGCGGGCCCGCACAGCGTGACCTCTCGAGATAGCCCGTCCGCCTCGACGAAGAAGACGTTTCGCAAGGAGACTGCAGGCATGACGGAGACACTGCCGCTATCGCCTCGCGTCGCGAGGAGCTTCGCCGTGTTTTGGAACGGTTGCTGGTGCACGACGACCCCGCGCGCCGGCAATCTCGTCGCATCGAGCCTGCCCTTCTTGGGTGCATTGGCGCCGATATCGATCGGATTGTTCCCGAGCCTCAAGACGATCTCCTCGATCTCCTTCGCCCTCGCCTTAACCTCTGGGAACGTCGAGGACGCGATACGGAGCCGAATCAGGCGGCGCTTCGCCTGCTCGCGCAGCTCTGACGAGCCCAAACGGCGCACGAAGAGCTGAAGAGACTTTTCGTCCTTCTTGTCGAAGAGGGACTCGATAACCAGCAGATCGACCTTCTTGCCGTGCCAGATGCCGTGCTCGAGATCGTAGGCGTCGAGGAGCTCGTCGCCGTATTCGCTCGCTTTGGGCCCGAGCTTTCCGTCTGCAATGGCCTCGCGAAGGTCCTCGAACATCGGATCGAGGATGTCGCGATGACCATTCGAGCCCGGCTTGCGATCGAGATACACGTCCTGCATTGCTTCGATTCGCGTTTGCAGGGCGGCGTCCGTCTCCAGCGCCTCGTTCTTCAGCAACTTGCGATAGGCGAGCGCGATCTCGTCGAGGAGCAGCGCCGTGTCCTCCCCCGAGCCCCCTCGGATCATGATGTCGACGCACTTCGTCCAAGTCTTCGGGGACACATCACCATCGACGAGCCCTTGCACCAGCGCCTCGCGACCGTCGTCGTCGAGCGTCTCGATGTGTGGCCCGCGCGTCCGTGGATCACAGACCGATACGCTCGCGTCGCGCTGCCCCAAATACGCGACCAGCGCTGCACCCGAATCGTATCGGGCGAGGTCACCCGCGGTCATCGGAACCGGGTACACGTCGTCGACGCAGCCAGCGGCCAACAGAACGAAAAGGGAGCATGCCGAGGTTCGGAGCATGGAATCGCGCGAGCTTGAACCTCGCGCCGCCGGAAGGAAAGCGGAAGCAACCTTTCGACCGGTTGGTGATGGACGCGCAGTTGGCTTCGGGTCGACGACGCTCCGGAATATGAGTCGAGGCTGCTAAGGTGCGCGGCGACATGGCCCCGGACCCCGCGGAGACCGCCACGGACGGCAGCAGCGCCGGTTCGGGCTACAGGGTGCCCAAGGGGACGCGTTTTCCCGGAGCATGCGTGAAGTGCGGCCGTCCGGACGGGCTGACCGCTCAGCGGAAGACGTTCTCGTATGTTTCGCCGACCGTGTACGTCGCGTTCAGCTTCGGGTGCGTCGGCATGGTTGTCGGGGCGTTCTTCTATTTCCTCGCTCGAAAAACCATGGATCTCACGATACCGACATGCTCGCGCTGCCGGCAGGTATGGGACCGTGCTTCGCGATGGCCGCCGATGTTCTTCGCGGGCTCACTCGTTGCGACATTGGTCGCGACGATCTCGGCGTGGAAGGCAGCGACCGATCGGCTCTGGCTACCGATGTGCGTCGGGCTCGCTGCTACCCTCCTCGGCACGTTCGCACTGCATTCGAGGAGTCGAAAAAGCAGCCTCTGGGCCAAGAGCATTGACGAGAGCGCCGCGGTCATTGTCGGGATTCACCCGACCGTGGTCGCCGAGCTTCGCCGGCCGGCGCGATCGAACGTCATCGCTTGCGCCGCCGTCTCCGACTCGGACCGCTCCTTGAATGTGACATAGGGCTGCACGCCCCCTCTACGCGGTTGCGTGTCGGGTTTCGTCGCTGTCGGAAGACCTGCAATACGCAATGCCTTCCGTCGCGAGACCGCGAGACCCCAACACCGCATTGCGGAGGGCGACCATTGCGGAGACGCTGACGTACCCGCCCGAGCTCTGGGGTCATTCTTTCGAGACGCCGTCGCAAGGACGGCTGCCGGCTGCCACGTGTGGGACACCGGCATGGATCTCGATTGCGCCGACGAACTCGCGTTGGGCCAGACGGCAGGCATCGTTCGTCGGCCGTGGAGCCCGAGAGCTGTTCGGCCTCGACCGGCGCGACCGAGTCGACGGCCGACCTAGAACGTCACGGCGGAGCAGGGCCCCGTTTCTGAGCCCACGTTCTTACAATGTTGAAATTTTGTGTTGGATTCCATGGTCGTCGCACGTCCTAGGGCTCGCAGCGTCACGGCCACGACCGAGGAGGAGCCACCATGACCGCAACGATTTGCCTGGAGATCGGCTGATGTCGGTGCCCGGGAAGCTCCCGATCCACCCGAACGAGCTCGCCGGGAAGCGAGCGCTCGTCACCGGCGGCACCGAAGGCGTCGGGGCGGCGATCGTGTCCCGGCTCACCGCGGCCGGCGCGAGGGTCGCAACGGCGGCTCGCATCGAACGACCGAGCCGCGACGGATCCGATTTACACATTCAAGCGGACATCAGCACGGCGAGCGGCGTCGATGCCGTCGTGCGCACGCTCGTCGACCGCTATGGCGGCGTCGACGTCGTCGTTCACAACGCCGGTGGGTCCTCTGCACCCGAGGGCGGGTTTGCCGCGCTCACCGACGAGACGTGGCAGCGGGAGCTCGACCTGAACCTGCTCTCTGCCGTCCGGCTGGATCGGGCGCTCGTACCCTCGATGCTCGCCCAGCGGTGGGGCGTGATCGTTCACGTTACCTCGATACAGCGCGTTCTTCCCCTCTACCACGCGACGCTCGGCTATGCGGCGGCCAAGGCAGCGCTCGCGACGTACAGCGAGGGGCTCGCGAAAGAGGTCGGGCCCAAGGGCGTGCGGGTCATCTCGGTCGCACCGGGGTTCACCGAAACGAGCGCGGCACGTCGCCACATTCTTCGGGTCGCAGAAGCGCGCGGGGTCGACGAAGCGACCGCGCGTCAAGGGCTAGTCAATTCATTGGGGGGCACTCCAATCGGCCGCCCAAACACGCCGGAAGAAGTCGCGGAGCTCATCGCGTTCCTCGTCTCGGCACGCCCCGCGACCATTCAGGGCGTCGAATACATCATCGACGGCGGCAACGTCCCGACGGTTTGAAGGCGACGGGAGCGTCGTCCCAATGCGACCGATTCCGGACCACAAAACGGAACGGCAGCATTCAATGGTGCGCCGGTGATTGCGCCGCGGTAGTAGGACCCGTCGTGAAGGAAAGGATCTTGGCTGCCGCGTGCGAGCTCTTCGCCGAACGCGGCGTCGACGCGGTTGCGCTCGACGCCATCGCGAAACGGGCAAGGCTCAGCATCGAACAGGTTCGTCGCCAATTCGGCGGCAAGCGCCCACTCTACGAAGCTTGCCTCCAAGCCTCGCTCGAAGAGATGCGCGCATTCATCCCCGCGATCGAGCAGCAGCTGGCGACGAGCCATTTGCCGTTGCCTCTCGCCATCGCCGAGGGCGTGCACACCGGTGTTCGATTCGTGCGCGAGCACCGGATCGCGGTGCGCCTGCTCCAGCGTTCGTTGCTCGAAGACAGGGAGGAGGACGCTCGGTTTCATCGCGAGGCCTACGCGATTGCCGACGAGCTCGCGAGGATCTGCGCCGGCGTCGTCGGCAAGCCGCGGGCGGCGTACGTCCTTCCGCTCCGTAGCATCGTCGTCTTGGTCGTACGTTATGCGCTCGGCACGGAGCGCGACGGCGAGAAGCCCGTCGCCGGAGACGACGCGAATGCGCCGCCTCGAACGGATCCGAAATCAGGCTTCGACGAATATTTGACGAGCGCGGTCGCCGGCCTGCTCGGGATCTCGTCCGGTGCCAGGCGACGCCCCACTACTGATTGAAGAGGAAGAACAAGTACACGGACAGGAACGCGAAGCCGAAAAACAAGACCGCCATGGTCAGATAGAGAATGCGGCTATCCGGTCTTGGTCTTGTTGCGTAGTGGTGAACGAACGCGCTTCGCATGTGTCATAAGTGATGCATTGCTTGTGCCTCGAGCCGTTCGCCGCCGGGCCAATGCACCCGGCGGCGGCCGAAACGTCTGAATGCTGGTCGACCGTCAGAAGCGTCCGCTCACACTGATGCCGGCGGTCGAAGGACCCGCACCGGGCGTGGCGATGAGTGTCGTCGAGCCGCCGGGCACCCTGAAGTGCAGAAGCGTCGGAACGGCGAACCCGATCCCGAACCCGATGATACTGCCGGCCAGCACGTCGGAGGCGTAATGGCGGTCAGACACGAGCCTCGTCACACCCGTGGCGATGGCCGTCGCCGAGGCGAGCCCGCACGCGAAGCCGTCCGCCACCGGATGTCCCCAGAGCCGCATGAAGGAGTGCGTCGCGCAAACGACGCCCGCGGACGTCGAAGCCATTGCGGTGTGGCCGCTATAGAAGTTGTCGGTACGGCTCACCTTTGCGAAGCAGTCCGAATCCATGCCCTTGCCGGCGGCCAAACAGGCAGTCACGTCGGGACGCTCGCGTGCGGCCACCGCATTGGCAAGGAACGACAGGACACCCGAATATGCCATGGCCTCACCGGACACCAGCACGAGGTTCAACGCAGCCTTGTCGTCGCGACGAACAAGGAACGAAATGATAAAGGAGTCGACGACGACGGGGATGACAGGGAACGTGTAATACAGGATGTCCCCCGCCTTCCACGCAGCCTCGCGCACGGCCGGATCGCGCGCGCGGATCGCATCGCGCGCGGCATCGTCGAACAGGATGCCGCCCGTCCAGCGCGGTTCATCCGGCGTCCCTGCCATTTCGAGGACGATCATCCCGACGACGGACGCCGTGGTGAGGAACCCCTCCACCGCGCGGAATTGAGGCCATTCGTCACGCCATAACGAGGCCGGCTTCTCGGGCTCCTGCTGTGGCGATTGTGCTAACGACCGCGAGGCAGGTACCAGGATCAGAGAGAAACAAATAGCGCACGTCGCAAGCAGCCGTGCGCGGCCACGAAACCCAGACGAAACCCTCGACATGAGTGACGCCACGCTGATTGCACGCGGCGCGCCATCGCAAAGCTTCGAGCGGTCGCTCTTTTGCTTGCGTCGACCGCGGCTAGTCCGCCCGAAGGGCGGCCAAGTGACAATGAAGGGGCTGTCCAGACTTCAGCGTTCGGCCCGGCGTTCGGCCCGGCCTTCACCTGCGCGCGTCAGCGCGGGCCGGGCCGAACGCCGAGCCGAAACTAAGGACGCCCGCTAACGCGTGGGGAGGAGGAGCGTCATGCGGCAGAGGGACCTAGGCCGGAGGCTCACGACCGGCGGTCGTGGATTGGTTGCCGCTTGCCTGGCAGTCGCGTCGCATTTCGTGTCGGCCGAAGCGCGCGCGCAATCCAAGGCGGTTGTCCCATCGCTCACGACGGAGCGCATGGTGCTGGAGCGTGTCTGCACGACCAGCCCGCTCCGTGCGCGCGCATCAGCGGTGCGGGAGGAGGGTGTGGCGGGCGCAAAGGCCGCTGCAGTCCTGCCCAATCCGAGTGTGCTCGTCGAGCACAACCGCAGCTTCACAGGGTCGGAAGACACCGAGACGATCTCGGGAATCGAGTTTCCTCTCGGCATCGGCGGGCGCCGGTTTCTACTCGCCGACGCCGCGGAGCAACGGGTCGCGCAAAAGAAGGCCGAGGCGGAGGCCATCCTCATCGACGGCGCGCTCGACGCGCGAGAGGCGCTCATTGCCGCGGTCGCCGAGTCGAATCGATCGGCATTGATGACGGCGCAGCACGACACGCTGATTGGCATCGCAGCCACCATTGCCGGCGCCCAGAAGAGCCCCAGTCGTTCGCAGCACGACTTGCTGCGCCAGACGGTCGAAGTCGAGCTCCATGCGACGACCCTCTCCTTGCAAAACGCGAAGACTGCCGCTGCGAACGCTGGTCTCGCGGCGTTCGTGGACCGCCCCGTGGATTTGGCGACCATTCAGCTGTCGACCATGGCGGAGGACGGATCGAAAAGATCCTTCGCGACGCATCCGCGCATCCTTGCATTCGATGCTTCCATTCGCGCCTCGGATCTCGAGGTCGATGCCGCAAATCGGCGATGGGTGCCGGACCTCGATCTGTTCTTCGGCTACCGCGAGGTGACGGCGTTCATCGCGCCGGACGAGCTTCAAGTAGGCCGCGGATTGACGTTCCGTGTCGGACTTCCCATTACGTTCTTCGACCACGGACAAGGCGAGGCCGCGATCGCAGCTGCCCAGCGATCGAGCACACGCGCCGAGAGAGAGATCTTCGCAGCGACGAAGCGCTCGGAGGTCAAGGCCGCGAACGACGTGCTCACGGAGCTGACGCATGTGCCGGCGGGCGTGGACACTGTCGCACTGGCGAAGAAGCTATTCGAACAGGACAAGGACCTCTACGCCGCTGGAGAAGGCTCGATCGAAGATCTCCTCGAGGCCGCGGGCTTGGTGGAGTCGACGGCGCTCGCGCGGATCGACGCGGAGGAGGCTCGCGCGAATGCTCGCGTCGCGAAGATGCGTGCCCTCGGCACGCTGTCGAATCCGGAGCTGGAAGCGATTTGTGCGGCGGGCGCGAAATAGCGCGCCCGCCCACGACGCTCGTTACTTCTTCAGCACCAGCTGGTCGAACTCTTTTCCGGTGGCGTCGATGGTGTGGACCGCCAGCTCGTTGTCGTCGGCCGTGACGTAAAGGAACTCGACGACCTCTTGCGCGACCGCGGTGAAGTCGGACGGCTCGACCGGGTACGTGCCTGCACCGCCGCCGCCGGTCACGAAGTACGTAATGCCGTTTTGGGGCTTCGTGCGTTCGTAATGGTGGTCGTGTCCCTGAAGGACGATATCCACGCCGTACTTCTCGAACAGCGGGACGAAGTCTTCGCGGACCCCACCGTCGGAGCCGTGAAAGCCCGACGAGAATGCCGGCTTGTGGAGGAAGGCGACGGTCCACTTCTTCTCGTTCTTGGCGAGATCGGCGGCGAGCCAACGGGTCTGCGTCTCACCCATTTGCTCGGTGTCCAGGCCGACGAAGTGAACGACACCCCAATCGAAGGAGTACCAGCGCTCGTTGTTCGGCAGATCGAAGAGAGCGCGGTAGGGGATCGCATCCTTCGTCCGATATTCGTGGTTGCCCGGCACCGGGAAGAACGGGTGGTGCATCAGGATGTTGTCGTAATAGTCGAAGAAGTTCGCCTGGAACTCGGCGAAGCCGCCCGCGGGGTACGCGATGTCTCCGACGTGAAGCATGAGGTCGAAGGGGACGGTGCTCAGCTGCTCGGCGAGCGCTTCTTGATCCGCGGTCCCGTCACCGGAATCGCCGAGGACGATGAACCGCGCGGCAGCGTCCTCCTTCGGAGCCGTTTTGAACCCGATCCGGCCGATCAGCGGCTCACCGCCGGCGTCCTGGATTTCATAGCAGTACGTCGTATCCGGCTCGAGGTCACCGAGCCCGGCGATCAAGCGATCGTTCTTCTCCGTATCGCCACGGCCCTCGAACTTCGCTTCTGCGGTTTCGTAGAGCTCGCCGTCAGGCGTCGTCACCACGACCTTCGCGTCGCGCATCCCCGGCCCCGCCCACATGAGGTGGGTCGACGTCGGGGTCGTCTGCTGCAAGTAGGGCAGTCGACTGATCGCTTTGCCGGCCTCCGAGATCTCGACCTCTCCGCAAGAATCGGTGAGCTTCGAGTTCGAATCGTCGCGGGAGGCGAGCTCGTGTGTCAGGTCGCCCTCTTCTCCTTCGAGATTGCCCGCGTTATTGGGCGTACAAGCTGTGGCGAGAGGGACCAGGGCAACGGCGATAGTGGCGAGTTTGCGCATCGACGGTTGCTTATGGCAGCCGAAAATTACCGCGCAACGCACCGTCAGATTGATTTGTACGCGCCATACATCGATTCGCGAAAGATTTGCCGTAACCGTGCGCTCGGATGACACAAATTCCACATTCACATTTGCCCATCCGGCAACGACACGGGCGGCTCGACTCGCTCGCCCGTCACCCTATCGTCGGCGCCTACCCGAAGGAACGGCGGCTGCCACGTACGTCGCGAGGCCTACGCCGAGCGCATCGAATACCGTTCTGCATCGCGCTGTCGTCCGTAGATCCTCGTGCATGGCGAGCCAGAGCTCGACCGTCGGCGCAAAGGACTTAGGAAGAACGCGAACGAGCCCTGCGCGCGTCGCGAGTGGTACGTGACAGGCGCCGATGCCGCAGCCGGCTCGAATGGCGGCGAACTGCCCGACATCGCTGTCGGTGCGAAACGTGAACGAGTCCCGTCCGAGCGCTTTCCCATCCAGCTGGAGCGTGCGCGTATAGGGCGCCCCGACATCGAAGCCGACGAAGGCGTGGCCGTCGAGCTCGCGAGGCGTGCGAGGCGCCGATCGACGATCGAGGTACGAAGAGTGGGCGTAGAGACCCAGCTCGAAGGCACCAACCTTCGACGCGACGAGCGCGCTTTGCGTCGGGCGCACGGTCCGGACGGCGATGTCCGCATCGCGACGCAACAGGTCTTCGAGCCGGTTCGAAACCAGAAGCTCCACGACGATGCCCGGATGGTGCTCCTGAAGACGCGCAAGAATCGGTGGCAAGATCTCCGCCGCGAAGATCTCGCTCGCCGTCACCCGTACGGCACCGGCATTCTCGGTGAGAGGACCGGACGCCGCACGAAAGAGCGCATCGGCCGCCGACGACAGCGCCTCCGCCTGTGGACGCAGCGCGACCGCCGCAATCGTCGGCTCGAGACCATCGGGAGACCGCGTGAAGAGCGCGAGCCCGAGCTCGTCCTCGAGCTCCGCGATGTGACGCCCGAGGGTGGGCTGACTCAATCCCAAGGCTCGCGCCGCCCCGGAGAGCGAGCCTTCTCGAAGGACCGCGACGAACGAGCGGTAGAGGGACCAGTCAGGCGAACGTGATGACAAACGAAAATGAATAGTCGACCAGCACCAATGTTCAAGTACAAATGGCTCACGTCGCGGCATGCTCGTCTCGTCGGGCGCACGGAAGAGGCGCCCAAGGAGACGAACACATGCCCGCCAACAGGATAGCGCCGTTCACGATCTCGCTCGCCGACGAGGTGCTCGAGGACCTCCGAAACCGACTCGCGCGGACACGCTTTGCCGATGTGCACGCCGGCGTGGGACCGGAGTGGGGATTGGATCCGGCCACACTCCGAATGCTGATCGAGCATTGGAGGGCATTCGATTGGCGTAAGGCCGAAGCGGAAGTCAACGCAGTACCCGCCTTCCGCACCGAGGTCGACGGCGTAGGTCTGCACTTCGTACACGTTCGCGGGCAAGGCGGCACTCGGGTCCCGATCGTCCTCACGAATGGGTGGCCGAGCTGCTTTACCGAGCTTCTGCCAATGGTCCCGTTGCTCACGCGCGTCGAAAACGGTGTCTCGTTCGACGTCGTGATCCCTTCCCTACCCGGCTACGGCTTTTCGGATCGCCCGAGGGAGCCAGGAACGAACATCACGAGGATCGCTTCGCTCTGGGCACGACTGATGACCATGCTCGGATACGAGCGGTTTATCGCCCACGGCTCGGACATGGGGGCAGGCGTCGTCGAGCGGCTGCGCGCGCTTCACGCCGATCGACTGCTCGGCGCACACATGATCAATGTCTTTCACGGGTATCCGCCCCCGGCGCGGCCCTCGCTCGATGAGCGCGAATATCTCCAACGCGCTGCTTCTTGGCAGATGGCCGAAGGAGCCTACGCCATGCTCCAGGCGACCAAACCTCACACGATCGCGGCCGCGCTCACCGACTCTCCAGCCGGGCTAGCAGCGTGGATCGGGGAGAAGTTCCGCGCTTGGACGGACAGCAGCGGGAAGCTCGACGGAGCAGTCTCGCTCGATGCGCTCTGCACCATTCTGACAATCTACTGGGCGACGGAGACGATCGCCTCCTCGCAGCGGCTGTACCGTGAAGCGTTCGCCGACGTCGGGGCAATGTCTCCTCCTCCGAAAGCCGGAGCGCCGCTCGGCATTGCGATCTTCCCGGCAGACATTCTTCCGGCTCCCCGCGCATGGGCCGAGCGTTGGTTCGACGTGACTCGCTGGAGCCAGATGGCGAGAGGCGGCCATTTCCCGGGTCTCGAAGCGCCCGAGTTGCTCGCAGCCGATCTTCGCTCGTTCGCCGGGGCTCTCACGCCCCGGGAGGCGTCCAGCGGTTCGTGATGGTGCGGGGACTGGACCAGTTCCAGCCCCCCAAACCAGCCGGTCCGCCTCGCAGCCATCGGGTGGCATGATTGTCACAGTTCGCTGAACCAGCAACGGCGGCGGACTCGGCTCAAGGCCCAATCGACGAGTCACTTTCGTTTAGCTATTCGATCAAAAAACTCCCGAAAGCTCGACGCCACCTCTACAAACGACTCTCGCATGTCGTCGAATTGCACAACTCGCTCAAGACCACAATCAAGCGCAAGATAGTAGACGTCGCCCCATAGGTCGGCTGCAAACGGAATCAACTTGAGTCCC
>JABFXY010000220.1 GCA_013361525.1 Polyangiaceae bacterium | reverse complement strand
ATGACGCCGGGCGCACAAGACCTGCGCACGACCCCGGGCGCGCGACGCGTGGGCGCACAAGACCCGGCACACGTCGACCGTCCCCGCCAAACCCTCAATCCCTTGGTACGAGCGATGCAATAACGCAATCGACCGAACATGACGTCACGTACCGAGCGAGAGCGCCTGCTGCAGCCTGCGGGGCGCGGGCGACCCTTTTTGAACCTGCTCGCGGCCGTCGCATTTTCCGTGATCGCGCTCGTTGTGCAATTCGGCCTCACGAGGCGCTCCATCGCCTCGCTCACCTGGAAGTATCCGACCTATTTGTCGCTCGATGCGGCGGGGTTTGCGCTGTTCCCGCTCCTGTCGTTCGTTCTGATTGCCTACGGGATCTATCAAGCTCGCCGTCCGCGACGAGAGAGCCCGCTGCTCCGGCGCACGGGTTGGTGGACGCTCGCGGCGATGGCAGTGCTCATGTCCTGGATGCTCGCGCTCGAGGCGGATCGACTTCCGCTGGCGCTCGCGCTGCTCCTCGGCGCCGGCATCGCCCTCGCGGTGGTCGTGGTGCGAACGGAGCAACATCCGGTGGTGCTGTCGAGCGCGGAGCGCTGGCTCGTGGCGGGCCCGTTCGAAATGCTCGCGGGGTGGACGCTCATCGCGCTCGCGACGAATGCGACGCAGGCGTTGAGCTCGGTGGGCTTTCACCCCGATGGTCGCGATGCGGAGGTCCTCGCGGTGGTGCTGCTCGCCGTCGGTACGGCCGTGGCGTCGACACTCGCGTTCCTGTTGAAGAACGGTGTTCCCTTCGCGCTCGGAGCGATGTGGGCGCTCGTCGCGATCGCGATCCATCAGCTCGCGGGCGAGGGCGCGGCGCGCTCGGCCGCGATCGGCGTCGTGGCCGTCGTCGCTGCGAGCATCGTCGGCGTCGTTCCGCTGATTGCCCGCTTGCCGAGCATGAAGCCGGCGCTCGTGCGCCCGATCCGTTCGACGGCGCGCCTGCGCGTGAGCTCGGCCTGAAACGGCCCGATGCGACGCTCGCCCTCGTCCTTAGCGCGCGCGCAACCGCGCGCTACACTCTCGCCGATGACGCTTCACGCACGCTCGTGGCGCACGGCCGCCCTCGTCGCGCTCGGCCTCGTGCTCGCTCACGCCGGGTGCTCGAGCGACGACGACCGCGACAAGCGCGTCCGCCAGGAGGAGACGGAGGAAGACGAGGCCGCGGACACCGACCGGCTCGGTGGCCCTCCCCTGCCGCGCCCTGCGCCGGTGGAAGACGTCGCCGCGCCGAATGACGACGACGAAGCGCGCAAGCTCGTCTACCTCGTTTCGAAGGACGAGCAGCTCTATTCGTTCGATCCGCGCAAGCCCGGTCGCGCCGCCTACAAGTTGGTCGGCAAGCTCCAGTGCAAGACGTACGCAACACCGCAATCGATGGCGGTGGATCGCAGCGGTTGGGCGTGGGTCTTTTACGATTCCCGCGAGCTGTTCAAGGTCAACGTTCGCGACGCTTCCTGTATGCCGGCCATGCCGTACACACACCCGAGCGGCAATCCGCAGCTCGGCATGGGGTTCACCGCCGTGTCGCCCGGATCGTCGCAGGAGCAGCTCTACGTGCTGAGCCCTGCTTTCGGGCTCGCGACCATCTCGACGCAATCATTGAACGTGTCGAGGACGGGCAAGCTCACGGGCGGCGCCGAGCTCACGGGTGGCGGAGACGGGCGTCTCTTTCATTATGCCGCCTGGCAGCGTCAGCTCAGCGAGATCGATCTCGGCGACTTCTCGCTGAAGCCCGTGCACACGTTCAAGAGCCTCCAAAACGTCAACGCGTGGGCTTTCGCGCGTTATGCAGGCAGGTTCTACGTCTTTACCTCGAACGGCTTCGGTCCGTCGAAGACGACCGAGTTCGATCCGAAAACGCAAATCGAGAGCGTCCGAGACGAGGACATCGGCATCATCGTGGTCGGCGCGGGACAGTCGACGCTCGCACCGCCCCCGGACACGAGCGGCGACATCTCGGGCGACTTTCCGCCTCCCAGCAACACCGGACAAAACTGATCGGCGCGCCCCCGATCGCGCGCTCAGCGCTGGGAGAGCTTCTCGTCGATCTCGCGAAACCGCTCCGCCAATGCGCGAACGAAGGCGCCCATCCACGGGCTTCGATCGAGCTCGCGCTCGAGCGAGTCGCGCGTGACGACCTTCAGCGTGACGGGCTCGAGCGCGGCGACCGTCGCGGTGCGTGGCTTCGACGTGAATACGGCCGTCTCGCCGAAGACGTCGCCGGGCTCGAGCGTGCGTAATGGCAGCTTCGTGCCGTCGACGGACTTATAGACCTCGCAGCGGCCGGCCGTGATGACGTACGCAGCAGCGGCCGGCTCGCCCTCGCGGACGATCACGGCGCCGGCGGGAAAATGCCGCGTCGCGAACCAACCGCCGCCACGGAGAAACCCTTCGATGTCCCGAATGAGCTCCTCCGTGTTCTGATATCGGTCCTCGCGTCGGGCTGAGAGCGCCTTCATGACGATGCGGCTGAGCTCAGGCGGGATGCTTCGCGTGGATACCGTCTCCGGCGTCTTGACGGCGCACGCTCGCGCGAGCTCGAGCGAAGCCGACGCGCTCGCCGCAGTAAATGGACCGCGCCCGGTAAGGATCGCGTAGAGCACCGCGCCGAGGCCGAACACGTCGGTCCGCGTATCGATCTCCGCGATGTTCCCGAAGGCCTGCTCGGGCGACATGAACGCGGGCGTCCCCGCGATGATGTAGTCCTCTTCGCGGATGAGGGCCTCCGACGGGCGGCCGCCGTCGAGGACGAGCGCGAGACCCCAATCCATGACGTAGACCTGGCCGTGTGTTCCGACGAGGATGTTCTCGGGCTTGAGATCGCGGTGCACGACGTGCCTCGTGTGTGCAAACGCGACGGCCTCGCAAACGCGGATGAAGATGCCGAGGAGCCGCTCGAGGGCGCGGCCGTCGACGCCGATCGCGTGGTAGAGCGAGATGATCTGTCCGAGCGAGTCGCCTCGCACGAGCTTCATCGTGAAGTACGCGCGACCACCGTCGTGCGAGATGCCGAAGTCGTGAACGGGGACGACCGCCGGATGATCGAGCTGACCCGTGATCTGTGCCTCTTCCAAGAAGCGCAGAACGTCCGCACCCCTCGACATCAGCGCGCCCTCGAGCGCCTTCATCGCCGCTTCGCGGCCGAGCACCCGATCGAAGACGCGTCGGACGACACCCATGCCACCCCGCCCGACGAGGTCGATGTCGTCGTAACGCTCCGGCCGGGAAAAGGCCGCGATCTCCTGAAGGAGCGCAGAGCCCAGCCCGATCGGATCCGTCTTGCGCTGCGAGACCCCGCTATCACCGGGATCGGGCGTCGAAGGCGCCTCGACCGACAGGTACAAGGGGATCGCCGCGGCGCTTTCGGCGGCCGTCCGCGTCGTTCCGATCAGGCGCGCGACCCCTTCCGGCACCGAGCAGCGCACCGTGGTGGTCACGTTCTTGTCGTCGGACTCCGAGTCGGCCGGCACCTCCCGTTACGTAGCACGAAAGGCCTCTTCGTAGACGCAAGACGCCCGAGGCAAGTTAGTCTCACCTCCTCTTGATCCGACCGAAGAGGACATTGGAGCAACACCACGTGATCGGGAATCTGAGATCGTGATTGGTTCACATATCCCGATGGACCGTCGCCGCTCCCTCCTCGAGGGGACGGACCTTCCGACGAGGTGCCACGGAGCGGCGCTTTTCGCGGATGTATCCGGCTTTTCGGCGCTCGCTTCGCAACTGTCCGACGAGCTCGGCCCGCGTCGCGCGCCGGAGGCATTGCTCGAGCGCATCAACCCGGTTCTCGCGAGCCTGGTCCAGATCGTCCAGCGCCACCTCGGCACGGTCGTCAGCTTCGCCGGCGATTCGATCACCTGCTGGTTCGACGACGAGCCTCATGTGGAGGATCGGCGGTACGTCGGTGCTCGCCGCGCGCTCGCATGCGCGCTCGCGATGCAGGCGTCGCTCGACGCAGAGGTCTCGTTCGGCGATCCGTCGCTGAAGGTCGGAATCGCCGCGGGGCCGGCGCGGCGGATGCTCGTCGGAGATCCGGACATCTTGCAGATCGACACCCTCGCGGGGGCCACGTTGGTGCGCATGGCGCGCGCGGAGCGTGCTGCGAGGCCGGGCGAAATCATCGTGTCGAGCGAGGTGCTCGCGCCCGCGCGCGCGACACAGACGACGGGCCGCCGTGTCGATGCACCCGGCGAGGCGTATTTTGCCGTGCGCGGCCAGCTCGATCCCCCCGAGGAGACATCGTGGCCCGGGCTTCCGGCGCGCGTCGACGAGCGGCGCCATCTCGGCTGGATTCCGCGCGCCCTCCTCGGGCAGATCGAGCGTCCGGGAGCGATTGCCGAGCTGCGCGCCGTGGTTCCGCTCTTCGCCGCATTCGACGACATCGATTACGACAGCGACGACGCAGCACCGACGCGCCTCGATGCGCTCGTTCGCTGGGCTCAGCGCACGCTCCACCGCAGCGAGGGCTCGCTGCTCCAGCTCTCGATCGGCGACAAAGGCAGCTACTTCTATGGCACCGTCGGCGCTCCCACCGCCGTGCCGGATGCGCCACGCGTCGCCGCATCCGTCGCGATGGAGCTGTCGCGCCCTCCTAGCGCGCTCGCTTCGGGGCCCCTCCGGATCGGGCTTTCGTATGGCCGCGCGTGGACCGGCATCGTCGGCGCGGATGCACGCCGCTGTTATGCCGTCATGGGGGACGACGTAAACCTCGCAGCTCGGCTCATGCAGCGGGCGGACCGCGGCGAGGTCCTCGCGACGCGCGAGCTCGCCGTCGGCGCGAACGGCTTCCGCTTCGACTCCATCGGACAGATCGCGATCAAGGGGAAGAATCGAACGATCCCGGTTCACCGGTTGATCGGTCGCAAAGAAGTCAAAGACCTCGACGAGGAGCCGTCGAGCACGCGGCTCGTCGGTCGAGAGACGGAGCTTCGCGAGGTCGACGCGCTTTTACCACGCGCCGGCTCCGAGCCTGCGCGTGTCTGCGTCATCGAGGGACAAGCCGGTATGGGCAAGACGCGACTCGCGCGCGAGATCGTCGCGCGCGCACGCGCCTCCGGCATGCGCGTCTTCACGAGCGCCGGCGACACCGTCGAACGCGACACACCCCTGCGCTGCTGGCGAACCATCTTCTATTCGCTCTTCGATCTCGCCGACGACACCGCGACGAGCACCCTGGAAGAGCGCGTCGCGGAGCGGGCTCGCGCGGTGGATCCGGCCATCGAGGCGGACGGCAGATTGCCGCTCCTCAATACGTTGTTGCAGACGCGTTTTCCCGAGACGGAGCTGACGCGGTGGATCAGCGACGAGGTTCGCGCCGACAACACACGCGAGACGTGCGTGCGCCTCTTGGCACTTCTACTCGGCAGATCCTCGACGGTCATCCTGCTCGACGACGCCGATTGGATCGATTCGGCGTCGTGGGCGCTGCTCCGCCGGTTGTGGCAAGAGCAGCTCGGCGTGCTCGCGTTGGTCATGCGACGTCCATCGACGCCCGGCGAGCGCTCGCTGGGGAAAGAATACGAGGAGCTCGCGGCGGCTTCCTCGACGGTCCATTTCACACTGCAATCGCTCGGCGACGACGAGACGCTCGATCTGGTGCGCGCTCGACTCGGCGTCGCGGCCCTCCCGGAACGGCTCTCGGATTTCGTCTCCACACGCGCGGCGGGCCATCCGCTCCTCGCGGATCAGCTCACGGCTGCGCTGCGTGAGAGTGGACACATCCGGGTCGAAGCCGGCCGATGTTCGCTGGCGCCGCGCTTCGACGAGAGCGCATTCGAGTTGCCCGGTAGCGTCGAAGGCGTCATCGCGGCCCGTCTCGATCGGCTCGACGCGGGCGACCAGCAGCTGCTGAAGGTCGCGAGCGTCCTCGGCGCGACCTTCGACGAGGACGGGCTCGCCGCGCTGCTTCGTCACGGCGAAGGGGGACCGAATCCGCAGGGCGAGACCGCCGGTCTCGAGCGCTTGGTCGACGCTGGGTTCCTGTCGCGCAGGCCCGATGGGTGCTCGTTCCGCCACGCATTGGTGCGCGACGTCATCTACGAGCGGCTCCTCTTCGCGCAGCGCCGCTCGTTGCACAGAGCGGCCGCCCAATACCTCGAAGGACGATATGCGGCGGATCTATCGCCGTGGCACGCGTTGCTCGCGCACCATTACACGCGTGCCGGCGCAAACGGCGAAGCAGCCGTCCACCTCGGACACGCCGGTGAGGTCGCGTTGCGCGCCGGCGCATTCCGTGAAACCGCCGTGTTCCTCGAGCGCGCGCTGGACCTCGCGCCGGCCGGCGTCGAGCCGACGAAACGAGCGCAGTGGCAACGGCGGCTCGCGAGCGCCCATTACAGGCTCGGCAATCTGCCGCGCAGCACCGAAGCCGCGGAGTCTGCCGTCGGCGTCTTCGATCGACCCATTCCGAAACAAGGAATCGCGCTCGTAAAAGGCGTCCTCGCCGAGCTGGGTGGGCAATTCAGAAATCGATTCCGCCCATTGTCCGCGACGACCCCCGCCCACGGCGACGTCGCGGCAAATCTCCGGAGCGCCGTCCACATCTATCAAAACCTGAGCGAGGTGTATTACCTCGGCGGTTTGCAGGGTCCGAGCATCTATGCCGCCTTGCGACAGGTGAACGTCGCCGAGCGTGCGGGTGTGTCGGAGGAGCTCGCGGAAGCGTACGCCGTCTTGTCGATCATCGCGAGCCTGGTCGGGATGCGCGGCGTCTCCAATCGATACGAGACGCTCGCAGCCGGCGTCGTCGATCAGCTCGAAAACCCACGTGCCCGCGCGATGCTCAAACATCAGCGCTCGCTGAAGAACGCAGCGTCGGGTGACTTCGACCGCGTCCGGCTCGACGAGCGGGCGGCCATTGCCACCTTCGATCGGCTCGGCGACATCGGCCGCAAACGCGACGCGATGGGTCTGCTCGGTACGACGGAATACCTCGCGAGCCGGTTCGACGACGCGGAAAGGGTCCTATCCGATTTGCTCGCAACGCGCACCGGCAACGATCGCTTCGTGCAGGAGATATGGGGTTCCGCGTGGCTCGGCGGGGTCGCGCTCGTTCGAGGAGACCTCCCGGATGCGACGGAGCGCTTCGAGCGCTCGATCGCGCTGCTCGATCGCAACACCGTCGGCCTCATGGAGATCAGTTGCGTCGGCTTTTTGGGACTGTCGCGCTTGCGGAGCGGCGACGACGCGGGGGCACGGGCGGCCATCGACAAGGCCTACACCCTGCTCGAAAAGGCGCGCGGCAGACCCACGGGCCACATCTCGCTGGATGGGTATTCGGCCGTCGCGGAATGTTATCTGCATTGGTTCGAGCACGGCCGGGACAAGGTCGACGGAGAACGCGCGAAACAGGCCTGCAAATGGCTCCGTGGTTTCGCCAAATCGTTCCCAATCGGGGAGCCCGCAGCGGAGCTCTTTGCCGGTCGTCTCCATGTGTTGCAAGGCCGTAGCGAGGAAGGCCGGCTCGCATGGGAGCGCGGTCTTTCGTCTGCGCGACGACTATCCATGTCGTGCGAAGAAGGCAGGCTCCTCCTCGCACTGGCGGGCAGCGCCACGGAACAGGCCAGCGCTCAGAAAGAGCGGCTGGCACGTTCGGCGCTCGAGCGTTTCGAGTCGATCGGAGCGCGGTATTATGCGACCTTCGCGCGCGCCCTCTGCCCATGAAAGCCCCGAACGTGACAGAAGCCCGGACGATTCACGACGTCATCAGGATCATCGACGACATCACCGCAAAAGCCATGGTCGAGGAGGACCGCGTCGGATATTTCGCCGCGCTCTATCGGCATGTCGCCGTCAGGTTCGCGTGGGCGATCGCTCGCAAGGAGTTCGAGCACCCGGCGTTGATGGAGAACCTGGATGTCGTGTTCTTCAATCGATACCTGACCGCTCTGACGAGCTGGAAAGAGCATCGCAGCTGCGCGCGATCGTGGGAGGTCGCGTTCCGCGTCACCGACGACCCGACCCTCGCGGTGATTCAGCATTTGCTGGTCGGGATGAACGCGCACATCAATTTCGATCTCGGCATCGCCACGGCGGAGGCCGTGCCGCGCGACGAGCTCGCCGCGTTCCAAAAGGATTTCGACCGGATGAACGAGCTGCTCGCGTCGCTCGTGAACGGCGTCCTGAACGATCTTTCGACGGTGTGGCCGCTTCTCAAGCTCTTCAATGCGCTCTTTTTGCGGGACGTCGACAAGTTCGTCGACTTCAGCATGGAAGAGGCGCGTAAATTCGCGTGGGACAATGCCCTCCGCGTCTCGCGCGCCGGAACGATCGAGCGCCCGCTCATCGAGCACGAGATCGACATCGTCACGAGCGACATCGGTCGCCCCATCGCGGACCCTCCGTTTCCGCTGTCGACGCTGATGGCCTGGGTGCAGCACGGTGAGCAGGGCACGGTCTCTCAGATCATTCGCGATCTCCTCGCCGGCTCGGGCGAGCCCCCGCCGCGCGCGCTGCTCGACGCGGTGCAGGCCGAGGCCGCGCCGGAGCTCGTGTCGGAGCGTCCCGCCCGCCAGCGCCGCCGCGTCGTCGTGCTCGGCGCCGGCCAATCGGCCATGACGGCGGCGTTCCAGCTCACGCACCCCAAGAACCCACGCGCGAAGGACTACGACGTAACGGTCTATCAGCTCGGCTGGCGATTGGGCGGCAAGGGCGCGACGGGTCGAAACGCCGACTTCTCGTATCGGATCGAAGAGCACGGCCTACACAACTGGTTCGGCTTCTACGACAACTGCTTTCGGCAGATTCAGGACTGCTATGCCGAGCTGGGGCGCGCGCCGGACGAGCCGCTCGCGACATGGCAGCAGGCCTTCCACCCGGCGAACCAGGCCGTCTTCACCGAAGAGATCAATGGCGAGCACCTCTTTTGGGTGATCACCAACCCTCCGAACAAGGCGACGCCGGGCACCGGCGCGTTGTTCCTCCCGCTGTGGGAGTACGCGCTGATGGCGATCGAGGCGATCGAGAGCCTATTCAAAACGACACGACATCCGCGATTCATGGAGGTGCCACCGACCGAGGACGAACGCGCGGCGCTCCGCGCAGGGCAGCTCCTCGGCGCTCCGGACGGCGGGCCGACGGTCGGGCACGACCTTCTCGCGGCGGCGCTGCACGTCGGACACATGGGTAAATCGTCGGCCGACCCGCCCGCGATACTTCCCGAGCACATGAACGAGCTGCAACGCCTCATTGCGTGGGCGGAGCACGAAGTGGAGCTCGCCGAGGTGCCCGCCGAGAAGGCCGCAAAACACGTCGCGTGCTCCATCCTGAAGGCTTTCATGGAGTGGCTATGGCGCTGCATCGAGCCGGTCGTCTGGACGGACACCGACGCTCGGCGCCTCTGGATCCTCGCGAACTTCGGCTACGCCATCGTCACCGGCTGTTTGCGGTGCGGCGTCATCGAAGGGGGATTCGACGTCATCAACGATCAGAACTTCCGTCCTTGGCTCGCGCGCTTCGCGATCCCGGACGGCGGCGTCATGCTCGACTCGCCCGTCGTCCGCGCGGTGTACGACTCCTCCTTTGCCTATGTGGACGGCGACACCACCGTGCCCCCCGGTCAGAAGTATCCGCCGAAGGAGGCCTTCGAGGCCGGCACGGCGCTGCGCGGAATGGTGCGCGCGACGTTTACCTACAAAGGCTCGTTCGGGTATCGATTCGCCGCGGGCACGGCCGACACGTGTTACGCGCCGATGTACCTGGTGATGAAGAAGCGCGGCGTCGCGTTCCGCTTCTTCCATCAGGTGGTCGAGGTCGTTCACGACGAGAATGCGCCCGGGCGGCCGATCCAGCGAATTCGCATCATCGAGCAGGTCGCGATCACCGACGAACAAAAGGCACGCGGCGGATACGACCCGCTCATCGAGGTCAAGGGTTTGCCCTGCTGGCCGTCCACCCCTCGTTGGGATCAAATCGTGGGCGGCGATCCGGGGGTGAACCTCGAATGCCCGCCTCAGGGGTTCCGCGGCGTTCGAGAGATCGTGCTCGAGCGCGGACGCGATTTCGACGACGTCGTCCTCGGGATCTCGATCGCCGCATTGCCCTGGATTTGCCCCGCGATCATCGCGGCGAGCCACCGCTGGCAGGAGGCGACGCAAAAGGTGAAGACGGTGCGGACGCAGGCGCTCCAGCTTTGGCTGCGCCGGACGTCCACCGAAATGGGCTTTCCGATAACGGGCGCTCCGATTGCTTCTTGGGATTACGACCGCACCAATTCGCTCAATGTGTGGGGCGATCTGACGGAGCTGCTCCCCTTCGAGGGGTGGCCGGTCGATCCGTATCCATTGAACCTCGGCTATTACACGAGCCCCCTACCCGACACCCCGGTGCCTCCGCCGGACGCACCGCTTCCGCCCTGTTACGATTGCGAGGCGCAAGCGAGCGCCGTGCGGGAGAATGCCATTCGCCTTCTCGACAGCGGCATGTTCATCCCGTGGCCTCGCGCGACCCACGAGACGGCCGAACGGCGCGCGTTCGACTGGGATCTTCTCGTCGACCTCCGCTCCGGCGTGCACGTGGGGCCGAGCCGCATCGATTCGCAGTTCTTCAAGGCGAACGTGGCGCTCACCGAGCGCTACGTTCTCAGCGTACCGGGCAGCAGCCAACATCGGCTGCAGGTGCACGATGACCACGAGTTCACGAACCTGTATCTCGCGGGGGATTGGACCTGGTGCGGCCTGAATTGCGGCGCGATGGAGTCCGCGACCATGTCCGGGATGTTGTGCTCGAATGCGCTGTCCGGCTTCCCCGCTCGGAAGGACATCACCGGCGTGGACTTCGGCCACTGATTCGACACGCAGCGCGGCCTCGGGCGGAGCTCAGTCTTCGCGTGCGAGCGTGACGAGGTCGTCGCCCGTCACGCGATGCACCGTCCATTCATCCATGCCGGACGCGCCGAGGGATCGATAGAAATCGATCGCCGGCGTGTTCCAATCGAGCACCGACCATTCGAAGCGACCGTAGCCACGCTCGACGCAGACGCGCGCGATCGCCTTCATGAGCGCGCGGCCGGCGCCGAGCTTTCGATATTCGGGGCGGACGAACAGGTCTTCGAGATAAACACCGTGTACGCCGAGCCAGGTCGAGTAATTCAGGAACCACAGAGAAAAGCCGGCCAGGCGCCCACCGCCCTCCGGCGCTTCGACGACATGCGAGAACACGGCGGGGCTCGCCCCGAACAACGCCTCCTCGAGTTGCGCGGTCGAGGCACGAACCTCGTGGAGACTGCGCTCGTACTCCGCGAGCTCGCAAATCATCGCGTGGATCTCGGGGATGTCGGCGCGGCTGGCTTCTCGAGGCGGACGAAGCGACATCCCCTCTCATACGCTACTCTTCGATATTCGTGAATCGCCTCGCCCAGGTCACCGATCCCGAAGCGCTCGCCCGATTCGACGGGTCCTGCGCGAAGCTGCGCATCGAGGTGCCACCGGCGTGGGCGGGCGCCGATATCGAGGTGAATGTCCCTGGAAAGCTCGCTTGCTGGCATTGCGACGCGGGCGGCTGCGACCGGTGCGGTCGGAGCGGCGCGATTCGCCTTTCGACACCAGGTAGAACGCTGCCGCTGCGACTTCCCCGCGAGCCGCGCGACGCAGCCGTCATCCGTCTCCCTCATCCCTTCGCCGACGAAGCGCTCGGCATGCTGATGCTCGAGATCGTCGCGGCCGGATCGCCCTCGCCGTCCTGCCGCCGCGTCTCCACTGCCGTATCCGCCGAGCGCCCCGGTTACCGAATGGCGTCGGTCTTGTTCGTCGTCCTATTGATCACCGCCGCAATCATCTTCGGGCGCTCCTGTTTCGATACCTGAAGCCCGAAGCCTGAAGCCCGTAGCCTTCTCCTAAGCCCCAGTGTGTCGGCTGCGCGCGGACGAGCGTTCATGAACGCTTCCCACACCTGCCCGACCCGCCGAAATCCTGCGTGGCATGGCCGCTGCAATGGTCACTGCTGGAGGAATTTCCTGTCATGACGTTGCACGACCCGAGCTACTTCGAGCGGCACGATCTCAGTATGTGGGACCGTTTGATCGAAGCGCTCCGCAGGGACTGGGAGCAGACGAAACACGATTTCGCGCCCGAGTCCGGACACGAGCTGAATCAATCTCTGGCGGATACGCTGAAACAAGCCATCGGCCGCGAGCCCATTCCTCCGGCCGACCACCCCAATCCGCGACGCGTCAGCGCACGTTGGGTGCCTGACAAGCGCTGAAATCGGCCGCCTGATGAAGGCCCACCACCACTTCGGACTGCGCTTCGCTCCCGCATTGCGTGGTCCGTGGTGGAAGCCTGCTTGCCATGCCTATCCGATGATGTTTCCGCCCGCCTGGTCCGTCGAAGGGATTAGCTCGACCCGCTCCGTCCTGATGAAGCGAACGAGCGCACCGTCCCCGCGGCGGTTCAAAGCCGCTCGGTGACGCGCGGCGGAGCCAGCTGCTCCATATGCCATTTGTGGACGAGCAGACGCTCGTCCGCGACGAGCAGGGCGTCTCGAAGACGCGCTGCAACGAGCGCGGGGGCGATGACGCCGATGAAGCTCACGAGTGTCAGCGCGAAGAGCGACGCCGTCTCGTTGAACCAGGTCAGCCGCGGGAGCAGCGTGACCGACTCGTGAGAGAAGACCATCGAGCGCGGAATCACCCCGGCGAGCTCGAGGACGAGTGGCAATGCGATCGTCGCGCAGCCGAGCCCGAAGATCCACGGCCGATGACGGCGCGACGACTGCGCGCCGAACAGCACGGTATTCACCGCGGCGAATGCGGGGACGAACACGAGCGGGCCGAATGCGGTGCTGAGGAGCATGCCGAATACCGCGACCAGCGAGAAGAGCGCGAGGCGGGCACCGCTCTCGGTGATCCGCTTCTTCCATAGAAAGAAGGAGGCGCCCATACAGGCGAGCGCAAGCACCAGCGCGAGCGCGACCATCCAATCGATGCGCGGGCCCATCAGCAGAAGTAATGGGAACAGCGCGACCCAAAGCCCGGCGCGGATCGATGTATCGCGCATCGACGACGTGACCTGCGAAGCGCGCATCTTCTCCGTCTCGCGGATCACCTCGAGCGGCACCACCGACGGCGGCGTCGCGAGCAGGCGGAGGACGACGGCACGAGCGCCTTCGTGCTCGGGGAAGATGCCCAGCGCGCGGCTCGCCTCGCGCATGGCGAGCGCGCGGCAACGCTCTCGCTCCGGCTGGGGCCCTTCGATCGCCTCGTTCGCGAGCTCTTTCGCCCGTGTGGTCCGCTCGTCGGCGACGCGACGGCGAAGCTCTTCGTCGCGATCGCCGTCGAGGTACCGCTCCACCGCGTCGGCGAGCGCGCGGGCAGAGGCCGGGCGCTCCGACTTGTGGAACTTCGTCGCGTTCAGACAAAGGACGTAGAGCTCCGGCGGCATGTCTTTCGGAGGGGGCGGAGGGCGCGAGGGATCGATGGTCTGCTCGAGGAGCAAAGTCGCGGCATCCCCCGGGATGAGCGGCTCCAGGGTCAATACTTCGTAGAGAATGGCGCCGAGCGCGAACACGTCGCTCCGCGCATCGACCATTTCGAGCTGACCGAGCACCTGCTCCGGCGACATGTAGCCGGGCGTGCCGACCATTTCGCCGGGGCGCGTGTCGTGTCCCGTTTCGTCCTCCTCCCCGCTGTCCGACGCATTGAGGACCCGCGCGACCCCCCAATCGAGGACGTGAACTTCGCCGTGTGCCCCGAGCATGATGTTGTCCGGCTTGAGGTCGCGATGAACGACCCCACGCTCGTGCGCGTAATGGAGGGCGAGACAAACCGTGACGAATGCGCTGAGCACGCGGTGCCGGGTGACGACGCGACGTTGCGTGTTGCGCATATCGCGCATGCCGCGAAGCACGTCTTCCAACGTTTGGCCGCGAACCCGCTTCATGGTGAAAAACGGTCGCCCGCTGTCGTCGTGCCCGATGTCGTAGACGGGCACGATCGCGGGGTGCTCGAGCAGCGCCTGCACCCGCGCCTCGCGGATGAAGCGCGAGCTCGCCCAGGTGTCGCGCGAGCTCGCGGGGGAGAGCATCGTCTTGAGCGCGACCTCCCGGCCGATCTTGGTGTCGAGCGAGCGGCTCACCTCGCCCATCCCGCCGCGACCGAGGAGCTCGAGCGGGCGATAACGATCGACGATGGTGTCCTCGCTGAGATCGTGATCGAGCACCGCGCCGATGGCCGCGCTCGGCTCGCTGTGGCCGGCATAACGCGAGATGCGGAGGGTCTCGGCCTCGGGCGTTCGCGTGCGCGGAATGCGATGGGTCATCGCGTCGGAGTCGGTCAGCCGGCGGCTCATGGCAGCCGGAGCGTATCAGGGCCCGGCGCGGCGATCGCGGAGCTTGGGCTCAAGGCGATACGAGCCAGCTCCAGGCCTCGCGCACGGCCGTCGCGACCTCACCATCGTACGCATGACCGGCGTTCTTCACGCCGACCGCTTTGGTGCTGATACCGACCTTGTCCAAAACGGACACCTTCGCCTTCGACGAATGCAGACATGCGGCTTGGCCACACGCAATCAGCACCTTCACGATGCCGGCGTCGGCGAGGGCGCGCGCCGTCTTCGCATCGATTCGATCGTAGCCGCCTTCGACGAATACGGCGCGATCGTAGACGCCCTTCTTCGTTCGCCCGAGGATCGCGACGCCCATGATCGCGCCGAGGCTGAAGCCTGCATAGATGGCCGGCCCGGGCGCGAGGCGATCTCCATAGCGCGCCTCGAACGCCTTTCGCGCGGCGTCGATCTCGGCCTCGAGCTTCCGATTGTTCGCGTAGGTGAAGCGAACATCGTCGTGCGACGGCGAATCCGGTCGCTGAATGCCTCGCGGACACAACACGAATGCGCTGTCGGACACGATGGTCCGAAACACTTCACATTGCCATTCGGGTCGATCGTAGTTTCCGTGCGTCGCGACGACGAGCGGACGACGGGCACCCTTTTTCGCGACCGAGACGATTGCGTCCTCGTGATCCGGGACGTCGAGCACGGCGAACGGCTCTTCGGGCGGTTCGGGTGGGCTCGCGGAGGGCGCGGCTGTGGCAGAGGCTATGGAGGTGGAGGGAGGAGCCTCCGACTGCGGCGGTGGCAGCGATCGATCGGCGATCAGGTCGCCGGACGAGGCGGGCGGCGGTGCATCACATGCGACCGCGAGCGCTACGGCGATCGCCCAGCTTCGATCGAGCGGCATATGCCTTCGAGGATGTTCGAGCTGGGCACGCGACGCCAGCTGGCGCGGTCACCTTCCCGGTCGCACGTGCAGGAGCGAGGCCGGCGCGATGGCATGGTATAGGCGGCGCATGAGCCCGGATGGGGAACGACGGCTTCGGCGCTTCGCGCGCTCTCTCTTTCGTGTCGCGCTGGGGCGCCGGCTGCCGAAGCTCGACGGCACGGTGACGCTTCGAGGCGTATCGGACCGAGTCACGATTCATCGCGACTCTTTCGGCATCCCGCACATCCGGGCGAAGAACGATCACGACGTGTTCTTCGCCCAAGGGTTTTGCCACGGCCAGGATCGAGCCGGGCAGCTCGAGCTCACCGTCCGCACCGTTCGGGGAACGCTGTCGGCCGTCGCAGGCCCCGACACCCTGCCGATCGATCGGCTCTCGCGGCGCATCGGGTTTCGCCGAGCCGCGGAGCAGCAGCTCGCGTGTGCGCGACCGGAGGTGCGTCTGCAGCTCGATGCCTACGTCGCGGGCCTGCGCGAGGGCATGACCACCGGCTCGTCGTCGCGCTCGCACGAGCACGTTTTGCTCGGCTGCGAGCCGACGATTTGGGAACCGGCCGACGTCCAAGCCGTCTCCGCATTGCTGTGCTTCGCGCTCGCAGCCAATTGGGACGTCGAGCTTCTTCGTTGGGAGATCCTGCGGCGCGACGGCACCGAGGCGCTCGTTGCGCTCGACGCGCCGTACCCCGACGATCTCCCCGTCTCGGTCCCCTCGCCCTCGCGGGGCCGGACGTGCTCCGACATGTTGCTGGCGGACCTCGAGGCGCTCCGCGAAGTGTTCCCCGTACAGGGCGCGTCGAACGCGTGGGCCGTCGACGCATCACGAACCGCGACGAAGCGTCCCATGCTGGTTGCGGATCCGCACCTGCCGCCGGACATTCCGGTGCATTGGTATCTATCGCATCTCGCGACGCCGTCGTGGCGTGCGTCCGGAGCGAGCTTCGTCGGCATTCCTGGGATCGGTCTCGGTCACAATGACCATTGCGCGTGGGCGGTGACGGCGGCGCACGCGGACAACACCGATCTGTTCGTGGAGGAGATCGGCCCGGATCGACGCAGCGTTCGCGAAGGTCAGCGGTTCGTGCCTTGTGAGGTTCGACGCGAGGTCATCGACGTCAAAGGCAAGGAGCCGGTCGTCGAAGAAGTCATGATCACGGCGCGGGGTCCAATCGTCGGTCCCGCATTCGACGGCGCCGGCGAAGCGCTGTCGATGTCGGCGACGTGGCTCGCCGCACGGCCGTACACCGGCCTCCACCTCGCGTACCGAACGAAGAGCCGCGAGGCATTCCACGATTTGTTCCGCGACGGCTCCACGTCGAGCATCAACCTCGTCTACGCCGACAAGGACGGTCGCATCTCGTGGCGCCTCGGCGTCGAGGTCCCCGTGCGGACGAGCGGACACGGCACGCTGCCGCGTGCCGGTTGGCGCGACGACGCGCGCTGGAAGGATCAGCTGGTGCCTTTCGAGAAAATGCCGTTCGTCGACGACCCGGCGAACGGTATCGTGGTGAGCGCGAACAACGCCCCCACCGCCGTCGGCGACGACGACCCTTATCTCGGCGTCGACTTCCTCGACGGCTATCGCCAAAAGGCCATCGAAGACGCTCTCTCCGCGCGGCGCGATTGGACGCTCGCGGACATGCAGGTGCTGCAGAAGGACACGCGCAGCATCCCTTGGGAGCAGGTCCGAAGCGCGGTCCTCGCGATCGAGCCGAAGAGCGACGACGCGAAGACGGCGCACGCGCTCCTTTCCACGTGGGACGGGCGCATGACGGTCGATTCGATCGGTGCGACCGCCTGGGCGCTCTTTTCATGCGCGATGATGGCGCGTGTAGTCCGCGCAAAGGCGCCGCAGACGGCCGGGCGCGCGCTCGGCGCGGGCTTTCACATGGCGTTGCCGAACAACACGATGATAACCCGCAGGATGAGCCACCTCTGCAAGCTCGTCCGCGAACAGCCCGACGGGTTCTTCGCCGAAGGATGGCCGGCCGCGATCGAGCGCGCGCTGGGCGAAGCCGCGCGGGGAATCGTGCGCGCTCGCGGGTCGGACCGCGCACAATGGTCATGGGGCAGCGCACGGCCTCTACGCCTGCACCACCCGATGGGAAAGACGGTGTCCGCGCTCGATCTCGCGCTCGGCGAGGGACCCGTTTCCTTCGCGGGCGATGCGTCCACCATTCACCAGGCGACGGTCGACCTCGTCGAGCCCCTCGGCAATCCGCTCGGCGTCCCGAACCTCCGCATCGCAATCGACGTCGGCGCCTGGGAAAATAGTCGCTTCAGCCTGCTCGCGGGGCAGAGCGGCAATGCGATGTCGCCGCACCATTTCGATCATCACGCAGCGTGGCGCACCGACGGGCTGCCCATTGCGTGGACCGAGGAGGCGGCCAAAGCGAGCGCGCGGCATACCCTCGAGCTCGTCCCTTCGAGCCGGAACACGTGACCCCGAAAGGCCCCATGACGCCCGAGCCCATGTTCTTCGATTTCAGCCAGCTCTTCGACGCCGAGGAGTACCTCTATTTCATGGCCGACTCGCTCCGCGAGGAGAACACGGCTTCACAAGTCGATTTCCTCGAGCAGGTGCTGGCGGTGACCGGTCCGCAGAAAATCCTGGATCTCGGCTGTGGGCACGGCCGGCACGCAATCGAGCTCGCGCGCCGGGGCCACGACGTCACGGGGATCGACCTCGTCGAAGGTTTCCTCGAGGTCGCGCGAAAGGAGGCCGAATCGGAAGGCGTGAAGGTCGCGTTCGTGCGCGGCGACATCGGCCATTTCGAAAGCGAGGCGGAGTTCGACTCCGCGGTCTGTCTGTTCGATGCATTCGGCTTCTTCGATGACTCCCATTGCATCGGAACGCTGAGGAGCGCGCACAAGGCATTGAAGATGGGCGGGCGGTTCGTCCTCGATCTGCGCACCCGCGAGTGGATGGTTCGCATCCCTCCGACGTCGGTCATGGACAAGGGCAATGGCGACATGATGATCGACCGCCACCATTTCGATATCTCGACCGGCCGCTTCGTCGACCGCCGCACCTACGTTCGCGACGGTAAACAGCGCGAGGTCATGTTCTCCGTGCGGCTCTTTGCGTTCACGGAGATCCGTCTGATCCTGCATTCGGTGGGTTTCGAGATCGACGGCGCGTTCGGCGGCTTCGACACCTCGTCGGCGCTTTCGCCGAACAAGCCGAGGACGGTCATCGTCTGCCACAAGGTCGACGCACCGACCGCGAGCACCGCGTGAGCAGCTACCGCGCCGCCGTCGTGACGGGCGCTTCGAGCGGAATCGGTCGCGCGCTGGCGCTCCAGCTCGCTCGAAGCGGCGTGGCCGCGTTGGTGGTCGTCGCGCGCCGGCGCGAGCTCTTGGACGACCTCGCGCGGGAGATTCGCGCGCTCGAGCGGCGCGCGTACGTCGAGTGCATCGATCTCTCCGACACGGAGCTCACCGTCGCGCGTCTGCGCGCCCTCGACCGCGAGCTTCGCTTCGATCTCGTCGTCTCGAATGCGGGGCTCGGCGCGCCCTCGGGGGCGAACCCCCTCGCGTGGGAGACGCTGCGCGGCCCGTTCCACGTGAACTTCTGCGGCGCCGCGGCGACGCTCACCGCCGTGTTGCCCGACATGGTCGAACGGCGGCGCGGCCACCTCGTCGGCATCGGCTCGCTCTCCGCGTACGGGGCGCTCCCGAACGCCGCGGCGTATTGCACACCGAAAGCGGGCCTCGGAATGCTCCTCGATTGCCTTCGTATGGATCTTCAAGGCACCGACGTGCACGTGACGCACGTCCGGCTGGGCTTCGTGCGCACGGCAATGGTCGCTCATTCGACCCATCCGATGCCCCAGATGCTCGAAGCCGAAGCCGTCGCGCAACGAATCGTCGAGCGGCTGCCTCGGGCGCCGAGAGAGATCGTATTGCCACGTGCGCTCGGGATGGCGACGCGGGTCGCGGGAGCGCTGCCGGGGTCGCTCCGAGAGCTCGCCGCACGCTTCGTGCGCGAGCGCTGACCTCCCGCCGGGTCACCGGCGTGCGTGGCGCGCCTGCGCCGTTCTCACGCAGGCGCCAAAGATGAGACGCGTGCGCGGCGCGCGATCGCAGCGCGGCGAGCGGCATTCGCGCGAAAGAAGCCCAATCCTGTACTGGACCGCCGCTTGCACGAAATATTTACCCGCGAGCTCGGTACCGCCGACAGTGGGCGGGCCGAGCGTGGCCCGGAGGATCAGCATGTCGAGCTCCGTCGCGTTTCGGTGGAATATTGGCGATGTCAGCCTCGAAGGATACGAGGCATTGAGGCTTTCGGTTTGGGGTGCCTTCAATACGTTCGGGCCGCGCGCCAGCTACGTGATCGGAGTCGGTACGATTCCAGTCGAAACGGCGCGTCTCCGAATCGGGACATTGCCACGTGAATGCAGGCTTCATGCGGAATCGCTGGCACTACCCGCATTCCTCGAGGGCCATTTGTCGGGCCCGCTCGCCGAACGTGTCATGTGGAAGCTCGCGCCTCGAATGTTTCCGGATCGTTTCGAGGTGATGATCTCGAACGAATGCATCCTCTGGTCGATGCCACGCGCAATGCGCACGTGGCTCGAATCGTTGGAGGGTGGGTATCTGGTCGCACAGAACAGCCGCGTGGGGCTTCGCGGTCTCCCGCCCGGCGTCGACCCGCGCAGCGATCTGCAGAGCTCGCTCGCGAAGATGGTCGAGCTGCCACCGTCCCAGCTCGACGAAGACGCGCTGTTCAATGCGCTGTCGTGGCGCAAGCGCCCGCACCTCATCGACCTCGAAGACGTGAACGTCTACTCGCCCTCGACGCTGCGACGCCTCGGCCGCTGCGGCTCCCACTTCAGCGGCTTGAATGCCTCCATCGACGCGCGCGCAGCGTGGCGCATCGTCCGTCGCGACCTGCACGAGCGCGTCGGCATCGAGCCGATGGGAAGCGCGACGTCCGCCTGGGGCGTGCTCGTCGGCGAGACGTCCCACCCCATCGTGCATCGACTCGCCAGCTAGTGCTTTTCGGGCTCCGCGTCGTGTGCGCCTGCGCCGCAGACGCACGCGCCGCGGATGTGGCCCCAGATGGCGTCGATGTCGACCGGCTTCTTCACCACCGGGACGCCTCGTGGGGCCTGCTCGGGCGCGGACGTCGAGATCACGACCGGGATCGAGGCGAGCCCCTCGTCCTTTTGCATCAGCTCGAGCAGCTCCTGACCGCTCATCACCGGCATCATGAGGTCGAGGATGACGAGGCAGGGCCTGCGCTCCTGAAGCATGGTGAGCCCTTCCGCGCCGTTCTCCGCCTCGAGCGTCGGGCAGCCCGTCATTTCGACCACCTCGCGTAACGCGTCGCGCACGTCCTGGTCGTCGTCTATGAGTAGTACGTACGACGTAATGGCCTCACTGTGACGTGCGGTCCCCCCGCAAGCCAATATCGAATCGCGTTTTGTCGACGAGAACAACGATGGAAGAGCACCCGCGTCGTCTCATCGCCTCCGCGGGAAAATTGCATCGAATCGCGTCCCAGCTTGTTTGGACGATTCGACGTCGAGAACGCCGCCGTGCGCCGCCATGATGCGCTCGGCGACGTAGAGGCCGACCCCGAGCCCCTTGGAGCCGCAACGCGGCGGGAAAGCGCTGTGGAACGGGTCCAGGAGCACCTGGACGTGCTCCTTGTCGATCGGCTCGCCGTAATTGTGGACCGAGACGCGTATCGCGTCCGGCAGGGCGGCGATGGCGACGCGAATCGGACGATCCGGGTCGCCGTGGCCCACCGCATTGCCGACCAACGTCGAGACGACCTGTTCGAAACGAGCAGGGTCGACCCGCGCTGTACAGCCACCGGTGCTCGTCAGCTCGATGGTGAGCGACGGATTCGAGCTCCGCGCCTCCTCGACGATGCGGGCGACCACAGGGGACAGATCGCGCTCGTCCGCGACGGCGATCGGCATTCCGTCGGGATGTCGAGCCCGGGCGACGTCGAGGATTTGCGCGATCATCCGCTCCATCCGTTCGCCGCCGGAGACGATTCGCTCGAGGCGGGCGAGGGACGCTTCCGCGACTTCGCGCCGTAACAACATCAGGCGCGCCGTGACGAGGATCGAGTTGAGCGGATTGCGCAGATCGTGACCGAGCTTCGAGAGGAAGACCTCTTTGAATGCCTCGCTCGCCTCGGACAACACGCGCGCCTCACGCTCGCGCTCGAGGCAGGCGGTGAGCTCCTCTTCGGCGCGAATGCGCTCCTCCATCGCGCAGCGCAGGGCCTCTTCGAGCTTTCGACGTTCCTCCGCCTCGCGTTCATAGGCGCGCGCACGCTGCTGCAAAATACTGATCGCGAGCCAGCGGTCGTGTTTGCTCTCGATACGCGCGAACTCCTCCCTCGGGATGACGTGACTGTGCACTCGACAGATGTCGAGGAACGCGCCGATGTCCTCCTCTTCGCGGAAGTGCGTCGTCGTGTGCGCGCACAAGAGCTCGAGCTCGTGCTGCTGCTTCACCTGCGACCATAGCTCTTCAACGCGCAGCGCCGAGGGCAGCCGGCCGTCTTTCAGCAGTAGGTCGACGATTTCACTATAGACACGGACGCGCGCATTCGTCCGCCCCCCCTCGGAGCCTCGCCGAAGATCCGAGATGCGCTCTGCAATCATCTGTTGAAAGCGGATCGGGTTGAGCTCGTTTCCGTCGGTGACGATGGATAGAGCATTGCGCGCGTCGAGGAACATGACGCGGCCGTCACGTATGGCTTCGTTCGCCCCGAAAGCCTCGAGACGCGGGAGGAGCGCGGCGCGGTGGCCCTCCGTCGCAATGATGAGCAGCAGCTCGCGGCGCTCGAGACCGGCTCCGAGATAGCGCGTTACCGAGTCGAGGAGAAACGCGTCCTCCTCATAGAATTGGACGGCATGCGATCGCGGCGCAGGAGCGGCGAGAAAGTCGCCGGCCACGTGCGACCGTGCGACAGCGCGCACCGCCGAGCCGGAACGCTCGACAGCGGCCTCTTCGTCCCGGCGCTGCACCTCCGCGGCGAGGTGCCTCACGAAACTGGCCATCGTGCGAGAACCTCTCTCTTCGACGACGACGCGATTCGCGTCTCGCGAAAGCCAGCTTGCGCTTGGGTGTGAATCAGGTCAACGAGCGAATTTGCACTCCTGTGGCGGTGGATCGAGGCAAGACGCCACGACATAGCCTCGCGGTCGCCATCGCGGGTCGCTAGGATTGTGCTGAAACGGACGATCTTCCACGATTCCTATGCCCATGCCGCTCTACCTGCGAATTGCTACATCGCCCGTCCGGATGTTCGCGTGAGCAGCCTACGCGACGCCCAAGGGGCGGTCGTTGCTGCGGCGAAGCTCCTCGCGAAGCGGGCGAGACGATTCAAGCTGCGCTATGGCCTACCGGGGGCGCGGCTCGTGTTCGATACACGTTATCGATTGCCGAGCGTCCACCCGGTGGACGGTCAGCGGGCCGAGCGCATCATGCGCCACCTCGGCATGGAGCGCGTGCTCGATGCGGCGACCGTCACGCGCCCGCCACGCCTCGCGATGAGGGACGTCCTTCGGACGCACGACGCCGAGTACCTCGCGAGCTTGGATGATCCCAAGATCCTCGATCGACTCTATTTCACGCAGCGCCTCGGCGTGGAAGCTGCGCGCGTGCTCGATGCGCAACGCTGGGCGTGTGCAGGTACGGTCCAGGCCGCGGTGATGGCCATGAAGCACCCCTGGCTGAAGAGCCCGGTCGTGAACCTCGGCGGCGGGTTTCACCACGCGCGCCGCGATAAGGGCTCGGGGTTTTGCGCATTGAACGACGTCGCCATTGCGATCGATCGTCTCCGCTCGGAGGGTTTCCGAGGCAGCATTCTCATCGTCGATCTGGATTATCACCACGGCGACGGAACCCGCAGCATCTTCGCGGACGACCCGACCGTCTACACGTATTCGATTCACGCGCAGAGCTGGGACGACAGCATTGCGGTCGCGACGCTGGACGTGGAGCTCGGCCCCGCGGTCGGCGACGAGACCTATCTCAAATCGCTCGACGACACGCTTCCCGAAGCCTTCGCTCGGGCCGATCCCAAGCTCGTCTTCTACGTCGCGGGCGCTGACCCGGCGGCGACGGACGTCCTCGGCAATTGGAGGGTTACCGCCGAAGGCATGGCGGAGCGGGACCGCCGCGTGCTTTCGCGTTGCAAAGGCATTCCGACGGTCATGGTGCTCGCAGGCGGTTATGGCAAAGAGGCGTGGCGATACCCTGCGCGCACGCTCGTTTGGTTGCTCGCGCAGGACGATGCGCCCATTCCGACGGCGGACGAACGCGCCCTCGCCGGCTTCCGCCAAATACGCGCGTCCATTTCGGACCTCGCATTGCGTAAAAACCCGGAAGAGCCGGTCGACGAGGAGCTTCGCATCACCGAGGCGGACATCTACGGCGACCTCTTCGCGCGCGCGCCGGACCGTCGCCTATTGGGGTTTTATTCGAGCTTCGGCCTCGAGGTCGCATTCGAGCGCTATGGCCTCGCCAACCACCTCCGGTCGAAAGGTTACGAAGGATTCGTGGTCGACGCCGATTCGAAGGTCGGGTCGGTGGGACAGGGGATTCGCGTCTACGCGGACGGAACGCGCTCGGAGGTGTTGATCGAGCTCGTGTTGTCCGAGCTGCACGCAGAGCCGGACGCGACGCTCCTCTCCATCGAGTGGTTGCTGTTGCAAGACCCACGGGGCGCACCGCGCGACATCCCGCTCCTTCCCGGACAGAAGCATCCGGGGCTCGGCGCGCTGCGCACCATCGTCGGGATGTTGATCATGACCTGCGAGAGGCTCGGCTACGACGGGCTTACGGTGGTGCCCGCGCACTTCCACGTCGCGACCGTCGCACGCAGGCTCTTCGGCTTCATGAGCCCCGCGGACGAGGCGTATTTCCTCGCGCTCGCGGAGGTCACGAAGCACCTGCCGGTCCAGGAGGCTTCGATGCGGATCGAGCAGGGCGGCGTCGTCCACCGGGAGAGCGGCCAGGTCGCCGCCTACCGGCCGGGCCGAATGGTGCTGCCCGTCAGCGAGCCGCTGAAGGCGCGCCTCTCCGATGCGAGCTACGCGCGCCGCGTGGAGGACGAGGCGAAGAAGCTCGACCTCGTCCTCCCACCGTTACGAGACCGGCAAGACCAACCGCAATGACGCGAAGTGCAGAGAAAGGGCGCGAAGAGGAAGGAACAAAACTACCTCTTCGCGTTCTTCTTCCTCTCTTTGCGCCTTCGCGGTTCGCTCGTTCACGGCTCAAGGGAACTCGCACTGCCCCGTGCCGGGGTTGCAGAACGAGCCCGGCTGGATGTTCGGACAGACGTCGCCGAAGAAGTTCGTGCACGGGGGCCCGCATGTCCGGACCGTGTGGTCGTAGCAGATGTGGTCCAGTTGGCAGTCGGCCGTCGTCGCGCAACGGCAATTGAAATCGTCGATGACGCCGTTCTGCGTCTCGTCGAGGCCATTGCAGCATTCCGTGATGTAGATGGGGCTCGCGCTGCAATCGTCGTCGCCGCAATCGATGCTTCCGTCGCAATCGTTGTCCTGCCCGTCGGTGCATCGACCAGGTGCGAACTCGGGCTGAGGCGGCTGGCCGCCGTTGCAGTTGATGCAATTGCCGACGAAGGTGCAGTCGCTGTCGGCGCAATCGACGAAGACGTCGCCGTCGTTGTCGATTCCGTCGCCGCAGATCTCCGGTGGGTTTTCGATGATCTCGACGTTGAGCGTGAAGGGCCCTTCGTTCGGGCCACCGCTCGCGTCCACGGTGTAGCCGTCGAGGAAGATGTAATAGGTGCCCGGATAGAGGATGTTGAACGTGAGGTCCGCGGCGAGGTTTCCGCCGCTGTCGTCGTCGCAATCGATCTCGAGGCCGGTGTTGCAGGCGCCGGTGCGCACGTACAGCACCGAGTCGAATTGCGTCCCGATCGAGTCGAGGTGAACGAACGAGGGCTGGTCGAGGACGATGTAGAACACCGCTTCACCGGCCTGACCGCCGCAGGTGCCCTCCGTCTCGTTGATGTGCCCGAAGGTGTCGCCGGTGTGCGTGCCCGAGCCGGTGATGAGCTTCGGCGATAGGCAGTTCGCCTGCTCCGCCTGGCAGAGCGGGGTGTTGGCGCAATCGGGGTCTTGGCAGTCGGCGAGGCTGTCACCGTCGTCGTCGAGGCCGTTGTTGCAGATCTCGGGGACAGGGTCGCAGCCGGGCGAGAACAGGCAAGCTTCGTCGGCGCAATCGATCTTGAGATCGCAATCGTTGTCTTGCCCGTCGTCGCAGACCTCGGGCTCGCACATCTGGCAGGCCGGCGAAGCGAAGCAATCGGCGTCGGCGCAGTCGGGCAAGGTGTCGCAATCGTTGTCCTGGCCGTCGCTGCAGTTTTCGGGCTGGCCCGGCGGGACACACGCGCAGGGGAAGACACCGGCGCAATCGGGATCGGCGCAATCGATGAGGAGATCGCAATCGTCGTCGGTGCCGCCGAAACAAGACTCGAAGTTGTTTTGGCACTCGCACGCGGGCTGCGAGGCGCAGTCGCTGTCCTCGCAGTCGAAGGCGTCGTCGCAGTCGTCGTCGAAGCCGTTGAAGCAGAGGCCGTTCTCGGACGCGAGACAACCGCACGCCGGCGTGCCCTGGCAATCGGCGTCGAAGCAGTCGGCGAGCTCGTCGCAGTCGTCGTCTTGCCCGTTGGTGCAACTCTCGGGGCTCGGGTCACAACCGCAATCGGGAACGAACGCGCACGCGGGGTCGAAGCAGTCGTCGACGCCGTTGCAATCGTTGTCGGAGCCGTCGTTGCAATCCTCGGGGTGTCCGGGGAACACCTCGGGGTTGAAGTCGTTACAGTCGAGACCGCCGCACGCGACGCTCACCGAGCCGTCTTGGTCGTCGTCGCGCAGAGGAAAGGAACACTCTCCGCCGTTGCAGAGGTTCGTCGTGCACGGGTCGAAGTCGTCGCACTGCTGCGCGACCTCACACGGCTGCGAGCCGCCGGAGCCGCCTTCACCGCCCATGGCGCCGCTACCGCCGTTGCCGCCGCCACCGGAGGGGCCGTTGCCGCCGCCGCCGGCCGAGACGTTTCCTCCGCCGCCGTCGACGCCACCGCCGCTTGCGGCCGGGTACGGATCGAGCTCCGCGCGCCCGCACGCGGCGACGAGGAAGGCCAGGAGCAGGCCGCGCGCGGAGGGGCGGAGCGCACGCGGACGGGTGCATTGCGACGTCGACATCGCCTGCGAATGTACCTGGTTCGCCCCCCGCCGAACGACCCTTGAAGGATCAAAGTCGGCTGACGAACGGTCAGAAGCACGAGGTTGCACGTCCGTCACACGGCGCGCCGTTTTTTTGCGCCGGCAGCGACGCCGCGAAGAGCACCGGGGTCCGCACTCGCAGCTTTACCCCCACGGCGAGCTTCGCTAACGCTCTCGCCCTCCCGTGCTCCTTCTCGAGCCCACGTTTGACCGGCCCGACAGCAAGATCGGCCAGGGTCTGTTCGCCGCTCCGAAGTGGGTCATCCTCGGGCTCGGCGCCGCATCGATCGTGATCGCGGGGCTGATCGTCTTCTTCATCGTACGCAGCCGGCTCCGCGCGAAGCGCGGTGACGACTTCGGCCCGGTCTCGTCGCGAGGCCGCTCGGGGCCCGCCTCGTCACGCCCGCCGCCGCCACGCACCCGAGCATGACGACCTCCGAAACGGAGCGCGCGGCGGCCGCGAAAGCCGCGGGGTCCAACCTGGGTGCGCGGCTCGTCGCCGTCGTGCTGCTGGGTGTCGTCGTGTACGGCGCGATCGTGGTCGTTCGCGGCGCCGACAAGATCAGCGCAGAGCTGAAGACCTTCGCATGGTGGACGTTCGCCGCCGCCTGCGGGCTGTCGTTCGCGAACTACCTGCTTCGGTTCCTGAAGTGGGAGTACTACCTCGGCGTGCTCGGCCTGCGGCGCGACGGCGAAGGCCGGCGCCTGATGAGCGTGTCCGAGAGCTTCCTCGTGTTCCTGTCGGGCTTCGTCCTGACGGTGACGCCCGGCAAGGTGGGCGAGATGTTCAAGTCGCTCGTGCTCTTCGAGCTCAAGGGCATCGAGGTGGAGCGGACTGCGCCGATCGTCGTCGCCGAGCGCGTGACGGATCTCGTGGGCGTCATCGTGCTGATCACGGTGGGCGGCGCGTCGTTCCCCGGCGGCCTCTTTTGGGGGGGGATCGGCGCGGCCTTCGTGGGGCTTCTGTTGGCGATCGTCGCGGTGCCCCGGTTCTCGGCCCTTCTCCTCGCACCGATGCGCCGTCTTCCAGGCCGTGCGGGCCGCGTCGCGGAGCGTTTCCTACCGAAGGTCGACCGCGCGCTCGGGCAGCTGCGCCAGCTCACCGCGCCGCGCCACCTCGTCGCGCCGTCGCTCTTTTCGATCGCGGGGTGGGCCCTCGAAGGGATCGGCGTGTTCCTCGTGCTGCGCGGCTTCGGCAGCAGCCTCGATCCGTTCCGCGCGACGTTCTTCTACGCGACCGCGACGCTCGCGGGCGCGCTCGTCCCGGTCCCCGGGGGCCTCGGCGTGACCGAGAAGGTGCTCGAGGAGTCGATGGTCGCGATCGGCGGGGTGCCGGGCTCCGTCTCGACCGCGACGATGATTTTGAGCCGCCTCGCGACCCTGTGGTTTGCGGTCCTTGTGGGCTTCATCGCGCTGGGCGCGCTGCGTTTTCGGTACCCGACACTGCTCTCGCGGAAAGCGCCCGCGGAAGAAAGAGCTTGAACAAACGAGCGGGCCCATGCTAGCCCCCCTTGTCAAACACCGAGTTTCTTTCGGCAAGTAGACGGATCGTCATGCCGACCATCGAACGCGGCTTACCCCTCATAGAGCACGTCATTTCCACCTTGAAGGCGCGCGTCGCCAAGCGGGGCGGCGATCTGCCGTCCGGCGCCGGACGCACTGCGCTCGACGCCCTCGAGTCGAAGCTCATGGTCGAGCTTCCGCCGACGTTACGCGCATTCCTCGCCTTCGATTTCACCTTCTCCAGCCTGGGCAAAGGGTTCCACGGCAAGGGCCGCTTCGGGACGAACCCGCAGTCGCCCCGCCCGCGCCTCACGAGCGTCCGCAAGCTCGCGGAGTCGAAAACGGACCTGGGTTGGACGGACTCACGCATACGCACGAAGCTCGTGCGGCTGCCCAACAAGACACGGCGCCCGTGGAACGCGCTTTACCTCGGCGAGGCGCGCCGCGACGGCGAGCTCCTGATCATCGGCATCGATCACGAGGACACACTCGTGCGCTTCTGGCCGCGTTACACGGCCTTCGACCTGTACCTCGCCGAGCAGGCGGGGCTGATCGACCTGTCGGAGTCGGCTCGCCTCGAGGATCTCGAGTCCCACATCGCGCTCAACCCGGAGCTCGCGACGGGTGACGACGCCGACGACGGCGACGACTACTGACGGGCCTTGAAGACGATCCGCTTCGTCGTCGACGGCGAAACGCCGCGCGACCGAGCGGATCGCGGTGTCGTCGCCGTCCTGGCGAAGCTGGGCATGCAGGCGTCACGGGCGACCGTCCAGCGGTGGATGACCGAAGGGCGGGTGATCGTCGACGGGCGCGCAGCTGCGCCGGCCGACAAGCTCGCGGTCGGCGCATCTGTCGAGGTCACCCCGGCGGCAGGTCCTCCGAGCGTGGCCGTGCCCGACGCGAGCGTCGTCATCGACGCCGTCTTCGAGGACGAGACGCTGCTCGTCATCGACAAGCCGGCGGGCCTCGTCGTTCACCCGGCGCGCGGCAACTGGGAAGGCACGCTGGTGCACGGCCTGCTGGCTCGAAAAGGCTTCGAGCAGGCTGCCTTCGCCGAAGACGCGGACGAGAGCGAGGGCTCGGATCCGAGCGTCCTCTTACGACCGGGCATCGTCCATCGGCTCGACAAGGGAACGAGCGGTCTTCTCGTCGTCGCGAAGACGGCCGACGCACGGGAAGCGCTGAAGACGCAGTTCTCGGCGCACACGATCGATCGCGAATACGTGGCCATCGTCGTCGGTGAGCCCCACGACGCGACGATCAGCGCACCACACGGACGGCATCCACGCGACAGGCTTCGCTTCACCTCGCTCGGCGCTCCGGTCGCGGCGCGGCGCGCCGTCACCCACGTGCACGTGCTCGCGCAGTGGGCCGGCGCGGCGCTCGTCGCGTGCCGGCTCGAGACGGGCCGGACGCATCAAATCCGGGTGCACCTCACCGAGCGGATGAAGACGCCGATCCTCGGGGACCCGCTCTACGGGCGCAGGCCGAAAGACCCAGCAATTCTAGCGGTGGGTGATGAGCTGGGGCGCCAAGCGCTGCACGCGCGGCTGCTCGGCTTCACGCACCCGCGCACGGGCGAGCGCATGCGTTTCGAGTCGCCGATGCCGGCGGACATGGAACGCGCCGCGGATGCGCTGAAGCGCCTGCCGTCGTAGCCGACGGCGGCGCCTACAGACCGCGGCCTTGGGCCCGACCGCTCCGCTCGAGCCCGACCGCGCCCGCCGCTCGGGACGGGCCTACCAGACGCGGGATTTCACGTGGCCCTTCGACTTCACGAGGATGTCGACCAGGGCGCGGTCGTAAAAATTCTTGTGGTAGAGATCCGCCGAAACGCGGCTCTTGTAGAGCGCGCGGCCTTCTTCGATCTCCTCGGCGAGGGACGAGAAAAGGTCGTCCTCCTGGATTCCTTTGACGATCTTCTCTTCGTTGTAGAGCGACAGGTCGCTCGCGATCGCGCGCGCGAGCCGACGGGCAGCCTCTTCCGTCTCGATCAGCGGCATACGGCGCCCATCATTCTAGCTTTGGCGTTGCCTGTCAAAAGCCTTGAAGGTCGCGGCACCGAGGACGAGCGCCGGGATGATGACGAGCGCGTAACGACCGGCGCCGAAGAAGGCGATGTGCGTGAGCGCAGTGCAGAGCGTCGCGATGCCCGCGAGCGCCAATCCCGCGGCGCGCGCCCTGTCGTCGGGCAGGTCGGCGCTCGCCTCCCCGCCGGCCTGCACGGCATCGCGGCGATCGCCCTGCGACCCTGACCACACGACCGCGGCGAGCGCCAGGAGCGAAAAAGCGAGCACGGTGATGAACCCTGGGGCCGCGAGCCCGACGAGGGCGGCTCCGATCAGCGCTGAGCGGCGCACGCGGGTCGACGACCGACGGACGAGCGGCCCGGCGACCGCCGCCATCGCGAGCGCGAACAACACGCGCTGCGCGATCTCCTCGAGCAGACCACCGAACCACCGAGCGCGCTCCGAGAACGCCGAAGGGTTCGCGTCGTGGAGGTACCACGGTCCCGCGCCGACGTGATCGAACGTCGCAGAGAGCTTCTTCGGCGCGAGCGATAGCCACATCCCCGGCTCGTGGAGAATCGCGCGGGCGCCCTCGCGCCCGAGGCAGCGATCCTTCTCGGCCTCGTCGAAGACCTCGAGACACGCTGGGGGGACCTCCACCGGCGCCCACGTGCCCTGCGCCTTCGGGTTCGTACCGATCAGCAGATTCCACCCGCCGTTCAGGCTGACCAGCGCGCAGCGGCCCATTTTCGAGCAGTTTCGTGCGGTCCAGGGCGCGACGACGACGAGCGCGCAGGCGAGCGCCACGGCGGCCGTGACGGCGAGCTTCGCGACGCGTGCCGAAACGCGCGCCGGTGGACGCCCGTCAACGCGCAGCGGGAGGGCGGCCGCGACGAGGCCAAAGAGCGGCGCGAAGACGAGCAGCTGAGGCCGGACGAGCGTCGCCGCGCCGACCGTGACCCCGAGCCCGATCAAGGCCGCGAAGCGACGCCTTCGATCGAGGGTGCGCGCGGCGAGCGCCGCGCTCAACGCAACCGCGAGAAAGGTGGCCGTCACGCCTTCCGTCATCAGCGCCGGCGTGTAGAGGACCAGCGCAGGGTGCAGCGCGAAGCCCAAAACGGCCGCGATCGAGGCGGCCCTCGGCGACGCCACGTGGAGCGCCGCGCGATGCATGAAACCGGCTCCGATCGCGCCGATCAGCGCGTTCAGCACCATCGCGGAACCGGGGGTCGGGCCCGCGACGAGGTACGCCAACGCGACGAGCGCGGGGTAGCCGACCGGGTAGTGAGCGGCGTAAGTCACCACGCCGTCGGGCCAGAGCCACGTGTAGCCCTGCCCTTCCGAGATGCGGCGTCCGAGGATGTCGTAGTACGTGCCGTCGGCGATCGGGCGGATGGTGTCGAAGGCCCAGGCGACGATCGCGAGACGCGCCACGAGCGCGACGGCGACGACGAGCGCCGTGTGCCGCCACGCCTTCACGGCTCGAGAAACCGCGGAATCATGCCGAGCTCGTCGAAGGTCCGCACGACCTCGCAGAGCGGCAAACCGACGACGTTCGTGTACGAGCCCTCGATCCGCTCGATCGCGAAGGCGAAGATGCCTTGGACCGCGTACGAACCGGCCTTGTCGAAGCCCTCTTTCGTGTCGGCGTAGCGCTCGATCCACGCCGCTGAGAGCGCGCGAACGAAGACGCGCGTCGTCACGCTCGCCCCGCGGGGCTCTTGGTTTTCGCGTGTCGCGATGAGAAAGCGCGTCTCGACCTCGTGTGCACGTCCCGACAAACGCCGCACGATGTCGATGGCGTCGTCCCGATCGCGCGGTTTGCCGAGCATCGCTCCGTCGCACACGACGATGGTGTCGGCGACGAGCGTCGCGGCCGCATCGGACGGCTTCACCGAGAGCGCGGCTTCGAGCTTCGCACGAGCGATACGTTGCAAGTATGCGTCGGGGCGCTCGCCTGCGTGAGCGTCCTCATCCACCGCCGCGGCACGGACGACGAGCGGGATCCCCACGGATTCGAGCAGCTCGCGCCGTCGGGGCGAGCCCGATGCGAGATGGAGGGGCGAAGAATGCGACAGAAGGAGCGTCGACAAGCGTTTCTCCGATAGCTCACGGCCGCGCGCTTTGCTAGACCACGAGGCCGGATGCGGCGGCAATCGCCCGCGCGTAAGGCGCCGTTCTTTCTGACCGCTGCGTGCGCGTTCGTCGTCTGCACGACCGCGAGCCTCGCTGCGCACGCCGACGACTGCGAAAACGTCGACGGGTTCTCGCCGTGCATCGACGTCGACGGCTTGTGGGCACGGCCCGGCAACACGCGCTTCTTCGGCACCGGCCCTTCGCAAACGACTGCGGCCGGCGAGCTCTCGTTCGGCGCCGCGGTGAGCTACTTGCGCCGGCCTTACCGCCTCAATCTGCCGGGTCCGTCGACCGAGCCGCGCGAGGTGTTCGTCGTCGACAACGCGCTCGACGCGACGTTCCTCTTCGCGCTCGGGATCACCGATCGCGTGGAGATGACGCTCGCCGCGCCGGTCACTTTCTACCAAGACGGCGCGGGTTATTCCGCGACGGCCGGCTCGGACGAGACGCTGTCGCGGAGCGCGATTCGCGATCCGCGACTCGGCGTCGCCGTCTCGATCGTCGAGCGCGAACGAACCGAAAGCGCGAACGGCTTCGCACTGCTCGGCCGCTTCGAGATCGCCGCTCCGCTCGGCGACGGTGAGGCGTTCGCCGGCTCGCGCGGTGGAACGTACGTGCCCGCGGTCACGGCGAGCTATCGCTTCGATCGCTTCGAGGCAGCCGCAGAGGTCGGCGCTCGTATTCGCGGCGAGGAGGACCTCGGCGAAGACACGTGGGGGACGCAGATCACCACGTCACTCGGCTTGAACGTGCGCATCTACGAGCCCATCGGACTGTCGGCGAGCGCGGAGGCTTGGGCGCTGCCCGTCGTCGCGGAGCAGTCGGAAGCCTCGGGACCGCTCGTCCCTGCGGAGTGGTCGGCGTCGGTGCGCGCCGCGCCGTTCTTCGCGGGTGACGTGTTCGTGCAGGCCGGAGCGGGCACGGCGATTCCACTGACGTCGTTCGCGGCCACATCGCCGCAAGCGCGTGTCCTCTTCACGATCGGCTACGCACCCCTCGGGCTCGACTCCGACGGCGACGGCGTGCTCGATCGCAACGATCAGTGCCCCGGAGCTCGCGAAGATCGCGACGGCTTCAAAGACGACGACGGATGCCTCGATCCCGACAACGACGGCGACCGGATCCTCGACGCTCAGGATCGATGTCGCGACGAGGCGGAGACGGTCGACGGCTTCAAAGACGACGACGGATGCCCCGACCTCGACGACGATCGCGACGGCATCCCCGACGAAGAAGATCAGTGCCGCAACTTGCCCGAGGACAAAGATCGCGTCGACGACAGCGACGGCTGTCCCGACACCGACGACGATCACGACGGCATCCCCGACGTGTCCGACACCTGCCCGACGGGGGCCGAGGACAAGGACGGTTACAACGACACCGACGGCTGCCCCGATCCCGACAACGACGGAGACGGCACGCCGGACGAGAAGGACAAGTGCCAGGGGCAAATCGAGGATAAGGACGGCTTTGCCGACGACGACGGCTGCCCCGATCCCGACAACGATCTCGACGGCGTCCTCGACGGCTCGGACAAATGCCCGACCGAGGCAGAGACGCTCGACGGTGTCACCGACGACGACGGCTGCCCAGAGCCGAACTCGAAGAGCCTCGTTCGAATCGGCCCCGATCTTCGCGTCGGCATCGACGCACCGCTCAAGTTCAAGGCGAAGAGCGCCGACCTCTCGCCGGACCTCGAGAAACGAATCGCGCTCGTCGCGCGGCTCGCGAAGGGTCGTGGCGAAGACATCGTCATCATCGTGGAGGGATACCCGGACAAGCCGACCGATCCCGGCGGCGAAGCGCTGGGGCTCCGTCGAGCTGCCGCCGTCAAGAAGGCGCTCGCGAACGCGGGTTTCCCCGAACGTCGAATCACCGCTGCGAGCGGCGATCTGACGGCCAAACGCGCCGCAGACGCCCCGCAGATCGAGCTGAGTCTCATCCGCTCGAACGATCACAGTGAGTAACGCAAGGAGCTATGAAGAACATCGAAACGAGCGAGCTTTGGGGTTGGGCCACGTGGACGCCGAACGCAGGCGCAGAGCTGGTCTCCCTGGTCCGAGAGCTCGACGGTCCCTTCCCCGATCCAGCGTGGGTCGAGGGGTACGGTGAGGTTCGCGATCCGGTCGTGTTGACCCAGTCGGATGCCGGGGGACGCTTCGAGCGCCGGCTCGCGGGCACGTGGGATCTCGTGACACTACGCGGCTCGCCCCGCGGCGATCTCTATGCGCTGCTCGCGCGCGACTCGGCGGCGGGTCCACAACACATCGGTGGGTTGCTCGCGAGCGCGCTCGTCGTCACGACCACGCTGCGTGTCGGCGCGGCGCTGCCCAACGTGAGCCGACAGCCGTCACCGCCGTTGTCACCGACACCACCTCCCGCCGTCGTGGAGTCGCGCCTGCAAGCGCCGCCTCCTCCGCCCCCCGCCCCGTCGTCCCCAGGCCTGCCGATGCCTTCCCTGGGCAGCATCACCAGCGTCTCGACGCCCGCCCCCGCCCTTCCGAAGCGCCCGATCGTGCGCGACACCGACGACGAGGTCTTCCACTACCCCGAGGAAGGAGACGTCGTGACCCACTTCGCGTTCGGGCGATGCACCGTCCTCTTCAGCGACGGCGAGCGACTTCGCCTCCAACAAGAGCGCGACGGCCGCGTGCGCGAGGTCGCGCTCAGCATGTTGAAGATCAAGCCCCCGGCGTCACCGGACGCGACGCCGCGGCACTGGGACCTCGCGCGAAAGAACTGAGCTGGCTCTCGGGCCCGTTCGGCGTAGTGCCGCGGGCCCGATGCGCGAACCGCCTCAGATCGGGCTCTTCTTCACCTCGACGTAGTCCCCTGCTTGCAGGAGCACGTCGCCGATGCGCCCGTCGCGGATGTCGTCGAAATCGACGGCGTCGACTGCGACCTTTCCATCCTTCGTCTTGCGCTGGATGATGATGTTGCCGTCGTCGGCGATGTCTGTGAACCCACCCGCGAGCGAGATGAGCTTCGCGAGCCCCATGCCCGACTCGAGCGGATATGAGTCCGGCTTCTTCACCTGGCCGATGATGCTGACGCGCTTCGAGAAGTACCCCCGTACGACGACGCTGACTTGGGGGTTCGTGTAGAAATCCCCGTCGATCAACTTCTGCCGTACGACCCCTTCGATCTCGTTCGGCTCGAGGTCGACGATCGTCGTTGCCCCGATGAACGGCAGGTTCACCGTGCCGTCAGGCGCGACCTTGTACTCGCTCGGCAGGTCTTTCGCCCCGCCGAAGCGGGCGCCGACGATGCGAATCTCGAGGACGTCGCCGATGCCGAGCGTCGTGAAGTTGATCGGCTTCGGCAGATTCGGCGGACGTGCGGGACCGTTGTTGCAGCCGAGTACGAACGCGCCGAACAAGAGGGCCACGAGCATCAGCAGCGACGCACGAAGCACGACCGATCGGCCGCGCTCGAGCGTCATCGCCGCCACCCGAGCGCCGCGCGCCATCCTCGACGGCGCAACGCGCTCGGACGAGCTCGTCACCACATCAACCGAGCGCCTAGATATGCCTGAAACCGCTGCCACTGAAGCTCTTCGCCGTCGGTGAGGACCGCATCCGTGATGTTGGTGTCGTACCGAACGGTGGCGTTCACACCGAAGAAGTCGAAGAATCTATACTCGCCAAACACCGACGCGTCGACGCGAACGGCAGTGTTGCCGTCGGGGAGGAGGTCGGGAATGTCGGGGTGGATGACCGCCGCGACGCCGCCGTCCACGACGAGCAGGAAACGGCCCGCGAACATGTACGAGAACTTCACGTAGCCGCGGTCGATCTCCTCGTACGTGCCGATGTAGCTGTCGGCGAAGTCCCGGAAGAAGCCGGCTGCGAGCGAAGAGAGCGAGAGCGACGCAGCTTGTGGATCCATCGCCGGGGAAGGCGTGATGAGCCACTTCACCTCGGCTTGTCCGATGAAGCTGTCGAAGTCCTCTTGCGGGGTGGGCGTGTAAAAGCTCGCGCCCCAACCGCCCATGACGAGCAACGCGAACGAGTTCGTGATGAGGCCGTTGTAGCCGAGGCGCGCGCGCATCGGATGCGAGTCGGTTTTGTCGACCGGATCCGGGTAGTCGATGATCGAGAAGCGCCCGTCGAACGTCAGCGCGGATCGCGGAAGGAACCGCCATCGACCACGCGTCGTGAACTCGTGGTTGAAGTTGTTGAGGTTCGTGAACGCGGAGCTCTCGAAGAAGGTCCCAGTGAAGTTGTAGCCGAAGCGCCAGTCGAACAGGCCGCCGCCGGGGGCAAACCCGATCTCGGCGCCGCCGTCCGGGATGACGCGGTTGAAGCTCTCCGCCTGTTGCCCGGTGTTCGAGGCCTCGATGGCGCGGGTGACGCCGCCGTGTACGTTGCCGAACACGACGCGGCCCGGGGCAAAGTCGACCTGGAAGTCGGCGCGACCGCCGACATTCCGCTGGTCTCGCATCTCGTCCTGGCCGGCCTCGCTGCCGGAGACCGGGAAGAACTCGTCGTAGGTGGCGTGGATGCCCGCACGGAACTGCACCCAAGGCGGCGGGGTCCCCGGCTCGCGACGCTGGAGGCCCAGGGTGGAGACGGAGAACGAGGGCGTGATCCGAAGGCGCAGGGTGCCGATGGGATCCTCGTCGTTGCTACGATAGAAATAGTTCGAGTCGTAGCCGAACTCCGCGGCGACGCCGGGATGGAGCTCGAAGTCACCGACTTGAATGCCGGGACCCTCGGTATACCGCCTGTCCTCGAGCCAGGGCTGCGTTTGCGCCCAGGAGACGTTTGGGATGGCTATCGCTAGGAGGACGACGGTCGCGAAGGGAAGTGATCGACTCATGCCTACTCGATCGCTGATAAGGCTCGTCGACTGCACCAGGGCCGCGCCTCGCGATGACAGCGCATGCCCCGTTCGAAGGTGATGGGGTGTGGAGCTTCCTCACCACCAAAAATCACGGCGGTACCGTTTAGCTCGGGACCGCGCCGCCTTCAACCATGTTGCCTTCGAGCATGTTTGCCGATGGCTCGGTCACTGAAAGCAGCTCGCGCAGCCGGGCGGCTCCGCGACGATGGTGAAGTTCGGATACTCCGACGGATCTTCTTGCGGCAGATCCTTGTCGATCGTGACCTTCACGTCGGAGACGCCGACCACGCCGACCTCCTCGCCGACGCACTGGTTCGCCTCCGTCGAGAGCTGGTCCGACCGCTGCCGGAGGACGCTCAAGATCGTGAAGTCGTGCGTCGCGAGATCCGTGTCGCCGCGCTTCACGGCGGCGGCGAGCGAATCGCGACGCTCCGAGGCCGAGGTGATGGCGACGTTCATCTGTGTGAGTTTGTCGTTGAGACAGAGCGTCTTCACGACGTCCCGCTGCTCCCGCGCTTCCATCAGCTGGCGGCGCACGTTCGACCGCGCTTGCTCCATCCGGGCAAGGTCGGCGTCTGCCTGCGTCAGCTGTTCTTGGGGAGACAGGGTCACCTGGCGCTGCAGGCCGGCATTCGGGTCCGGAGCCGGCGGGGCCGGTGTGGTCCCTTGGGCAACAGCTACGCCGTGGCCGACCGCCAACGTAAATATCGCAACAGCGGCGAGGCGAAGCTTCTTTGCGCGGTCCATCGAGGCCCTCCGAAGAGTCGTTGAAGCCTAGCTATCGGTCGCCCGCACTGTCAACGCGGACGCCGGGGATTCCGTCCGTACGCTCCCCGCCTTGCGGAAATGGAGCGCGGACGATGGGAAACAAACTGGTCGGGTGCAGCGGAGGTGAGCTTCGTTCAATGCGTCGTCCCAACAGCAGGATTCATCCTAGCCCATCCTAGCTTCGCGTCGCTTGCCGCAAATTGCCTCGGCGCGAGGAGATCGCACTGGTTTCCTCGAGTGCGTGACCGGAGAAGACCGTCGCTAGCACAAAGCAGACGCGGCGGCGTCTGAGCTCAGCGCCGCCGCGTGACCCGAATCGACCTTACTGCTGGGGGAAGAACGACACCGGGATGACGATCGTCGCGCCGCCGCCTTCGGGTTTGTCGAAGGTGCGGCTCGATACCACGCCCGCGACGCAGCTCGTGACCGTGCCGGAGAGGCCACCGCCGCCCGCGGGGCTCGCGCTGAGAACCTCACCGTTCGGGCCGATCTTCGCCGTGATGCGAACCGAGCCCTTCATGTTCGGGTCTTCGGCGAGACCGCGCTGGTAGCAGCGGCGGAAGCCTGCGGCCATGCCGGCGACGACCGCGCCCGCGTTGCCGACCGAGCCACCCGAAACCGACGCGCCGCCGATCGAGGCGTTGCCCTTCGGCCCCTCGGTCTTCTTCGCGACACCGGCGTCGCCCGTCTTCTCGCCCTTGCCGGTGTTGCCCGCGCCGGAGATACCGCCCGCGCCGCCGGCGCCTGGGGTGAACTCGCCCTTTCCGCCACCGCCGACGTTGAGGTCGCCGATCTTGCCCTTGCCGGCGCCGTAGT